>JAYYVF010000046.1:0-43066 GCA_036343635.1 Candidatus Latescibacterota bacterium | reverse complement strand
TAGTTGCTCCGGAATCTAGTTATGTAAACGGAACAACAATCACTGTGGATGGCGGTTGGACCGCTGGATACACTAGAGATTGGTAAGGAGAACCTATTTTATGGCGAAAATTGCAAAATTTAAGGGATACGAAGGAGAGCCACCTGTAGCAAAACCCGAAGTTCCCCCGTCTGCTAATGTAGTGACGCCTCAGGACGGCTTGCCTGTTAAGTATCCGGGTTGTGAAGGCATAGGTGTGCGGGTTGTTCATCCATCTAATCCAAAAGCTCCAGCAGAAAATCTTGGTTTAGTAATGTTTTATATTCCCCCTCATGTCGTTTTGGAACCTGGTAGTCATCATACTGAAGAATGTTATGTAATTATGCGAGGTAGAGGTACTATGACCCTGAATGGAGAGAAGCGGGAAGTGTCTGCGGGTACGTTTATCCATCTACCATCTTGGTGTGAACATGGAGTAGAGAATACGGGTGATGAAACTCTCGAGATTTTAATCTGTACTTCGCCGCCAAATCCCTGAAATTAATTACGGTCTCAATGTATTTCCTCATAAGCCTTTTTTAGTACTGTTTATAATTCCGGTAGGTGGCCCAGCTTGTTCAAATATCGGCTCAAACCATTATTATCGGTTGGTAGGTCGAGAACATCTGAAAAAGGCCACATATTGCTTTTTAAAAATGCATTTGCAGTTTCACGATCTTTAGTTGATGAAGAGGAGTCTGCATCTTTAATGGCTTGTAAAATTACAGCTGCCGCCAGTCGGCGGTGGCCGTCAAACTGGGATCGATAGGTTGGTTTGTTATCTTTCGGCATAATTCCGGTTAGTTTTGTTTGATTCAGGATGTGATTTTAGATGTATTCAAAGTGTATTTGTCCGCGCTCTTTAAAGAAAAAAGCCAACGACGGTTCCTGTAAGCATTGTGGCAAAAGTACCTCCAATGAGGGATTGGAGTCCCATTCTTGCAAGGTCCCCTCTTCGTTTTGGTGCAATACTACCAATACCCCCGATAATTATGGCAATTGAACCGAAATTGGCGAATCCACAAAGAGCATATGTTGTTATAATAAAAGTCCGTTGACTCAACGGATTAGAACTCTCCATAATGGTGGCCAATTTTGAATAGGCTATGAATTCATTTAGAATTGTTTTTATTCCCATTAGTTTTCCGACTATAATAGTCTCGTTCCAAGGGACGCCCATTGTCCATACTATAGGTCGCATAAGTTGCCCACAGATTAATTCTAGACTCCATTTTTCTCCTCCCTTATATATTAATTGATCTAGCCATCCTAAGCAGTGATTTATTAAAGCAATTAAGCCAATAAAAGCAATTAACATAGCTAAAATATTGATTACTAAAGTGGCTCCTTCAATCGCTCCGCGTGCAGCGGCATCTAAGCCATTTTGGCTGTTTCTACCAGGTAATTTTATTTTTATCTTCGAAGTCTCAGGCAATTCCGTTTCGGGAAACATCAATTTGGCAATACCAATAGAAGCTGGCGCACTAATTAAGGAGGCTACAAATAGGTGACCTGCAATCTCAGGATATATACCACTTAGCATCGATGCATATATTACCATGACTGCCCCAGCAATGGTTGCCATTCCAGCCGTCATTATACAGAATAGTTCACTGTTTGTAAGCTTATCGATATAAGGTCGGATGAGTAAGGGGGCTTCGGTCATTCCTAAAAAAATATTAGCGCAAACACCGACGCTTTCTGCAGAGCTGATACCTGATGTTTTTTGTATGATTCGACTTATGGCGCTAATAATCCAAGGTAAAATACGATAATGGTATAGAATTCGGGAAACGGAAGATACAAATATTGTTATGGAGGCTAACTGGATAGCAACAATAGGGCCATAATCTGCAATGAATTCTTCACTTGTAATACCACCAAACAAAAGCGATTCACTGGCTTTCAATGATGTCTCTTGAAGAAGAGTGGTGAATTTGCTTGCTATCGAAAATATGGGTTGACTTGCAGAAGTCTGTAAAAATAATATCGCCAGACCTATTTGAGTTATTGACGCAAAAAAAATAGTAGGCCAAGGTATAAGCCTCGAGCGGCGTCCGCACAGCCATGCAAGAATCAGTATTAGAAAGTAGCCGAAGAGGCCGTGCAGTATTGCCATAACGACCTAAGAAGAACAACCTGTTTGTAAGAAAAGTCAAGTCGATTGTGAACAGCTCAACTCCTTTATGGCGTTAAATCCTGCTTGTGCTAAAACATTTGGAGGTAGCATGCTGGAAAGTCTAATGGCTTTCGACCAAATAGGAAGATTACCCATAGTTCTAACGAGTGTATTTACATATTCGGAATCGGATTGTGATCCGCGACTCTTTAAGCGTTGTTGCCATTCATTGGTATCTGGTGGGTTGAGATATATTACTATTAGTTGGGAAGGTTCAATTAGTTTTTCTAAATCATTACAGAATGTTGTAACTCCCAACTCGGGTGCCCAACCACCAACTAATAAGACTCGCCGTTGGTTAACCAGGTTTTCGCATGCAACCGCCATAGGGCCAGCATACTCAATGGGACGAAGGTGTTTCCAATAGTAGTCTGATGAGTAGGCGTTATGAGAAGGCTGACCGTTTGCTGAAGCTGCTTGTAGGATAAAGCCACCAGCAGTAAGGTCCTTATCTAACACGAGTGATTCGGGTATTTTTCTGACAAGAAGTGACCCTAAAAGACTTTTTCCTACGCAAGGTGGACCGGCAATAATAATTAATTGTGCTCCGACGGAACCGGATTTTGCCACTTTTAATACGGCCTTTATTGTAGGCATTGGATTGGGTTTAGAATTAACATAACCACCACCTAGAGCGGAGATTTCATTCATTTTGGGAAGTAATATGGTAGCCATAAAAATCTATAGCTGACAGAATTAATACGGATAGGGGAGTTATCCATATCCATTTAATATCACCTGACGGATGTATGGTGAGCAGCGGGGGTAATGAAAGTAGAAAAAGAATTAAGTAAAGGGTTAAGACTGTATTTTGTTTAGATAAGCCCATGCGAACCAGTCGATGGCTTATATGATTTTTGTCACCGATCCAAGGTGGCTGTCCTAATTTTAATCGGAGTAGGATGACAGTAAATACATCGTAGAAAGGAATGGATGCAATTAATAGCGGTGATAATTGTAGGATAGGATCTGATGAAATAGCACCCCAATTTGTTAATTTGATCGTTAGAGCACCAATCGTAAAACCTAAACCCATACCTCCAGCATCTCCCATAAATATGGAAGCTGGAGGTAGATTAAAAATAAGGAAACCACACAGGGCTCCGAAAATAGTGAAAGCTAGGAAGGCAATACTGAAATCTCCTATAAGAAGCGCCATGTACCCGATAAATATTGTACTGATTGCGCCAAGGCCTGCACTTAGGCCATCCATATTATCCAAAAAGTTGAAGGCATTAGTTAAGATTATAATGCAAAGAGCAGTTGTGGAGATGTCAATTGCTGGTATTTCAGATATGTTCAAGCAAAAGGTAGATTCGCTGAAAATCAGCAATAGAGTAGTCGCTAATTGAAAGACTAATCGGACAAAGGGTGATAGGCCATGTGAATCATCAATTAGACCGATTATCACGATTAATAAACCGCATAATAGAAGTGGACTGATTGATACGTATTCCGCTTTAAATTCGTTAAATAACCAGCTTACGCTCAGTAGCCATGGTGTGTCATGGCTCGCCAGTTTTGGAATGATCTTTGTTATTTCGGGTATCAGAAAAAAAAGGCTGAGACTGACACCCAGCACCATTGCCAACGCTCCCCCATATGGAGTTGGTTTTGTATGTGATTTATGCGGTGCCGCATCTGGGTGGTCGACCAGATCTAAAGAATACGCTAATATTCTTATGGGATAAATACACACAAGAGTTGTTAGAAATGGGCAAAGAAATATGGGGATTATAGGTAGGATTGAATCCACAGGACGCCTATCTTGGTTCCTCGAAGCAAGTTTGACTAATTTTATTCAAAAAGGTTCCTCTTTAGCGAAATTAATATATGAAATATAATCAAAGTTTGGGGAGGCGTAACCATGTTGGCAATTGATGGTGGAGATAAAGTTCGAGATGAACCATTTCCTAAGCGGCAGCTATTTGGTCAGGAAGAAAAAGAAGCAGTTCTTGAATTGTTTGATCAGGCAATACAGACAGGAGATTCAATAGGATATAATGGCGAACAAGAGCGAGAATACGAGGCAAGTTTTGCACAGTTTATGGGAGGAGGCTACGCCGATTTGGTCAATTCTGGTACTTCGGCACTTTATGTCGCTTTAGGAGCACTTAAATTACCAGTGGGTGGTGAGGTGATAGTGCCGCCTATTACGGATCCTGGTGGTGTTATGCCTGTACCTTTGCTATGTCAGGTACCTGTAATCGCGGACGCGGATGAAGGGACATTTAATAGCTCGGCAGAAAAAATAGAAGAAGTTATCACACCACATACCCGTGCTATAGTTGTTGCCCATATTGCGGGTGAACCTGTTGATATGGATCCTATTTTAGAACTGGCCAAAAGCTACGGTATTCCTATAGTTGAAGATTGTGCACAAGCACATGGTGCTCGATACAAAGAAAGGTTTGTTGGGACATTAGGTGCAGTTGCTGCTTTTTCGACTATGAATAGTAAACATCATGCTACGGGTCCACAGGGGGGAGTAGTTTTTTCCTGTGATGCTAATATCTTAGCTGAGGCTAAGCGCTTTGCTGATCGCGGGAAACCCTTTGGATTAGAAGCTACTTCGAATGTGCGTGCTGGACTCAATCTAAATAGTAACGAACTGTCAGCAGCAATAGGGCGGGTTCAAATTCGTCGTTTACCCGAAATTATAAAACGTCGACGTAAGATCGTGCAAGAAATTAAAGAAGCTATTGCTGGTTTACGTGGCGTTTGTTCTGGACGTGAAGCGGGCGGTGAAGGCGGTGTATACTGGTTCATGCGGTTTAAGGTAAACACGGATATAATAAGTGTCAGTAAGGATGATTTTGCTGAAGCGCTAAAAGCTGAAGGTATTCCGGTTACCAATTCCTATCGTCACCTGCCTTCCGAGTCTGAATGGTTTAAGAAGCGTTGTGTGTTCCCTGGAAGTGACTATCCTTGGGGTTTGCCATCATATAAAGGTGCGCGTGATTGGCAATTTCCTTGCGAAAATGCTGTGGAGGCTGCTGAACAACATTTTATTTTATCTATTCATGAACGATTAGGACCTCGTGAAGTAAGGGACATTGCTGAGGCATTTAAGAAAGTGGAAGCTGCATATTTTACCTAAGCAAAAATTATTGGACGAAAAAACTGAGGAGTGTGGAAGTTTGGTCGCTCGGTTTCAACGGGAGCCCAAGATCCCCAGTGAGGGTGAGATGTTTTATCTCCACATTTGTAAAAGTTTCCCCGCCAGATATCCCCAGACTGTGGTGGGTCTATTTTAAAGTATTTCTCAAAGAGCAAAAATGGAACACGATATTCAATAGTCCAGTTAGTAGGTTCAACTAACTCAGGATCAACTATACTCGGAAGGGAATGTTCTATTCTAATGGAAGCACCATCGGCATCGGTAACATTTTCAGTTTCTCGGCCTATGGATCTCTCTTCAATCGAAGGACAACGGTGAAGGAGCATTGTGCCACCGCAGTTAACTTCAAAATTGAAGTAAGCAAGAGAATTAGAAACAGGGGCAACAAAGAATTCGACGCAGCTATCAGTACATACACTATCCTGAAATTGCTTGGCAACGGCTCGGACAAATCGATCTTTCACTTGGAAGCGAATATAAAGTGCTTCGGGAGTATATAGGAGTTTTACCATAGTCTTTGGTCGATGACCGGAATCTGACCACGGGAAATTCGTGATCTGCAATGTTTCAGCTTTTTCCCAAACGGTGATAGGCAAACTTGCATTTGAGTCAGAGATGTTGTTCGTGCTGCGGATTTTATATTCCATTATATTTTCCATTTTTTATTTTGAAGTATGAAGTATAATGTTAAACATAATTTAGCATTAAAAACAAGGAGTTTTCAAATGCGCGTAGCTGTATTTGGTGCAGCTGGTTGGTTGGGTAGGGCTATAATCACAAATATGGAAGTGGGCCATGATGTTGTTGCAGTTGATTTGTCTTCGTCTTCATGGGAAAAATGGGATGATATTGATCCTAATTGGGACGGAGAGTTAATCCATGGAGATATAACGGACTATGCTCATGTTGAGGAAGTGATTTCGGGCGTGGATTCTGTTGTTCATGCAACCGTTTACTCGGGGAGTCAGCCCGGTAGTTATGGTATAGATGACATGAATCCATTCCAAATTAATCTAAAAGGGTTATGGAATATATTGGAGGTAGCTCGGAAGAAGCAAATTCGGCGTGTTGTACACGTTGGATCTTGTCAGACGGTGCATCCGCGCGGGATTTTTTTTGATGCCGAAATTCGTCGCCCGGATGGATCTATGTACGCTGTGACTAAAAGATTGCAAGAAGAAATGTGCAGGCAATTTTATGAGGCCTTCGGTCTATCTATAATTATTTTACGACCTGATTATATCGTGGATTCTCGCTTGGGAATTGGGAAAAATCGTGAGAAATTAGGTAGCGTTCATGGTAATTCATTACGAAATGGATGGGTGTGCAGGCATGATTTGGCAGAGGCCGCTAAGCTCGCGATCGAAGCAAATCATATTTCTTTTGATATCTTACACGTCGTGGGTACGCCCGAGGCCGAAAAGACATGCAATGCAAGGCGAGCGAGGGAATTGTTAGGTCTTCAGTATTCCACAGATTTGCAACGGTTTCGCTAAGAATCTGGATGCGAAGCGATTAGTTGTCAAGAGCTTACGCGCTTTGACATTGGGAATGCACCCTTGTATTTTCTGATTGGTTTTCATTAGTATGTGACATGCCAGATTATAGGTATATTTATACCTACTGTTCTGGTTCAATGAAAGGTGGTTCCGTTGTTCAAAAAGAGTAATTTCTCTCTCCTGTTTTTAACAGTCGTTAGCCTTACCTTGCTGACTACTGTGGGCAGAGCGCAAATGCAGACGATTAGTACTGAACATTTCCGTGTTCATTTTATGCCAGGCTCTGAAAATACGGCGCGGAGGGTTGCGGAAACTGCTGAGGAGGTTTTTCCAACCTTAGCAGCAGCCTACAATTATTACGACGAGTTTCAAATAATCAACATCTTGGTATTTGACACTTCCGATCAGTTGGGGAATGGTTGGGCAGACTATTATGCTAATACTATGGCTATTTGGGCCACCAATCTAGATATGGAATTGCGCGGTAGCCATGATTGGATAAAAAATGTTGTAACTCATGAGTTAAATCATATCATTACGCTCAATATGGCCCGCAAAAAATGGCCATTCCAATACGCGTTATTTTCAGTATCTCGGTTTGATAGTAATCCTGACATTTCGTTTCAATTCCCATTGTACCATATGAATGCCCCGCGGGGTTGGTCCGAAGGAATAGCTCAATATGGTGCTTATAAGTTTGGATACGATAGATGGGATAGCCATCGCGACATGCTTTTACGC
The DNA here is from genome assembly GCA_036343635.1 of Candidatus Latescibacterota bacterium. Lineage (GTDB taxonomy): Bacteria > Latescibacterota > UBA2968 > UBA8231 > UBA8231. Next base: position 35,508 of record JAYYVF010000046.1, on the reverse strand, counting down.
ATGGCTGTTTTAGAAGAGGACCTTCTTTCTTGGGAAGAGATGGGATCTGTATTAGATCGTACCGGTAAATATTATGGGGAAATGGTATACAACCAAGGTTATGCCATGACTATTTATATCCAGGATCAATATGGTGCTGAAAAGGTTGATGCATTAACGCATAATATTGGTGTGATGAGCTTTGACCCGGCAATCGAAAAAGTTTTAGGCGTGACGGCAGATCAGTTTTATGAAGATTGGGAAATCTATTTAAGAGAGCGCTATCGCAAAATAGAGGGTGAAATTTATGAAGATGGATACGTTGAGGGGGAGGCTTTGTCTTCCTTAAACAAAGGAATTATTGAATATCACCCTAACTATTCCCCAGATGGTGAAAGTCTGGCGTATTTAAGTAGTGACGATATGGATTACGCTATTTCCTATTTGAAAATACATAATTTTTCGACTGGGGAAACTTTTAAGTCGGACGAATATATCGACTCCAGAATCTCCTGGTCACCTGATAGTAGAGAGGTTGTATATTCTCGTGCTAAAGAGGGTTTTAACGATCTTTATATCTTGGACGTTGATTCACAAGAAGAGCGGAGAATCAGTGCACGATTACGTGCTAAAGATCCTTCGTTCTCCCCTGATGGGAAGTGTATTGTTTATGTGCACAATGAGGATGGCACAAATAACATCGCTATTGTGAATCGAGATGGTACCGAACGTGTTTATCTAACCAATAATAATGATGGTACACAGTATTACGGGCCTCATTATTCTCCCGATGGTCAGTGGATCATATTCAGTGTGTTTAGGGGAGAAGACCGAGATATTGCCATCATGCGCGCTGATAGCCCCCCGAGACCTGAGGCATGGACCCGTATTAAGGATAGGGGTGCAAACGAATTAACCTTGACCATTGACGCTGTAGTTGCAGTAGATGGCGAAAGGGACAGTACGACTGTTGAAGAGGTTTTCCCTGATAGTGTTGCATTTGCTCATCCAGACAGTTCAGGGTTTCAACCATTAGTGTATTCGGATGCTGACGAGCGTGATCCTAAGTGGTTGCCTGATGGTAGTGGTTTTGTTTTTTCATCTGATCGAACAGGTATCTTCAACATTTATAAATATTCTATGGAGAGTGGTGAAGTTAAACAACTGACAAATGTTGTGGGTGGAGCTTTTACTCCAACCGTGTCCGCAAATGAAGAAGTGATATACAGTTCCTATCACACAAACGATTATGACCTATATCGAATCTCTAAGAATGAATATATAAAAGTAAAAGAGGAAAAATTCCCCTCTGTTGTGGCGCGCGATTATAGGTCGATTTATACCGGTCCAAAAATATCTGAACGGTTTGAGGTGGGAAGCTATGGAGGACATAATGTAATTCGATACGTTCCCATTTTACAAATCGGACCTACTTTTGTTGGTAATACTTTTGGATTAAATCAAGCAAGTTTTGGTCTTCAGTTGTCGAGTGGAGATGTACTAGGGGGGCAACAGTTAACTGCCTGGGGAGTTGCTGGTAAGAATTTGCGAGATCCTACTGATATGAATACCGACTTTGGGTTTTATTTGGAGCGTAGCTTACGACCGCGAGTTGGTAATAATAGGACCTTTAATCCCTCTATGTATATAGCGGCTCGCCGTCGCGAAATAGATAATGTGATACCAAGTAATGATGTCCAAGGTGATACGCTTTCGGCCACGAATCTTTATCCGATACCATTAGATGAAGCAACTAATTTGTTGTTACCCGATGTTGAACAGTATGTTTACCAAAGTACAATTCGTGAAGATTTATTTAAGACGACATCCCGACAGTTAGCTGCTGGGATTGATGTGCCATTGACAAAACGTCAGCAATTAAGTGGTGGCTATTTATACCGTGATTATGCAGAGAGCTGGTCGCTGAGACAATTCCGGAGTCAAACGGATATTTTCTTTGTTCAAGATGGTATCGATATTTCAGAGCGTGTTGATGTAGACCTCCTTTCTCAGGATACCACTTTAGTTAGTCGAAATGACCCCTTGAATTTTTATAATGGTATGAAATTTTTTAGTACTCATATGCTGAGTTTGGGTTGGAGTTATCGACATACGCGTCCCACTGCATTGAATGCGTTCGAACCGACTGGGCGCAATATCTCGATGGTCTACCGTTATAGTTTGCCAACCTTGGCGGATTCGTTGGTTGAACAGACTGATCAGGATAGTTATAGGGGGCAATTTATTCGTGCTCCCAAACGCTTCAGAGTAAATGAATACGTAGCGAGTTATAGTGAGAAAATCGGGCTTCCGTTTGATAATGTTTTGTCTTTTCAGGCTATTGGTGCATACCGGAATGTTGTATTGAAACCAAGCTTTATTGAAGATGGAGGTTTTTTCGAAGGACGTTTTTATTGGCCTCTGCGTTACTACATCGGGGGACAAAATTTTCTTAGTGGATATCCATATTTTACGGACTCAGGATCGAAATTGTTTTATAGTCGTATTGGTTATAGCTTTCCTGTCTTAAATCGCATTAATCAACGTTTTTTAAATTTTAATTTTTCTAAGTTGCGAGCAGAAATCTTTGCTGAAGCTGGAGCAGTAGGCAATTTTTCTTCTTTTGATGAAGTGGATGTTAACACAAAGTCATTTTTGACAGATGTGGGAGGCGAATTGAGGCTTCAGCTATTTACTTTTTATCGAATCCCTTTGTTGGCCTATTTCCAGGCTGTGCGCCCACTGAATCGTGATCGGGTCAATATTGATGATCTCAAGATTGACAAATGGCGCTATTATTTTGGTTTTGGTTTATAGATAAGGAGTTAGAGTTTTGTCCTCTAAAATTGCTCGTTTAGTGTTGCAGCGTAGGGTAGTCGAGATGATTCGACAACATGCACGCGATAGGTTTATGCGGGACTCATATAGTTATTGGCGTCGTCTTATTAAGGAAAATTAGTTCATGAATATTGTTATAAATCGGTTTCGATTCAGAGCTATTGTGATAAATAGTTTATTATTTTTTATTTTCGTTACTGGGTGTTCGGAGAAAAACGCTGGATTAACAAATTCAGAGTGGGAAGCATTATTCTCGCAGGCTGACCTCAGTATTGATACAGTGGGTGTCCGTAATGTGGCGAGTTTTGATTCGAGTAGTAGTCATCAGGGGTTAGTCATTATCGATCGCCAATATACTTTTCCCAATATGGCCGCTGGAGGGGAAGTCTTTGCATGGGAATTTTATGCTGAGTCGATCGACCCAATAAAGTTGATAATGGTTAAATTTGATGATTCAGGAGACCTATTTGAAATGATCGGCGAGAGTGCAACTATTGTTCCTTCAACTATTGGGGTCAATCGACACATACTTAGGGAGCCGATTCCAATTTCCAAGGGGTGTATGATGGGCTTGTTGCAACCTAAAGGAGGAACAATACCTTTTAGTAAAATAAGAGGCTATAGGACATTTATCGCTGCTCGAGAATTGGAAAGACCGTTTATGAAACGTGATCTTTTTGCGATGTATGGTTGGCGATATGCAATGCGAGTCTTCTGGCGATCAACAGAGCTATAGTTTTTTATTCAATATTTGATTTAGCGTCACGGTTTGGCTGTTGGCGTTCATAGAGCTGTATATTTGTGCCATCTTGATCTAAAAAAAAAGCCAGTTTAATGTTTCCTGTTCCGACGTCAAACGGTTCTTTAGTTGCTACCGCATTATTGCTGATTAGTTTATCCGTGTCTTCCCTCAAGTTGGAACTTGAGAATGATAGATGATGAATCTTTGCCTGCTCTTCTTTTTTGTTCGGCATAAGTTCTATAATTAATTCGTCCGATTTTAAATAGACATAATCTTGCCCATTTTCAATTGCAAATCGTTCTATTACTTCCATCCCAAGGGCCTGCACATAGAAAGAGACGGCTTCCTCTACGTTGTTGCATTGTATGCCTATTTTATTCAGTGGATTCATTAGTATACCTGTGTTTCATCAACGCCACGAAGTGTGCGTCTTAAAGTCCGAACATAGGCAATGCTGGACGTAATAATTAATAATGAAGAGAATACAAGTAATACTACCGAAATTACATTTGGAGTATTTATAATGTAGCTTAGCGTCGTTAAACCTATACAAGCTGTCGTGGCTTTACCCCAGCGGTTGGCCGCAATTACGAAGCCACGTGTACTCAGCAAATAACAGCCGGTAGTTACTATACATAAATCACGTATGATTAACATCATCAAAAGCCAGAGAGGGAAGTTATGCCAAGCAACCAGTCCTCCAACGAGTGCTGCTAAGAAGATCTTGTCGGAGAGTGGGTCGAGCATTTTTCCAGTTCGGGAAATGTTACCAATATGTCGTGCCACAAAACCGTCCGCTAAATCTGTCGCAGCAGCAGCCAATAGTATGCTTACCGTTATAATTGTTGTATTGTCTCCACTTTTTAGATTATATAAAAGGGGGAGCGAGAGAAAGATGCGTGAGACGCTGAGAGCATTAGCAAGCAATATATTATTCCATTAATTCACGGGCGTGTTGACGGGCAGTCTCTGAGACTGTTTCGCCAGCAAGCAAACGTGCAATTTCCTCCGTACGCTCATTTTCCGATAAACGAGAAACGGTTGTAACAGTACGTTTCTCAATCTGCTGTTTGTTTACGCAAAAATGGTGATCCGCCAGTCCGGCAACTTGGGGTAAATGTGTGATGACGATCAGTTGATGAGATTGTGCTAATTTCTGTAGTTTTCGTCCAACAGATGTTGCAATGCGCCCCGAAATGCCGGTATCGATTTCATCAAAAATTAATACGGGGACTGGATCACGTTCGGCCATGGATTCTTTTATTGCTAACATTGTTCGTGACACTTCACCACCAGAAGCGATACGAGCCAAAGGGCGCAGTGGCTCGCCCAAATTTGGGCTAATTAGGAATTCTACCTGTTCGCAGCCGCGTTCATTTGTTTTTAAGTTGCGGCCGTCTTTTCGTACTGGTCCGTTAGGATCTTCCTGTGATCTAAGTTGAACGGAAAAAGTACTTTGCTCCATGTTAAGTTCTGACAGGGCAAGTGCGATTGACTGCTCAAGCGATTTAGAAGCTATCTCTCTTGATAATGATAGTTTGATACATACCTCTTCTAAATTTTGTTGTGCTTCAACGTTCTTTTGATGACTACGTTTTATTCTTAACTGGAGATCAATTATTCGCGCGTCTATACTCTCTAATTCTGTTTGATACTTTAGTAATTCCTCTATTGTTTGACCATATTTACGTTTCAGCCCACGTATGGCATCTATGCGTTGACGTATTTGGCTGATTCGCCCTGTATCAGCATTAATATTTGATCCGTAATCTCTTATTCTTTGCGATAAATCTTCTACTGCATAGAGTATTTGATCAAGTTCCTCACTTCGGGTATTTTGAGATGAATCGGTATCAATAAGATGGTCAAGTAGTCGACGGGTTTGACCTAGTTGTTCATAAATGGCTCCGTCTCCCTCATATAGCAGGTCGAATATTTCACTGCTTAATTGAATAAGATTCTGTGCATTATCTAGTACCGTCAATTCTTTTTCTAGCTTGGTTTCTTCATCAATCTCGGGAGAAATTTGTTTGATTTCAGATTGTTGCTGAGTATGCCTCGATTGATCAGATATGAGTATGTTAAGATTTTGCTCTAACTGCTCGAGGTCTTGGAGACTTTCTTGATAAGATGACCACTTTTCCCCTAGTTGAGTCAAGAGAGTCTCGTTTTTGGCAAAGGAATCTAAATAGTTTATGTGAAGATTAGTATTGAATAGAGCTTGATGGTCATGTTGCCCATGCAGGTCGACTATAAGTTCTCCGATCTGTTTTAAACGTTTAATGGGGCATCCATTCCCATTTACATATGCTCTCGAACGCCCCCCAGGGAGGATTTCACGCCGTAAAAAAAGTTGCCCATCATCAGATTCAATGCCAAGTTGGCCCATATGTTTAATTAGTAGATCACATGTTGAAAATTCAAATAAGGCCTCAATTGTACATTTAGAGGCACCCTCTCGAAGCCAATCCATTTTTGCTTGGGCTCCAAGTATTGCATATAGGGCACCAATTAATATGGATTTACCTGCACCGGTCTCACCAGTAATTACATTTAGCCCTTTGTCAAATTCTATTTCTACATTGTTAATAAGGGCGAAATCCCTAATGTTCAATTTAGATAGCATGCTCGTGTCGAGGTGAGTGGCTATGTAGTTTCTTCGTCTTGATCATCTAAGAATTCCAATTTGAATTCGCCGTTTTCTTCCATCAGAACTTCAACGCGTTTACGCGCCTGATCAAGCCATTTTCCACAAATCCGAGATGCCACAATCCCATTTTCAAAAGTTGAAAGTGCTTCTTCTAATTTCAATTCCCCAGCTTCCAATTTTTGAACACTCGACTCTAGGTCTTTTAGTGCCTCTTCAAATGTTTTTTCCTCTTCTCCTGTCATTGTTCTATTTCCTCTACGTTGCATATGATACTACCTTGTTTAAACCGTATTCGTAGCACGTCACCCAATTTTAGCTGGGTAGAGTTTTTAATAAGCACGCCCGTTTTAATACTCTCTGTAATTGAAAAGCCACGTTCCATTCCTTGAAGTGGACTTAAATCATCTAATCTTGTCAAAGAAGATTTAACTGTTTCGGATATGCGGCTAGTATATCGATCAAAAGCTGTGACCAAATCTTTATTTTTTTCGTCAAGAAATTGGGTGTTTTGCGCAATTTTATCACGAGTTCGTAATAGGACTCGCTGTGGGTTAAGGTGGTTTTGACGTTCTTCATGTTTGGTTAATTCTTGTTCTACGGCATTTCGCAAACGATTACGAAGTTCGACTACGCGTTGTGCTATTGCACCATGTTCTTTTGCGACTACTTCAGCGGCGGCAGATGGTGTAGGTGCTCGGTGATCTGCAACGTAGTCAGAAATTGAAAAATCGACTTCGTGGCCCACTGCAGAAATTATCGGTATGTTTGAATCGTATATGGCTCGAGCTACAATTTCTTCATTAAATGGCCAAAGATCTTCGGCTGAGCCACCCCCTCGTCCGACAATGATGACGTCGATATCATTATATTCGTTGAGTAATTCTATAGATTGGGTAATTTTTTCGGCTGCTCCTGGCCCTTGAACGGGAGTTGGTGCCAGAATTATTTTGACCCCGGGTGCGCGACGGCTTAGTACATTCGCAATGTCTCGTATGACTGCCCCTGTAGCCGAAGTTACTACACCAATAGTGCGGGGATATGCAGGTAAGGGTTGTTTGTGTTTAGTGTCAAAGAGGCCTTCGGCAGCCAGTCTACTTTTCATTTTTTCGAACGAAAGTGCAAGTTCACCAGCCCCGGCGGGTTGCATTTTTTCTGCATAAAGTTGATAAGAGCCTCTTGTCTCGTAGACAGAAATATTGCCATAAACAAGTACCTTCATCCCGACTTCAGGTTCAAATGTAAGTCCGCGCGACTTCCATTTGAACATAACGGCACTAAGTTGGCTTGTCTCATCTTTAAGCGTAAAATAGCGATGCCCCGAACCATGGTGTGTATAATGTGATAGCTCACCAATTATCCAACGATGGGGTAGGCCGTCCTCCAGTAATGCTTTTACTTGTTCGGTAAGTTCGGAGACGGTTAAAGGGGTTGTATCTTCTTCTTCCGTTTTTTCTTCCGGTTTGTCAAAAAGATCTAGTAGGGACATGATTGACAGAATACAGAGGTGAAAGGAACATGTCAAGTTTCGCTGTGAAGAATTTGCAAACGTTTTATGTGGGTTGCTTTACCATCAATAGGATCAACATCTAGTAAAACCCCGCAAAAGCGTGCTCCATTTTCTGATGGCGTAAAACGAGTAGGCATTTGTGTTAAGAAGCGTCGAATAGCATCAGCGGGTTTTACGCCAATTACGGAGTCGTGAGGGCCCGTCATTCCCGCATCCGTCAAGTATGCGGTTCCACCTGGAAGGATGCGTTCATCAGCCGTTTGTACATGTGTATGTGTACCAATTAATGCAGAGACAGCGCCGTCAAAATGCCATCCCAGTGCCATTTTTTCGGCTGTTGCTTCGGCGTGAAAATCGACGAAAATAATTGGCGTTTGTTTACGTATTCGTTCAATTTCAATTTTTCCCAGGCGAAATGGACAGTCTGTAGGAGGCATCGATGTTCTGCCTTGTAGATTTAGCACTCCTACCCAATGGCCGCTACGAGATTTTACGATAGTAGACCCTTTACCTGGTGCGGTAGTTGGATAATTAAAAGGTCTTAAGACTTTTTCGTGTTGATCTATCTGAGAAACAAACTCTTTGCGATCCCATACGTGATTTCCGCTAGTTATGACATCTACTCCATAATTATGTAATTTATGAACTAGGTTGTCAGTCAGACCGAAACCCCCAGCAATGTTTTCTCCGTTGGCAATAACTATATCGACACTATTTTTCTCTACAATAGTGGGGATGTAGATCGAAGCCATGCGCTTACCGATTTGGCCAAAAATATCAGCAACGAAAAGGATACGCATAATTAACTATCGAGCGAAGTGAACGGATCTGATTTCGCGGATAACACAGACGCGAATTTGCCCAAGATTATCGACTTCATTCTCAAGCATTTCTGAAAAATCTTCGGCTAATTGGTCTGCATCGGAATCGTCTAAAATGTCACTATCCACTAGTATCCGAATTTCTTTGCCGTTTTGTAGAGCGTAGGCTTTACGGACTCCAAGCCGAGTCTCGGCCAATGTCTCGATATGTTTTAGTCGCTGCGTATATTCCTCAGATTTTTCTTTTTGAGCTCCAGGTCTGCAGACAGATATTTCATTTGCAGCATCGACTAGAGTCGCAATGGCAGATCGCGAAGGAGAATTTTTTGCATATGTTTCCATAACGTGGACGACTTCATCAGATTCACCACATTTCCGCGCCATGCTTGCACCCAGCTGATCAGGATTACTCCCAGTTTCTGATGTTAGCGAGTTACCTATTTCGTGAAGAAGCCCAGACCTACGAGCTAATGCAATATCAAGATCCAAAGATTCTGCCATCATTCCGGCAATATAGCCCACCTCTTCACTATGAGCTAATAAATTTTGGCCATAACTTGTATAAAAGCGCAATTTTCCTAGAGACTCTAATAATTGTTCGTCCATGTCGTGTATACCCAGGTCAAAGGCAGCTTTTGAACCGGATTCACGGGTCAACTCCTCTACATCTTGTAGAGCTTTCTCGTGAATTTCCTCTATCCTCCCAGGGTGTATGCGCCCATCTAAAACTAGTTTTTCTAACGTTATTTTTGCTACTTCTCGTCTGAGGGGGTCAAATCCGGAGAGCATTACTATACCTGGAGTTTCGTCTACTATAATTTCTACGCCGGTGATCATTTCAAAAGAGCGAATGTTGCGCCCGTCGCGACCTATTATCCGACCTTTCATATCATCGGATGGGAGGTCGACCACAGAAACGGTACTTTCGATAGCTAATTTTCCTGCAAATTTATGAATTGATCGGGTTATAATTTCCCGAGCCTCCAAATTCGCTTTTGCCATCGCGTTGTCGGTTATGCTTCTAACCTTCTTTGCAGCTGATTGACGCGCGTTCTCTTCTAGTTGATTGAAAATAATCTCCCGAGCTTGTGACTGAGAAAGGTTTGCGATCTCCTCGAGGTGTTGCTGATGTTGATCTTGTAGTTCATCGGCGTGTTTCATCGTAGCGGCAAGTTGAATTTCTTGTTTGCTCAGCAGGTCTTCCTGTTTTTGGAGTGTATGTTCCTTGCCATCTAAAACATCGAATTTTCGGTTCAACTGTTTTTCACGTGAATTAAGATCCGCTTCATGTTTTTGTTGGTTGCGTGATTTTTCCTCAAATTCCCTCTCAATTGGTTCTCGTTCTTTGCGCCAAGACTCACGCGCTTCCAGTTGAGAAGTCTTACGGACTGTTTCTGCCGCTTGTTCTGCCTGATCAAGAATTATTTTTGCCCGGTCTTTAACATCACTTAATCTGTTTCGACGGGTATTTGCACACCAAATCCATCCACTGACGCCACCGATGATGAACGCAATAATTACATATGTAATGATCCAGAGGACAATTTCATCCACGGATAAACTCCCTTATACTAGTACTATTACGGAAAATAAACGGCAATAAGTGTTACTCTCTTTAATCTAAAATTTGTTATGTCCTCAACTATCAGTTGGGCTTACTTCGATCTGCTCAAATACTCGCTCAATAGATGCAGTGAGGCGTTCAGTTTTTACGGCGATTCCTGACTCGGTAGACTCGTAATCTGATCGAAGAGCCAAAAGTTCTCCGGTCAGATTGAGTGCGGCTAATATGGCTATTTGTGGAAGTGGTATTTTTTCATTGTTACTAGATAAAGATCTCATAGAGTCATCTACGATTTTTGCCACACTCTGAATATAGGTCTCATCATGCTCTTCAGTAGTAGAGAGTGTGTATTTCTTATCAAAGATGCTTACCACATTATTTTGTGTCGTTGGCATGACTGCACTCCTTAGTGGTGTGCGAATTATGTATTACGATTCGATTTTATTTAACCGTTCGAGTAAGCCTTCTATTCGGTCTCTAACTGCCTCATGATTGTTCTTCACAGTTTTGAATTCCTTTTCATATTGTCTGAGGAGTTCTAACTCGCCTTGTGTTTTTTTCTGGAGCGAAGCACTTTCTTTTAATTCTTCTTTTAATTGGTCATTCTCGTTGCGAAGCTGGCCAAGTGCCTCGACCAAACGGTCTACCTCATGTTCTAATACTTCAAAGTTGTTGTCCATACTCATAATACTATAAAACCTCCAGGGAAAAAATTATGAAATCATTTTCAACGCAACTTAGCATCGAAAAGCTTAGACAACTGTTTTAATATGGACCCGATGGTAGAATCAGCTTGCTTGTCAGTTAGAGTAGCATCAGGGTCACGCAACGCAATGGAAAAACTAAGGCTTTTGTAGCCATCCTGTAGTTGGTCTCCAACGTATATATCTAAAAACTCAACATGCTCTACCCATTTACCCTTCATGATAGTAGTTCGAACGTCTTCTTGAGCAACTTCATCTTTTACTACAATTGACAGGTCACGTTCAGCGGTTGGGAATTTGGGCACAGGCGAAAACCTTACGGCCTGTTTCTGCCAAAATTCGGCCATGGCCTTTACTTGTATTTCCAAGATAAACACGGACTGTTTGATGTCAAAGGCTTCTAATAGGTTAGACGAAACTTGGCCAACATAGCCAACTGGATCTTTCGCTAAATTGATTTGGGCTGAATGACCGTTCCGGTAACCCTTATTTGCGAATGGAGTAAAAGTTATGTTGGTTGAACCTATGATCCTTTCAGCTATCCCTTTGATATCAAAAAAATCAATTGTAGAAACATCACCTTGCCAGGGGCTGATGTTTCGGGGTCCCGAACATAAAACAGCTAATTCTGTATGCTCTGTTGGAAGAAGTCCTGGCTCTCTTGCAATAGAGAAGCATTTTCCGACTTCAAACAGTCTTAACCTACGTTCTTGCTGGTTTAGATTTCGTCGACCGACCTCAAGTAGACTTGGTAATAATCTACTTCGTAGTAATGACTGGCTTTCTGTTGGTGGGTTGATTATTACTACTTTTTCCTCAACTTCGATTAAGCACTCCCATTCTTTTTCGACTACAGTATTTGTTACTACCTCGTCATAGCCGAAATCAACTAGCATCTCTCGTAATGATCTTTGTGTTTGCAAGTGGATGTCGACACCGCCGAGCCACGAACCATTTGATTGTTCACTCCCTTTAATATTGTCGTAACCGTGTATTCGGCCCAATTCTTCGATTAAATCAATTTCTCGTAAGAGATCGGGACGAAAACAGGGTACCTTGACATTTATCACATCTTCTTCGATGGATGTCTCGCAGCCTAGACGCACGAGCCGTTCAGAGGCTTCCTGAATTGAAAAATTTGTAGACAAAAGTGAGTTTGCTCGCTTAATTCGTAGGTTAATTCGGGGCGTTTCCGGAGGGGCTGGGAAAATATCGATTGGTTCGGAAGCTATTTCGCCGCCAGCATATTCGGCAATTAATACTGCTGCACGATCCGAAGCTCTTTGGCAAATAGACCAGTCCGCTCCTCTTTCGTAACGGGTTGCTGCTTCAGTTTGGAGACTCAAATCTTTTCGTGTAGATCTGATTAAATGTGGAACAAAGTAAGCACTTTCAAGTACAATGTCAGTAGTCCTCTCATTGACTGCCGAATCTTTGCCTCCCATGATCCCAGCTAGTGCTATAGGTTTTTCCCCATCTGCAATTACCAAAATGTCTTGATTGAGTTCGTGTTGATCTCCATCTAATGTTAATAATTGCTCGCGTTCACGTGCATGACGCACTACAATTTTTTTCTTACTTAGTTTTGATAAGTCGAAAGCGTGAAGAGGTTGTCCCAGCTCCATCATAACAAAGTTTGTGATATCCACGATATTGTTTATCGATCTTTGTCCAATTGCCTGCAGGCGACGTCTAAGCCAGTCAGGAGATGGCCCCACCTTGACATTGCGGATGACCCGAGCTACGTATCGGGGACAATCTAAGGGCGTTTCTACATCGATTTGTATATCGGCCGAAGAAGGAGTACCTGTTTGGTCAATTTTTGATTCTGGAATATTAAGTTCGTTTCCAGTTATGGCATGCACCTCTCTGGCGATACCTATGACACTGAGACAATCTGGGCGATTAGGTGTAACTTCAAAATCAATGACAGTGTCATTGATTTTGAGTGCTGAAGCAATTGAATCTCCAGGTATTAAGTTTTTCTCCAGTATAAGGATTCCGTCGTGGCTATCACCTAGACCTATCTCATCTTCGGCGCAAATCATTCCAAAAGATTCAACGCCGCGGATCTTTGTTTTTTTGATTTTGAAATTCCCCGGTAAGATGCTTCCAGGTATTGCGACTGCAACTTTTTGACCTACCGCGACATTAGGTGCTCCGCAAACAATGGTTACTATATTTTCTCCGATGTCAACGGTACAGACTGATAGGCGGTCGGCATCGGGGTGTTTTTCGCATGATAAGATATGCCCTACGACAACACAATCCAGGTCCCGGCCTAACTCTCTTGCTCCTTCAAATTCTAAGCCACTCATTGTTAAGCGAGTGACCAATTCGTTCCAAGTCCAGTCGCAGGTTATGTATTCAGCAAGCCATTCTGTTGTTAGTTTCATTTTTTAGCTACTGAATTTTAGAGAATTGGCGGATAAAACGCAGGTCATTTTCTAGAAAAAGACGAACATCGTCTATTCCATAACGAATCATCGCGATGCGTTCCAATCCCATTCCAAACGCGAAGCCTGTATAGGTTTCCGGGTCGTAACCGACTGATTCAAATACTGCCGGATCAACCATGCCAGCCCCAGCTATTTCAATCCATCCGGTACCTTTACAAACACGACACTCTCGATTCTCGCCGCTACAGATAGAACAAGAAAAGTCGTACTCGACAGATGGTTCTGTGAAAGGGAAGAAATGGGAGCGAAATCTTACTCGTGTTCTGGGACCTAGTAACTGTCGTCCCATGGCTTCAATAGTACCTTTTAAGTCTGCAAAAGATACATTGTGGTCTACAAATAAGCCTTCCATCTGGTGAAAAGCGAAATGATGAGTCGCATCGACAGTTTCTTTGCGATAGCATCGGCCTAACGAAATCACCCTAATGGGCGGGGGGTGATTTTCCATTAAACGAATTTGTACTGTGGAAGTATGCGTTCGGAGCAGACCGCCGTCCTTAAGATAAAATGTATCGTGGAGGTCACGCGCGGGGTGATCTTGGGGCGTGTTCAATGCATCAAAGTTATGATATTCGTCTTCGGTCTCAGGGCCATCAAAGAGCTCGAAACCCATTCCACGAAATATATCAGTTAATTCATATGATAACTTTGTTAAAGGATGGGAAGTTCCTGAGATCGGTACACGGCCCGGTAAGGAAATGTCAATATGGGAGCCACTCTCTTCAACTTCTCGAATAAGTTTTAGTTGGTTGGAAATGGCAGTTTTTATAGCGTTCTGAGTTGATCCGGCCGCTTGCCCTATCTTGGGCCGTTGGTCAGCAGATAGTTCGCCAAGACTAGCCATAATCTGACGAAGTTGACTCTTTCTTCCCAGATACTGTACACGAAGTTCTTCTAGCACTTTAAGTTGCTTCGTTGCCAGAATTTTTTCTACGGCCGTTTCCTGCAGTTGTAGCAATTCTTCAAGCATTTAGGCTCTGAATAGATCTATAAATGGATGATAAGAATACTTATTCGTAGAGAATAAAATGGGGCTCAAGGTGTCTGCAGTGCGCAACAGGATTTAAATATGGGCCTTGGCCTGTTCAGCAATAGTAGTGAATGCAGAGGGATCACTAACGGCAAGATCTGCAAGGACCTTTCTGTTAATTTCGACACCTGCTTTTTCTAAACCACAGATTAATCTGCTATAGGAAAGACCGTTTAATCGTGCCGCGGCATTGATTCTTGTGATCCACAATTGTCGAAACTCGCGTTTGCGAACTCGACGATCTCTGTAGGCATAAGCATCGGCACGATTAACAGCTTCCTGCGCAGTACGAAATAGCCGACTTCGAGCTCCCCAGTACCCTTTAGCTCTTTTGATTATCTTTTTCTTCCGCCGTTTTGTCGCTACGGCGTGTCTTACACGAGGCATTTACTTGTCTCCATTACTTTTATAACCAAGATCGGACAGGTTGTTATTTTAGCTGTAGTGCGCGCTGAACATTACCTAAGTCAGCGTTAGCAACCTGTGTTTTTTTGCGAAAAGCACGCTTACGCTTAGTTGAACGACCACCTAAAAGATGTGTGGCGAAAGCTTTCCCACGCTTTATACTACCAGAGTTACGCCGTTTAAAGCGTTTAGCCGTAGCCTTATGTGTTTTAATTTTTGGCATACTAAAAACACCTCTCATATACAAATCTTAGGCCTCTTGTTCCGTAGACAGAACCATCTGACCAGAAAGCAAAAAATATATGCTATATATAGATATTGTCAAGCAATACGGCTTTGTAAATCCTAGTGATAAAGGCTCATTTGTATTGATCTACAGAAATTTCTCTACTTTAGCAGAAGCAGTTTCTGTAGATGGCGCAGATTGTCTGCCTCCATCACCAAAAAATACGTTCCACTCGCTACCTGTTTGCCATGGTTGTTACGTCCATTCCAAATAATCTGATGATATCCAGGAAGCATTTCTCCCTTTATCAGGGTTCGAACTGTTTGACCAAGAAGATCGTATATAGTCAAATGAATATCTGTTTTACGAGGTGCATAGAGTTCAATTGTTGTCTCGGGATTGAATGGATTTGGGTGGGCAGGATATAAAGTAAAAGAGGTTGGCAGAGCATTTATTTCGATTGGGTCGGGTATTTCATGGTAAGTTGCATTGGTATCACCGTTGTAATGTGCTGCGAGCACTGGATTAAGAATGGTTTTGCTGTTTGAGAGGCGAACAAATTCTATATTTCCTAGTTGCTCTAAAGGAGGTTGGTTGGAAGAAGCGCCAACGGCTATGGTAACTTGTCCCGGTATTGAATCGAGGATCAACATCAATGGAGGTGATGGGTTTCGTCCAATATATTTTTCAAAACGGAGCACATTAGGGTTAAATTCCAAACCAACAACAAAGCCTTTTGTCGGCTCTTCGCCCGTCCAAGATGGGGCGATTGAAAGACGGTCGGGTGCTATTTCTGCGACGTTTATTTTAAATTTTTCTGGATGGATTGTATAGGTTGATGTCTTTGCAATGGTGGTTGCTCGGCCAAAGGCATCGCTAAATAGGAAAAAATCGTCAAAGGAGACCTCGCCATCTCCGTTCAAATCGGTAAGAGGATTAAAGTCTTCCTGCCCAAAGCTATCCGAAAAAATAAAGAAATCGTCGAAATCGACGTCTAAGTCAAAATCGAAGTCGCCTTGAAGTTTCGGTCGGAGCGAGATTACTGCACTTGGAATGAATCCTACTGTGTCAGCAATCGCGATCTGGTCACTTGTTATTAGTCCTTGCGTCATTGAGATTGTGGTCGTTCCGCGGCTTACAAGGGAATCAACGGTGAAATTGACAACTCCAATGAGACCATCTCCAGACACACCGCCAGTGGCAATGTTGCCCCTAAATATTACGGAAGAGGCCCCCTCATCGTACTCGGTTTTGTAAGTTGGGAGACGGCCATTTTGGGATAAGATATTTACTTCAGAGTCACTAACTGAATTGAAACCGTCGAAGTGTAACAAAGACGGATCAAATCCGAGTGTGACTCGAAAGGATTGCAAATCGACGGCATCGTAGGCATAAACGTTTAACCCAAATGTTTGCCCGCCACTTAAACTGGATGCTCGAGCTTTTTGATCGCCGATAGTAGATGACAAGTCGAAGTTTAACGTTGTACCAATATAGCCATCTCCTTTGGCAATCACTTCTAAAACTTGATTGTCTGGGTCATTGCTTACAAAACGTACAGTGTCAAATTTACTCCCTCTATCTAATGGCCCAAATCTCAAATTTAAATCACTTTTATCCCCTGGGTTTATGCTGAGATTAGATAGAGAAGCATCGAAGACAGGATTGCTTAGTTGAAGCGAATCCAATTCGAGTGTCAGATCACCAACGTTTGTGATCGCTATGGTTTGTTGAAGTGTATCGCCTAAGGTGACTCGGGCAAAGTCGATTTCTGTAGATGATAAGGATAGACGCGGCATACTTCTTAGATCAATATTCCAAGTAAAACGGGTTGTATCCTGAGCGTCTGTGATTTCTACGGCTATGGAGTCAAGTTGGTTTTGCGTGGGGGCAAATGCTAGTGAATTTTTTATGGCGTTGGGTATATATTCTCCATTTCTCAACCATGAATATTCCACTATGTCATTTTCTTCATCTTCGACATTCACGCGAAACAATAATGTTTCTTCAGCACTTAGAATAATCGAATCTACCGGTGTTTTTGAGGTGATTAATGGCGGATCGTTAGCTGGCGCGACGTGTAATTGGTAGTTTAATGTGTCTGAAAGTCCAGAGGGGTCCATGACTGAAACGTTTACTTGGTGAGAGCCCACGTCAATAACGTCGGGTAGCCAACTTATTGTTTTTAAATTCTTTAGGACCATGCGTTCGGGTCCATTGTTAAGTGTGTATATTAAGTTTTCATCGTCTTGGTCTGTAGCAACTAAAGCTATTTCATAGAGTATGTCCTCCTTTACTGTAGAATCCTTAATTGTGGCAAATTGAGGTGCGTCGTTAGTCTCTGTAACCAGTACTGAAAATGTTTGACTCGCTTCTGAATCATTTTGATCACGCACCATAATTTCAATTTGGTGCCTTCCAATTTGAGATTGTAACGGTGTCCAAATTAAGGAACCTATGCTGTCTATGCTGACTCCTAGGGGGCCGGTAATTAATGTTGGGAAAAAAACATCACCGGGGTCGGGGTCGCTTACAAGCAAATTGTATTGGAATGGGACATCTTCTTGGGCAAGTGTGTCAGGTTGAGAAATTATTACGGGGGCATCGTTACTCGGTTGCACTGAAACACTCCACGAATAGTCGGATGTAGCACCACGGCTATCTTCAATCCTAACAGTTATATCATGGCTGCCGACCTGTTCCTGCGTCGGTAGCCAAGTTACAACTCCTGAATTTATATCGATCGAAAGATTTTGAGGGCCATTAGTCAATCGGTATAAAATGTTATCTCCGTCTATGTCGTTTGCTCTGATAGCGAAGTTATAGGGTGTATCTTCTTTTGCTGAAGTATCTGGTTTAGTCAGGCTATAAGGGATCTCATTTAGTGGGCGCACGCGTATCGGAAAGTAATGTCGTCCAAATGAACCGTCGGCCGCATATGATTTTAGGCCGAGAATGTATTTCCCCGTATCCGCTATTGTCGGTGTCCATTGGATAGGAGGTGCCGTTCCAAATGGATTTGAAGGCGTTATCGTGGCAGGCACATCAGATCCTGGTGAAAGAGATAGTAAATCCACGAAAGTAAAGGGATTGCCGTTAGCTTGAACTGGGTCGTAGACAAAAGTTTGGCCTTCGACAAGTAGGCTGTCAGGTTTTGTTGTCAAAAGGATTTCGGAGCCAATGATTGGGTTTGGAAGGCCACTGTTTTGGGGACCTCCCCAATAGCCCATGTCGTTTCGGGTTTCGTTTTTATCGTAAAAAGAAACTTCCCCCGGCCCTGCATTGATGGCTGGGGATGAACCTACGACCAATTCGTAGCGATTGTATGTTGTGTCCAGCAGAACAGGGTTAGCATATAGGTTTCCCACTGCACTTTGTGTGGCGGAAAAAGAGGGCGATATACTATTGAGTTGTGCTATACCGTTTGTGGTGTCTGGGAGCAGAGAAAGGCTCACTAAAACGTCACTTGATGATGTATCTGGGAATGCGTGATCCTCAAAGACAAAAATATTGAAACTGAGGGTATCCACGATGCCTGATGGGGTTGTTATGGCAACTTGGATTTGGTGTCGCCCGGTGTCTTCCGCGGTTGGTGTCCAATCAATTAAGCCATTTTGAGTTATTGAGTTGCCAAATGCTGTGTTAGGTAATTCGAGTGGGTTGAACTGATAGGAATCTTTCTTTCCCCACACATCTATGTCAAAAAGGTATCGTTCTCCTGCCGTATGCGGGACTTCGTGCGAATAGGTTTCTCTAAACATTCCTATAAAACGACCTTGTGAATTCTGTATTGCACGGAAACTCGATGTGTCCGGAAAGTCGCTGGCATTGAACACATTGAGACGGTAGCTCAATGTATCGACTAAGCCATAAGAATCCGTGATTTCCATAGCAATTGTATGGACGCCAACGTCATTTGGCGTGGGGGTCCATAGGAATAGGCGCGGCTGGCCTCTTACGGCTATGGTATCTAATCCTTCAGGAAAAGTTATGGGTTTGAATTCGTAAGCTGATGGGTAACCCGTAACATTGATTAAATATTGATGAGTTTGACCAACTTTTATCAGGGTATCTGGAAAACCGGTTACAGCAGTGGGCATCCGAATCGAAAGATCTTTCGTTGACAATGAGTCACTCCGAAAAGTCAACGGCTTGATGTTAGGTACTATTTTCAACGAAGGAGACAAAGTAAATGCTTCGGCAGAGAAAGATGCTGTATCTCTTACAGCAAGAGCGATGTCGATACTATCTGGCTCCGATTTATTGTCTATGGCAGGAGATACGTAAAGCACGTCGGTTTGCCAGAAAATATTATGGTCTAAAAACGGTCTGGTATCGAGGCTGCCATTTCGAAGAGCTGAACTTCCCGGGGCAATGAAAATATTCCCACTGACGCGCAGATGGGTGCTGGATGTCCATATGTCTGCTGAGCGGTTTCGGTAGAATATATTATTACGGATTTCGTCGATTTCGTCTTGGTTTGATGCATCTGGAAATTTATTTTGGAGATGAATTACTCCTAACGTGTCGTGGCCACTACCGTTGTTGCGAAAGATATTGTTTCTTAATCGTATTCTTCCGTTTTTACTAAAAATAACGTGTCCACTCGATGAAGCTGAATTGTTAAAAAAACGATTTTCGATAACTCTTAGACTGCAAGTATTACAAGAAGCGAAACCGCCTTTGTCCGCGCGACCATTGTAAAAATCGATACCACGAATTGTGATTTCTTCGATCGGTTTGGGGAAGTTGAAAAAATTAGACCGTCCCTCCGCGTCGAATACGGTTGCCCCATTGTCTTCGATGGCTCGTAGGTGTATTTTTGATTCGCTGATTTCTAATGGGAATGTTTGGCCCGTGCTCGGGCTATATTTCCCAGGCAATAATTCGATGACGTGAGGGCGTGTATCCGTTACTGCATGGGCAACGGCTAGTGCGTGCGTGATGGTTTTGTAGGCTCCGACTGTGTCTTGAGCACTCTGCAGACTATTTCGGTCATCCCCATTGATTGGATCGACAAATATTTGCAGTGCGACGAGTGGTGAGGCTATGACGAAAAAGAGGGTTGCAATAGTAAAAATACAGTAGGCCATGAATGTTTCCTTACGGAAGAGATCATCTATGATTTATGTAAAACAGATCAACGTCTGATCTACAGTACTATGAATCGTAAAAAAACCATTATTGTCAAGTACTTATATTAATTTCGGTTGAGTCCCTCAGTTCGAATGCAGCGCTATGAATTCGCGTACTTTCGGTGGGATGAAAAGTTGGTCGATGGAGCATCTTGAGAGTGCCGTAGCTATAACTGTCTGAGTTTGGTTGATGTCGAGGTCGCGATTTATTATTATGACTTGGGAGTTGCCGATTCTGCACAAGCCTCCCGTGTTGTCGATGTCCTCGTACCGGATCTCTATTAATAGTTGTGAGGCTATCGATTCAAGGTTTTCAAAGAGCGTTGGTGTAGTCATGAATTCCTCCACAACAAAATAATACGATTTTTTGTTACGCTGTTGCAAATTCTTTTGTTGACAAGGATATGCTTGGATATATTGACGCATCACATTTACTATTCGGAATAGCTACGCCGATGGAATATAGAAAAAATGATGAATGAACCATGGATCTTGTTGACAAACGACGATAGTGTGGATTCTCCCTTACTTATTCCATTAATACGTGCTCTGAGAGATATTGCCCCTTTGAGGGCGGTTGTTCCAGCAACGGAATGTAGTTGGACATCGAAGATCATGACGAGGTTTGAAGTTTTAGATGTGGTACATAGAGAAAGGGAAGGTGTAAACCTTACGACATTATCTGGTTATCCGGCTGATTGTGCCAATGCGGGTATTTTCACCCTGTTCCCTTCGCGGCCTTCTCTTGTTGTCTCGGGGATCAACATGGGGGATAATGCAGGATTGGCATATTTTCTTAGCTCTGGGACAGTAGGAGCTGCTATTGAGAGTCATTTGGCCGGGGTACCAGCCTTGGCATTCTCGCAGCGTTTTGAATCAAAAGATTATAATTACTGGAGATGCGAGCGGCGATTGACGGATGCTATGGAGGCGAATTTGTTTTCTTCCATAGAAGTCGCGAAGCAGATAGTCGCTGAAGTCTGGGCGAGAGGATTGCCAGAGGGGTCCGATTTGATGACCGTCAATATGCCCGTGAATGTCAAAGTTCACACTCCCCGGAGATTTTGTTCCATTGCCCGGACCTCGTATGGGGCTTTTTTCGAGAATGTCTCCGATCTGCAAAAAATTCAGTACGGTCATGTGGGTTATCCAGATATTACAGCAAGTGACGGTGAGAGTGATATGGTGACATTATCCCGAGGGGAGGTCGCCATGAGTCCGATTCGGTTTGCTCCGTATCTTCAGCCTTCAAGCGAGGACAGGGTCCGTTTCGAAAAATATTCGGCCTGATTTGTCGACCCTGATAGTATTTGGTTTCTCAATTTTCGTGGTGTTTTGTTCTATTATTAAGGCTGAAATCCCGGTTTCTGTAGACACATTAGAAGAGTCCGGAAGGAGTATACCTAAAGCGCTTGGAAGGGCACCGGTCCTTGCAACCGAGGGTACAGTGGATGCAGTAAAATGGATGGCTAAAAGGCGTCAATTTACTATCAAAGGCGTTCCTTATGGAGTGACGGGGTTACCATTTATTTTTTACAATCCAAATACAGGTTGGAATACCGGAGCTCGGATTCATTGGGCCGATTATAGACGGCGTCCGTACCGCTACAAGCTTACGTTCCATTCTCAAAGATCGACCGAAGGAAAGCGTAAGCACATCTTTCGGTTTAAAGTCCCACGCATCTCAGGTACCGGGTTTGGCATTCGACTAAGAGCGAGTACTGAGCGTAATCTACAGACTAGGTACTACGGTCTTGGAAATTATAGTGAGTTTAGATCAGACTGGGTTGACCCAAAGAGTGATACGTTCAAGAGTGAAAATTACTATTTCTATGAACTTAAGGAAGACCCGCGATTAATAATTAATTTTCTTCGTCATATTTACGGTCCTGCTACTCTTTCATTGGGCTTTGGCCTTGAGAATACAAAAATCAGTTCACCAAGCCGAGAATCATTCCTCGTTGACCAGGGGACGCCAGACGGAGTGAAAGATGGTTTTACTGGATTTGTTAGCATTGCAATGGAGTGGGATTCGCGAGACGATGAGGTTTTGCCAAGCAGCGGATCTTTTCATGAATGGTCTTATGAAAACTCGCGCAATTCAGTTATAGGATTATTCTTTGATGAGATCGATTTTCGTCGTTATACGGCGACACATGCATTTTTCAGCAGTCCGTACTCGGAGAAAACGACGTTTGCTGCTCGGGGGGTGTTCGAGGCCCTTACTGGAGAGGTTCCGCTCTATGCCTACGGTGAGATCGGAGGAAGTCAGCGTGTAAAAGGATTGGGGGGCAGCCATTCGTTGCGCGGTTTTGACACTCAACGTTTTACCGATGATGTACGTTTTTTCTCAAATATTGAAGTGCGGCAATTCCTTTTTGATCAAGACTGGTTTGGTCAGTATCTTGAACTATTTGGAGCTGTTTATTGCGATTTTGGACGAGTATGGCCGGATGTAGGTGACGTTAGTTTAGGAGGTATGCATTGGAGTCGCGGTGCGGCCTTGCGTGTTTCGTGGGATAGAGATCTGCTGATGAGGGTTGCGCTCGGTTGGTCTGCTGAACAAGTTGGTATCTTTTTTGATTGGGGAAATTCATTTTAGGTTTGGTTGTTAGTAATTACGTCCCAATTTGTTACTTATTTTTAAACCTAAATAGATGTTTATGGGAAGAAGAATCAGATCTTTGAATAATGGAGATAATCCTAGAGTCAAGACCGTAAACCAAGTAGTTGGCTGCCCAATGAAATAATTCATTGCTACAAATAGCCAAATGATACCCGGGAGATATATAGCGAATAAAGAGACAAAGGCCGCGGTTGTAAGATTTAACAATGATCGATGGTTTTTGGTGATTGTACCTGAAATCCAAGCAGCAAAGATAAAACCCAAAAGATAGCCGAAACTAGGTTTTAGGACGTAGTGTAATCCTCCTCCTTCGGCAAATATCGGAAAGCCGATTAACCCTGTGGTGACATAAATAGCTTGTGCGAACATCCCATATTTAGGGCCAAGAAGGATGCCAGAAAGATAGACAAAACTAATTTGGAGAGTGATTGGAACGTATGGCAGGGGGATGCGTAAAAATGCACCGATTGCTGTAAGAGCAGCCATAATCCCAACGCCAACTGCGATCTGGATTGGTCGCTTATATTCAGGCAAAATGATTATGAGTTTACTTCGGTGTTGGATCTTTAGATGGATTATTGGCAAGAAGAGTTATGAGTTTTGCAATTTCAGTTGCCATCTCTCGGCGCTCGACAATTAGGTCGATGAACCCGTGTTTGATTACAGATTCAGCGAGTTGGAAGTCGTCAGGTAGTGGAGTATTCTCACCTAAAAACTGCCTTATAACGTTTTGGCCTGCAAAGCCAATTCTAGAACCGGGCTCAGCCATGATAATGTCACCAAGCATTGCAAAACTGGCTGTGACTCCGCCGTAAGTGGGATCTGTTAGCACGCTAATATAAAGTAGACCAGCGTCCGAAAGTTGATGTAATTTGGCACTAATGCGGGCCATCTGCATCAGTGAATATGAGCTTTCTTGCATGCGCGCACCACCCGACTTACATATGAGTAAAAACGTGCATTTATTGTCAATTGCTTGATCGATAAGCCGACAGATCTTTTCGCCGGTAGCTGATCCTAAGGTACCCATCAAGTAGCGAGTGTCCATTATTCCTAAGGCAACTGGGTGGCCACCTAAGCGACCAGTTCCAGTTAATATTGATTCCTTGCTATTACTTTGTTGTTTGCTATCCTTGATTTTGTCCCAGTATCCTTGGAAACGAAGGGGGTCTACGGGCGCTATGGCTGAATTTATTTCACTGAAGGTGTCTTGGTCTATTAGTAAGTCGACGTACTGTTGAGTGTTGTACGGAAGGTGAAAACGACAGTTGGCACAAATCCAGTGGTTCCTTTCTAATTCCATATCATAGTTTGAGTGGTTGCATTTTTTGCATTTCACCCAAATGCCATTAGGCACCTCACGTTTGATTCGAGTCTTTAACCCGCTCTTCAGTTTTTCGAACCAGTTCATCCGCTTTTCCTCCTAAGGAGGCCTTTTCGATACAGTCCTATAACGGTAATCCCAGCAGTGGTAAGTAATCCTAAAGCAGTTATCCGGCAAGGGCTAAAAAAATTTTGTTTAGGTTGAGAGGTTTTTTCAATTGATGTTAAAGAAATTTGAGGAGAGTCTGGGGGTGGGACGGTGTTACTCAGTACGTTTGTTACTAGCTCATCCGTATTAACAAAATCTGAAGCAAGTGAATTTAATTCCGGGTCAAAAGCTAGTGACTCGCTGACGTCCAGGGTTTGGTCGGCTGGCAATTCCCCATCTAAGTATTCAGAGATTTTTATTTTTCTGCGTTTTGTGAAAAATAGCATTTGGTTTTTTGTCTCTAAGATATTATGGCAAAATATTAGATTCTTTGAGTTGGGCCGAAAGCAATTTTCTGGCAGTATACAATCGTGAACTAACCGTTCCCATCGGTATCCTGAGAATCTGGCCTATTTCGCTGTAAGAAAGGTCTTCAAAGCTATTCAAAATAATCACTTGTCTCATATCTTCTGGAAGAGCATCAATCAGGTTACGCACCTGACTGCTAACTTCGTCAGAAATTAACTTTGCTTCGGGTGATTGTAGGTGCGAAAACGATGATTTGGGCTGTTGGTTTTTATGTAAGCCTAATCTTTCCCAAGCAGAGCGACTTCTATCGCGCCTTTTATTGAGACTAATTCTAAGGGTTACGCGCATTATCCACGTTTTTATGGAAGCTTCTCCGCGAAAATTAGATAATGTGTGATAAATTTTTACAAAGGTATCTTGAGCAGTTTCATTAGCATCGTCAGCATCGTTAAGCATCCGGTAGGCCAAGCTGTAAACGTTGGCGTAGTGTTTCTTTATGAGCTCGTTAAACGCTCGTTCATCGCCCCCGATGATTCGATCGATGTGCTCTCGGTCATTATCTCCTATGTAGAGTACATTATTTTCAGCCATAAAAAACTATTTACGTTCAATCTACCGTTTATTGGTATATGGGTTTACGCTAATATACACAATAGACACCATTTACTATCGGTTTGTTCATTGCCGATTAAGATCTGGCTTTTATTGCGGATGTCAATACACTAAAAGTAACAATTTTTGTGCTGGAGCGTAGGAAAGTTAGATTCTACCGAAAAATTATCATCATACTTAAGGTAGATCTTCGTTAGTTTACTCGTAGCATTAATATTGCTAAACTTGTGGTCGGTGTATCGTTTTGAAATTTGAAGTGTTCTTGAGAAGGGTAGGCATGTGAAAATTCAATTAATTTTTTTATTACTCGCTATCTGTGGTCTATCGAACTTATCAGCAACGGAAATCTCATTTGCTGATTCGGTGAAAAAATACAAGTTTCTGGCAAAAATGGCTCGTCAGCAGAAAGATTATCAAGAAGCTGCTGAATTCTACCGCAAGGTCACGTTATTTGATGCGAAAGACCAAAAATCATGGTTTTTTTTAGGTGATGTTTTGTATCGTTCGAGGGATTTTATTCAAGCAAAGGCGGCATTTGTTTCTGCACTCAAGCTGGATTCGCTACATGTTAACACGAATGTACGACTATATTCTGTTTACTCTCACGAGTCCGATTTAGACTCTGCCGCCGCTGCTTTGGAGCGCGTGCTGATTGTCAAGCCGCAGAAGGAAGAATATCGCCGAAAATTGGCGGACTTATATCGCCTGCAAGGGGCGTCGAAAAAATCAATATTTCATTACGAACTTCTTTTGGATGCAGATAAGAGCGATGAAGGTATAGTCGAAATCTTGGCAATTTTGAATCAAGACTTGGGGCATATAGAGGAGGCTTTGAAATGGCGTCGTGTTCTACTTTCTGGGGGTGATGTTAGATCACAGATTGAACAATTGGAAGATGTCACTTCACTTCACTTAGAATCTGAAAATCACTTAGAGGTGTTCAAATCGCTCTATCGTTTGGCTTTGTTGGATACAGCGAATGAGTACTCTTATTACTCTCGTGCGGCAATGCTTGCACAAAAGATCGAAGATGAGTTGAATCTTGTTAAGGCTC
The DNA here is from genome assembly GCA_036343635.1 of Candidatus Latescibacterota bacterium. GTDB lineage: Bacteria > Latescibacterota > UBA2968 > UBA8231 > UBA8231. The sequence continues at coordinate 9,376 of JAYYVF010000046.1, read as the reverse complement.
GAGAGGGTATGATTCGAGCGGACCCTAGTGATACTGATACGGTTGTTCAACTTGCCGAATGGTACATAAAGCGGGATCAAGCTAAATTGGCAGAAAAATGGCTCGATCGAGGCCTTGAAGCGGATGGCAATGCCGCCCAACTCCTTGTGCTCAAAGGTGACGTGCTTCTCCAGTCAGAAAAGAATCAAGCGGCTGTTTCTGTGTATGAACGCGCAAAGGGTGATCCGACTTGGGAAAGAATAGCTCAACAACGTATTTGGAATATTAACCCGCCGGAGACAGAGGAAGAGAAGCTAAAAAAAGCATTTTTTGGTGGGTCTGAATAGGACGGTTGGTAGCAGTCAGTTATTGTGAAGGTGCGGGTTGCCATACTTGTATAATGATGATGAGTGATATAACTCGCCCCATTGATGGTGAACAAGTTACTTTTTATTGAGGGAGATACCTATGGTGAAGCTCTTTGTAGATGGTGGATGGGCGATGTGGCCACTGTTGATATTATTGGTGCTTGGTGTTGCTGTCGCGATAGAGCGCCTGATCACATTGTCCAGAGCAGCGATAGACGCTGATTCGTTTTTTCAAAACTTTGAGGAAATCTTCAAGAGCAGCGGCCCGGATGAGGCGGCTCGTTTTTGCTCTGAAACACCAGGCCCTCTGGCTTCAGTTATACACGCTGGTTTACTTCGGATTGACCGTGGTATTGATCAGGTGGAAAAAACAATCGAAAATTCCGGTGCTGTTGAAATGGCTTTTTTGGAACGTGGCATGGTCTGGTTGTCTACTGTTGCAAATTTGGCACCAATGATTGGATTTCTTGGAACGGTGAGTGGCATGATTAACGCGTTTCAAGCTATCAAAATAGCAGGAGACGTAGAACCTTCTATGGTGGCTGGCGGTATTTCAGAGGCTCTCATAACAACTGCCGCAGGCTTGGTTGTTGGTATTTTAATTCAATTTTGTTACAACTTTTTTGCCAATCGTATTGATAACATTATTGCAGATATGACGGAGCGGACGGCGGGTTTTATTGATATTCTTTCAGAGCGTGAAGGAGCTAAGGCGTGACTAACAAGCGTGGGTTTGGTGTTACAAAGAAGGAGAGTAGAGTTACGCCAGAGATCCCGACTGCATCTATGGCAGACATCGCTTTTCTGTTGATAGTCTTTTTTTTGGTTACGACAACAATGAATCAGGACAAAGGCTTGTCGCTTCACCTACCGCCCGTAGGTGAAACGAAGGAAGTGAAGAATAAAAACATCTTAAATGTATGGATTAATGCGCGGGATCAAGTCGCTTTCTTTGAAAACGACCAGCTCACTCCAGTTCCCTCGGCGGAACTAAAAGGCCGAATCGAATCTCGACTTAACGAAAATAAGAAATTGATTATCTCGGTCAAAACTGAACGAGGGGCAACCTATCGTACGTTTGTGGATGTACTTGACGAGCTAAAAATAGCCGGCGCTACTAAAATATCGATCGCTAACCCAGAAGAGTAAATAGGTGCAATTTAATCGAAAATCTAAAGTTGGAAATGTTATTCCAACGGCTTCAATGGCAGATATTTCTTTTTTACTGCTGGTGTTTTTTATGGTTTCAACGGTTTTTGTTCGCTATCGTGGTGTGCCTGTTGACCTACCTGAGGCTGAAAAAATTGAGAAGTTAGAGAGTCGCCGAAATGTGTTACAAATATGGGTTGATAGTGAAGGAACGATCAATATCGAAGATAAGAGCATTGCTCTCGAGGTCTTAGGGGCCTTCGTGCATCAGCGTCTTACTGCTAATCCCCGCATGATAATTTCATTGCGTGGAGATAAAGAATCGCAGTTTGGTGTTATTTCGGATGTGATGCAGGAATTGCGTAAAGTAGAGGCGCTTCGAGTTAATTTTTACACGAAAAGGGAGAAGGAGTAAATGATTCGTGGAAAAAGTCCCGAGGCGAATCTTCGACTGACTTATAGAAAATTATTGTGGAGTTGCGTGGCAGCGTCTGTGGGGTTTCACACCTCAATGTTTATCGTGTTTCCTTCCTTTGAATCAGAAGCTTACAGTAAATCGGAAAAGCCGATAGTGATCCAGCTTGAAGAAATACCCGAGACCAAACAGGTCCGGCGCCCACCCCCACCTCCACGTCCCATGGTTCCTGTGGCTACGGATAATCCGGAAATAGATGATGATGTAACAATAGAGGATACGGATTTGGATCTCGATCTTGATGATTTTGCTCCCCCTCCAGCCTTGGAAGACTTGCTTGAAGACATGGAGATTGAAGAAGAGGAAGAGATAGTAGAGTTATGGCGCGTTGAAAGACAACCAAACCCGACCAAGAGAGTAATACCGGAATATCCAGATATAGCTCGTAAGGCTAACATAATCGGGAAAGTGTTTGTAGAAGTCTTGGTTAATAAGCTTGGTAAGGTGGAGCAAATTGGAAAGATATCGGGACCTGAAGTTTTTCATGAATCGGCGAGAGCGGCAGCTCTACAATGGGAATTTGATCCTGCTGTTCAGAATGACAAACCAGTAACGGTTTGGGTCAGTTTGCCGTTTACGTTTCAATTGAACTAATAAAGGCAGTTGCGGTTAATTGGTTTAAACACTTATATATGTAGTAGCCCTGATGCAGAACGAGTTAATCCCCGCTTAAAATATTTCACTTTACCTGTACATCCCCGACGGTATCTATCGAGAGGTTGTTGTAATGCGCTGTCCCTATTGTAGTCACGAGGAAGACAAGGTTGTTGACTCACGTGCATGTAGAGAAGGTATGGCTATTCGTCGTCGTCGTGAATGTTTGGGTTGCACAAAAAGATTCACGACTTATGAGTACATAGAGAATGTGCCTCTCACCGTTATAAAGGTGGACGGTAGCAGAGAACCGTTTGACCGTGGTAAATTGTTGGATAAAATTCAATTAGCCTGCTACAAAACCACGGTTTCAGTCGATGCAATAGACCAGGTGGTAGATCAAATTGAAGCACATTTAGGCAATTTTAATGAGAAAGAGATCAAAAGTAGTTACATTGGCGAATTGGTGATGGCACATTTGCGTTCAGTCAATGATGTGGCTTATGTACGTTTTGCTTCTGTTTATCGACAATTCAAAGATAAAAATGACTTTGTTCGCGAGTTAGAGCACCTTACAAGTAACTAAGTTCATTAAGTGTCAAAAAACGACTTGACAACGCGGACGATCTGGCTATCTTAGGACGTCCGATACAACAAGATATAGCGTTGTGCGGCTGCAGCCTGTGGAGATGGTGTGCTTTGCGGCTGTATTTTAGTCTTCCCAAATAAATAAAGAAATTGAAAACGCTACGCTTTTTAACCCCAAGGTGTAGGTAGTTTTTATTTTTCCTACTCACTAAGAGTAGCGAGGGAGAATGTAATGGAGTCTGAACAGATCGGCGAAGGTAGTGCAGAAACTAGTGTTGATGGTGCTCATCGTTTAGAAGATATGCTAGCTCAGCTGGAAGAGAATGGCTTAAAGAGAGACGGGAATGATAGTTTTTTGGTAAGATCCTCTGATGCGGAGACTTACTATGGGGAAAATACGTTGGCCATAGATGTTTTACGGAGCAAATATTTGGCTCCCGGAGAGGCCGGACCACTGCAAATATGGGACCGCATGGCTCGTGCGATGTCTTCTGTCGAGGAGGATAAGGAATACTGGTATGACCGTTTCTTTTCTTTGTTGATGGACTTTAAATTCATTCCCGGTGGTCGTGTGATGCATGGAGCTGGTCGTGATGAGGCGAGGCGCAAGCCTACTCTTTCCAATTGCTATGTTATTCCAATTGAAGAAGATAGTCTTGAAGGGATTTACCGTTGTTTGAGTGAATCGGCAATGGTATTCCGAACTGGTGGTGGGGTTGGTACAGACCTGTCAATTCTTCGTCCCCAAGGTGCTCAAGTAAATGCAACGGTTGATGCGTCTCCGGGCTGTACGGCGTTCATGAATCTGTTATCTGAGAGCACGAACGCCGTATCTCAGGCTGGGAGGCGGGGAGCATTGATGCTAACACTGCGCGTAGACCATCCTGATATTGAGAGTTTCATAACAATAAAAAATGATGAGCATCGAACAAAGGTTCAATATGCTAACATTAGTGTATTGATTACGCATGAATTTATGGAAGCAGTCGTGGGAGATACTGATTTCGACCTGAAATTTGAGGGCAAAATATATCGGACTGTAAAAGCTCGAGAGCTTTGGAATAAGATTATAACCAATGCGCATGCTTCCGCAGAGCCGGGCATCATTTTTTGGGATACCATGCGTGAGTATCACAATGTAGAGTATGCTAATCCGCTCACAAGTACTAATCCATGCGGTGAGCAACCGTTAGCTTCGTACACCGCATGTAATTTGGGTAATCTTAACTTGATGAAGTTTGTACTTAATGATGGGTCTTTTGATCATGAATCCTTGGCGGAGGCTACGAGAATAGCTACACGTTTTTTGGATAATGTCATTGAATACAACATGCAAAATCATGCTCTTCCAAAAATCAGAGATGCTGTTGATTCGGATAGACGGGTCGGACTTGGTATTACGGGTATGGCTGATGCGCTGGTGTTGATGAAGAAACAGTATGATTCTCAAGATGCTCTGGATGCAGTCGAAGAGATAATGCAGACCATTTGCTATAATTCTTATGAGACCTCAATTGATTTGGCCGAAGAAAAAGGGTCTTTTACGTTGTTCGATTGGGAAGGGCTTTCGAAGAGTAAATTTATCCAGGGTCTACCAAGCCAAATACAAAACCGTATTAAGAAAAAGGGTTTGCGGAATTGCACCTTGATTACTATGCCCCCGGTTGGTACCGGGTCCATAGTTGCTCAGACCTCTTCGGGAATAGAGCCTATTTTTTGTACAAGCTATAAACGTAGGGTGAAGCAGCATGACGGAGAGAGTTTCCGAGAATATAAGGTGTACCATCCTATGATTAAAGATGCTTTTGGTGGGGATGAGGATCTACCAGATTATGTCCGTACTGCACATCAAATCGATCCTTATTTTCGGGTTAAAATGCAGGGTGTTATTCAAAGGTACACAGATAGTAGTATATCTTCGACGATAAATTTAGCGGAAGATATTGATGTAGATACCGTTGCAGATATTTATCTAACAGCGTATAAAGAGGGACTCAAAGGTGTCACCGTTTATAGGGAGGGAAGTCGCGAGGGGATTTTGCAGACAGAAGATGAAAATAAGGAAGAGTCTGTCAGGGCTGAGGAAGGGACTCATGTAACCGCTCCGAGCGAAGATGGTTTTCATCATAGGCGTAAACGTCCTTCGGTCACTCAGGGTATTACTGAGCGTATTAATACTGGTGAAGGGCGGATTTATGTGACTATTAACGAAGATGAATTTGGTATTTGTGAGGTCTTCAGTACTATAGGGAAAGCGGGTGGTAATGCTGCGGCACAGTCGGAGGCTGTGAGTAGGCTTATCTCACTTGCCCTCAGATCTGGGGTTGACCCTCAGGAGGTTATAAGCGAATTGAAGGGAATATCTGGGCCGACTCCAGTGTGGGAAAACGGAGAGTTGATTTTGTCTACTCCCGATGCTATCGGAAAGGCTATTGAGCGGCATGTTCAACGACGTGTAGGTATGCCTGATGGTGTAGATATTCCAAAGATTCAGGAAAATATTGTTGATTATCCTCCTGAATCCAATGAGCCTGATATTTCAATAAAAAATGCTGTAACTTGTCCCGATTGCGGTGGTAATGTTGCACATGAAAACAGTTGTTTGATGTGTAAACACTGTGGCTGGTCAAAATGTTAGTCGGAAATCTGGAAAATATAATAGATGCGAAAAGGAGAAGGCTACGCTTTTCTCTTTTTTATGTTTCAGTAATTTGAATTCGTTTTAAAGGTGAGGCCGTCAAAGGCTAATTCCACTCCGTCGGGTAAAGATGTATTGGTGGGATAATGGTCTATGTCGTGGGCAATGTGTGTTAGATAGGACTTTTTCGGTTCTAAGTAATCAATTATTTCTAATGCTTGTTCAAGATTGAAATGCGTTGGATGTGGTTTGTGGCGGAGTGCACCAATAATGAGAGTTTCTAGCCCTTCTAATTTTTTAAGGTTACTTTCACCTATATTGTTCGTGTCAGTCACATAGGCAAAATTTCCAATACGAAATGCTAGTACGGGAAGCTCGCCGTGTAAAACTTCGATCGGCGTAATTTCGAGTTCACAAACTTTAAATGGACCATTTATTTCTATTAATTCAAGATTAGGAGTAGAGCTTGGGGCATTATTGGCAAATGCGTAATCGAATACTTTTTCTATTCGTGTTAGTGTTCTGGAATCACCATAGCATGGGAGGGGCGTATTGTTTCGGTCAAAGCAATAGCACCGAACGTCATCTAAGCCGTAAAGATGGTCCACATGTTCGTGAGTAAACAAGACTGCATCAACTCGAGATATTCCAAAGGTTAGGGCCTGAGATCGAAGATCTGGACCTGTATCAACTAAGATAGAATAATCTCTATGGGCCAGGTGAATCGAAGATCGATAACGTTTGTTCTTTTTTTCAATCGACGTACATACTGAACAATTGCAACCAATGCGTGGAACTCCAACGGAAGTTCCCGTTCCTAAGAATGTTACTTTTATTGGTTTCAATTTTTTGCCAAAGTGAGTATTTCTGGCCCGTTTTCTTTAATTGCGACTGTATGCTCAAAGTGCGCTGCTGGTAGACGGTCTTTGGTGTAAACGTTCCAGTCATCATTACTGTGTGTTATTTCTGCGTTACCCATACTCAATATGGGTTCGATACAAAATACGTGGCCTACTTTTAATTTTGGTCCCTTTTGAGCAACCCCATAATTGTTTATGTGTGGAGATTCATGGAGTTTCCTACCTATACCGTGTCCACCATACTCTCGTATTATATTAAATCCCGAGATTTCTGCATGTTGTTGAATTGCGTGAGAAATATCACTAAGGTATCCATCAGGTATCATTTGTTTTATACCCAAAGCCAAACAGTGTTCCGTAGTCTCAATAAAATGTTGTTTGTCTTTATTTATATTTCCTACGCCAAGAGTAAATGCCCCGTCTCCAAAGTAATCATTTAATTTTACTCCTACATCGATACTCAAAACGTCCCCCTCGCAAAGTGGTTTATTGCAAGGAAAGCCATGTACGATATATTCATTGTTCGATGCGCAAATACTTGCAGGGAAACCGTTGTATCCCTTAAAGGCTGGTAAGGCGCCTTGAGCTCGAATTATATTTTCGGCCACCCTGTCTAGTTCAAGGGTACTGATGCCTGGCTCAATAAGTTTTTTTAATTTTTTCTGGACAAGATAGACTATTTTGCAACTATCTCGAATACGATCTATTTGATCTGCAGATTTTCTGGAAATCAATTACAAACCTTATTCTAAAAATAGTAACAACGCCGATAGAAACTCTTTTGGGTCTGTTCACGGTAGCGCATTGCTATTGTTATTTGACATATATATATTCTAAAATTGAGTCACATAAGCATACAGTTTTATTAGACCTACAGCAAAAATTTTTTTTGGGGGATTGAATGGGTAACTCATTGATTATAGTGGAGTCTCCGGCGAAAGTCGCTACAATAAAGAAAATAGTCGGGGATGATTTTGTTGTTAAGTCCTCCGTCGGACATATAAGAGATCTACCACCTAAAGAATTAGGTATTGATATAGAAAATGGCTTCGAACCTCGATACGTTACTATACGTGGCAAAGGAAAAATTGTAGCAGAATTAAAAAAAGCTGCAAAAAACGTAGATACAATTTTTTTAGGGATGGATCCGGATCGTGAAGGTGAAGCGATTGCTTTTCACGTAGCCCATGCCATTGGTAAAAAAGATGTTGAATTAAAACGAATACTTTTCAATGAGATCACTCCTAAGGCGGTTCGAAAATCTTTGGAAGAAACCAAGGAAATCGATATGGAGAAATTTTATGCTCAACAAGCCAGACGTGTTTTGGATCGTTTGGTCGGTTTTGAGATAAGTCCTCTACTGTGGAAAGTCATTGCTTCTGGTTTGTCGGCTGGGCGAGTTCAAACCGTAGCTCTACGTATCATTTGTGAACGCGACGTGGCGATCGAGGCTTTTGAGCCGAAAGAATATTGGACTATTGAAATGATGCTCACCCGTTCCGGGATGGTGCCCTTCCGAGCTCGTTTGCACCAATGCGATGGTCAGAAAATTGAGATTGATAGCCAAGAAAGGGCCGATAGAATTGCAGCCGAATTGAAGGAACAACGTTACCAGGTTGCAGAGGTCAAAATGCGAGACCAGTTGCGCCGACCTTCACCTCCCTTTACCACAAGCTCATTGCAGCAGGAATGTGCTCGTCGTCTTCGGTATTCAGTTAAAAGGACGATGGCCTTAGCTCAGAAGTTGTACGAAGGTGTGGAGTTGGAAGGTGAAGAAAGGCGTGGGTTGATTACTTATATGCGAACAGACTCGGTGCGGGTTTCTGATGATGCTATAACAGATGTTCGCTCGCACATAGAATCAAAGATTGGTTCCGATTATTTGCCCGAGTCGCCCGTTTTTTATAAAACGAAGGGTGCCGCTCAGGATGCTCATGAAGCTATAAGGCCTACATCTGTATCGTTGCATCCCGCAAAGGTTAAAGAATGGTTGGAGCCAGACCAATGGCGCGTCTATGAATTAATCTGGAAGAGGTTTGTTGCCTCTCAAATGGAACCTCAGGTGCTGAGTATAACCACTGTGAATATTTCTGCAGGAAAATATGTTTTACGTTCAAGTGGGAATCTTGTGAAGTTTGATGGGTTTACGAAGCTATACGAGGCTTCTGATAGCGATAAATCTGCATGGTTAATCAATAGTTCTTCCCTTAAAGTAGGGAGTAATGTAGTTGAAATTGATGGAGGGCATCATGAACCGAAGAAGGGCGACTTCTTTGTTGTGGAAGGCGATACTCATCAGTATGAGGTGAGTGGCTTTAGTGAGGGGGTATTACACTTTTCTCCAGCAGCAAAGGTCGGATGGTCAGATAATACGGCGCTCACGTTGCCATTCGATGGCATTATACCCGATGATATTGCGGCTCAACAAGAGTTGGAACTGAGCCGTTTAATGCCACAGCAACATGAGACAAAACCTCCTGCCCGCTATACAGAAGCGTCTTTGGTAAAAGAGTTAGAAGCCCAAGGGATCGGTAGGCCTTCCACATATGCGCAAATAATTACAACGGTTGTTGATCGTGGCTATGTGGAACGAATGAATCGTTCTTTAAAATCAACAGAGTTGGGCCAGACTGTCACGAAACTTTTGGTGAAAACATTTCCTAATATTTTTAATGTTGGCTTTACTGCTGAAATGGAAGATAAATTAGATCGCATCGCTGAAGGT
>JAYYVF010000045.1:0-54937 GCA_036343635.1 Candidatus Latescibacterota bacterium | reverse complement strand
CATAACCGGTTTCTATTATGCCCTTTTGATATTAATTCTAGCATGGGCCATCAAAGAAACCTGTCAAGCTGTCTCCACTGCAGATTATCTAAAAATCGCTATTGAGAGTGCCTCACTGTCAGCAGATTGGCTTCCACTAATAGTTTTTGCACTTGCCGCAACCATCGCATTTTCTATAGGGACATCGTGGACAACCATGGCTATCCTACTCCCAATCGGTATAGATGTAGCTTGGAATTTAGGAGAGACGCCAGCCCAAAGTATACACCTATGTGCGCTGGTCGCTGCTGCCGTACTTGATGGAGCGATATTTGGTGATCATTGTTCACCAATTAGCGACACGACCGTACTATCCAGTATTGCTGCCTCCTGTGATCATATAGCACACGTCCGTACTCAGGCTCCGTATGCCCTACTAACCATGTTCAGCGCGGCCGTGTTTGGATATGCTGGGAGTATTTACTATTCGTCCTATGTAGGTCTTTTATTAGGATTCATATTTTTAATTTCTACTCTAATGTGGGTAGGCCATGATCCAGAGAGAATTCCCTGAAGGTAGCTTCTACCAACTACTTGTACTTGTATCAATTAATTCCTGCACTACCATATCGATTGATTTATCAATAGCTTGATCTCGACTTTCATCTTGATTTGAACCGGAAACGTAGGTAGCCCATCCCTCAATGGAATCAAATTCTTTTAATGTTTGTTCGCTACCAACGCTAATCAACTTCCCATTTATTTTCATAGATAGGCGAAATTGTTCGGTCTGCTCTGAGGCAGAGTAAGTAAAAGGTTCATCAGTAATACTTAGGACCGTAAGATAGAGGATAGCATCAGCGCCACCCTGATCTACAACACGCAATCTACCATCCTGATCATACAATTCTACTGCACGTTCACTCAGGCGCTCTGCAATAACAAATTCAGCCGTTAAACTCTCGGCAACTGGAATACCTATTTCCTGTATTCCACCGATCATTCCTACTGAAGTTGAATAATAAGCGCATCCGGCAAAGCGAACCGTAAAACTACAAAAAATAAAAGGAACAAAAACGTAGCATAAAATGATTTCATAAAAGGATCGAGCCAAATTCATAAAAATCTTATTCCTGTGACCAGCCTCTGGCTCGTGCATTAGTATCACGTTGAACGTAATCTAGGAGAAAGTCTTTCGGGTCCACATAACCTTTTGTGCCCCCTTTGTTCCTGTCGATATAACGCACAGAATAATGAAGGTGGGGGCCGGTCGATCGACCTGTATTGCCCAGGAAACCTATTTCCTGATTGCGTCGAACGCGCTGTCCAATCTTAACAACATATTCATCTAGATGGCCATATTCGGTTCGAAACATACCTCTCCGTAAAAAAGGAACTCCGTCAGAATTTTTCTCTTCTACACTGTGTTCAATAACAACTATATTTCCTAAGCGTCGATCCTCATAGGCGTGAGTCACAACGCCATCACCGGTTGCAACTACCGGAGTCCTCAAACGTCCTGCGAAATCGATTCCAAGGTGCCGTGCTTTCGCTCCCGTAAAAGGATCCGTGCGAAAACCAAAACCGGAAGAAATCCACGTCCGGTTTTTTGCTACTGGCCAGATAGTCGGAAAATGACGGAGATCGCCTTCACTAACTAAAAATTCGCGTTCGATTTTAGCAAAACTTTGCTCCTGAAAAAGAGCCATTTGGTGCAAACGCTGAAGTTTAGCTGTTATTCCGTGTATATTCCGGCCCACACTTAGCTGTGGAGGATGATTCCCTATCTGCGAAACATCTGTATTACCTTCGGTACCTCCAATCCCTCCCCTACGCATTTCTTCCGAAACAGATTCCATCATATGGTAATCTCTCAAACGTTCATCGTTTTCTATAAGCCGCCCTAAAACTTTCTCAATCTCAGCGACTTGAAGATCCTTAGAATGTAGATCGTTTTCGAGACGTTTTTGTTCGGCGAGTAATAGTTCCGTTAATTTTTCCTGACCCGTTTTTTGGAAATAGCCATAGGTGAAAAATATCAGCGACATCGTGCCTGAGAGTACGATAGCCAAGCATAAATACAGAACATATTTCCCTATACGAAATTCACGAACAGATCCAGCATCAGCCGGAACAACCATAAATGTCATACGACTATTTTGCATAAACACCTTTGTCTAAATAGCATTTTAGACGTAATTTGGGAGGCAAATCTATGCGAAACCCGAAGAACCGTCAAACAGCAGAAACTAATCATTGATATGTTATTTGCAATTGATATTGGTAACACTAACATTGACTTAGCATTATTTGAACGAAATCAGCTTATTTCAAGGAAGACAATTCCCTCTCGCCAAACTAACAAAACTGATCATGCACAATCGGTTAGGGATTTCGTGAGAAATAATTCAACAGGAAAAGAAATAGGCGCAGCCTTGATATCTTCGGTCGTCCAAGAACTAGGTAATAAGTTTGTCCACCATTGTTCTTCGAATAACATCTCTGCCCAGCAGGTCGACAGCAATTGGGATTTAGGAATAACTATCAACTACGATCCACCAGAGCATGCAGGGATTGACCGATTACTATCTGCAACTGCCGCCTTTGACATAGCACCTGAGGAACACTCCGTTGTAATTGCGGATGCGGGAACAGCTATAACCGTGGATATTGTAGATTCTTCTGGAATTTATCTTGGTGGCACAATTTCGCCAGGTTTTCATTTGATGAATCAAACATTAAGTTCGAGCACAAGTCTCTTACCGAGTGTCGATTTAAAAGAGACTGCATTATTGCCTGCCTCCAATACAGCGGAAGGAATACGCTCAGGAGTTTTGTATGGAGCTGCATCAATCGTAGATGGGATTGGCGAGCGCTTAACAAAATCTGTTTCAACTCCTTCATGGCTGGTTATCACGGGTGGTGATGGACCAATGCTTTTTCCACACATCCATAAATACCACAAGTGTGTGCCCAACCTCGTCCTCCACGGATTAGCCAAAGTATGGAGAAGACAACGTTGACGAACAAGTGGGGTGAACTTATTATCACCGCAGTGCTGTCTAAATCTCGCAAATAAGAGAGAAAAATGTTCAAGAAATCCTTTCACCATATTAACTGTTGTATACTTCTACTTGTTTCAGCATCAACTGTCACTTTTGCCCAAAATACTGTTGACAAAGAATACAAAGATGTCTTATGGCCTGTCGCCCAACGCATCCACGAGTACTATTTTGAGGAACTAACACCGGATACCCTTATGCAAGCAGCTGCACGTGGCCTCTTCGCAGCAATGGATCCAGCATCCGAATACGATATTATTACTGATGACATGCCGAAGGCGGTTCATCCTAGAAAACAGCTTGCAAACCGCTTTACTACTCTCATGCAGATAGCTAAACAACTAGGCGACAAAGCTTTCTATCATACCCCCTCAGACACATTGATCCGCTTCGGTATAGCAGGTATGATGCAAGTTCTTGATCCTTATTCCGTATTCTTAGAAAAACGAAATTTGGATAATTTCAATATCCAGACACAAGGAAAATACGGTGGATTAGGTTTTCGCATACAAGTAGTCTATCCGGATAGTGCGATTGCTGTGTGGAGTTTGTTGCACTCCGAGACGCCAGCTGCGCGAGCCGGCGTAAAGTCTGGTGATTTAATTTTAGCAATTGATGGAGAGTCTACACGAGAAATGGATGCTGGCGACGCAGCAGACCTTATGCGAGGTGAACCAGGCACACCTGTAACACTGACAATTAAAAGGGCTGGACACGAAACCCCGCTCGAGATATCTGTCATCCGCGAAGAAGTTCATATGAGTAGCATTGCTGCACAAAAAATGTTTCCGGATTCAACGGGCTATGTAAAATTAGATAGGTTCCAGAGAGGTTGTAGCGAGGAATTGAGTGACTCTCTTCTTGCTCTTCGGAATAAGGGCATGAAACGTATAATATTAGATTTACGTGGGAACGGGGGTGGTTTCTTGAATGAAGCTGTAGATATTGCAGATCTTTTCCTACCAGCCGACCTACTAGTAGTTTACACTGCTGGACGTGCATTTATAGATACAACTAGATATAATACTTCTAAACCCGCTTTGTTTTCAGGGGAACCCCTAATAATTTTGGTCAATAGTCAATCTGCCTCTGCATCAGAGATTGTAGCTGGTGCAATACAGGATTGGGACCGAGGATTAGTCCTAGGATCTACTACAGTGGGGAAAGGCTCGGTTCAACAGGTGATTCCCATTGACCAACACTCCGAACTTAAACTTACGATGGCTGCATGGCACACCCCTTCAGGACGTTCAATTGATAAACGCATGCGAAAAGACTCTACCGTAGTAACTGAACCCGCAGCAGAGTTTCGCACATTACTACTAAATCGCATTGTCCGTGGAGGTGGTGGTATTACTCCTGATGTCGAGGGGATTATTCGCAAAGGCAACCGATTGTGGTGGCAATTAAACGGTTTCTCTAATTTAAACAACCAATTTTTTCATTTTGCGCGCCAATATCAAATAAATCATCCCAACATCAACGAAGAATTCAGATCTAACTCAGAAACACTATCCGAATTTCGCTCTTTTGCAAAATCGCGTGAGTTTGAATACGTAAGTGAAGCTCAAGCCCATATTGAAAAACTCAACGAAATGGCTGAGGAAGATGAATTTCTAGAGTTGGAAGAAACAATCAAGGTCTTGATCGAAAAAATTGACAAAGTAGAAGAAAGACACTGGGAAGAAAATGAGGAATTAATCCTATGGCGTTTAACCTATGAGATTCTCGAAAAATCTTTTGGAATACGGTCGGCAGAGTCTTTCAACGTAGATGAAGACAAGCAAATAAAACAAGCCAAAGATCTTATTGCCAGTGATACAGACTTTGAAAAATGGCTTACCGTTGAAGAGATAGGTTTGAATAGTGAAAAAAATAATGAAAATCCAAATCTTCCAATTCAGGCCCATTAAACGGTAATTAGCCAAGTTGTCGCGTATGTTAAGATCTAACCTACTGCTAATTGGATTAGGAATTACGTTACATCTTGCATTCTTGTATTCGTTGTCTAACGATTGGTTACGCCCTTTATTTTACGATTCTTCCCATACACCACGTGGATTCGATTTCAAGTTATTTTATGCCGCAGGAGAGGCAGTCTCTAACGGTACCAGTATCTATGACGTAAAAGGAGCTTTTGGCTATCGATATCTTCCGTTGTTTGCCTTTTCTTTTGGTCAGATTTACGCAAAATTTTCATTTTTAACAGCCTATCTTATTCACATCGCAATCAGTGAGCTTTTTCTATTAGTCAACATATATCTCACATCTTGCTGGACGACAAACCTAACCATTCGAGCTCGTGCTATATTTATGTGGTTGGGATTTTCTCCATTCTTCCTCGAACTCTATATGGGACAAGTTAGTTTCTGGGCATGCTCCATCCTGTTTTTCATGCTAGGGAGCCTTCGAAATAAGAATTCCTTTCGAACTGGAACCTTATGGTCCATTGCCATCCTTATTAAGCCAAATACTTTACTTCTTGCCCCAGTATTTCTATTCCTCAAGCGCTGGTATATTCTGTTTGGTTCAATATTTTCTATTTGCATCATATCCGCACCTTTTTTCTATTTAGATTCTGGTTCAATAAGTCATTTCCTTCAAACAAATCTATCTCCGACACAATTCAAAGGTGCCTTAACTCATGCTGGAAACATAGGCCTAATGGGATTGATAGTATCTATGTCCGCCAAAATAAGCAACCTGCCATTGAGTGGACTAAGTCATATCAAACAATTACCTCTGTGGTCTTCCGTATTAATCTATTCCATCCCGATCTTTGTCTGCATAATCAATTTTTTTGCTGCAAAGTACAGTTTCTCAAAACGGCCCGAACTGCACGTTAGCCTATGGATAACAACGTTCTTTCTAATCTACAAAGACGTATGGGAACATCATTACGTTTTCATTTTACCAATAATTATTTTCCTATACATATATTACGAAGAAAAATATTTAATTTTTATTTATATCGTTCTGGCCTTACCAACCCCCTTTATACTATTCGATGTTGAATCTGGGATATATGGGCCTATAGATCCTGAGCGCTCTTGGACAATCCTTCAATCCATTATACATCGCAGCACTAAATTAATACCAACCCTCGTACTTTGGCTCTGGATTATAAAACGGATGTTCATACAAAAATAAGCCTGTGAGCCTAAATCATTTCGAAGAAATTCGACTTTTATCGATGGGTCCCACCTTGATATTGCCAGAAATCAAGCCTATTTTACTGTATGGAATCGCATCTCTTTCGTATTAATAGCCCAGCAAGTATGCAATGCAAAGTACTTCAGATATAACAACAAATAGTCGACGGCTTCCCCCTTGGCTAAAAGCAAAAGCCCCAGGAAACGGAAACTATAGAGACATTAAGCGTTTAGTCTCTGAAAAGAGACTAAACACTGTATGCGAGAGTGCACATTGTCCCAATATTGGTGAATGTTGGGGAAACCGGACTGCTACCTTCATGATCTTGGGAGATGTCTGCACACGCAGTTGTGGGTTTTGCGCAATAAAAACTGGCCGCCCAACATGGTTGGACGAAGATGAGCCCGAGCGAGTAGCTGATGCCGTAGCCCATTTGAATTTACAACACGCCGTCATTACCTCCGTAAATCGCGACGAACTCCCGGACGGTGGGGCAACTATTTTCGCTCGTACGATTGAAGCACTTCACATGCGCTGCCCCGAAACATCGGTAGAAGTACTAATACCTGATTTTCAAGGAAATTGGCAGGCTCTAGAGACCGTCTTGGATGCAGGTCCTGATATTTTAAACCACAATATCGAAACCGTTCCACGATTGTATTACAAGATGAGGCGACAGGCCAAATACGCCCGTTCACTTGAACTTTTAGATCGGGCGGCTAGATCCTCATTGGGTTCCCCGACGAAATCTGGTATGATGTTGGGAGCAGGCGAATCAGAAAAGGAAATCGAAAAAACCATCGATGATTTATCATCTGTCAATTGCGCTATTCTAACTTTGGGTCAATATCTTAGTCCATCACCAGAACATGTTTCAGTTGAACGCTTTGTAGATCCAGATGAATTTGAATATTGGCGCAATTACGCAATTCAACGAAATTTCAAGCATGTTGAATCTGGACCACTAGTTCGCTCCTCATATCATGCAGACAAGCAAGTAGACGTAGCGACTCTTCGCATCGCCCCGCTACTAAAATAGAAAGAGATTATCCTAGATGAATCTGGAAAAAAAAGCACTCTCGGGTTACTTGCAGCGCAAAAAACTAATACTCCGAGGAACGCCCATCCGAGTACAAACCCTTGGAGATGGTAGTAAAAACCGAGTTTATTATGTGTCATCCTCGAGCCAATCTTGGATAATTAAACAAGCACACGCCAGAGTTCAAACAAAGGAACGTTGGTCCATTGATCGAAAACGGATCTTCACAGAAGTCAATTGTATTGAAGTCCTTCGACAGTTTTTACCGCCAGAAGTTATACCCGAACCAATTGTTGAAGATCGAACTGATTATATCTCTATAACTACTGCGCCACCTAAGAATGCCGTGCTTTGGGAATCTGAATTAGCAGATGGTAAAATCGATTTGCAAATTGCCGCTCAATGTGGTGAACTTTTGGCAACGGTGCATAATGAAACAAAAGATCAGCCTCAGATAAAAACTCTTTTTAAAGACATTAAAGCCTTTGAACAGTTACGAATTGAACCACACCACGATCACGTGATAAACAATTTTTCCGATCTCAAAAAAGCTATACAAGCACAGACCAAGAGGCTAAAAAAAGAGGGCCAATGCTTAATATTGGGTGATTTACGTCCTCGAAATGTTTGGGTCAACGGCACCCAGCTATACCTAGTTGACTTTGCAACCGCTCATTACGGTCATCCCAGTTTCGATCTTGGCTTTTATGCTGCTGATATGTGCGTAAAAGCGATGCAAAACAGTCTACAAAAGGCCGCTTATTTGGAGGCAATAAATGTTTTTTGGAATGGATACTTCAGCCTAAGTTCTTCTAAGAAACCCGAGGAAATCGAGAAACCCGCCGTGAGGGACTTAGGATGCATGCTTTTAGCCGCTACCGACGGACGAACTCCTGTATATTTCGAAGATCCTCACATAACTGATTTAGCACGTAGAATCGCAATGAGCTTGCTATTTACAGAATTAAATAGCATTGAAGACATTACAGAATTTATAAACCGAACATTAATAGATGGATAGTTGATTTTACTAATAGCGCCAATAATTCTCTTTTTCAAAAACACAAATGACCACCGAAAATAATATGCAACACACGCTCGAACTCGGATCTCGCATTGAACTTGTACCTATGGATCAACACTTTAATGATATTAGCATAGGTCTATATAAATCCAGTAATGAGACTACACCTTTCTATCTTGTTCACACCTACAGTAAGCTTAACGGTTCCAAATCGCGAATCAACAAGATTATAGAAAACATGCGTATTTTGGGTGGAATGGAGATCGCTTCTGACCTAAGATTATATTTCCGTTGTAATTGTGATCATCGTTTGGCCGTTAGAAGGCTCTTCTTAGAAAGCTGTAAAATAAATCCGGAAAAAACCGCAACACCATATCCCTTGCACATCACTGATAAGAAGAGCAACTGTAAAATAAACGTTGAAAAACATCAAGATGGCGAATACAAGGTCTCTGCCGCAGAGCCCCTAGCTGGAATTGAAAAACGGACAGCGACAGTTGCTCGTGGCTTACAAAAACTAGGCGAATTAGTTGGTTCAAATACGGATATAAATAGTATAGCTTTCCCCTGTAGGCAGTCGCATGATGCATTAATTGCAATACTCCTAGTAAGGGCTCCGAATGTACGAGCTGCAATTCGAGAAGCTGACGAACTAGCAAGCCGTGGCCAACTCATCGCTCCAAGTGCTCAGAAATGACTAAGGATTAATTAATGCCCAAAAAAACTTCAATGAGTAGCCGTCAACGCGTTTTATCTGCCCTTAACAGACAACCAGTAGACCGAACCCCTTTGTGTAATCCTACATCTATGGCGACTGTTGAATTGATGGATCTAGTAGATGCCCCTTTCCCAGAAGCGAACAGAGAACCGGAGCGGATGGCCCGTCTAGCTGCCACAACTTATACTGAACTCGGGTTCGACTCTATTATGCCTGTGTTTTCCATAATTCAAGAATCCTCAGCGCTCGGATGCAAAATTCAATGGGAACAAAAAGACAACTGGCCGACCGTAAAAATGAATGAGCCGATCTGGCAATCACCAGAAGATATAAAGATCCCGAAAAACCTCTGTACTCATCCGGACACAAAATGTGTTGTTGAAGCTATACGCATTCTGAAACGCGATTATAATAATGAGGTTGCTGTTATTGGTAAGACAATGGGTCCTTGGTCTTTAGGTTATCACTGTTTTGGAGTTGAACCATTTCTCCTTATGTCCCTAGATGACCCAGAAAAAACCAAATTGTGTCTCGACCGAATGAAAGAGATAACGGTCGAATACGGCTTAGCGCAGATTGAAGCAGGTGCAGACGCATTAACCTTGCCAGACCACGCTACGGGCGACTTGGTGAGCGGAGAATACTACGAAAGATACTTAAAAGACTTACACACCGAGTTAGCTGAAAGACTTCCAGTGCCAATAATACTTCATATCTGCGGAAGAACTGTCGACAGAATGGATTACATAGCAGAAACAGGAATGGCCGCCTTTCACTTCGACTCAAAAAATACTCCCCAAGAATCTATGGATGTAGTTCGAGAACGAATATCCTTAGTTGGAAACATCAACAACCCCGAAACATTATTCTCAAAAGGTCCTGAAGTCGTAAGAGAAGAAGTCTTTCGAAATCTAGAAGCAAACGTCCAACTGGTAGGTCCCGAGTGCGCTATCCCGCTCCAAACTTCTATAGAAAACTTAAAAGAAATTTCACGAGCTGTGCGAGATTGGCACAAAATCTAAGAAAGGGTCAAAGTATGGCCTCTGTTCAAGACATTGGCAATGAGTTTATACGCGAAGAAATTGAGGAGTTTGTTGAAGGAGATGAGGAACGATCACGCATCGTTGAACACTTTTCTCGAACAAGGCCACTCATGCAGGAAATTGCCGCAGGGTTAATAGAAGGCGACCATATAGCGGTTGATGACCTAACTAAAATGGCTTTAAACGAAGGAATTGATGCTTTAGAAATTATGGACGATGGGCTGATCTCAGCCATGGGAATTGTCGGAATTAAATTCCGCGAAAATTTCATATTTGTTCCAGAAGTTTTATCCTGTGCGCGTGCTATGAAGTCTGGTATGGCCCATATAGAACCAATATTATCTGCATCCGGAATTGAACCAGTTGGTGTCGTAATAATGGGTACCGTAAAGGGCGACCTACACGATATAGGGAAAAACCTTTGCATTATGATGTTACGTGGTGCGGGATTTGTCGTACATGATTTAGGCGTCGATACGTCTGAAGATGAATTTATTGATGCTGTCCAGGAACACAGTGCACAACTGTTGGGAATGTCAGCTCTATTAACCACGACCATGCCCAATATGGGGAAAACAATTGACGCGTTTATTGACGAAGATTTGCGGGATGAAGTAAAAATCATGGTAGGTGGAGCACCTGTAACCCCAGAATTTGCAGAAGAAATGGGAGCCGACGGTTACGGGAAGGATGCTCTTGCCTGTGTGGAAACCGCAAAAAAATTACTGGCAGAGAATGTAAAATAACCAAATCACGCCGCTATGGGAAAAACTACCAAGGAAGCCTACCAACAAAGATTGGACCGGTTGTCTGGCATTTTTGCAGATATCGTTAGACAGGCCGACGAACAGTCACTTTATATCTGTCCCTACAAGAACAAAGATGAAGAGTGCACCGCACAGTTCAGTTGCAGAAATCAACAAAAATCTAAACTAGATACGATACTCTGCAACGGAGACAACAAATTAGATTATCGAACAGCATGGGAAAGTACAAAATTTGTAGACGACTCTCCTCCTGAAGATCATGGGGAAGGTCACATCCTTTGTGACATCCTAAAAACAACGTCATCCGTCAACCTAACCCTTTTTGATGCAGCAGACAAAATGCGGGTAGAAATACCTACCTCTTGCCATCGATCCGGTAGTTGTCACGAATGTATTGTAGAAATATTAAAAGGTGAAGAAGGACTTTCGAAAAAAACAGAATCAGAAAAATTTTTGGATTCATCCTTTCGATTAGCTTGTCAAACCCATGTAATCGATTCAAACATTAATATTGATTTTTCTCCGCTAAATCGCACACCGAAAATACTTGTTACGTCAAAAGACACCACTCCAGCTGAATTGATTCCTTGCGTTACTCTGAGGGATGATTCGGTCTGCATAGATGGAGAGGTCGTTGATAGATATCGTGGAAATATCCTTGGTATTGCAATAGACCTAGGTACGACGACATTAGCAATGGAACTTGTTGATTTGGAAAATGGAAAGATCCTACAGACAGCCTCGTTTGAAAATCCTCAACGCTTTGGGGGAAGCGATGTCATGTATCGGATTTCGTTTGATGGAACTCATCCGGGAGAATTGCGGCGTGCTATCGTTAGATCAATTAATCGTCAGATAGAATTGTGGTGTGACAAATTCTCTTTTACACGTCAATTTATATACGAAATAATAATTGCAGGTAATTCAACAATGCGCGATTTATTGTTTCGCATCGATGTTCAAAGTATCGGACAAAAACCATACAAATCTTTGATAGAGCTTGAAGCCTTAGACGGAAAAAGAAATCACACTGCCATTTCTTCATCAACGAAAAATTTAGGTCTGCGTATTAACCCTAGAGGACGAGCCTACGGATTACCCATAATCGCCAGTCATGTTGGTGGGGATGCTGCAGCTGACCTCTGTGCATTAGGCTTGGATAAAAACACTCCTCATTCAACCCTTTTAGTCGACGTAGGCACAAATACAGAGGTTATTGGGTTCAATAAGGGACGAATCGTTGCAGCCTCTTGTCCGGCCGGACCCGCATTTGAGGGAGGAAACGTGAGCCACGGTATGCCGGGTTACGAAGGAGCAATTGAGTCACTGTACTGGAATGTAGACAAATGGAACTACAATACAATCGGTGAACTTTCTCCACAAGGCATTTGCGGTTCCGGATTAATAGACTTATTAGCTGAATTACGCCGTCATTCGATAATGAATTCAAAGGGCGCTTTTACAGACAAGAGAAAAGAATTAACCATAATTCCAGAGCAAAGTATTACTTTTTCACGTTTAGATGCATCTAATTTGGCCCAAGCGAAAGCCGCAAACTATTGCGGCCAGTATATTGTACTCCGCTCCCTGGGGATAAACCCTGCAGATTTGGATAAATTATATCTAGCCGGCGGCTTTGCAAATTATGTGAATGTAAAATCTGCTATCGACATAGGATTTCTTCCACCAGTACCCCAAGATAGAATTGTAAAAGCAGGAAACACTTCATTGGTTGGTGCCCGTCATGTGTTGCTCTCGTCTAGAAAACGATCAAATTTAGAATCTTTGACAAAAGAAATTGACCATATTGAGCTAGAAACAACCCCTGATTTTTTTGATCTATTCGTTGACGGTTGTCAGTTCAAGCCTATGCCAGAAAAAATAAACTGATTATTGCAAACAATAAGTAACGCCCATCTGGCTTTTTATGCTCATTATCATAAATTAAAGTAGTTATGGAATCGTTTATTGATCGAATTAAAAAACCCGAATCTATGATATACGATGGCGGATTCGGTTCCCAATTGTTTGCTCGCGGCATTGAGTTGGCTAATAGTGCTGTAGCAAACGATGAACACCCTGATGCTGTAATTGACATCCACCGTGCCTATATTGAGGCCGGTGCCGATGCCATCGGTACAAACACCTTTGTGGCATCGGAATTGCACTTGGAAATGGCAAAGCGGTCCCCCAGTGATGCTGGAAATCTCGCAAAAAAAGCTGCTAACTTAGCAAGAGTGGCTGCTGATTCTACAGATCGAAATATTTATGTGGGCGGCTCCGTTGGCCCCTCACCAGGTGCGATCGAATCTGACGCAGGCGACACTACTTTTGGTATTGCCGACACCTTGGTTCGAGATGCACACACAAGAATTATAGAGGCTCTCGCTACTGGCGGAGTTGATTTCATCTGTATCGAAACCCAATTTTCTGCCAAAGAAGCTGCCATCGCATGTGACATCGCCCGCAGAACGGGCTTACCAATTGCCATAAATTTAACGTTTAAATATACCAGGGACAGAAAAACAGATGAAATTGTGTATAAGACAGACTGGGGGCATTCCCCTTCAGATCTTCTCGATATTTTAGCGTCTGGCACCTTTTCCAATGGCGAAAATCTATTAGAACACGTTCAGGTATTCGGCCTGAACTGTGGAGCAGAGACACGACACGACGAGCATACTGGAATGGCCTACGCCATATGCGGTGCACAACAGCTAAAAGTCGCAATGGAAACACACCAAATAAATCGCCGTATCATGGCCTACCCCAATGCAGGAATGCCTAAATTAGATAAACAGCATCAAACCTTTTATTCGCAAACACCTACAGATATGGCTAGTGAGTTAACCAAATTAATTGATAATGGAGGTTATTTCATCGGTGGATGCTGTGGAACAACTCCCGAACATATTAGAGCTTTTAGAGACATTTTAGATAATCAGATATCCAATCGTGACTCAGAGAAATAGATCCTTGGTTTATAAAATACTTTTTTGGCGTGAAATCCCAGCCCAATTAAAAATTTTTGACGGACGACGACCTGTTTCTCATCAGTTAGATAAAAAGTTTCAAATTTCAATTGACCGAATCGCTATGAATGAAGGCCTGATGGATGACGATTCTTATTTGGAGCATTGGAACTGGTCCAAAAAGGAAGAATTTCTAGGAACTTTAGACGAATTAATAAAAAAAATAGAATATGAAGGCGATGAAGCAATAAAAAATTTAAGGACGCGAAATGAAAACCTACGATAAAAAATATGATGTTATCGTGGTTGGTGGTGGTCATGCAGGCACCGAAGCTGCACTGGCCGCTGCCCGCATGGGAGCCGAAACTCTTTTATTAACAATGAATCTAGATTCAATTGGACAGATGTCGTGCAATCCTGCCATTGGCGGTATTGGAAAAGGGCATATGGTAAAAGAAATCGATGCTCTCGGAGGACAAATGGCCGTCAACATTGACCGGAGTGGCATTCAATTTCGAAGACTCAATACGAGTCGAGGTCCGGCAGTACGTGCTTCTCGTGCTCAAGCAGATAAAAAAGATTACCAATTTGAAATGAAATACGCCTGTGAAAAACAAGATCATTTAGACCTTCGTCAGGGGCTCATGGAGTCTCTTCTCGTAAAAAATAAGATCGTGGAGGGTGTCGGCGTAAAGGGTGGTATGGCCTATTTGAGTCGAAGTGTTGTATTAACAACAGGAACCTTTTTACGTGGGAAAATTCACGTTGGGGACTTTTCTTATAAGGCAGGTCGGGCCGGCGATCCTTCTGCAGAAAAAGCGTCAGAAGGCCTTGTATCACTTGGTTTTGAGATCGGTAGACTTAAGACAGGGACTCCTCCTCGTGTTAATGGACGAACGCTGGATTTCTCAGGCATGGAAGTCCAGCCGGGTGACAAAAACCCACGACCATTTTCTTATGCCACTTCTTCGATTACACAAACACAGTTGCCGTGTTGGATTACCTATACCCATGACCATACCCATAAGTTAGTTGCAGATAATCTTAATCATTCTGCGATGTATAGTGGTCGTATTAAGGGCGTGGGACCGCGTTACTGTCCATCTATAGAAGATAAGATTGTACGTTTCTCGGATAGGGACCGACATCAAATCTTTGTAGAACCTGAAGGAAGAAGGACGTTGGAATACTATATCAACGGCCTATCTATGAGTCTACCTGAAGAACTTCAACAGTCGATCGTTCGTACTCTTCCAGGTATGGAACAAGCGGAAATCATGCGTCCTGCCTACGCCGTGGAATACGACTATGCGCCGCCAACCCAACTTTATCCTCATTTAGAAACAAAAAATGTGGAAAACCTTTTTTTTGCAGGACAAATTAATGGAACGACAGGATATGAAGAAGCTGCTGCTCAAGGAATCGTTGCGGGGATAAATGCCGTTCTAAAGACCCGAGATGAAAAGCCTTTCGTGCTGGGACGAGCAGATGCTTACATAGGCGTATTGATTGATGATTTGGTTACGAAAGGCACACAGGAACCGTACCGCATCTTTACCTCTCGAGCTGAGCACAGACTCCTATTACGCGAGGACAATGCCGACGAGAGACTAATGGAATATGGTCGAAAATTTGGAATTGTCTGTGACGCTACATGGAACCAATACAAATCCAAACAACAAAAAGTAGAAAAAGAGATAGATCGCCTAAACGAGGTTCGCCTGCAACCAAGTGAACACACAAAACAAATACTACAGGCTGCCGGGACCAGCCCTTTAAGAGAGGCAACTTCGTTAGCTGAACTTCTACGCCGTCCACAAATCAACTACGAACATATCAGTCAATTGTCACCCGCCACAGACTCACTTACCTTGGACGCGGCTGAAAGAATCGAAGCTGAAATAAAATATGACGGCTACATAAAGCGACAATACGCACAGGTAGAAAAAATGGACCGATTAGAGTCTCTCAGTATACCAGACGATTTTGATTTCTCCAGCCAGGTGCTTAATATTTCAAACGAAGGCCGACAAAAACTCTCCGAGATCCGTCCTCAGACTATAGGCCAAGCATCTCGGATTTCAGGGATTTCTCCGGCTGATGTATCTACTCTCATGGTTCTGCTCCACACCCACAATTCAAAAGAAAAATCTTCTACCACTCTTTCGTAATACGCAAACCTATTTGACGGGGATCACCGTAACTTTTGTATAATTTCACAGGATAATCGGGTGGTTCTAGGCCAAAAAAGAATCCTCTTGTGGCATATCTTTCATCAAAAATATTTCGAACCCACCCCTCCACCCGGTAAGATTCCAACGCATAACCGAGACCACAATCAACTAGGCTATACGGATCAGACTTTTGATTATGGCTTTCTGAAAAATAAAAATCAGAAGTATACGTTCCCGCCGCTTTGGCAAAAAATCCATGACTACGCGACCACTCTATCCCAAAATGCATTCGATGCTTAGGAGCATGGGCGGTTTCACGGTTTCCAGATAATTCCACCCCATTTGGACCTACAAACTCATAAGAATTCACATAACTATCCAAGAGAGCTGTCGAAAATCGGGCTCGTAGGCTACGCGAAAATGAATAATCCGATTCTATTTCTATCCCACTGTTTCTACCTTTGGCCGCATTTGCCGTATAATAAAAGAAGCTAGTGGGATCTTCAAGATCTTGCTGAGTTGACAGACTAACGCGCTGATCAGATCGCAACGCATGAAATAATGAAGTCCGGATTGAAAAATCAGACGCCAACCATTTATGTCCGATCTCCAAACTAATCATATGTTCAGGGTCATAGGGCCTATTCGTTGTGTCTAATTTAGGGTGCTGATTTATTCCCCCTGGAAGATAACCACGAGATAACGTAAAATATATCGAATTTTCACTATCTATTTTGTTTATTAACGATATATTCCCGCCCCAAAGCCAGTCGGCAACATT
The DNA here is from genome assembly GCA_036343635.1 of Candidatus Latescibacterota bacterium. Taxonomy (GTDB): domain Bacteria; phylum Latescibacterota; class UBA2968; order UBA8231; family UBA8231. The sequence goes on along the minus strand of JAYYVF010000045.1, from coordinate 38,225 downwards.
AAAATTAAGAGCTCTTTCTTCAATATCCGTTCGGCCTGTATAACCAAGATCACTTCGCTCCAGACGGCTGTTGAACACTACGGTAGCGTTCGGCGTAATCATTCGATCCACAGCAAAGTATGCAGCAAAACTCCCATTTTCAAATTTTGAATCGAGAGACGATGCAGATCCGCTAAACAAATAACCATTAGCTTGATCTGATTCTTGTAAAATTTTTGCATACATCCCAACAATGAAATTCCAATAGCCAACCTCACGAAATTTTACCCGAATTTCTTGGCTGATGATTTCACGCGTTCGTAATGTCTTATCAAAGTATTCGTATTTCCAACCCTCTTCATCAGGATCATGTCCATAATTCGTTAGCCAGTATGCGTCATTCCCCCAATCACCATCGTAACTATACTCCATTTCCGCATGAGCAATCGAAGAAATCGATGTCATAGAAATTTTATTTTCTACCAATGGCCATTCACTAAGCAATGCAAGGGCCCTCAACTTTAAATCATCACTACCTAACTGATCAGCAAACGTATTAAATTTTATATTATTATCCGGAGCCCACATCTCGTAACCATTATCAGCGTCAATCGCAAAAGTGGTCAACTTGAAAAGAACTCCACCACTACTAAGATATCTCCCCTTCACACGGAACACTTCTTCATTTCGTTTATTCGTATCATTCTTGTTCAAAAATTTATTCGATCGAAATCCATTCGCATGACTAAATTGATAACCCAGACGAGCAGACAGCTTTTCATTCAGTGGGGTGTTTACAACTATTTCACTGCTAAGTAATCCGTCGCTTCCGCTCTCCATTCTAACTTTCCCATACATAACTGAAGTCGGTTCAGCGGATTTCACATTAATCACACCAGCCAAAGAGTTCGGGCCGAAAACACTAGAATGAGGACCACGAAAAACTTCAACTTGCTGTACATCGAACATCGCACCTACACTCAGTCCACTCAAATCAACTCCATCAAGATGATAACCAACAGAAAAATTAGGTGGACCAGACCCAGCGTATTGCCCTCTCTCCCCTATCCCTCTTATCTGAAGGTACCTTGGACGGGAAGTACCTCCCGCCCAATGTATATTTGGTACCGATTCGATTATCTGCTGAAATCGCGAACCTCCAAAAGATTGTATCTGGTCTTTATTGCGTACACTTAAACTCGAAGACACATCTATTAGTGATTTTTGGGTGAAATTACTCTCAACAACTACATCTGTTAAAACCAGTGGATCTATTTTTAACACAACTTCCAGATCGTCACTAAAATTCTTCTTTTCTATTGTCACTGATAAATATCCAATTTTTTCGACTCGCAATGCGCTAGCTTCTTCAACATCAAGAATAAAACGGCCATCAGTATCCGTTATAGAATACGTGTCACCGGCACTAATAATAACCGCGTCAACCGGGACTCCGGTCTCCGCGCTTGTTACCCTACCTTGGACAGTTACGGATTGGACAGATACCGCTACACACACAACTAAAAAGAAAACTTTATACATTTTTCAAATCCCTAAAAAAAAGCCGTGCTTCATAGTGAAGACGGCCAAGAGACTTACAATTATCCTCTTCCGTTTCCCTACGCTGGCACAATCCAGTTCAGGTTCAAAGGGTTTTATCTCAGGCTTCGCGCGAGCCACCCCCAACGAAACTTCTCTTTAAATTATACTAAAGATATAAATAATCACAACTAAGATAGTTGACTAAATTACCGTAGATAAAAAATGAAACTGCAGTAGGAATAAAAGTTCAGGAAATATGTCTTAGTAAGCGGATTAGCGTTTAGTTATTCGTCCATCGGTAGTGATATGCCATCGATTAATCGATCCATCTCCTTCTATATCCACAACTTCTTCTATAGATGCCTCAAATAAAAAATCGGAGGCTCCCAAACTAGGCGGCCAGATAAAATCTGGTATTATCGGAGCAACAATACCTAAAGAATCCATATTTGTGGTATAAAAACCATTAACTCGAAAAAACTCCTTCTCTCTATAGTAAATAGATCGAAGGATCTCTTTAGCTTTTTCGGTTCGTGGTTTTTCAAAGTGAGGTATTGGTTGCCCTACTTGGGTTGTAGAAAAAAAAACGAAACCCCATTTCTCGGGATAATGCATATTGACTAATCCTTGAGGAGACCACACCCAATTGTCCTCTGACCTGCCTTGTACTTTTTGATATACGCCGTCTATTACATCAAGTTCCCATTGAACACGAGAAAAATTAATGCGCCATATTTGTCCGTCTATTTTTTTAATTCTACGATTATTGCCTTGTTGTAGTACTTCCCAAGGAAAAGCTATCTCCAAAGACCAACCCTCATCCAAATCCGACGGTTCATTTATAGTTCCCCAAACCTGAACTGCCGTTTTCAACGCGTCTATATTCCACGCATTTATAAACAAACCACCATCTCGATAAGGTCTTGGTAAAAGTAAATCCCACTCCGTTCCATAAGCGTTGATCTCAAATTCATAATAGAGATGCGTGTCCCCATCCGGATCGATAAAGACTTCAAAGTCGTTATCTCGGTAGATGACTGCATCTCGATCTTTGATTGAAGCCCAAACATGTGGCTCCTCTATGTCGGCTGCAACGTAGAAATAATGATCATCCCATATCATCTTTGCCCGGGTAGTCAATCGTGGCTTGGGCCGTACATCACCCTCTATATCGACAAATGATGATGTCCAGTTAGCTCTCTGCCAAGACGGTTCGTCTAGTTTTCCATCGATATCTATATCACCTATAGCGCGCTGCGCTACATAATAGAGTGGATCAATGCTCTCTATATATTCAATCCGTTCATACGAATCAGCAGTTAACAACCCAGAAAAAGTGAAAAAAAATATATTGACTCTTAACATCGAAAACTCTCGTAACCAAAAGATTTTTTTCAAAGGGAACCTATAATATAAACGCATTTTACGCATAATTGTCATTAGAAGCAAATAATCTGCGTTTGGTCAAAATAAGCTTAGCAGTTTACATTTAGAAGAGTTTTAAAATCATAGAAACAATAAGCTAATGAAACAGTGGAGAAAGGACTAATGGATCAAAAAGAAGCAACAACGTTTTACAAGAGTGGAATGAATAAATTTGTTCAACAAGATTTTAGTGGAGCTATTGATGATTTTAACGAGGCGATTCTTATCAGATCTGACTATGGCGACGTCTATCAAGCTATGGCTCATTGCTACGAAAAATTAGAAGATTTCGACTCTGCTTTAAAATTCGCCAAACAAGCCGTCGAGCACAACCCTGATGATTTCTTAGCACACACAAGCTTATCAATGTTCTATCAAAGAAAAGGATTTATAGCTGAAGCAGAAAAAGAAAAAGAGTTAGCAGCAAAATTGCAGGGAAACAATCCAAATCAATGATGCTCGGTTAAAATATGCGCATCGGAAACTTCACCTTTTCACCGTTTAACGAGAACCTTCCAGTGTTAACTTTGGCTCCGATGGCAGGTGTTGGCAATTGGGTCTTTAGGCTTATTTGCGCTCAATTAGGCGCAAGAATTGTCGGGGTTGAATTTATAAACTGCAGGTCAATTGAAACCTCCTCTCAAAAGAACCTACAATTACTCGATTTTTCTGATGCATCAATTTATAGTAAAACTGGAATTTCAGCGCTGGCCGCACAAATTTATGGAAACGATACAGAACTCCTTGCAAAAGGTGGTCGTGAGTTCGAACGGCGCGGAGCTCAGATAGTTGATATAAACTTCGGCTGTTCAGTTCCTAAAATCGTTAAACGCGGTAGCGGCGCTGCTTACTTGCGAGATTTAGATAAATTGTATCGTGCTGTCTCTCAAACAGTTCGTTCCGTTTCAATTCCGGTCACCGTAAAAACAAGGATAGGTTGGGATGATGACAACATTAATATTGTCGACGTAATCAAACGATGCGAAGATGCCGGAGCAAAAGCTGTAGCTATTCATGCACGCACCGTAGTGCAAAAATATAAGGGCGAAGCAAAATGGGAATGGATCGCCCGTGCAAAGGAAAATGCACAAATTCCTATAATTGGTAATGGCGATGTTTTTTCCGTTGCCGACGCGATTAGACTAAAAGCTGAAACAAATTGTGACGCTGTCATGATTGGGCGGGCGGCTATGGCAAATCCTTGGATTTTTTCTGGACGAGATACAGCAACATTCCGAGAACGTATTGAATTAGCATGTCAGCAATTGGAATTGATGGCGAAGTTTAAAGGAGAGCGAATAGGTGTTTATGAAACGCGCAAACATTTAAGCCTGTATTTCAAACAACTACCTCGCACATCGAAAATCCGCAAACAGTTGTTAACAACGGAGTGTCTCACAACATTACTATCCCTATTAAGAGACTCATTAGAAATGGAATTCACAGATAAAAAATCAAACGACCTCTCACTAACAAAGAAAGAAGCAGGAGCACTCGCCTGGGGAGGAACAGATTAACCGTATGGAGCGCCTAAAATGAAATATTTTAATTTTTTATTCATAATTATTACGGCTGTCGGTGCATGCACCGACAGATCGACATCCAACTCATTAAAAATCCAAATCCACGAAGCGCGACGTTTAGCCGACTTTGATGGAAAAGTGTTTAGCGAATGGGATACAGTGCAAGTTCAGAATGAAAATAACAAAGTAAATACTTACGTCGTTTCCAGAAGCCCTCTACTAACAGCCTGGAATTTTCTCGCGCTTAATGCAAGTCAGAAACAAGCAGACAACACACAAATTGTTACGGTCCGGCTTAATGCCTTTGCTGGGGAAAAAATGCAGGATTTTTCCCAAATAAGCGGTAACTTAAAAGTTCCGCTTGGTCTACGTGCAGGTGATCGCTGGGTAAATTTTACTCCCTTACTCAATCCGGTTACAGATCGAATAACACTTCGGGGCCTAGAAGAATCGGAAGTTACTGCGCTACAAAATTATATAAAGAATCGTTAATTAACTTACTTGGCAAATTTTGCATCTTGCCGAGTTGAGAGAATAGATCCAATAAAAAGTAAATTTTAAAATTCCATGGGTAGATCAAGGGGACATTGTGTTAATTTTTCAGTTATCTGATCTCCAATGGGGATCAGATTCTCGATTCGTGCCCCTCCCAAACCCGGTAAATGAATCCCGGGTTCACAAGACAATGTGTCTCCTAGTGTTAATGTGTCTGACCCACCTCGTTAAATTTTTGGCATATCACCACCCAGACCTAATCCATGAGTTAAATGAGGTACAAAATACTCCTCCCACCCACGCTGAGCAAAGCACTTTACCACCTCTTCATATATCCAATCGCCATTAACTTCCGAAGACATGTAATTATAGCCAATAGAATAGGCCGTCCTTACGGTATCCAACAATAGCCTCTGTTCGGCCACACCTCGACCAACTATGCCCGTACGTGTGATAATCTCCCAAGTATCCTTTTACATGGATCGCTAAATCAATAAAAACCATATCTCCTTCTGGATAGTGCGAAATACATCTTCCGCACTATCCAGATAATATGTCCCCTGACCAACAGCCGGTGCCATATTAACGTCTTCGGCTCCAGCTTTACGCATGACATACTCGCCTTCTGCCGCAATGTCCTCACAGGAAGTACCCGGCTTTATCGCAGTACTAAATAGTCTTGATACAAATTATTGTGGGTGTACATTAGATAACAGAAAAAGCATAAAACAATCCAAAAAATAAAAAAATGGAGTTCATCAGCCATGATGACCAAAAAAGAGATTTTTGAATTCGACCTAAATGGACTCATAATATACCGTGATTTAATTTCCCCAAAAGATGTGTCCAGAATGAACGAGTTGATCGATACAGACCAAGGCAACGAATTCCCCCAAAGCTTCTCCTTTTTACACTTAGATCCAATATTCATGGATCTGATGGCCAATCCAAAAACACTTGATGTCATGCGTTCAATCATAGGGGACTGGATGCGATTGGATCATACATACGGCCTACAAATGAAGAACGATTCGGAAGTTCGAGAAAACCTCCATGGAGGACTCCGAGCAGATCAAGGCGAACATCAATATCAGTGGGCACATAACCAAATGTGGAATGGACTGATAGTTGTTATGTATGCTCTTGAGGATGTGGAACCAAACGATGGAGGGTTTATTGGTGTACTTGGAAGCCACAAATCAAATATAAATAGCTATAAACCCCCAGTAGACTCACATCTCGTGCACAACCCATCGCTGAAGGCTGGTGATATGCTTATTTTTACAGAGGCCCTTGTACATGGCACGAGAGCTTGGAACAGTCACAATAAACGACGCTCTCTTTTGTACAAGTATTCACCCGGGTACTCCGCATGGGGGCCATCCGAATCGTTGAGTCCATTCTTAGGATTAGCTCAAAATGACCTACAACGAGATCTGTTACGCCCGCCCTATGTTGGCAAGAGAGATCCAATAACCTTTCCGGAAATACCATGAAAAACAAACTTGTGCGTGGTATATGGCCAGCGCTGGTTACACCCTTCACAGACGATGGGTCTGCATTTGCGAAAGATCATGTATATCCATTAACAACCCATTTACTAGACAGCGGTGCAAACGGATTTTTTGTCACGGGAAGTACGGGTGAAGGTGCATCTATGCTCCCCAAAGAGCGCAAAGCAATGGTTGAAACTACGGTTTCATGTGTTTCCAACCAAGTGCCATTGATTATCCAGGTTGGAGCTTGCCCGACATCCACTGCAATGGAATTAGCTCGACACGCCATCCGTGCCGGAGCTGATGCCATTGCAACAGTTGCGCCTACAGATCATCCAAACAATTTACAGGCGGCAGTTAAACACTATAAGGCTATAGGTGGAGCAACGAACGCACCATTTTATGTGTATTGGGTTGCACAAACGGCCGAAGAAAATGTAGATGCCGAACAATTTTTAGAAGCCATGAAATCCGTTCCGAATTTTTCGGGTATTAAATTCACCGATTTTAATTTTTATCTCTTCCAACGATTAGTAAGTATTGCGGGTGATCAACTCAATATAATCTCCGGCCCTGACGAAATGTGCTTAGGAGCTATGGTGGCTGGCGCGGATGCAGCTATAGGCTCAACCTACAATATTATGCCTAAAATGTTTCTACAAATGCGAAATTACTTTGAGGAAAGTAAGATTGATCCTGCCATGAAATTACAGGATCAGGCAAATTCGGTAATCTCAGCTATGATGCAATATGACTTTTTTGGATCGCTAAAAGGGATCTTAACAGCACGAGGGTATTGTGTAGGACCTCCAAGGTCTCCACATAATACCCTATCTGTCCACAATTTAAATAATTTACTTTCAAAACTTGACAATCTGGACTTTGAAATAGAATAGATCATGCAAACCAATCCACCGGACGCACAAATTAAATTAATACCAAAATTTATACATGTGGAAGAAACTAGCGTATTGTTCGAACATCTACATAGCGATATTTGCTGGGAGCAGCACCACATAAACCTATTTGGTAGACGAATACCTTCACCCCGCCTTTCTGCGTGGTATGGTGACCCAGAGACAAATTACAATTATTCAGGTCAACAACTAGTTCCGACCCCTTGGACTACTCGATTAACAACCATACGAGACACAGTAAATAAACAATTAGACTTAAACTTTAACAGCGTATTACTAAATTATTACCGGACAGGATCTGACAACATGGGATGGCACTCTGATGACGAGAAAGCATTGGGGGAAAATCCTACAATTGCTTCACTTAGTCTGGGGGGCAATCGTCGTTTCGTGATGAAACACAAATACCGTAAAGACTTACCAAAACTTGAATTTCATCTTGGGAATGGCGATTTATTTATTATGTGTGGTCCTACCCAACATTTTTGGAAACATCACATACCAAAAACGCGAAAGAATATTAAACCGCGCATCAACCTAACTTTTAGAAAAATCACTATGAGACAAGATTAAACCTAACCAGCAAGCCCACAACTTTAACCTGATTTTATATACTCGATATAATCTTCTACTATCTAACCGCGTATTTCTGCTTCCCATCGATGCGAACGAACACCAGATTCACTGCTTTCTTTTAGTGAATCTTTCCATCTCTGACACCAAACATCGTGATCTGTCAAAACAGATTCCGGATTCGATGTACTTCGAACTACAAATTCCGGATGAAACGGCCTACCTGTGGGAGTTCCAGTGGCTTGGTAGCGTAAATCCATACTCCAGCGAATATCATCACTGCAATTGCGTCCAGATCTATGCGGTATCTCCTTATGCATCAACAAAACGTCTCCCTTTTTCATAGGAAGAAGAACGGACTCAGCTTCAGGCAAAAACTTGTCGGCAATCGTCGTTCCAACACCCGGCTTGCTGCTATGCTCCCATAATCCATCACCATGTACACGCGGCATAATCTCTAAACAGCCATTCTCAATCGTCGATTCCGCTAAAGGTAACCAAACCGTCAAAATAAAATGTGGATCGGCTTCTTCCCACGTGACACCAGCATCTTGATGCCAAGGAACAACATGCGCATCAGCCCCTGTCGGCGTTGTCCCTTCAGGAAGCTTAGGCCTAATATGTTGAATTGGGCTGCAAGTAATTTCGGAACCTACAAGACCCTCAACAAGATCTATTAAATTCTTATTTCCTAAAAACTTAAAACACTCCCTACCTCGAAAATGCATGATATCCATCTCATGATATATATCACTAAACTCTCTGCATATACACGCTAGACGCCTCTGGAAGGGTTGATCATCAAATAAAGTTGAAATCTTTTCGTCCCGATATAACTCTTTTGCTCTAAAATCTATATAACGTGTGTATTCATTGATGACCGGATCTATATCATTATCAGTTAACGCATTTTCTATTAACAAATAGCCTTGATCTGCAAAGGCAGTCTTCTCCGCAACGTTCAATCGCATAAACCCTCCTATTTTTAGGCCAATATAGGATACCCCATCGCTTACGTCCACCTTTAGCATTACCTTTGTCCTGTTTCGATTTTTAAAAATAAACCTACCGGGATTTAATCATTTATGGAAAACAACATCACGGACAGAAATAATCGGCCCCGCACGCAGGCTCTGACGCTCGAATTGAGTGTGGGCCCTTTTGGAGATTTACACGGAAACGACGATAAAGCCCTGCAAGCCGGCGTAGATTACTTGAATAGATTGGGAGGCGGTACCCTACGTATCTTACCAGGTAATTACAAGATGCAAAATTCATTGTTTCTTCAATCTGGAGTACGTATCGTTGGTAGTGGTAAAGACACTACTCTTTACAAAGCTCCAAGTTTTTCTAGTAATCTAATTTGCGACGCGGACTGGTACGAAAAACAGATTAAAGTCTCTGATTCAAGCGGTTTTAGTGTAGGATGTGGTATTGTAATCCAAAGTCAACACGCGGGAGCTTTACAAGTCATCAAACGTACCGTGACGGCTATTGTAGATAATGTGCTACATCTTAATAACCGCCTCGACAAAAATGCATGGCTTTCAGAAAGTGCAAAAGCCTCTTCGCTTTTCCCGCTTATGACTGCTCAAGGAGTAAACGACGTGCATGTTTCAGATTTAGTATTGGACGGATCGTGTGGGCAAAACGAAACCCTCAATGGAAATTACGTCGGTGGACTTTTTATTCAACACTGTAACCATCATTTGTATGAAAGAATCATTTCTCGGAACTACGCAGGTGACGGATTTAGCTTTCAGGTCTGTGACGATATTAGGTTTGATAATTGCGAAGCTGTCGACAATTTGCAACTTGGATTCCATCCTGGAAGCGGCTCACAACGCCCAATCTTAAATCAATGTATTGCGACAGGAAATAACCAAGGTCTTTTTTTCTGCTGGGGAGTTACCCATGGGAAAGTATCATCAAGTGATTTTAGTAATAATAGAGAGTATGGCGTATCCTTCGGTCACCGTGATACCGACAATCATCTGTTTCAATGTAAAATAGAATCTAATGGGATATTCGGCATATTGTTTAGAGAAGAGATTAGTAACTTCCGCGGTGCTCATCGAAACTGCATTGAAGAATGTTTATTCAGCGGTAATGGCTACCAAAATGGGGGGATAGCTATACAATGCTATGGTAACCCCTGTAATGTGGAACTTAAAGCAAATCGTTTTGAGAATTCAGGAAAACAGAAAATCGGCCTAAAGGTTTCGAATGAAGAACATGGTTTTATACTGAAAGACAATATATTTGTGGAAATGGAAAAAAACATTACGGCGGATGAGGATTAGGATTATGACCAGTTTTTTATTAATCGATTTTGGTACTACCTCAACAAAATCTATAATATTGAATATAAACACTGGGAACTTTAGCAACCCCTTGTCGCACACAGCACTAAAAAACTGTGCTAAAAAACCGGGCCATCACGAATTCGACATGCATGAGGTTAAGAAGCGTTTCGAAGATATATGTCATCACAATTACGCCAAATCTCCTTTTTCAGGAATCATCATTTGTAGCGAAATGCATGGATTTGCAGTTCTCGATTCAAATGATAATCCAATTACTAATTACATTAGCTGGAAGGATGAGCGAGCCCTAGAAAAAGATGATGAAATCAACAGTGCGTTCACAGATGTTTGTAACTTCTGGAAAGATGACTTTAAAACAATTACAGGCATGAAACCACGTCCGGGGTTTATGCCTATGTCTCTTTTACATATGGCTCGAACTAAAAAATTTCCAAATAATATTCGTATCGTCGATTTACCTGGTTGGCTTTCTCGATCAACAGGCTTTGCAACTGGACATACCCATAGGTCAATGTTAGCCGGATTAGGAGTGTATGACGTAAAAAATGATAAAATTGCAGAGGATTTAGTTTCATGGTTGGCAGAAAATATTAGAACAGATATCAACTTGGATATTCCTGCGGAGGTAACTACCGTTTCCGGATACTGGAATAAAGTCCCGATCTATGTCGGCTTAGGAGACCATCAATGCTCGCTTCTGGGCGCAGGCTTAGTAGATAGCCAGACACTCTCAATAAACATAGGGACTGGTGCCCAAATCTCGGCTTTAGACCCAGTTGTTTTTCCAGAAGAAGCAGAGTTAAGACCTTTTTTATCTGACCTTCATCTAAGAACAATCACGCACATCCCCGGTGGAAGAGCTCTTTCCACTTATGTTAACTTCATCCAACAATTAGTGGGCACCAACCTCGATATTTGGGAAGACCTATCTTGCCTAAATGCCGAAGATATCAGTGACGGCAGCCTGCTGTTCCACCTTGGAATATTCCCCGGCGCTCGTGGCTATATAGACGGGGGATCCATCAGACATATTAACGAAGAAACATTTGATAAAGAAAATTATCTTCGTTCACTTCTACGCTCATTTGCCGAACAATATATAGAAATCACTAAATTATTTGATCCCGAGACATCGTACGGTCGATTAATAGTCAGCGGTGGTATAGCGCGTCGCTTACCTTCATTATTAGAATTCATGCAAGAAAGAACAAACTATCACATTATAGGTGCTACTGATTTAGATGAATCTCTGATCGGTCTTCGAGCAGTAGCACTCTTGGTTACGGGACAGACCAACAACATAAAATCCGTTCAACAAAATTTTGGTCGCACCGTCACAATAACAGAAAATTAGTTTATTGAGCATCACGCAAACGCTGTGTCAAAATTCTCATCATACTAAATGCAATAGAGGAATACCGACGCAATATCCTCTCAAGACTAGTACGTTGCAACGATAGCAAATGAGCGTCAGTTTGGGCTAAGACAGAGGCAGAACGAGGCTCATCATCCAATAATGCCATGTCTCCAAACACTTGTTTTTCACCAAGCATCGCCAACTTCGGTCCCCCTTCTTTTCTCACTTCTAATTCACCATTAACGACAATATACATTTTGTCACCAACACTACCCTCTCGAATAACAGAATCACCAGATCGTACGCTTTCCTCCTGAACAGACAAAGCCACATGATACAACTCTTCCAAGGGCAATGTCGCAAAAAAATCAGATCCTCTAAGGAAAGCAATTTTTTCCATCGTCGTTAACGGCTGCTCCTCACCTTCCGTACCTTCCATTTCGACTCCTTTCGATTTAATCGACAATTCGTCCAAAATATTACACGCCTGTTCAGTCAAAATATGACTTCGCGATAACAACCAATTCAAATCAAGCAATTCATTGGCAACAGAAATAGCTGCAACCTGTGTCCAGACGCCTGCATTCTCCAGTACATACTCTAAAGAAGATTCAACCGTCGGATCATTCCAATTACAAACCGATTGCGCTAACATAAGCTGCTGCTCCCTGTCACTTTCCAAAAGCGGTAATACAAAAGTAAGCAAGTCACGATCGGCTATATTCTCCAAAAGTTCAATGGCCTGCTCTCTGCCTTCCGAATCATCAGAACTCAAACGCTCTAATAAATCATTAACAACATCAGAATCCCCTAAATACCCAAGAACTCTAACTACGCCACTAAGCACTATCCCGTTATCGTAATTAAGTTGATCCAAGAGCAACTCAGAAAATTTTCCCCTCCCACGCAAAATATTTGCCACAACAATACTCCGACTTGCAGTTTCTAAGCGAATTCGACATGAGGCTACCAGGGTCTCGTTTAAGGACTCGTCGTCCATCCTAATAATTACAGATAGCAACCCCTCCCACTCACGCAACGACACAATATCTATATCTTTTATCAGCTCTTCACGAGCAGTAGACGTCTCAATGTTTGAGAGACCCGTAGTTGTAGCCGTAACCACATCAGGGTCCGAATCCGCCAGCATATTGCGTAATCCGATAAGACTAGTCTCTTTTTCAAGTCGACTTAAGCTACGAACGCTTGCCTCACGAACTGCTGGATGTACATTTTCCAACATAGGCACTAAAAGGGCACCAAATTTTTCTCCTCCTACACTCCCAGACGCTTCTATACCAGCAATTAACTCCTCAGAGTTCTCACTGGATAATAGTCCTTGAAGCATTTGATCCCGTTGCTCAGCCGAGCTACTATGGTTCAAATGCTCTAAAATCATCAAGCACGCCCCTTTCATCGCAGCTCGCTCGGTTTCAGTATGTAGGAGAAGCATCGCCTTTTCTTCAATAGCGACCTGAGACTCACCAATTTCGCGACCGTTTGTTAACAATTCATCAACACAAATTGCAGCACTCAAACGAACTTCCTCGTCCTCATCGCCAAGACAACGCAAAAGCATCTCAAAAACTTTTTCCGTATCTTGATCTACAGGCCGTAAGGCACCAAGCGCGGCGCTTCGTATTCTTGGATTTGCATGTTCGGATAATTCTAAACACACCTGCATACCTGCAGGGCCAGGATTTTCCCTTAACATCTCGATGCCCAGTTGCCTAACACCATCATCTCGGTTTAGTAGTAGACTACGACTAAAATCAGGCGAATTCATAACAACATCACGTAAAGCTTGCATTGCCTGTTCATCTTCAACATCTACATTCTGTTCTCGTACAGCCCGAACCAAAACCGCGGTATAGCTCCGTTTGAGTAAAAATCCACAAATAGCCATAACAACTGCCACAAGCAACAGAAGGAGAAAAAATTGGTTCATTGTCAGGAGACCCAACGCGTGCAGCTCGGTTATCCCTGCTCCCACCAAACCTCCAAGAAGCATAAAGCCCCCCTCCATGATCATACGAGTTCCATCGCTGTTTCTGGCCGGAACTAATTTGATCAAGACCTGATATGCAGGAGCAACAACACTATCCAACAGCACATAATTTAGGAGGTTACCTATAAAAATCGCCGCAATTAAGCTCAAAGGAATTATTCCATCACTGACAACAAAAAGGACCGCGGCAATTACACCATAAACTACACTCGTCCAAAAATAAATTGCCCCTGTTCCCAGCCAACGTAAAAGCCGTTGTAACAGAAGCGTAGTCACAGCCAATGTTGCAACACCCGTCAGAGCAAAAAACAACCCAAAAAATTGGGTAATCTCTCCCTCCGTTGCATAAGCGTTACGAGCGACAACATTGAAGCTATAGTGAATTGCAGTATACATTGCAAATACTGCAATAGATAAAGCGAACAAAAGCAACAAATAGGCCGACTTAACAAAATAAAGAAAGTTCTCTCCTAAAGTTGCTCCTCGTTCTCCTTCCTCATCTCCATCTGACTGCTGAACAAAATACTTCCGTAACAATTGCCTTAGGAGAAACAAAACAACTACCATATTAACGACAGCCAGTCCATACAAAATATGAGGAGCGAGTACGTTACCAAGCAAACGTACGATCCCTCCACCAGCGATATCTCCCAAAACAGCACTAGACGCCAGTAACGGAAACAACACTTTGGCACGGGAGGAATAACAGATACCACCCGCGACAATCCAGATTTGAAAATTCATTAGCGTACGAGCAAGTTCAGACGACACGAACAGATAAGAATAGTAAGGAATACCCAATGGTGTGCTGTTTTGAGCATCATAAAAGAGAATCACAGCATTAGAGGAGAGCACCAAAGAAACTGCAGCCATGAGACCGAACAGTAGACGTTGACGTGCTACATGGGAAGTCATCCAAGACAACAAAGCCATACTAAGCGAAAACACTATGGCAATCCAAGTATACATCAGAGGTAATTTGTCGACACCTGCACGGACATTAAAAACAGCCGACGATACACTTTTCACAATACCGTCGTCCACCTGCGCAAGAAAAAAAACGGAGGCTGCTAACATCAATCTTGGAACTTCATTTTTTCGCACATTTAGCAAACGTAATATATATTGCATACTCTATTTATTGTTTCCCCAGACGTTGATCTTCTGACTTTAACCATGATCCATAATCACGGTGCGTAGGCCGTGGATATGATTTTCCGGCTCTTTTCAACCATTCCTCTAGCGGATGTGTTCGGTCCATTTGTGGCAATCCTACCTGAAAACCGGTAGCAATTGACTCAAATATTGCCAATATTATTTCCAAGACATGAATACCTTCTTCCACCCCGCAACAGTGAGGTCGGTCTTGATCAAGGGCACTAACAAATTCGTCAACATAAGACAGATCAGCTTCGTCAACACCACTGTCGGATTCGTAGCCAGGAGGTACTAATAAAGGCAAAGGCTCCCAGCGGCGCTCACCACCTGGCATATAATGGGACACGGGAAGCCACCATGCTTCGTTCGTGCGCCAAATTATCCGACCTTCACTTCCCGAAAATTCAACTTTATAAGCATCGATTTCTATCTGTTCATAATGATGCTGTAAATGAACTCCATGCGTACCATTATCGAATTCAAGTAGGGCCGTTATATCTTCCCCTACAACAATCCCCATACCATTTGCTGCAACCAAAATATCATCAGCTGAAGCGAACTTTCCGCTTACTGTCCCTGATGAAAAAACCCTCCGCACATGTCCAGAAACACCTAATGATGCGTTAATTCCGTGCGTACCGATATTCATTAGACCATAACCACCATAATAGCCCTTGCCACTACTTTGAGTGAAACGAAGCTGTCCAATCTTGCCTTCCTTTACGGCTGCTATGACCGCTTTCATAGCAGCGCCACAACGGCCTTGGTGATGAACAACAAGTTGTACGTTTTTTGCCTCTGCTTTAACTCGCAGATCATCTGCAGATACAAGGTCAGTGCATATTGGTTTCTCTATATCGATATGAACTCCATATTCAATTACCGCTGATGCTAGGGAATAATGTAATTCAGTAGCAGTTGGAATTACCACAATATCAGGAGCCTCGTCTACAAGCATCCGATGATAATCTACATATTGTGCTTGAACATTTAAATCATCTCCTAATGCTCTACACAATTCAGACTTAACGTCACAAATTGCAACTAATTCAGTCCTAGGATGTGCTATATATGCTCGAGCAGCAGCCTTACCTCGATTACCACACCCTATTATTGCGACCCGATATATCTTAGTCATAGATCGTTCCCATACCCGAACTTAAAAAAACAAAAATATCATACAAGAAGAGCTAACCTGCATCTGCAAGGACCGATTTCGACCAATATGAAGAAAAATTATTTCGAAGCCATTTGATCGGGGCAAACCTTACAGTGTTGTAGCCACCCCAACTCCAACGAACAGGCCACGCACTTTTTCCAGTGACACGCCTAAAGATCGAACGACGTTCACCCCCAGCAACATCTACCTGACAACTAAGATTTTCCAATTCTCTTTCATAAAACCCATCAATAATGTTCTTTACATGTTCTTTGATTTTTTCTGGTTGGAGAACTGAAACTCGCGCACAGACCATTCCACCCTCACGAACGGCAAACGAACTCAGGTCTTTGGGAGGAACCTCGTTACTTAAGAGATCAACTTGACGTTTTATAGATCGCGGATTCATGACACCATAAGTCCTGCAAATTAAAGGCCGAACCGTATATATGCTACACCCATTATCCTTACCAAGAAAGGGACACCGAAGCGGTCGTTCTTCTGTGAACGCAAAAATATCCGCTCGACGGTCTTCCGGCCATTCTCTCTGCAAATAATCGACTATATTGACATACTCAGCTCGATATAGTGGAAACATTGTCGCATAGTCATTAGCATATTCTTCAGATGTTAACCAACAACACTCCCCGGATCCAGCACACCGAGTATCAGGAACCTGACCGTAGACTCTTTTCAAACGTTCTTTAATTTTTTTCATCATTCCAATAAACCGTATGATCCGAATTGTTATTATGCGTATAAAACAGACGTTTGCGCAACACTTACTTGACAGTGAACAAAATGCCTTACTATAATTGCATTAATATTTCTTTAACTAAAATAAATATGAACAAAAAACGTAAATTTGTGGGTGTTCACTTCAAATGTTGCAACACGTATTCACGAGTATACATTAACAAACAAGAATCCGCGTACAAAGGTGCCTGCCCTCGTTGTGGAAAAAGTGTTTCCTTGCAAATTGGCGAAGGTGGAACCAACGCTAGGTTCTTTTCTGCAAAATAATATATGTATCCGTTCGCTAAGCCACTTGAGAAATCCCGTCACGCTCCCAGTGTCCTTCTAAAAAACGACTCCTACGGGCGGTTTAATATCAACAACAACACTACAGCCAACGGAAAGTTTAGCCATGGTGTTTCCAGCCTGCGGGAAGAATAACCAACGGAAAACCTAAAACACAACTATCAAAAAGAGCACGGAAATCTTCCTCTGACAACAATATTATCGCCACCCCAGGCCGAGACCACCTTGCACTAGAACTTATTATTGAACCATCTGCGAAATATAGGGCCCCTTCACTAGGCGCCGAGCGAACCAAACGCTCTTCCCAATCGTACGGCCCTACGTCCAGATCTAAAAGAAATTTTAACGGCCGGTATCTACGTAGGTGATGTAAAAGAAAGGTTTTTTCTTTAGGCATTGCATTTAACTTCTCAAACTCAACCGAGCAACGCCGAAGCACAGCTCTTCCATGCCTTAAGGAAAGAATTCGAGAGGACTGATCATACAACAAAAACCGTTCGTCACGTTCCGCGCATTCAATCCAAGCCTTTATTGCTTTGTTTCCATGAGCAATATCAGCAGAGGACTGTTCCTTTAATTCAATTCCGTGTACATAAGCGTTACTACACAAAACACCTAACAAAACCCAACAAAATATTTGTCGCATTTCTCGTCCAGTGTTGTTTATTTTAATCTACACAAAACCGCAGATATGAATCTGTTTCTACAACAACATATTTTTCTTTTGTTAGCAAAATCAGCCCCTGCCATCAATAATCAACCTTATCAGATAGAAACAAAAACCAAGGTTTGTTTAGTAAATATATACAGCACACCCCACATCAACCTCTTCAAACAAAAACGCCAAATCTTCGGATCCCAAACGCACACAGCCGTGCGTAATACTCTTACCCAAATTTATTTCAAAAACTGTACCATGAATCATATATCCTGGAGCAAAGTAAAGTGCATACTCACCCAATAATCCACGTTGAAAACGACGTCTATCTTCAGCAAAAATAGGAATTTCTTCATTGTTTTCTATAAAATCCCAAGTAGGCCTTATCCACAAAGGATCTTTAGATTTTCGTTCAATTTTAAATTTGCCAGGCGGGGTATAAAATTGCCACTTGTACCATTTTTTTTCTCCTTCTAATTTACGCCCACTTCCCGTTGCACAAGTTGCTACATACAAATCCTTTTCAACCGTTCGCAAGCTTAATTCATTTTCTTGAGTATTGATGACCACGTACTCTTCAGAAAATGACAGTGTATCTACAATGGTCAGCAATCTACGACGTTCGCTCCAAAGAAAATCATCTGCAATCGCACTTTGAAAAAGCAACTGTTGAATGCTTATAATCAGAAATGTAATATAATTTTTCACAGTTTTCTTAATTTAGCACAAAAAAAAGCGGTCGAGGAATTCTTTTTCCTCGACCGCCAAATAAGCTACATAAATTTATCTCATATACGGTCATACCATGGACGACTTTTCTCAACCAGATCTTCATGTTTTTTCGTTGCATCCTGAGCACCCGCAACTATAATTTGGGCTTTCTGCTGAGCAGACTTTGCATTCATTTCAGCATTAGAGAAATTCTCACTGGCAACCGCAGACTTTGCTGCGCCGATCTCCGCCTCAGCTGCACCCAATTCATCTTGGAGTTGCTGAATATCTCCTTCTGTTCCTTTACCCACCGGAGCCCCTGCAAGCGCATTCCGTGCTTGGTCTATGACATCAGACGCCGCTGCTATAGAGCTCTCTGCCGATCCACGCTGACGACCCTTCTCAGTTTCCGCAACAGCCTTTGCATCATCTGCTTTCGACTTGGCATCGTTAATGAGTGCTTGAGACTCGGCAAAATCTGATATCATCTCAGCACTGGCATCGTTTACAGCCTTTTCAGCCGCCGAATAAGCTTCCTCAGCAACACTATATTGCTGAGACGCGAATTGCTCAGCTCCTACATCCCTGGCACCCTCTAGCGCCTGCTTCGCCGCAGCAAGATCGGAAGTCGGCGGCTCACCTCCGCATCCGGCGAACATAACAGCACCAGTAAAAGCCACACAGAGCGAAAAATATCGCATTCTCATGTTTACCTTCCCGTTATTAATACCTGAAAATACCTAATCACCAACTAATGATAGGCTCTAAACGCACGTAACCATAGTACATAAACTAAAAATTGGGCCCTTTGCTTGTCAAGCAAAAATTCCGATCACTTTTCCTCATTTAAATCTCTCCCGCTACCACTGGGGCTATCTCGCCTACTGTTTGCACGTTCCAATTTAATCTGATCCTGCAAAGATTGGTATTCCTGCTCAAGAGTTTCTACTGCTTCCTTTGCTGGCTCTAAATCACCACGCGACCTATCTAATTCCTCTTTTGCTTGTTGGATTCGATGCTCTAGATTGTTACGAGATTCCTCTAACCTTTTTAAACGAGATGTTACAACAGACTTATGTCTAAGATAACCAAAAGCAATCTGGAATATAAAAAAAAGGCAACCTATCGACAGTACCGCGATCACCCATTCCATCTATCGTACATTCTCCTCTTCCGCGATATAATCTTCATCTTCGGCATCTGGGGATTCAAATATCCAACCACAATGCTCACACAAGGGCATCCCTTTATCTTCTCGGCGCTGGTCACATTGCGGACAACTAACCGAATCAGATTTGAAATACTTCACACACAAAACAATTATAAGTAGGCAGGTTAAAAATAATGTTTCCATAAATTAACCAATTAAATTTTTATAAGCGTTTTTTAAATAAGACTCACAAAAAAACTACCGAATAGGCCATCATTAAATACTGACAGGACTAACCCTAATTAACCAAAAGCAATAATACATCTGACAAAAGGAAAGCAACCAACCACAAATAAAAACTGCTTTTAAAATATAGATATGATTGAACACTAAGTCACGAATCTAATAATGTCGATAAAAAATCCCCAACTCACTATTTTTTCTCCTCAATTTTGCGCATCTGACGGCGCCGAGCCCAACGACTTCTTTTCGGTTTGGCACGACGTCCTGCGGAAGGTTGAAGCTGACCCTCTACAGCTAAACCATCAAAAATCTTATTCAGCCTATTGGGATAATTACTTACAATCCCCTGAACTCCCATAAGGGATAGGTCTTTAATAGCTATCTCATCATCAACTGTCCATGCCCAAACCGCGATTCCTCGTTGTCGCATCTCTTCAATCAACGAAGGAGTAATCGTTGCATGCCAAATAGCCAATATATTACTTCCTGTTTTTAGAACCTGAGTAACCAAACGCCGTGCACGCAACCTCGAAGGCGAAGTCGGTAACTCTCCGATAAGAAGCGCAGAGGGTATAGATGGAGACATCAATTTAAACCGTTCAACGCTTTGAGGATTGAACGATTGTATGATCACCTGTTCCTGTGATTCTGCTTCAAAAATAGTATGCAGAACATTTTCAGCAATAAAATCTGACTTCAACTCTATTAGAACTTGGGCGCGATTACGAGCCAAATCTAATACATCCCTTAACAGAGGGACCTTTTCTCCTTCCCCCGCGTTAGCTTCGCAAATATTTTCATAAAGCATGTCGCGAACCAAACCACTACGATCCGTCGTTCGGTCGAGACTGGGATCATGCAATACTATAAGTTTCCCGTCCCCGGTAATTCTCACATCAATTTCAATCACATCAACACCGATTTCTATAGCTTGATCAAATGCGGATAGAGTATTTTCAGGTTTCAAGCCACGCCCAGAAGCGCCTCGGTGGGCTATACGAAGCGGAGTAATCATGTCATGCCCCAAATTTACTTAAACGTTTTGCATGGGCCAACGCTATAGCTAAAAGGGAGGAGGATGGAATTACTCCTAAAGATCCATTCTGACATCCGCGTTCGGAAAATTCTTTTGTTGAGCCAGATAGCGCCCATTCACTCGAAACCAAGGTTGGAACCGGGTGCCAGCTATGACTGCGCATGATTGCCGGAGTCGAATGATCTCCCGTCACAATAAAAACATCAGGAGTTTGTTTTAGTAGACGCGGGATTGAGTTGTCGATTTCCTCCAAAAGTTCAACCTTACGGATAAAATTTCCATCCTCACCAGCACTATCTGTTTTCTTCACATGAAAATAAAAAAAATCATATTCAGATCTCTTTTCCTCATAGAGCTTTAACTCTGATTCTAAGTCCCAATCGACTTCTACCGTTTCCATGCCAACCGCTCCGGCCACACCTCTGTACATTGGATAACCAGCAATACCCAACGATTTCAGACCATACACGTCCTGAAATGAATCCATTTCAGGATATCTCCCAAACCCTCTCATCAAAATCATGTTTGCAGTCTCTTGGTCGGCCAACAAATCCCGAGCATCACGTAGAAATTGGTTTGCCACTCCAACCATTCGTAACGAATTTGAGTCATCGGCTTCAAGTTCTCTTGGGGGGACCCCAGTTACTTGAGGATCAGAATCTCCTACTCCATCAAAAAGCCCTTCGCCACGAAAAACCACAGCAGCCCTATATTCCATTTCAGCCGCGACGGATATTTCAATACCCGGAATAGCGATTTTATCCAACTCTCGACACAACTTCCTCGCAACCTCCGTTGGCAAACGACCCGCACGCCGATCTATGACATTCCCATTTTCGTCAACATTACAAAAATTCAAGCGGACTGCCACATCTCCCTTACCAAAGTCTAACCCTAAACCAAGTGCAGATAAGGCACCTCGACCAATTTTAGTTTTCCATGGGTCATAGCCAAATAAAGCCAAATGCGCAGGGCCACTACCGGGGGTAAATCCTGCACCAAGTGGAGAGATGAGCCCACAACTACTACGTGCGGCCAAGTTGTCAAGGTTCGGAAGATGAGCAGTTTCTAACTCAGATTTACCAGTTTCCGGATTAGGCAATCCACCCAAACCATCAATCACCAACATTAAGATCTTAGATTGGGCATCCCTAATGCATAAATCTCTAGTATATTCACTACTAATCATCTTGATCCTCTTCATTTTCTATAAACATATCTTTTATAACCATTTGGACTGCCTCTCTTCCCCCATAGGAATCTTCCTCTAGCCCAAAAGCAACGGACAAATATTGGCCAATTTTTACTTCCGGGTAAATCTCCCCACGATTCCACCATAATGCAACACACCTTTTCCCACCTATTTCCACTTCCATTTTTAAATGATTATCATCGCGTCCAATTAATTTTCGTGAAACCACCTTACAACCAAACATCGCATAAACTGGCATCTCATTACCTTTGCCAAAAGGTTCCAGATCTGCCAATGTCTGAATAGACTTCCTATTCAAATGATTCGGAGTCAACTCAACATCCACATTTAATTCTGTCGTCAAATGCTCTATAGCAATATTATTTTGGGCATGCTTAATCAACTCTCGACGAAAGGTTTCAAAATGTTCTCTGCGCAAAGAACAACCTGCAGCCTGAGAGTGACCTCCAAAACTACTCAAAAGCTCTTTACAACTACCAATCGCCTCACTGATGTCGTACCATTCAAAACTCCGAGCTGAACCAACACAATAGCCCTCCTTACAATCCCAGGTACAAACTACTACGGGGCACATATATTTGTCCCGTAACTTGCTTGCAATTATACCAATTATTCCTTGATCCCACCCACCTAACAATACCATAACGCGATCTTGCTTCAACATAGTGGGATCAACCAGTTCAACAGCCTCCGCCAATGCTTCACGTTGTAAATCCTGACGACGAAGATTTAAATCATTTAGCTCTTGAGCTAGTTGCATTGCCTTTCCCTCTGTGTTTGCACACAAAAGATCAAGAGCAATATCAGGGTTACTCATTCGGCCTGCCACATTAATTCTTGGGCTAATTTGGTAACCAACTGTCGTGGTAGTAATCTCTCTATTCGAGATCCCAGCCACCATTTTCAATTTGTCTAAACCTAGACGATGCGTATGATTCAAAACCTGCAAGCCACGCCTTATTAAGACTCGATTTTCACCAAAAACGGGGGCAATATCAGCTATTGTTCCAAGCGCTACTAAATCAAGTAGGCTATTCAAATAGCCCCTTTTCTTATCTGAAGGAATAAATTTTTCACTCAGTGCTTGTACAACCTTAAAAGCAACTCCTACTCCCGCCAATCCTTTAAAGGGGTAGGAACAATCGTGTCGATTAGGATTAACCACCGCTTCTGCTTCAGGCAACAATTCAAGCTGTTTGTGATGGTCAGTGACTACAACGTCGACACCGCTATTCTTTGCAAATTCTAAGCCGTCAAATGCGGAAATTCCGTTATCTACAGTAATAATTAAATCAACACCCAAAGCCACAGCACGTTCCACTGCTGGGGGACTTAAGCCGTACCCATCTTTATGTCTATCTGGTAAAATACATAAAAAATTAGACCCCACGGTTTCAAGAAAATCGGACATTAATGCCGTGCTCGAAATACCATCGACATCATAATCTCCAAATACCATAATCCTTTGAGACTTTCGAATAGCTCGTGCGATTCTCTCAACAGCACGGTCCATATCCTTCAATAACATCGGATCAAGAAGAGCTTCCGATCCCACTTCCAAGTCCTTCCGACTTAGGTGGCGAACTGCAAGAATAGCATCAATAAGCGAATCATACGAATTATCTTGAGCTATATTCCATTTGGCATACAAACGCATATTTTTCAATATCAGTTAAATCGGGAAGATGTCTTTAATTCAAAGGCGATGCAATATAGCCCCGATGTTAAAATGTAATCAAGATCTCAATTAAAATGCTTTTACTCAAACAACTCAGTTGCTTAAATTCAATAAAACGGAGGACAAAGACAATTTTTTGTATTTTAAATCACAATGTCTTACCATACAAAATTTTCAAATGACAAAGTTTTTCTGTAATTCAGTCCATGACCCGTATTCACACCTTCAGGGAAGTTAATACAAAACAATAATGGCAAAAATAGATCCTGCTCGCACAGAAGCTCTTAGAGCACTCATTAAATATTCAGAAACAGAACAAACTGCTGATTTTACCTTGTCCGATATGGATACCTATTTGACCAATGAAAGAGACAGAAGGTTTGCTCGGCAACTAGTGTTAGGGTCAATACGCTGGAAAATGCGCCTGGACTGGATCATAGACAAGTTCAGCCGTCAACCACGATCTCGCCTACGACCTACCGTCGAAAACATACTTCGTTTGGGCGTCTTCCAAATAAAATTTATGGAACGTGTTCCTGTTCGAGCTGCTGTTGACACCAGTGTCCAGCTTGCCAAACAGAATGGAGCAAACTATGCCAGTGGATATATAAATGGGCTTTTGCGGAATCTTGACCGGAGCAAGGGGAACGAAGCATATCCGCACTCTACTAAAGAGCCTACAAATTTCTTATCAGTCTTCTATTCCCACCCGCCGTGGCTTGTAGAAAAATGGTTAGAGCGTTGGGGAATAGAATTAACGACAGAACTACTGAGGGCTAATAATGAACCAAGTAGAACCTGGCTAAGGCGAAATCCTCTTCGAGACGTACCTCTTGAAAGCAAGGAAGAAAACTTAATTGAAACGGGAACTGACGGTTATTTATTCGCCAAAAACGTCTCAAAATTATTACAATCTGAAGATTTTGTTAATGGCCATTACCAGGTCCAAGATCCTGCAGCTAGATTCGCGGTCAAATTACTCGACCCACAACCTGGCGAACATGTCCTTGACCTTTGTAGTGCACCTGGCGGTAAAACAACGCAAATAGCCGAATTAATGAAGAATAAGGGGCTCGTTGTTGCTACAGACATCTCCCTTGAAAGACTTAAAAAAGTTGCTGAAAATTCTCAAAGATTGGGATTAAGAATCATACAATTGTTAGCAAGAGATGGCACGCATCCCTTTGAAAAAAAATTTGACCGAGTTCTATTAGACACGCCTTGCAGTGGCACGGGAATACTTGGTCGGCATGCAGATGCGAGATGGAGAAAGAAACCAAAACAGGTAGCAATACACTGTGAGACACAACGCAAACTGCTGAATAGCGCATTTAGTAGTTTGCGTCCAGGAGGAATATTGGTTTATAGCACCTGTAGTTTAGAGATTGAAGAAAATGAACAGATTGTAGAAACTTTTGCTGCTAACACGCCAATGGCTGAAATTGAGCCTGCCCGGGATTACCTTTCCACCAGCGACCAGACAAGTTGTTATTTTCAGTCAATTCCAGGACAACAAATAGGTGACGGTGCCTTCGCCGCCCGAATCCGTAAAAGACTGTAATGAATAGATTCTTTGCACACATTACACTTTTAATCACCAGCGCCATAATCGCTGGAATTGCGTTACTATTTATCCTAGATTCAATAGTTATGCCATTTATTGTGGACGTTCCTAGTGTAAGAATACCAAGACTGACGGGTATGCCCATAGTGCATGCAACAGAAAAATTATCACAATGGGGATTACAAACCGTTGTGGCGGACAGCTCATTTAGTGAAGATATTCCTATCGGTTCAGTTATATCTATTAGACCGAATACTGGACAAAGAGTCAAACAAGGTAGAGCCGTAGCACTTACAATAAGCAAAGGGCCACGGCTCTACCTTGTCCCCGATGTAAGGGGAGCAAGCCTTAGAGAGGCTCGGCTAAAGCTTGAAGCGAATATTCTCAAACTTGGAGACGTACGATACGTCTCATCGGAGAATATTCCCAAAACCGTGATATTGAATCAATTCCCTCTCGCTGAGTCTCTACTACCCAAATATGGAGAAGTCAACCTACATGTGAGTAGTGGATCAGAACGAAGGCTCAAATCAACACCGAACTTAATTAATACGTCAATACAAGACGTCGAGGACTCCTTACTCAAATACGAAATGACAATAGGAGAAATTTCTGAGACTATCGGCAACGACTATCCCCCTGGTACCATTCTCGAACAAAAACCAACCGCGGGGATTCAAACTCCTCGTTTCACACCTATTGACCTAGTAATTAGCACTATTACAGTACCTAAATTGAGACAACGTGATGAATCACGATAATACAGTTCTCATAGGCCCATCTCTTTTAGCTGCAGATTTTTCGCAACTTGAAAATCAGATTAGCCTAGTTGAAAAAGCAGGCGCCGATTTAATACACCTCGATGTCATGGACGGTATTTTCGTTCCAAACATAAGCTTCGGTATCCCCGTAATTGAATCGATTCGACAAAAGACCGATCTGTTTTTTGACACACACCTCATGATCACAAATCCTTTGAGATATATCGAAGCTTTTAAGAAGGCGGGAGCAGATTCTCTAACCATTCACATTGAAGCATGCCCTGAACCACAGAGCCTTTTCAGTGAAATGCGTCAACTTGGTTTAAAGGTGGGGCTGGCCGTAAACCCACAAACACCGGTCGATAAACTTTTCCCTTTTTTAGAACAGATAGATGTTGCCTTAGTAATGTCGGTCGAACCAGGATTTGGTGGTCAGATTTTTCAAACTGACTCAATTTCAAAAATCATCAAACTACGATCTGAAATTGAGATCCGCCAACTACCAGTGCACATTCAAGTAGATGGTGGTATAAACTTAACAAATTCAAGTAGTTGTATTGAGGCTGGAGCTACACAGATCGTTGCTGGTTCGGCTATTTTCGGTAACCCCAATCCCAACCAAATTATCAATAAAATGCGCAAATAGACGATACGACAGAATTGTTGCCCATATTGCCCAATTGTGCCGTATCCTATATATTGTTCTGTTTACAGTTTTAGTGATAGATGGGGGCCGTGGTGAGTTACGTCTGCCGAAAAGGGGCGAAGGATCATGTTCGACCGACTCAGCGAACGATTTGATGATATTTTCCGCCAATTGCGTGGTCAAGGCCGCATAACAGAGCGGAATATAGACGAATGCCTCAGAGAAATCCGTAGGTCATTGCTTGAAGCAGACGTTAATTTCAAAGTAGCACGTACATTCATTTCTCGCATTCGCGAGCAGGCCCTCGGAGAGAAGGTAATAAGGAGCCTAACCGCTAGTCAGCAATTAGTAAAAATCGTTCACAGTGAACTCGTAATTTTACTTGGTGGACAAAACGCTCCAATTAAAGTTGCAGAGCAGCCCCCTACTATCGTCATGATGGTAGGTTTGCAAGGCAGTGGAAAAACTACAATGGTTGCTAAACTCGGACACCAGTTTAAAAAGCAAGGTCGTCCAGTCTTATTGGTGGCGGCAGACACTTACAGACCAGCCGCTGCAGATCAGCTTGATACGCTTGGGAAAAGTATCGATGTTCCCGTTTTTCGCGGAACTGAAGGAGTTGGCCCTGTAGAGATTTGCGATCAAGGCGTGGAGCAAGGTCGGGCAACAAATAGAAGCGTAGTGATTTTAGACACCGCCGGCCGATTAAGTATTGATGAAGCAATGATGACTGAACTTTCGCGCATTCGAGATAACGTGAAACCGCATGAAATTCTGTTCGTTGCTGATAGTATGATTGGTCAAGATGCCGTTGAAACAGCAGAGCGTTTTTACGAACAACTAGCATTTGATGGTGTATTGTTATCCAAAATGGACAGTGACGCCCGTGGCGGCGCCGCTTTGTCAATTTGTGAAGTAACAGGTGCACCGATTAAATACATCGGTACTGGGGAAAAAGTAGAAGACATTGAGCCATTCCACCCAGATAGAATGGCTTCTAGAATCCTCGGAATGGGAGACGTTTTGTCGCTCGTTGAACGAGCTGAAGCCGCCATGGAGCGGGACAAAGCCAGTAAAATAGAGGAACGCCTACGAAAAGCTACATTTACATTCGAGGATTTTCTCGATCAACTGCAGGCTGTAAAAAAAATGGGGCCTTTAGACCATATTATCGGAATGATACCCGGGGCAGGCAAAGCTATGAAGGGTATGCAGGTTGACGATGGTGCATTTGGTCAGGTAGAAGCTATTATTCGATCCATGACTAAATTCGAACGTCAACGACCGCAAGTTCTAAATGGTAGTCGACGAAAGCGTATTGCCCGAGGAAGTGGGACCACAATTCAGAACGTGAACAAGTTGGTAAAACAATTCCAACAGATGCAAAAGATGATGAAGCAAATGAGTAGAACAAAAAAAAATAGTTTGGAAAAACGACTTAGTATGCCTCTCGTGGGCTGAACATTAACAAGGAGATCACCTCGTTGGTTAAACTTCGTCTCAAGAGATTGGGAAAAAAGAAACAGCCCTTCTATCGGATAGTGGCCATACACAGCACATTGAGCCGCCAAGGAAGGGCACTGGACCAGATTGGGACTTATAACCCCCAACATGCGACGGTCAACATAAATGAAGAAAGTGCTATACAGTGGTTGAACCGCGGTGCAGTAATGACTGAAACTGTGGAAGCATTATTTCGCAGTCAAGGAGTTCTTGCCCGATGGAAAGGACTCGAAGGGGTCGAACGTGAAAATGCATTGACCAAAGACAAACCGAAGAGGCGTCGGAAATTAGCCGGCGTTAAAACGGAATCCGTCTCAGATCAAAACCCCGAAACTGAAACATCAGAAGAGAGTGAAACTCAATCTTCAAATGACAGTCAGCCGGAAGAAAAGACCGAGCAATAGTAAGTGGGTAATCGGGAGATATTTTTTTGATTTTGCATAACCGTGTCTCGATTGCTCATATAAAGCGTACAAAAGGTGTGAAGGGTTGGGTGCGGGCAGAACCATTAACTCCGAACTTAGATAGGTTTCACTCTATCGATTCGGTGGTAGTCCAGAAGCAAGATCTGCCAGACCGATCTTTTGCTTTAGAATTATGGCAACCGGAGCAATCGACCGTACTCTTAAAATTTGTCGGAGTAGAATCTCCCGAATATGCCTCAGAGGTGTTGGTTAAAGGATATGTTACTGTTTCGAGAAAAGAAGTGCCTAAACCGCCGTCAGGTGTCCATTACGTGTTTGACATAGTAGGTTGCAATGTAGAAAATACCGCCGGTGAAGTATTAGGCGAAGTTAACGATGTAATGAGCTTACCATCAAATGATGTTTACGTAATAAACGGTCCTCGCGGAGAAATTCTCGTTCCGGCAGTTAGTGACGTTGTTGTGGACATCAATACCACTGACCGCAGAATTTTAGTGTGCGGTATTGAAGAGTTAATGTCTTAAAGTGAATATTAATGTGGTTACGCTCTTTCCGGATTTTTTTTATTCGCCGCTAAAGGCAAGTATTTTAGCACGAGCCATTACTCGTGGCATGGTCAGGGTTGAGACTCATGACCCACGTGATTATGCTACGGGAAAACATAAGAACGTGGATGACGAGCCTTATGGGGGTGGCGGAGGGATGGTGTTTAAACCCGAACCGTTCTTTCAAATGTGGGAAGCTTTGAACTTTAAAGATGCCCACTGTGTGTACCTTACGGCCGATGGACAGAAACTCGACCATCAGCTATGTATTGAGCTTTCTCAGAAGCCTAACCTGGTCTTATTGTGTGGACATTACAAGGGAATTGATGAGAGAATTCGGGAAGATTTAATCGACCGAGAAGTATCCGTTGGGGATTTCGTTTTGACCGGTGGAGAGCCTGCAGCAATGATAACGATTGATGCTGTGGTAAGGCTCCTTCCTGGTGTATTGGGTAATTTCAGTTCGGCATTGGAAGACTCTTTCCAGGAAGGTCTTCTCGATTGCCCTTGGTATACTAGACCAAAGGAATACATGGGAAAAAGAGTTCCGGAAGTCCTTCAAAATGGAAACCATCGGCAAACAGAAAAATGGCGTAGATTGGAATCTTTGAAAAAAACTTTTCTTCGTCGTCCGGATTTACTTGAAAAAGTTGAACTGGGGCCAGAAGAGTTAAAGCTTATTTCACAATGGAGACGAGAGGGATTAGTTCACAATCCCTCCGGATTTAACAAAGGAACGTAAATAATGGACGCTAGCATCTTGCGCGAGTTGACTTCAGATCAACTTAAAACAGACATCCCCACGTTTTCAGCAGGCGATACGTTACGCGTACACGTGCGAGTCGTGGAAGGCGACAAGGAACGTATCCAGGTTTTTGAAGGAACGGTCCTACAGCGAAAGGGGGCCGGAATACACGAAACAATAACCGTTCGAAAGATCACCCAAGGCGTATCAACCGAACGAATATTCCCCCTACATTCACCACGCATTGCACAAATCGAATGTACACGTCGCGGACGCGTCAGAAGGGCCCGTCTAACATATATGCGAAATCGTAAAGGACGAGCCGCTCGTATTCGAGAGAAACGTTAAGCTGATGTCCGAAGAAAATACAATAACATGGGAACGAAAAAATTGGGCGATTTTTGCAGGTGGGATAGGTGCAATCGTTTTAGGCTATCTCGCACTACGCATACCGCCAGCCGATGGTGTCCTGTCGTTAACATTCGCCCCTATTCTTCTTATATCTGGCTATTGTATTCTGGTTCCCTGGGCTATATTGCATCACCGAGGAAAAACCAAGAATCGGCCCGAAAAAGAGTAACATTGTAGAGACTAAATTAACCGCGGACTTAAAATGGTCAACGACTTAGAACACCCCAAAGAGTTGTACAACTCCAAGGGAAAACCTATATACGTTAGAAGCATCGATGCAATATCTGAAGAAGATATTGCATTTTTTCAGATCAATGGCTACCTAGCAATTCAAGATTTATTTGATTCGCATAACATCTCAACGGCAAGATCTGAAATCCAGCGTCTTATATCTGGCGATATTAAAGAGTTTGATAGCGTCCAATATGAAGAACCAGGACCTTCCTCAGGTCATCCAAAAACCGTCAGAAAAATTATGGGTTTTGTAAATCACTCTCCGCATCTTGCGAAAATGGCGGTAGAGCCAACCCTAATAAGTCTAATTGCAAAATTATCAGAAGATACAAACCCCATACTGTTCCAAGACATGGCATTACTAAAAGGTCCCGGTGGTCGCGAAAAACCCTGGCACCAAGACGCGGCCTATTTCGATTTGCCCATTGATACCATCGTTATCGGAGTCTGGATTGCTTTGGATCGCGCCACAGAGGAAAATGGTTGCTTACACATTATTCCAAAAACACACAAGAATGGTCCTGCTGAACATTTTCATATCCGGGATTGGCAACTTTGCGATACTGAGGTCCAAACAGGTCTTGACGTGGCAGTCCCTCTTGAACCCGGAGGATGCCTGTTGTGGCATGGATTATTGCATCACGGAAGCCCTAGAAATAACACAAAAATAACGCGTCAGGCTTTACAATTCCATTACAGGCCAAAATCCTGCAAGAACACCTCAACCGAGGAACGAATGAAATACTTTGGGGGATCTGTTCGCGGAGCAACCTGTTAAAAACGTTATAAATATTCATTTACATGTCCACCTTTTACTTGCTCCGCGGCTATAATTGTAGCCTGCTCTGTTGACTCCTTACATGGCTTCCTCCTACAAACACGTGCCTCCAAATACGCTGCGAAAAACACATCTCCAGCTCCAGTAGTATCTGAAACATTCTCCACTTCTTTTGCGGGGAAATTCATATTGGTACCATCAGCAGACCAAATAACTCCCCCATAAGAATTGGCTGTTATTATAATTTCTTTAAGTCCATACTTCTCGATTAGAGCACTCTCATTTAATCGGGTTACACGTTTTAAAAGATTTATTTCTTCTAACGAAACCTTCAACCAATCCGTTGCGAATAACAGTAGATCTAAGTTCTTGTCAACTTCTTCTTCTATCCATCCATTACGTTCGCGCCTTAAAAGGCCCTGAGCATCAGCAGCAACGTAACAACCTGCATTTCTTAAAAAATTAAAAACATCGGTTGAAATATCCATCGGATGTAACGGCCCAAGTAATACAAAATTAGGACATGCACCATTGACTACTTTTTTAACTATATTCAGATTAATAGGATCGGACACAGTTGGCATCTTTTGTCGTCTAATATCACCATATACATAGTTGTGAAAGGTCGTGGTTTTGCAACTGGATCCAACAGACAACTGTATTGAATTTTCACGGAAAACCTGTAATAATTCTTTGTCCTTATCATTAATCCGAGTGCAAACCAGAACATTCTGCCCAAGCCATTTTAGAGTCAAACCTCCATATACAGGCACTCCGCCTAACTTGTCTATTTCTCCACCAAACAAGTAAACTTTATCCTTTGTTATCGAACCTATTACTAACCAGTCGATATTGAAACTGTTCATAATCTCCATTTTTTTGTAAAATAACAGCTAAAAAATCGCCCTATCTATGCAATATGTTTCGTAATCACAACACTACCCTTTCATTCCAATTGGACAATTCACGGCAATACGCTAAAATAGAATAATATTAAGACCTATATTAATATTGACCAGTGAATTAAATAAATTAAAAATTCATCCTTTTTCGACACTTAAGGAGTCTCATATTTTGGCAAATTGGAAAAATTATGAAGAACTGAAACCGAGCGAACTAGAAAAAGAAATAAGAAACAACCCAATCGCGTACTGGCCTCTTGGATTGATTGAACATCATGGCTGGCACCTTCCCATTGGTTTCGATGGTATAAAAGCTTACGAATTTTGTAAAAGATTAGCCGAAAAAAACGGTGGACTCATTTTACCAACTATGTGGTGGGGCGGTGGCGGAGGGCATGATGTATTCAAATGGACACATTACCAAGATCTTTCCGCCGCACAAAATATACTTGAGACAACCTCAAGGCAGTTGCTAGATTACGGAATCAAGATTCTAATTCTTTTCGCGGGCCACTATCCTTGGCAAAAATTACTAGATAATGTGGTCGAATCGCTTCGGCAAACTTACCCAGATACACTAATATTAGCAGGAACAGAAATGAGCATATGCGAAGAAGATTCTACTATTGTAGGTGATCATGCTGCTAAAGAGGAAACATCTTGGGGATTGAGCTTATTCCCCGAGCATATCGACATAAATTTACTTGATGGCAAGGTTGATGTCGAAGTCTGGCCTCCTCAAGGGCCTCCCGACAAAGAGGATGAACATCCTAAGGTCAACTATGATCCAAAAAATCCTTTGTTTGCCCAAATGGGAGAAGATGCTAGAAAGGCAACGGCCGAACACGGTAACGAAGTGATCAAACTGGTAATTGAAAAAATAACAAACAGAATACAGCTATTTTCACAAGAAAATACCGATCAAATTAACAACAAAACGTATTAATTAAGGTAAATTACCCATGAAAAATAATGAGATACAGAATATTAGCGTGATCGGTGCTGGTTTTTTAGGTACTCAAATCGGCCTACAATGTGCAGCACACGGACTATCCATTTCACTAGTAGATCCGAGTAGGAATTCACGTAAACATTCAATGAATATTGTTAAAGATGAATTGGCACAACGTGTCTCCAAAGGGTTAATTAACAGCAACGAAGAACAAACAATATTGTCCCGCATGAATTATACTTCAGACCTGAAAAAGGGTGTTACCGATGCCGAATTAGTTATTGAAGCAGTACCTGAAAGCTTAGATTTAAAACGGGATGTTTTTGCTAAATTAGACAAACTGACACCGACCTCCACTATATTAGCAACAAATAGTTCGTCAATAAAAATTTCAGCCATAGAAACTGCAACTCAACGACCAGATGCCGTATTAAATATGCATTTTTATGGAATGATATGGGAGCGACCAATGGTCGAACTCATGCGTGGAACAAAAACATCCGGCCATACAATAGATACAGTTTTTCACCTTGCAAAACGAATTAACGTTACCCCGCTAGTCGTAGATGCTGAAAGCACAGGATTTATCTTCAATCGTGTGTGGAGAGCTATTAAACGCGAATCTCTTCATTTAGTTAATGATGGGGTCACCAGTCATGAAAATGTAGATCGAGCATGGATGATTTTTACAGGAATGAACATGGGACCTTTTGCTCTAATGGACCGTATTGGATTGGATGTCATCCAGGACATTGAAAACGTCTATTTTAGAGAATCTAAAGATGATCGAGATATGCCTCCATCACTGCTAACCAAACTTGTAAAGCGTGGTGATTTAGGCTGTAAAACTGGCAAAGGCTTTTATTCGTATCCGAATCCTGCCTTTGACGACCCTGATTGGATCCGAGGAGGCGACTCTCAATAGCTTTTATAAATTGATGAGAATAATATGGGTGCAAGTTTAAAGAAATCAGGCTCTCATCGAGAGCTTGGCCTATCGCCCAACCGTTTTTATATTCCGCAAATAGTAAGTTTTCCCGATAAACATCAAAATTGACCAGTATATGAAACTAATTATCCGCGGTTTTGCTGTAGTAATCATCTGCGCAATTGGCTCCGGCATCATTTATGTAGTACTTCAGCCCCACGAAGTCGACAGCCTACCCTACTTTGCAGATGACAGATTTCAGATAATTGCCCATAGAGGAGGACTTGGGTTAAGGCCCGAGAACACCGTCCTTGCTTTTCAAAATGCCGATTCATTAAATGTAGACGTCCTAGAAATGGACGTTCAAAGTAGCGCTGATGGTGAACTGGTAGTCATCCATGATGACACCGTCAACAGGACAACAAACGGGGTAGGACGCGTTTCAGAGATTAACTTTAAACAACTTCGGCAACTAGATGCAGCTTTTAACTGGCAGAATGATTATGGAAATGTTCCATACCGCGACAAAGGCGTACGTATTCCTCGACTATCGGAAATTTTGAAAAAGTTTAGTCATCGACGACTACTATTAGAAATAAAATCAAATGATGTTTTGACAGGCGAAAACATATGTCAATCATTAATACAATACGGGATGCAAGACAAAACAGTTGTCGGATCTTTTCATAGTAAAGCTTTAAATGCTTTCTCAATACGTTGTCCTAGAGTGCCAACCTCCGCCTCAAGCATTCAGGTGGGTACGTTTTTGTTACTTCATTATTTAAGAGTAGGGTTTCTTTACCCTAATCCACCTCCTGCCTTTCAAGTACCTGAACACTTGGGACGCCTTCGTTTAGTTGACTCGCGTTTCATTAAGCAAATTCAAAGCCTAAACTCTGTCGTACATGTCTGGACAGTAAATCAGCCAGAAACGATGAAACGATTAATTGACTTAGGAGTGAATGGAATCATCACAGATTATCCAGATCGTTTATCTAAACTATTAAAAAGAAATAATGAGACTAAGCTATAATGAATACTTCGCCAGATTTTGGTATAGAATTACGTAATGTCACTAAAACTTTTCAGGGCAGTTCCGAATCACTGACCGTATTAAAAGACATAAGTTTCGCAATAAGATCTGGAACTTCATGCTCTATTGTTGGTCCCTCAGGAAGTGGTAAAACGACCTTACTCGGTCTATGTGCAGGACTTGACCATGCCAGTTCCGGAAAAATTATATTGAACGGTTCTGAGTTAGGAAGTTTAACTGAAGATCAACGTGCACGTTTCAGGGGCAAACACGTTGGTTTTGTCTTCCAAAACTTTCAACTCATACCGACCCTAAGCGCCCTTGAAAATGCTATGGTCCCATTAGAGTTACTCGGCAATAAAGATGCAAAATCTCAAGCAGAGTATTGGTTAAACCGCGTGGGATTAGACGACAGATTACATCACTATCCTTTACAGTTGTCTGGTGGTGAGCAACAACGGGTGGCCTTGGCCAGAGCGTTCACAAACAAACCAAAAGTACTATTTGCGGATGAACCCACTGGAAATTTAGACGGAGAAAATAGCGAACGAATTAGCTCTTTACTATTTGATTTGAATCGAGATATAAAAACAACCCTGATTTTGGTTACTCACGATATAGAATTCGCCGAACGTACCGACCGCATAATCAGCTTACGAAACGGAAACATTGACCAAGACTCCCAGACGAACGCAACATCTCAACTATCATGAGCTATTGGATCCTTAAGATGGCCTGGCGAGATAGTAGACGTCAACGCGGGAGACTCGCCCTTTACACCACATCCGTTTCTATTGGCATAGCTGCCATAGTAGCTCTCCAAAGCCTCGCAATGAGCTTAAGAAGTCAGGTAGATTTGCAGGCAAGTGCATTATTGGGCGCGGATCTTCAATTAAGCAGTAAACAACCTTTTACCAAAAAATTAGAATCGCATCTTAAATCACTCGATGTCAATCTCGCAGAGCAGATAAAACTGACATCTATGGTATACCTGCCTCGTGGTTCTCATTCACGTTTAGCAGAAATACGCGCATTATCTAAAGGATATCCATTTTACGGGAAAATAGAAACACAACCGTCTTCTGCAACAAATACCTTCCATGAAGGTAAAAAAGCTTTAGTTGATGAAACAATTATGCTTCAATTTGAAGCATCGGTAGGTGATTCTATAAAAATAGGCAACCTTTATTATCGAATAGAAGGAAAGATACTAAGTATCCCTGGCGAGACCTCCCTACGGAGTGATATTCAGCCACGCGTCTATATCACAAGAACAAACTTAGATAGTTTGTTCTTACTACAACGTGGTAGTCGAGTCGAATACTCTTTCTTTCTCCAATTCAAAGAAAAATTCAACACCGAACAGTTTAAAAAAGAAATACTTAAAAACTTCACCAACGAAAAACAAAATATTGAAATTACCACTGTAGAAGATCGTAAACGGCAAATAGGCCGCTCGTTAATAAATCTTAATCGGTTCTTAAATTTGGGAGCCTTTGTCGCACTGCTTTTAGGTGCTGTTGGGATTGCCAGTGCTATTCAAAATTATATTGTCCAGAAACTTGATACGGTAGCTATTTTACGAGGCTTGGGCGCAACCTTGCGCCAAAGTTTTTCGATTTATCTTTTGCAGGCTACGGCTATGGGACTATGGGGATCAATTTTGGGATCAATTTTGGGAATAATCGCTCTCCATTTTTTGCCATTGATTTTTGGCAATCTCCTCCCGGTGGACATAAACATTCAATTGAATTTTCTTCCCGTTTTTCAAGGAATGTCTATAGGCCTAGGTCTTTCTATTTTTTTTGCAATCCGCCCATTACTTGCAATAAGAAAATCGTCTCCGCTTCGTGCCCTACGTACAGCATATGAAACATCTTCAACATACAAACACCGGCTGGTTGATCGTTTTGTCGACCTGCTAATATTACTCATCACTTTTCTATTTGCCTACCAGCTTACTGGTCGCATTAACTATGGACTTGGCTTTACTGGAGGCATCGCAACTGTATTTTTATGCCTCTTTGGTGTTGCTCGGCTTCTAACATGGAGTGCCCGACGCTTTTTCCCCATCAGTTGGAACTACGAAGTCAGACAGGGACTAGCAAATCTATTCCGTCCAAACAATCAGACGATTATGCTCCTTCTGGGATTAGGCTTGGGTACTTTTTTAATATCGACGTTATACCTAACCCAAAATGCACTCATATCACAAATCGAAGGCGTTGGATCAGAAAATCGTCCCAACGCCGTACTTTTCGACATTCAATCTGATCAACTAAGTGAAGTCGAATCCACTCTATCAAAATTAAACCTACCAATACTCCAAAAGGTACCTATTGTCACGATGCGACTTCATAGCGTAAAGGGCCAACCTATCAAGGACCTTAAGGCTAAATCCAACTCACGAACTAGGGGTCGAGGAGGTTGGGCTTTAACGCGAGAATATCGCTGTACTTACCGAGACACACTAAATTCCAGCGAAAACCTAATTTCTGGGGAATTGACCAGAAGTGAAAATCAAGACACCATTTTCGTTTCACTGGAACGCCGTATCGCCGAAAATATCGGAGTAAGCGTGGGTGACTCGTTGACTTTTGACGTACAGGGCATAAAGCTTTCTGCCATGGTAGGAAGTATTAGAGAAGTAGATTGGCAAAGAATTATGCCCAATTTCTTCGTAGTTTTTCCCAACGGAGTACTGGAGGAAGCCCCGCAATTTCATGTTATGGTTACCCGTTTTAATTCAAAGGAACAATTGGCCAAACTTCAACGCGAAAGTAATAATCTCTTTCCAAACGTATCCATCATTGACCTCGATTTAATTCTATCTACGGTTGATACCATATTGGAGAAAGTATCATTTATAATAAAGTTCTTGGCATTTTTTAGCCTTTTCACAGGAATTATAGTGCTAATCGGAATTGTTTCCGGAAGTAGATATCAACGTGTTAAAGAAAGCGTCTTGTTAAGAACACTTGGAGCATCCAAAACCCAAATCGGTCGTATTATGCTACTAGAATACATTTTTCTGGGAACACTTTCCGCTCTAACAGGACTTACATTATCAATCGGAAGTGCCTGGGCCTTATCCTATTTTGTATTTGAG
>JAYYVF010000044.1:0-14635 GCA_036343635.1 Candidatus Latescibacterota bacterium | reverse complement strand
GCTAGCATATATTATAAAAGACATCGTCAAAAAAATTCTACTTCAAGTCTTTAAACCGAGTATCAAAGTAGGTGTAACCAATCATCCATCAAAAAGGAAATGCGTCCAATTAAAAGCGACAACCGAGCCATTATCGTATACCCAAAAGAAGCCCCAAACGATATCATCAAGAAAGTAATACCTAACCGCGAGACCTTTCCAACAACCCCTTTATGTTCCAGCGAGAAAAAAAAGTAGACCAAAACGGACACCACCCCCACAAGTATAACCAAGAGGTCGAGCCCCGCTAAACTCCAACTCAATGGTTGTAGAGTCGCCTCTAATTGGGCTAAAATAAACGACGAGATAGTACGTGGTATTGTTAGACCGGCACCAAGCCCCACAAAGAATGCAAAAGACAGTCTACTCAGCCAACTAAAACGCCGTGAAAACCGGGTAAGCATGAGCAAGCCAAGCAACGTAGGTGCGAGTAACCATATATCTCCAGGCTCGCCTTTACCGTGACTTAGGTCAATTAGTCTAACCCAAATTTCTCCGTAAATGGTCGGATACCAGTACTGACCAAACACATAGGCGGCAGCAACCCCAACAAAAAGGTTTTCCGCGATTTTGAAAAAAGGATTGTCTTTATACAGGAAGCTATACAAGGCCAACGTAAGGCCGGCAGCAACCATAATACCCAGACCTTCCCAATCCATTTGCAAATCGCCATTAACTAACAATGAGATGTTTACCGATGCAAACAATGTCAACACTGCTAAAAAAATGGCCTTATCACGCGTCAAAAAATCTATCTCCTAGCCTATTATATAATGCGTCGAGAAAGAAAGTAAGCAATGTTACCAAAAACTATGAAGACAACAATAATCAAGTGCGCCATGGATTGAGCACTCATCCCAGCGGTTGCTTTACCAGGTCGTTTCAACATGGCCGCGTATTCTGCTGCACCGGACAAACCGCCCAATACACCAACCATCTGTCCAGACTGAATAAACGGAAATAAATCAGGGGCCATCACAGCGGTACAACCTCCACCAAAAGAAAATCCGTATTTTTCTTGACCATAAGGTATCCACCAAAATTCTATAGAGTCACCAGCAGCAAGATCAAATACGAAGTCAAAATTTCTGAGAGATAGCGGTTCGGCCGTCAACTCCAAACTTTCCAATGGAGTCCCGTGTGTGTCTACCGGAAACGCGTCCCGTATACTCTGTCCCATGTTAAGTATCACGCTATAATTACCGGGTTTGTACCCTGTAAACACATAATCTACTCCATAGACTTTGCCAAATTCTAGAGCCGTCTCCTCTATTACTTGCTGAGCCAAGCCCGTGGCTTCGGGCCACAACGAAATTGCTACCACCTTGACATCTCGACTGAAGCAATGGCGCAATATTGCTCTGGCCATCGGCTGCATCTCTGGCACCGTGCTAGCACCATATGAAAAGCTTAATAATACAATACCTTTGTTATCTGCAACCTCTTCTAATTCTTGATAAATGGATCGAACAGGATCGGTAGGGTCGATTGGAAGGGGACAACTTTTAAAAAGCGGTCCGGCGACACCAAGAAACACGAAAATAAAAATAATTCGCCGGTCTATATCCATAAGTCGATGAAGAATTCTATTCATTCTGAATTCCCACCCAAATACGATCTTTCGATACCAAAAATAATCCGCAGTGAGGTTGCTATAGCACCCAAGGAAACACCTAGAAGAATTCCGCGTTTGGCTGCCAAATTAGGGACATTAAGTAACCAATCTGCTGCTTGAGGAATATATTCAGAGATAAACGAACCAATTGGAACCCGTCCAAGCATTACCACGATCGCCGCAATCAATAACATCGCCGCTTCGGGTGTTCTGGCACGAAAAGTCCTGTATGCGGCAGAAGCAATAAAAAAAGCCAAAATAGAAAACATGGTAGACGAACAGGCAACGTGCACATATTCAAACAACCATTGATATCCATTCTCGCTAGCAGACCCTCTGATTTGTGGTGCAAACGGCCCCTCTCCACCATTATATATCACAAAAAACATCATGATACTAAAACCACTAAACACGACTGCACTATAACCCCAACCAGCTACCTGTTGACGAATTCTTTGCAAATGCAAATTCAATAGACTATAAAGCCCTAATAGATATGAAAACGCGAAAACTACACGCAACCACAAAGCCATTTCACGCTCAATATTCTGGGCTATAGAGTGCGGGATATAGTAAATTGCGATTCCCAACATCCCAAATAAAAAAGCGACGATTATAGGAACAATTCTACTAAAAAATAGCATGAGGAACCCTTAGTAAGACGAGAACAATTGTTTTAATATCGTTATTTCGAATATTGACAAAAAAGAGCCTATAATAAGCACCGCAATTATTAGCGCTTTCCCCATATCTTGTCCTTTTAAGCTACCCAACAATTTTGGTTCACGAGACAAATAAGCACTAGCAGCGTACAGCTCCTCACCCAATAAAGTGTAATCACATGTAGTCACGAAAAACGGCAACTGAGTAAAAGCGTCGGTCCCAGCAATCTGTATCGCTCCGTTAGTCGCGCATGTCTCTGATAATATAAGCGACTCCGCATAGAAATAACCCATCATTATGTGGGCGGCCGGGCGATCTCGAACCATAATCCCTTCCGTAGCCGCGGCATAACTAAACTGTTCTGTTCCCGCTACAAAAACATGGTCCGGATTAAACGAGTCCGGTCGACCAGCTTCAAAATAAGAGGCCTGAACCGTTTCCTGACTAACAGACATCACCACTGGATCAGGAGCAACAACTCGAAGAGCCGTATCATAAAGTGCAGTCTTTCCCGCAATGCGGCCGAGAATATTGACAGCCGCAATGGTAGAAATCTGACTCATGTCTCTCAAGCCGTGAATAAACAATACGGGTTTACCCATCTCGGTTGCGCGCCCCAATGCTTCGTCAAGTGCCTCTAATCCACCTATTCTACGGATGTATAGTGCCTTTCTACGAGCGACACCGATATATCCCAAGATCAAAATGGAAAAAGCCGAAGCGATCAAAAGATTGTTCAGCTTAGCCCAGTTAAAAAAATTCTCGCTTGCCGTTCCTGGTATGACAGCGCTACGCGTAGAATTGTGGCCGTCATGCAATTCGATACGCAGAAAATACTTTTTACCATTGTCAATAGAATCATCGCCCTGCCCGCCAACAAATTTATCGACAATATAAAATTGACCGTCATGACGAGGGTTCAAAGGATTTTGAAAACCAAAAAGATCTGGCGCATCTGACTGATATCCACCGTTAGACTTTTGCTCGCCAACAAGATAAAACGGCCCATATATAGAATCTGAAATAAATATCCGGTATACTCCGTCTGTTGGCATTACGTCTGGCCGGTCCCATATACAGACCAAACGTCCTCCATCATCGTTCGGAGCATCCAACACTTGAACGCCCGTCAAAGGAGACATTGCCTTCGCACACTGGTTCGACATCGTAATGTATAAAACTAAAAAAATGATCCATCCGAAAAAATTCAAAATTACTCCTCAATCATTTCTACATTAGCACGTGGAACTACCGCACGCTCTCCATCTTCAAATTCTACCTCTAACACACGAACTACAGCTCCCGATTCTATCCGCTGTAAATTAGGAGGAAGTCCACAAACCCGCCCAATCCTTCCAAAAAATGGCACTCGAATCACCCGCAATAGATCTCCAGGTCGTATCCCTTTACTGAAAGAAGTTCCAACATCTTCAGAATCATCGAATTCTTTTTCAAAAGGAATAATAATTTCCGGTCGCAATACCCCCGCACGTATCTGAGTAGCTCCTGAAATAGAAGCCTGTTTCCCGTCACAAGAATCAAGAATACTAAAAGTTTTTTGAGCTATAGGAATTTCACCAAAACCTTCGGTGAGCACTAACGTAATTCCGATGTCCTCATCTCCCGTAATTGCAACTCCCAGATCATAACCAAGTAATAATCGCAAATCTTGATCTCGAATTCCTCCTCCAATCAATCCAACAACTCCCCGACGTCTCGCCTCTGAAATCATTTCGGCTGTTACCAATCGGCCAACTACTATAATTTTCCCCTCACACTCATTAGGCAAGTGGGTTAAAAGACCTGCGGGTGTACTGGTCGCCACAACAAGGGTCCCCCACGCCTCACCACCCACACCAAATATTCCCTGTATAAGACTACCCTGAGTCTGAACTGATATACCCGTTCCCTTATAAACGTCTATTACTTTACCTGGAATATAAGCCTGAACTTCCACTGGACGGGCCGGCTTTCGCAAAATTACTTGGCCCGTGACAACAGATACACTCTCAACTGACCCTGTGACAGGTGAAGGCACAGACGTCTTTAACCAAGATATAATAGGTTTTGTCTCGGCCAACGTGTCACCTTCTTGAACGTGGTCACCCTCCTGATGAAGTATAAAAGAAGCGACGTCAGATGGGCTACAGCCCAGACGGTTCGCCAGATTTAAAGCAACGACTTCTCCGGGTAAATTAGTTCGTGCTACTATCTGATCCCTCGCGACACTGTCGCCTTTGTTAACAACTACGGTACCTGTCAACGGCAACTTCCTGTCTCGTCTTACGGTAGTAGCTTTTGTTACACGAAGTCCCGGTGTATATGAATGTGCCATTACAAGGGCACCTCATAAAGAGACATCGCTTGTTGCCACTCCATCAACTGTACAACTCGTTTGGCTTCAGCCTGATCTATAGTTAAAGGGCGACCACGGGCATCTATTACAAGACCTACCACACCTCCATCTACACATACATTCATTTTCTCACCTTTGCCGCCTCCAAGGTCTAACCCTTTTGTTGGCATTAATTCTATGTTAGCCCGTTCATCTTCTCGTAATGGGAAACACTGTATTTGACCCGTTTTTAATTCACCTTCCACATAACCACCCGGCAAATTCAACTTAAAACTTAGACTTAAATCACCTTGATCAACTACCCCAACTGGAGCAACACACGTACCCAAGTGCACTAAGCAATCGCGCTCAAAAACTTCCGTCGCAGCACGTGCATTTAATTTCGACAATACACCCAAATGCGGCATCATAAAAATACTATCTACTGCTAAACGAGTAACTCCCTCGGGCTGAAAAGCATCGATAAGCATTGCCATCGCCTGTTCACGACGTGGAGCATGTGACAAAACTCCGCCACTCCCCACGATTAGATCTATATTCATCATTCGAATTAAATCCCTCTCGTCTTCGTTTTGATCAAAAACCTCTGAGAGTGTCCGCTTCATCTGTACGCCTTTTAAGCCGACAGCTAACTCGCGATGTTGCTCAAATGCTAACCTCAAGGCCTCACGAGCAACTGCTTGCTCTATTTGCAATTCATTCAACGTTTGTGGAACCGTTGTCGGTCGAATCATTTTGTTTTTGATTCGATCTCTTAAATCAGCTAATTGCAAATCAAAAGGAATCCAGCGCAGTATATTAGGCAATCCTGATTCGGCCAATACATTCGAAATACTATAGGACATACCCAAATTCGCGCTGACACTTCGATTAAATACTCCAGAAAAGACACTGAATACGTCGGTAGTGGCTCCCCCAATATCAACGCCGATAACGTTTAAATCCGACTTTCTTGAAATCGTCTGGATAATTTCACCAACGGCTGCCGGAGTGGGCATGATCGGCGTGTCCGTCCAATCCATCAATCTCGCGTAGCCCGGTGCCTGCGCCATAACATGCTCTAAAAAAAGGTCATGTATAACTTGCCGCGCTGGTCCTAAATTTTCTTCCTCTAAAATAGGCCGGATATTCTCTGTGATTTTGAGAGCAGTTTTTTCGCCCAAAATACGATTAACTTCAGACGTAGCATCAGAATTACCTGCGAAAATTACAGGCAGTTTAAAATCACGTCCAAACCTAGGCTGTGGATCCGCAGCACTTATATACTCAGCCAGTTCAACAACATGTTTGACAGTGCCGCCATCTGTTCCGCCCGCCAACAAAATCATGTCAGGGCGCAACCGACGGATGCGCTCTACCTTTTCATGCGGTAAGCGACCATCATTGGAACATAACACATC
The DNA here is from genome assembly GCA_036343635.1 of Candidatus Latescibacterota bacterium. Taxonomy (GTDB): domain Bacteria; phylum Latescibacterota; class UBA2968; order UBA8231; family UBA8231. The sequence goes on along the minus strand of JAYYVF010000044.1, from coordinate 8,562 downwards.
CATAACTATGGCACCCGCACCAAGGGCGCAACGCTGTGCGCTTTCACCTGACATCAAATCAATCACGCCCGATACAACCATTTGTAATCCGCCACCTGCACTACTTGTAGAAATATAAACATCAACGCCGTGTTTAGATTCCGCAGGCGTAATTATATGCTCACCTTCTAATATTTTCCTTCCAGATAGCTCTTCTATTTCTTGGATTGCATTTAGAACACCACGAGTAACATCTTCAAATGGGGATTCCACTGTTGTCGGAGCTTCGCCGCGATATGTCTGCCGAAATTCCCCATCCACTTTTTCTATTAAAATGGCTTTTGTCGTTGTGCTTCCACAATCTGTGGCAACTATCACCTTTAATTCACTCAAGCCTACTCATTTCATTTTCTCTACGCCCAATAGCATCTAAAAAATGATCTATAGATTCCCGACGTTCGAGCAAACGGACGACACAATTACATTCTTCATTCGAAAAAATAAGCGAAAGAAATGGCGAAAAAAAAGCTACTAACTGACTACCAAAAAAATTTAATGGCCTACACGATTCCAACAGCATGATAGCCGGTTTACCTAATCCCCGATCTACAATAAATTTGCCAAGTCGATCTACAAGATCTTTCTCGAAATCGGCCAACGGTTGATTAGAGGAATCAAGGGCAAAAGCATGCCGCCAACCATCTCTATTTTTCTTTGATTTGAACATGGCGTTTCACGAAAGATAACAGAATATCTTCATTGTTGTTAAATGGAAGAAATATTCCTCGAAAAGTATCCAGCCGACTTGGACATACAAAGGGACTAAGAAAGATTCCGTAAGTTTTAATTTCTCCACGACCAAAATAACTCCACTCACGAAATGTGGTATGCCATAACAACTCGCAACGAAGACCTTGCTCATCCACCGTGTAATGAGAAGGCAAAAAATACCGAGCCATAGAAGAGAGCAGACAACAAGCCGAGATAATACCATAACCTAAGTGGCTAAAACTATGGGATGCAACTAAAGAAACAAAAATGATGATAGATACTACAGAGACACTCCGAGTTATACTATTCTGGAGCAGTGGATGAACACTCCAACTCAGATACGACTTACCCAAGGTCGTCATACTTCCCCATATTAAGGGTAACGTTGATCTTCTTTATCAACCCACCATTCAAGTAAATCAGCACCGGCTGGATACCAGGTGACACCGGAGAATCGGCGACTATATGCCTGCGCTGAGCGTGACTTCCACAGAAAAGTATAAGGTTGTTGACTGTGTATTATTTCTTGTAATCTACCGTACATCTCTATTCGACGATCTTCATCAAACTCTTTTCTATAAGCTTCCAATATAGTATCTACTTCAGCATTTTTAAAACTTATAGCATTTGAACCCTGATCTTCAGCTTGTGATGAGTGCCATACCTGGTACAAATCAGGAGCGAAAACAACCGAACTGCCCCAACCAAGGATCATCGCTGAAAAATCTTTATTTTTTACTCTTTGAAGAAATATGGACCAATCTAATTCGCGTACCTGGCAATCAATTCCAATCTCAGACAACTCGGCTTGAAGAGAAAGGGCCACGTCTTTCCGAATTTGATTGCCGGAATTGATAAGCATCTCAAATTTAAAAGACACAAGTTCATCATCTATTATTTTGTCCAAAACACCGTCGTTGTTGGTGTCATCCCATCCAGCTTCATAAAGAAGATCAAGAGCACGGTCGACATCATAACCGTATGGTTCTAGATCATGGTTGTATTCTTGCCGAAAATTACTTATCGGTCCTTCCACAGTCTCTGCCAAACCAAAGAGAAGGTTAGCCACCATACCGTCTCGATCGGTGAGATGCGTCATAGCCTGACGAATTCTTACGTCTTCGAATAAGGGATCTACATTGTTCCATCCAATGTAGGTATAACCATTGGAATATTTCACCGCTTTAAGAAAACGATCATTAAAATCCTTTGACCAGCTCTTCTCCTTAAATTCAAGTGGCCGGAGGCTGTGATAATCGAGATTACCATTGGTCAATTCTATGAAAGCAGCATCAGTATTGTTAATAATCTTAAAAACAATTTTCTCTAAATAGCCCGGTGCCGGTAGGTCTTGGTTCCCGAGCCCCCAATAATTCCCATTACGCGTCAACACAATTTTCTGCATTGTCACGAAGTCACGATCCAAATTCTCTATTAAATAAGCTCCTGAACCCATTAATTTTCTATTGAAATCTTGATTAAACTGATCGGCAAAACGCTCTATAAGAGCACTGTATGGACCAGAAGACCATGACCCGTCAATAAGTGAGCTGATCGGCACCTCATCCATTAGCTTCTCCGCATCATAAAAATGACGTGGGATAATTTCAAAAGACCCTAAAGACACATCATTCAAAAAATATGGTTCGTGGCAATGAAACGTTATTTCGTAATCACTGCGTATTTCAACATCACGAACTGCCGAATAATAATTGCGCAAATGTGGGGCCAAGACACGCGGATTTAAAATGACTTTCATACTGAAAAGGACATCGTGTGCCGTAAGAGCTTTCCCATCGGCAAATTTTATATTTTCGCGCAACTTAAAAGTATAACTTAATTTGTCGTTAGATATTTTAGGATATGAGACAGCCAGCTTACCTTTTAACTCATAAGGAGGCTCATTTTCCGCATATAGCAAGGTCTCGAAAATATGACGGAGAACCTGTGAGGACCCTGCATCATTAGAAGTATAGGGGTTCAAATTTTGTGGATCGGACAACATATGCCGAACCATCCAATCACCTAAATCTCCAGCAAAGTTATCTTTATGCTCACCTGAAACACGTTGTATCCCGTCTAATACAACAATCTCTTTGGTGTTAACCAGTATATTCTGCACTTTTTCCCAAACAAGCTGATCACCCGCTTCCAAGGTGGAATTTTCCCCCGCCGGTGTAGTCCCTTCACCACCACAAGCATACAGACTAACAATCAAGATCAAAGGAATTCCATAAACCATCTTCAGATTAAAAGAGCTGTTAAATATTGCGCTGTATATCCTGATTGTTGTATCTACCATGTTTTATCTCCAAAATTTTTTGCCTAAACAGATGTCAACCAACCGTGCTGATCGTCTTTCCGACCACTAATAAAGTCAAAAAACTCATTTTGTAATTGTTCGGTAATTGGGCCACGCTCACCTAAGCCAATCGTAATTTTGTCTACCGCGCGAATCGGGGTAATCTCAGCAGCCGTACCTGTAAAAAAGAGTTCATCAGCGATATAAAGCATCTCACGTGGAATCCCACATTCGTCTACATGCAAACCTAAATCTCTTGCTAATATCATAGCCGTATCACGTGTAATACCGGTTAAAATCGAATGATGAGAAGCCGGTGTATATATGACTCCTTTTCGGATAACGAAAAGATTTTCACCACTACCTTCACTAATTAGTCCATCCGGTCCTAACACAATCCCTTCATCATAACCATTCACATTCGCTTCCATCCTTACAAGCTGAGAGTTCAAATAGTTCCCACCAGCTTTAGCTAAAAAAGGAAGTGTATTGGGCGCGACCCGATTCCATGATGATGTACACACAGAAACCCCTTTCCGCAAAGCTTCGTCACCCAAATACTGACCCCACTCCCAGACAGCAATAACAATCTCGACTGGACAAGTCTGTGGATCTACACCCAAAGAACCATAGCCTCGAAATACAACTGGGCGGATGTAGCAGGCGTTAAGATTATTCGCACTTATGGTTTCTAATATGGCCTCACAAACATCATCTACCGTATAACCTAATTCCATACGATAGATTTTTGCCGATGCAAACAGACGTTCGACATGTTCTCGTAAGCGAAATACCGCTGGGCCACTTATGGTATCGTAACACCGAATCCCCTCAAAAACACTTGACCCATAATGAACTACATGAGATAGAACGTGAAGTTTGGCATCATCCCAATCGACCATATTGCCGTTGTACCAGATTTTTTCGGATTTGGGCATTGGTGGCATATAAAACAATCTCCTTTGCTGTCAAGAAACCTCTAACAACTTATACACATCCTAATATACTACAAGCTACAGCGCACGAGAATAGGTAGCATTGAAGGAATTGAATGTACCACTACGCTGCCGTGAACGGCTGCCACGCAGGGTCAATTTATTCGGACTGTCTTTAGGATTGTAATTTATATTCATGCTTAGAGAACGATTATTATTGCGGCGTGCTATATCTTGAATTCTCAACTCTTGCGCGTTTAAATATTCGTGATCCCAGCGGCGATCAAGCAAATAGCTATAATTTGTGGACATCGAAAATGCCACTGTTGGTGAATAAGACAACCCGAGGCCAATACTATGACGATTGTTGTCTTCTTCAACAATTTGAGACCCGTGCTCTACAATTAATGTTCCAAAATCGTCAGCGGAATATGTATAGCGTCCATTTAAACGCAAATAACTCATTAACTTACGATTGACCGTGTGGTTCATGCTCCAGCCACGTCGAATATTACTTTCCCTCGATGAATTACGACGATTAATTTGCCGATCAAAATCAAAGATAGTCCGTTTTGCTGAGATACTGAAACTATGAGAAAAACTAACTCCCAAACGTTCATAATTGGTTCCAGCATCTAAAACTATATCACGATTTCGAGAATTGGATGCAGAACGGGAGGCTGCCAAATTAACTCTATGCAAAAAAGAGGTACGAACCTCCACATTGAATCGCGATTCTTGGGCCAACGTTCCGTCGTAACGCAAAGAAAAACTATTACTAAAGGTGTCCCGATTCTGATCTGATGCACCAGGGTTTTGTGACTGCTTCAAGTCAGCCCAAGAAGTCATACGGATAGAATTTCTTTCGTCGATCGTCCATGTTAGTGAAGTATTAAGAAACATACGGCTGTTACTCAAGTCGGAGCTAGGATCCCGACAAATATTGCCTGATGAAGTAACAAAATGATTAGCACATCGGCCAATATCTAATACTCGCACGCCCAAATTACGCTGGTCTGAATTCTCCATACGTATTTTCGAACTTACTACGATAGACTGAATCAATTTACCAGATAATTCTGACTGCCAATTCCATCGGTTACTCTCGCGGTCCGTACCAAAGTACCTATTGCCAACATCCTGTTGAGCACTAGCAGAATTTGTACGGGTAGAGCTACTCATAGAAACATTGTTCTTGATTTTAAAACGTCTAATATCAAAATCTATACTAGTTGAAAAATTCGTACTGCGACTCTCAGAGATTTCCGCTGAAACACTAGTATCTCTTTGAGCTACTCCGTCCACATCGTCCTTGAAGTCAGATATCACAGAGCGAGTAACACCAAGCTCCGAGCGGGATTCAGAAAAATTTGTGCTTACTCTAACCTTACCCGGGAAGGTATAGTTACCACTAGAGCTAAATCCTTCGCTTCGATCTTTGTTATTCTTCAAGGTGTTATCACGTTTAGTAAACGATAGAGAGTTACCAAGTTTTTTACCCCCGACTTTCAAGTCAGGAGAGACTCTTAGCGAAGCATTATACTGTATTCCCTTCTCCGTAATAGTACTATCTAAATTAGCACGGCTATCCCGAGTTTTTGTTATTAGTCCAGGCGTAACATTAATAGTCAAGTTATCAAATCGGCCATCATCAATGGGTTTGTACATGAAACGAAAATTAAATGTTTGATTTCGCAGTTTTTGTTTTTGCAACGTCGCACTTCGCAATGACATATTTGCCCCTATCCCAATGGTCGCTTTGGGACCAAGGATCGGATAATTTATTGTCGATCCAATTGATGCATTATCTTGCCAGGTCTTTTTCCCATTTCTATTATCCAACGTAAACCCTAAACTTGCAGAGCTAGAAACACTCAATTCCGAGGTAGAATCCGCCACAGAGGACAAACGAACTGGAACACGATACTGCCAACTCGGTAGACGGTGGCGCCACTGAGTACGAGTGCTTGAACTGCTAAAATTTAGACTGTATTGTTGTGGAATCGCAGCATGAAACATCAAGAAGACCAGCAAAATAGACGTCCTACTCATTTCTATTTTGCTCGCAGTGAATACAAAACGTTGCCCAAACACACAAACTCCTCAATCCCTAATTGTTCCGGACGCCGATTAAAGTCAATTCCTGACATTTCTTCCCAACACGAAAGTGATTCGTCCATATCCTCTCTAACCAAACCGCGAAGCGAATTTCGCAACATTTTTCTACGTTGCCCAAACGCAGATTTCACTACAGTATTAAAAAGAGGGTAATCTGAAATATCAAATATTGGACTATCGGAAAAACGTAATTTGAGGACCGAGGAATCTACACGGGGCTCAGGAACAAAAGCGCTACGGTTTACCTCAGCAACAAGCTCAATCTTCGTTCGTACACCTAGTAAAACGGAAATCCGTCCATAATCCCTCCCTCCAGGAGCAGCAATTAAACGTTGAGCAACTTCTCTTTGTAACATTAGCACCGCACCATGTACAAAGTCAGCCTCTTCTAACAATTTAAATAAAAATGGACCTGTAATATTGTATGGGAGGTTTGCCACCACATAGAACTTCCTTGCGCCAGTCTTCTGGAGCAATCCCCTCCAATCCATCCGTAGTACATCATGCTCTACAATGTTTAATCGTTCTTTGGGAAAAGCTTGGCTTAGAACAGACACCAAATCACGATCAATCTCTACTGCCCACAATTTAGAAAATCGCCTTAGTAATTCGTTCGTCAATGCTCCACGTCCTGGACCGATCTCGATTACGGCGTCTTCGATTCCCGGCTGTACAGATTCCAATATTTTTTTTATTATTCTAGGATCTTTTAAAAAATGCTGACCAAATCTCTTGCGTGGACGATGAACAAACTCACTTGATATCACATTACTCATTTGGCAGACCCCAAATGACGAAGAAATCGCCAAAAATCAACAACAACCAACTCGAAACTGACGTTACGCTGTAATGATTCAATAGCTTGATCTAATGCTCGAATACCACTTTCTACCTGCTCTTCTTTCCAATAAGGAATCAATGAATTCAGATAGTTTCTTCGGTCAATCATAGCTATCAAATCAGTTTTTTCGTGCTGTATCAAGAACAAATCTCGCAGATAATAGGCACAGAGTTCCAAGAACTTCAACTGCTGATTCCTCCCCTTTTTCTTACCTATCTTCTCAACTATTTCCCAAAAAACCTCGTCACGATGTAAAAGACCAGATTCTATAAAATTCTCTACCTCTGTACGAACCTCGTCTAGTTCACCGTTTAAAATTCCTTGAGCATTAGAAATACTCCCCTGTCCCAGGCGTATGCTCAGTTCAAGCAGATCTCCATCAACATCCAAATATTGGAGTTTATCCCGCAACTCCACCTTATTTAAAGGACGTAAAACCAAACGTTGACAACGCGACAAAACAGTTGGCAACAACCTTTCAGGAAAGGAAGTCACAAGAATAAAAACGCGATCTCGAGAAGGTTCCTCTAAAATCTTAAGTAAGGAATTTGAGGCAGAGTGATGCATTAACTCCGAATCAAATAATACCGCCACTTTCCTGCCATCTTCGCGAGGTGTATAGACCATCTCGTTTTGAAGCTCGCGAACCTGCTTAATCGAAATAACTGAATGATCGTATGATTGCCCATCCATATATGCTTGCAGTCGGTCAAAGTGACTGACATTATCAGTCGATCGAATTCCACTAGTAACTAACGAAGGTAGAAGAAGTTTCAGGTCAGGATGGGAAAGACTATCTACCTTCTGGCAGGAGGGACATGCCCTACAAGGCAAAATAGACTCATGGTGACACATCAAAGCAGAAGCCAACTGAATGGCAAACTCGCGTTTGCCTACCCCGGGGGGACCACACAACAAAATAGCATGAGGTAATTTGTCAGCATGTACCCACGACTCAACTATACGACGCACCCGCGGCTGATCCAGCGCCCAATCAGATGCCAACAATTGGCGACCCACCGTTCCCAACTAAGTTGCTCTATGTCAACTTTGATTCGCTACCGGCATCAAAGAAATGAGCTTTATCAACATCTACAGCAAGCTTAATCTCCTGATCGACTCGGGGCATGGAAAGCGGGTCTACTCGGGCGACAAAATCGGTATTGCCAGTGGTCAGGTTCAAAAAAACTTCGTTTCCCATAGGCTCGACTACTTCAACTTTTGCCTCTATCTCTACCGTCGCAACATCACGACCAATTGTATTAGGGTCGTAGATATCCTCCGGACGGATTCCCCACAATACCTCAGATCCTACGTGTGAAGATAATTTTTCACTCTGACTAGCGGATAATGGAATCTTCATCTTTCCTTCATCAAAAATGAGTTGGGCTCCATCTGTAACAAGCTTACCCCCAACAAAATTCATAGAGGGACTACCAATAAAACCTGCTACAAACTGATTTGCCGGCTCATTGTATAATTTTAATGGAGCATCTATTTGTTGAATCTCAGCGTCACGCATTACAACAATACGGTCACCCATAGTCATAGCCTCAACCTGATCATGAGTGACATAAATCATAGTTGCTTCCAGTCTCTTATGTAGCTTACTAATC
>JAYYVF010000043.1:0-12677 GCA_036343635.1 Candidatus Latescibacterota bacterium | reverse complement strand
TGCACCAACTCCTGGGAGATGTTGTCGAGTGTAAAGCTCTGCTAAATTATCGTAGCGGCCTCCGCTGCAGACTGAACCGATATTTGGTAAATCACTCAATATTGTTTCGAAAACAGTCCCTGTGTAATAGTCTAGGCCTCTTGCTATGGACACATCTATGTTAAGTCGGTCCGGCGGACATTCAGCGGCAGAGAAAGCGCCAACTAAATTCCGAAGTTGCTGTATGCCGTTAAGTGCCGTTTCGCTATCTGATAATTCTTCTTTTAAAGCTTCGAGTAGAACAAGGTTGTCTTCTCGCATTAGTGCGATAGACAATATCCGTTCAATTTGTTCTGAAGAAAGATTTATCTGCTCCATTTCTTTTCTTACATTCTCTCGACCTATCTTTTGCAATTTATCAAGCGAACGCAAAATCGCACTGGTATGTTTTTCCGCTTTAATGGTTTCTAATAGGCCACTTAAAATTTTCCGATTATTGACATGAATAGTAAACCGGCTAAAACCCAAACCTTCGACAATATCATGCATGACCAACAGGGTTTCAATGTCTGAAGTATTAGAGTCTGTCCCAATAGTGTCGAAATCACATTGATAAAATTCACGGTAGCGGCCTTGTTGCGTATTTTCTCCACGCCAAACGGGCCCAACATGATAACGTTTAAAGGGGAGGCCTAATTTTTGGCCGTGTTGAGCTGCAAATCGAGCGAATGGAATGGTCAGGTCGAATCGCAACGCTACGTCACGGCCTCCATGATCAGTAAAACGGTACATCTGTTTGTCACTTTCATCACCCCCTTTACCTAAAAGTATTTCGCTATACTCTAATGCTGGAGTATCAATTGGAGAGAAACCATATAAACGAAAAATAGTTTTGACTTTGTCTATCATCTTTTCACGGGACAACGCGAGGGCAGGTGGAAAATCACGGAAGCCCTTTAGGGTTCGAGGTTGTATCAGAGATTTTTTTTCTTTCATATTTTCAATTCTTACCAATTAGTAAACGAGCCGTCTAAACGGCGCAATTGAGGGCCAGTCTGCCATTCAAAACTGTAGTTTTCTTGTGCGATCGTTTCGTCGAATTCGATTCCCAATCCTGGAAGTTCAGGAGGTAATAGGTATCCATTTTCGAACGGCACTTGCACAGGAAATAGATCTTGAAGTACAGGTTCACCGATAATGCCGGCTTCTTGTACTGCAAAATTATCACAAGCTAAATCCAAATGAAGGCAGGCCGCAGCGGAGACAGGACCAAGTGGGTTGTGCGGTACGATTTTTATATAATGTGTTTCGCACCAATTTGCAATCTTTCGAGCTTCAGTTATTCCGCCTACAATGCAGAGGTCAATACGTGCATAGTCCAGTAACTCTTCTTCGATCATCTGTCGAAATTCCCATTTCGTAGAATAATGTTCTCCGACTGCCAGAGGTGCGGAAACATGTTGTCGAAATTGGCGATAGGTTTGTGGATTTTCGCACCGTAGGGGGTCTTCAATAAAGAACGGATTATACGGTTCTAATGCGCGGCTTAATCTAATGGAATCGGGTGTGTCTAAACGCGTATGAAAATCGATACATAGCTCTACGTTTCGACCTACAGCTTCACGCACGGCGATGAAATGATCAATAGCATCATATACCGCTAAACCTGGTTCAAGGATTCCGTCACGGTCTTTAACAGAGAGCCTTAAGAAATGCCATCCGTCTTCAATACGCAGCCGCGCGGAACTTGCCGTGTCTTCCGGTGTCTCTCCGCCTATAGATTTGTAGCATGCTACTTTTTCTCGCATGGTTCCACCAAGCAAAACGTGAACGGGTTGGCCCAGCGCCTTTCCTTTAATATCCCAAAGTGCAATGTCTATCGCAGATAAAGCAGCAGTATTAATACGTCCTCCAGGGAAAAAATCGCCTCGGAAGAGTAATTGCCATATCCATTCAATGTTTAATGGATTCAGACCAATGAGGTGGTTTTTCATATGCTCAATAGCACCAATTCCAGCCTGCTCTTTCCACGTCAAACCAAATTCACCAATGCCATAAAATCCCGCGTCGGTTTCCACTTTTACAAAAGTATAGTTCCGATTTTCATGGTAGATCGGAAAGGTTTTAACGTCAGTAATTTTCATTTGGAGCCCTTTCTGGTTTGAATATAATATCAGTCAAAAAGCTGAAGACCTCAAAAAGGAACGTTCAAGCTCACCGGCTGCTATGGCTGTTAGGCCTCCAAGCATAGCTATTTTTAAAATTCGCCCGAGATGTCCATTTGCTATTTTTTTTTGGGTACGAGTAAAGAGATATAAAACAAAAATTACTAAGGTATTATAAATTAAGACGATAGCGAAATATATTGATCCATATATTCCCGAAAAGAAAGGCCATAGCGTAAATAATGCCAATATTAAAAAGATAATTACCGTAATTTTTTGGGCAGCAGGCACACCAAATATAATAGGGAAGGTTCTTAACCCCTGCATTTGATCCCCTCGAACGTCTTCTACGTCCTTAATAATCTCTCGTCCAATATGAAATAACAGAGCAAAACTAGCCGGAATCCAAGACCGTTGGATTTCACCTAGAGCTAGGGCACCAAAAGGAAAAGTTGCGGATGAAACTAATCCGACAAGCAAATTTCCATATAAAATACTATTTTTTAGCCATAGGCTGTAAATCAGTAACAGAGCCGAAATAAAAATTGTCATGAAAAAGTGAATTGGGCTCACTAAAGTCGAAAAAATAATTCCCATGGTGCATGTCATGGCTGAAAATAAAACAACGGATGATGATTTTAGACGACCTGCCGGCAAAGGACGGTCGGGGCGATTGACTTCGTCAATACTTTTATCGCACCAATCATTTATCGCATTTCCCGCAGCATTAATAAGTATTGCCGACAAGATAGCTTTAGCGAGTAGATCTGTGGACGAATTTTCATTAATTTGAAAAAATGGTTTTTCAAAGATGAAAAGATCATTGCACACTGCCCCGATGATTACTGAGATTGCGGTTAATATACAGTTTGATGGCCGAGCGAGTTCGGCTAGGGCACAAATTTTTTTCAACATAGTTATTGACCAGATAAATTGGAGGTCTAAGTAATTGCTATCGTCGATAGACGTCTATTATTAGAAAATCTATGTCGTGAGTGCATCCTTTCCTAATAAATTAATGTAGCTATTATTACCTATTTCATATATCTCCTTTCAAATTAATTGAAGGTCCGATGCGAGAAGGCGAAATTTCTAATAAGGTTATAAAAAGAATGTGGTTAAAAAATGATAAGAAATATTTTGTTCATGTTAGTAAGTATCTTTTTGGTCCGGGTTTCAGGGGATCAAGTCACGGGAATAGCATTTACGGAGATAGAAGATATTCAATCAGATCTTGAAGAGAATTGTCGACTTCGTTTCGTTTCTCAGGGGATGGCTATTATCTCTTGTTCCAAAGAGGTAGAATACGATCGGATACTTTTCAAGGATAAGTCTTCAGAAACTGAAGAATATTACTTGATCGACCATTTACATTCCTTACCTAAAGACGTAAAAATAGTATATGCGAAAAAAAATGGATGGGCTCTGTTGCGTGTTTCAACGACAAGAGCTGCGGAATTGCGTTTTCAGCTAGGTTTGTTTTTGTGGCCGCTACCGAAACATTATTCTTTTGAAAGTACTCAACGTAGATTTTCGGCTAAGATATTGAGAGAATCGGCAGATTCGTTTATCCATGAGCTCTTAGAGTCTGTTTCGGAAAGAAATTTGCGATCTCATGTCCGGAATTTATCACTGTTAGATACCTTAAGTGACAGTAAAGCCTCAAATCTCCGTAGTCGGTTTGCTCTACATCCCCAACTCCGTGAATCCACTGAGTATATCCGTTTACAGCTTGTTTCTTCATTGCCAAAAGTCGAATTACAACCGTTTCCGATTGAAACTCGTCGCGTTAGTTCACACGTTAAACGCGAAATTGAAGTTACGGATAGTATAGGTAATAATGTGATAGGAACAATTCCGGGAACTGACTCAGAGGCGGGGAGCTACATCATCTGTGCACATTACGATGCCACGGCAGTTCGGACTAGTGATTGGGACTGGGAGCATGATCCTGCGCCTGGGGCTGATGACAATGCCTCGGGTGTTGCGTTGGTTATTGAAAGTGCCCGAATTCTGTCTCGATTAAAATTGCCTTGGTCTATACATTTTATTGCTTTTTCAGGCGAGGAATTAGGCTTGTTGGGAAGTAAGTATTATGCCGAGAACGCATTAAAGAAAGAGGAAAAGATACTAGGTGTTTTTAATTTCGACATGATTGGTTTTAATGATACTTTTGATCGATTGGAATTGGTCAGCAATCCTGCCTCTAATTGGATGGCAGAGCAAATGCAAGATGTAAATCGGTTATACGGAATTGGTTTGCGAATTGATATACTTTCGGATGGAGGTGCTCGTTTGAGCGATCACGCTCCTTTTTGGGCTCGAGGATATGATGCTATTTTAGGAATTGAAAATTATCTTCCCACAGACCCATTTTCTGCAGGGGTTGTGGAAGGTTTTTATAGGATCAATTCGCAGTATCACTCTGTTGTGGATACGCCAGATAGCTTGAATTATGATTTAATTCGTCGTACGACTCAATTGGCTGTAGCTACCTTGGCCCAATACGGAGCCAGTTCTGGAAAACCCAATTTGGCGGTGTTCGAAGGTGATCTACGAGGAAATGCAGACGATTTTATCGCAGTTCGCGTCAATAATATAGGGACGGCGAAATTGGATAGTGCTTTTAGTATACAGATCGACCATTGTGATATTGATTCGGTTAATTGTGAGAACGTTTTTCGTGATGTGCGACAAGATCAAATATCTCAAGGAAGCAGCACTGAAATACAGTTTCCTTGGTCGCGATACGGAGAGATGGTTTTTCGCATTTCTGTTGAAACAAATCAGCCGGAAGATAACGTGGAGGATAATGAAGCATTCCAACGATTATACTTAATTCCTCAAAGTAAAATTTCAGTTTTCCCAAACCCATTTTATCCCAAACGGGATGGATTTTTGCATTTTGCTGGGCCAGATTTGCGTGGTGCCATCGTCAGAATTTATGATGTGGATGGCACTCTTGTTTGGGAAGGTCAGGAAGATGATTTAAACCAGCGGAGGCAAGGTGCACGCTCCAATGAGGTATTATGGGCTGGAGTAAATGATACCGATTTAAATGGGATAGGTGGGGCACGACTATCCAGTGGAATTTACATATATACTATTCATGATAAAGAGGAGCAACTTTTGAAACGGGATAAAATTGCTATTTTGCGTTGATTAAATCAGTCCGTATGTTATTTGCTCAATGGACAGCTCTGGCAATTCTTTAGTTGGTCTTCGCAGTTTTTTTGTTGGCAATTTAGGATTTCTGAAAATCTTTCTTGCCAACGGTTTGGATAGTGTATTTGTCCGTCAATTTGAAATTGTTGAACGAGAGATCTTAGTAACGCAAATCGTTTTTTCCGGTTCGGTACGCGTTTACGAATATTCTGGCGAAGTTTTGCTAACATCTCGGAAAAATCAAGAAACTCTTCCGTAGAAAAAATAGTATCCATATCCTGTCGTATGCGGGCAGCTAATGATGGACTTGTATTACTCGTACTAACGCTAAGTCGTAGATATCCTTTACGGACGAGAGCAACCATTCCGAAATTACTGTAAGTCGGCTTATCAAATGAATTTACGAGGATATTTTTTCTTGAGGCTAATTTATAGAGATCTTGCATGAATTGAATGTTATCTGATATAGTATTAACAACTAGCATGATGTTTTCCAAATCAGTTTCGCAAAAGGGATCCGTTTTGTGCGTAATTATTTCGTCCTCTGCCCATTTGTTTAATTTTGGAGTTAACTGTTGGGCTATGATTAGAACCTTAGCTCCTGCATCCAGGAGACGGTTACATTTTTCTTCTGACTCATTTCCTCCACCGATCACTAAACATTCTCGATCATATATATCGAGACCGACCCGAAAGAGGGGATTAAATTTTGTTCTGTCACTCATAGGCGATTACATTTGGATAATAAAGCGTCGGATCATGGACAAACTGGCTATTATTGAATTTGCAACAATCGTACTATTTCTCTGATAAAGAGGTATAATCAGTCCCGTTATTTTTTCCTTCTTCCGTAGGTAGTCCCGACTCTGCCCATCCCGCCTGAACAAGGTTTCCATTTGTGTCACGGACACCTCCAAACCCTCCTTCCACATTGCTTAAATTAGTGAAACCAGCTGCTGCCAAAGCTTCAGCTGCTTTCATTGAACGAGCTCCCATCTGGCACCCTAATAGCAATTTGGTTTCGTGGGGGAAATTTGTCTCGACGACACGAACGAAATCCGGATTAGGTATCATCCCACCACCCTGGCGATGCATAATAGGTACGTTGTAAGCGCCTGATGGATGTCCTATCTCATACTCGGGCATTGACCTTACATCTATGTAAACATATCCGTTACCTCCATCTAATAATTCTTTAGCTTCAATAGGGTTAACGTTTTCGATACTCACGGGATAAACCTCCTGCGTTGTAATTGCGTTTTCTTCGTCATTATACGGTCGCTGGGTTTGATGAAGATTTTTGAGATAACCAAACCAACATTTGTAAGAACAGAAATAGTGGCCTTCGCGAAATAAAAATTTGCGTTCATAGCTCAGGTCGCAAACGTGACATCCCTGTTTCTTTTGAGAAGGCGAGCGAGTCATGAATCGTGCGACAATTTTATCTAAATGAAATCCACCCCGCCAGCCTATCAACAATAAGACGCCAAATTCCATGAGCCTTTCACTCAGTAACCCTGCGCCAATGGCTGCAGTCCAAAAGAATAAACAATGAGGACATTGTATTAACTTTGTAAAAATTTTGGAATGTTGCTCGATCGTGTTGCGGAGGCTTTCTGTAAGCGATGAAGACTTTAAAAAACGGCTCATGATTAAAGCGAAAATTATATTTAAAGCCAGCTTGTAAATCATTGATTCCACTTGACATACCCCGTAGATTACAAGTACCTCTTAAGTATAAGTCGAAAGGTCGTGACTCCACAAATGTGGACGTATATTACGTCAAGTTACATATTAAAAGTTCATTGATAGAAGTATGCTAGGAACTTCTGACCAATCTAAATAGTCAGTAGTTACGGTATTTTCTTTCATTTGTAAGTTGGTTCCATCTCGTGTGCTTTTGGATTCATTTCGTGCTTTATGAATTTGTATGGGTCTTTGATTAATACTGAAAGGAAGAGAAACTACGTGAGTAGGCTGGTGTTAACATTACTTAATATATGTCTGGTTACGATCAACTCCTGTGGATACGGTGGAAAGTACGATAATGATGAGGAAGCGAAGGAAGGGGTGTCCCGGGGAGATAGTTTGGAAGTTGACATTTTAGGTGCAAAAGCGGTGGTAGCGGTTCCCGTTGAAACACTTGTCGTAAATCGTGGTTCTATTTCTGATTATTTATCCTATAACTCGACAGTAGAGACGGAGGATGCAGTTCAGATTTTCCCGGAAATAGGTGGAATGGTAAAGTATGTAACCGCAGAAGAAGGCGACCGAGTTGAATCAGGTGACACTTTACTTGTTATAGAAGATGAACAGCTGAGAATTGCCTATGAAGAAGCAGAGACCAATCTAAAATTCCAGGAAACGAACTTTAGTCGCAATGAGGAAATGTTTAAGCGGCGACTTATAAGTGATCAAGAATATGAGACTAAAAAATTTGAATTTTCCCAAGCAAGGCTAAGGTATGCGCGGGCTAAATTGGAATTGGAAAATTCTACTATATTAGCACCTTTCTCCGGTGTTATCACGGAGCGATATATACAGGTTGGAGCTAGAGTAAATTCTGGAACTCAACTGTTTGAGCTAATTAAACTCGAAGACATGATCGTGCGCGTTTTTATCCCTGGCCAGTATTTACTGCAGGTTGCGAAAGGTCAAAAGGCCGTAATTACTTCTGATTTTTTATCGGGACAGGAATTCACGGGTTGGGTAAAGCGTATCAGCCCTGTTGTCGATCCCGGGAGTGGTACGTTTAAAGTTACTGTTGGTATTCGTGACCAATTTGAATCACTTCGACCGGGTATGTTCGTTAGTGTTCGTATTGTAACGGATACCCACCATGATGCGATACTTCTGCCAAAACAAGCTATTGTATATGACGGTGGTGACAAGTATGTGTTTGTTCTTCGCGATACCGTTGCTAAAAGAATTCTACTAAAAGTTGGCTATGATGAGACCGATTTTATAGAATCCCTAATTGGAATCAAAGAAGGGGAACAAGTCATAGTGGTTGGGCAGAATGGCCTTAAGGATGGAGTGAGAGTAAGGTCCGTAAATATGTTTGGAACGGATGAAATTGCGACGGATTCAACTTCCGTGGAAGTTAAAAAAAGTGAATGAGGACGCGGAAAAGTCGCCTTCGGAATTAATTTCAGTAACTACACGGCGTCCTGTGGCTATTCTAATGATCGCCATGGCAATTTGTGTGTTCGGTTGGGTGTCTTATCAACGATTATCGTTAGATTTGATGCCAGATATTTCCTATCCCACGCTATCTATACGAACAGAATATTTGGGTACGGCGCCTGAGGAAGTGGAGATGCTTCTGTCAAGGCCACTGGAGCAAGCTGTAGGAGTAGTCCCAAACCTAGTGAATCTAAGTTCGATCTCTCGTGCGGGACAGTCCGATATCATACTTGAGTTTCAGTGGGATACGGACATGAATGTTGCCTCGCAGAATGTTCGCGAGAAGGCGGACCGTATCTTTTTACCTCAGGGCGCAAAAAAACCGTTACTTCTTCGATATGATCCCTCGCTTGATCCTATTATGAGGATTGGTCTAAATGGACCACAGGATTTATACGAGTTACGAAACATTGCCGAATATGAGATTAAGCGTGCTTTAGAGTCTCTTCGCGGGGTTGCTGCGGTAAAAATAAAAGGTGGTTTCGAAGAAGAGATACACGTTGCATTGAATGAGCGGCAGATTGCTATTTTGGGGCTCAATATAAATCAGATTAATTCTAGCTTAGCACAAAACAATGTAAATTTGCCCGGTGGAAATTTACGCGAAGGTCAAGTAGAATACCTTATTCGAACGCTAAATGAATTTCAATCTTTAGACGAGATTGGCGAGTTGATTATATCACGTAAAAATGGGGCCAATATTTTATTACGTGACATTGCCGAAATCTATCGAGCCTACAAAGATAGACAGATTATTACGAGAATGAATGGCATAGAAAGTATCGAGCTGGAAATTTTCAAAGAAGCGGATGCCAATGTTGTGGCGGTTGCTGAACGTGTTAGCGGAGTGTTATACGGACTTCCTGCCCAAAGAGAATATTTGGAAGGTAAAGAAGAAAGAGAAGATGCGGAAGAGGTACGCAGTTGGGGGAGAGATTCTTCTAAACAAGACAAGGGAAGTGAATTGGCTCGGGAACTTAACCATCAGAAGATGACAGATTTCATCAGTTTTCGTTTGCCTAAAGGGGCTGAATTAAAAACATTATCTGATCAATCAATTTTCATCCAGAACTCGATAAATGAAGTGAGGAACAGCGCTATTATAGGCTGTTTATTTGCCATTTGTGTTTTGTTCCTATTTTTACGAAATGTAGTACACACTTTTATTATCGGGCTCACTATTCCCATTTCGATCGTTGCAACTTTCGCGCCAATGTTTCTTTTTGATGTGTCTCTCAACATCATGTCCTTGGGTGGATTAGCCTTAGGAGTTGGTATGCTGGTCGACAATTCGATTGTCGTTTTGGAAAGCATATTTCGTTGCCGAGAAGAAGGGGACAGTCTGGTGCGTGCCACGATTCGAGGTGCGTCAGAGGTGGGATCTGCGGTCTTTGCCTCAACATTAACGACTATTACTGTTTTTTTCCCGATTATATTTGTTGAGGGGGTTGCTGGTCAAGTCTTTGGAGATATGGCCTTAACTGTAGTATTCTCTTTGATAGCGTCTCTTTGCGTAGCTTTATTTGTGATCCCGATGTTGGCTTCAAGGCAACTGGCTGGCACCGGATTAGGCGATAATTCTTTTTTGGGAGAGGATAGTGATTTCCTGTGTTTATCGGTTTGGAATCATCTTCGAACTGCAACAAACAAAGAGGTCCCAGTCTCAACACGTTTTATTAAGATTTTCTTGTCGGTCCCATACTTATTTTATGAAACTATGTTACGCTTTGTCCTAGCCGCTTCAACTTGTGTTGTCGTTTTATTGAAGGCAGTATTTTTAATATTGTTACAAACAATAATGCCAATTTTTTTGTTTTATAAATTAACCATTGGTAATAAAAAACCTTCTATGCAGGGGAAAGCAATTAAGTGGGCCGAGTCCGGTTGTTTGGGTTCTTTAAAATTTTTTGAAAGAGTTTGGCCCGGATTACTTGTATTTTATTCAAACCGAAATTTGGTATGTACTCTTAGCAATTTTTCAAATTGGCAAAACGCTCGGAAAAGTAGATCCCTTAGAGTAATTATTCATATTCTTTGGGTACCTATACTATTTTATGTATACACACGTTTTATTTTGGGTGTGTTTCTGCGTGTTGTTGGAAATGTTGCTCGGATTTCGTTTTTACTAATAGGTTTGTCAGGTCTCTTTCTTTTTTCGTTTGTGGCTATTCTATTAGTTCCTTTACTTGCTCCCTTCCTTTTTGTGTTTGAGAATGGCTTCTCTTTCATAAGTAATTTATACCCTAAAGCTCTACGTTGGGCACTAGGTTTTCGTATCCCATTAATTCTCTGTGCGATTGTGTTATTGTTTTATTGTTGGAATCAATTGGTGCCGAAGATAGGCCAGGAATTGATCCCCGAGGTATATCAGGGTGAATTTAATTTGGACGTGACTTTGCCCGTGGGGACTCCTTTGGAACGAACAGCAGCGATTTTATACAAGATAGAAGAGATCGTGTCAGCCGATAAACGTGTCGAACGAACCGCTACCACTATTGGATTTGATGGATCCGCAAATAGTGCTTCAGATGCAGGAGAGCATACCTCTAAAATAACTGCAAAATTGGAATCTGATGCACAACCTGAAGACGAAATCGCTTTAATTAATGATTTACGTGAAAGACTGGAAGACGTTCCGGAAGTTAACTTTGAGATCTCGCGTCCGGCATTGTTTAGTTTTAAAACCCCTGTGGAAGTAGAGATTAGGGGCAATGATCTTCGGGAATTACGGCGTCTTAGTCGTAGGGCGGAAGAAACTTTGCGGGAAGTGCCCGGCCTGGTCGATGTTCGATCATCTCTTCAAGTTGGAAATCCTGAATTACAGATAAAATACAAGCGTGATAGATTAGCCAATTATGGTTTGCGATTGCGAGATGTTGCAGAATTGGTGCGAAACAAAATCCAGGGGACGGTGCCTACGGATTTTAGAAATAATGAACGTCAAATAGATGTTCTGGTTCGTTTACAGGAACAAGATCGGTTAGGTATAACTGAGTTGGAGGGGTTAATCGTCAATCCAAATGGTTCAGTTCCCATACCTCTTTCCGCTGTAGCGGAAATTTTTGTTGATGAAGGTCCAAGTGAGATTCGTAGAATAGATCAGCAACGAGCAGCATTGATTACTGCAAATATTGAAGGTATAGACTTAGGGAAGGCCTCTGAGAGAATCTACCTAGCCCTGAACCAAATGACCTTTCCTGTTGGTTTTGATTTCTTTATAAGTGGTCAAAATGAAGAGATGAAAACGTCACTGTCAAGTCTTTACTATGCACTTTTATTGGCCATTTTTCTTGTTTACGTCGTAATGGCGAGTCAGTTTGAATCTTTAACGCAACCACTGGTTATAATGTTTACGGTTCCATTTGCGTTAATTGGTGTAATTATTGCTCTTTACTGGGCAAAGCTTTCAATATCAATTGTTGTGTTTATTGGAATAATTATGTTGGCGGGAATTGTTGTTAACAACGCCATTGTTCTTGTAGATTACATAAATAAGTTGCGACGCGATGGTTTGTCTAAGATAGACGCGATAGTAGATGCAGGATCTGCTCGTTTACGCCCTATAATTATGACTACAATGACGACCGTACTTGGTTTATTGCCGATGGCTTTAGGAATTGGAGATGGTGCCGAAATTCGGACCCCAATGGCGTTGACAGTCATCGCCGGACTTATTAGTTCGACCCTTCTAACGCTAATTATGATACCCGTTGTTTATTCATTTTTTGACAGAAGTCGATAGAATCAAGATGGGCTCAAGAAACTACCGCATAACTAATTTTTCGGTCAACAGACCGGTCACCGTTGTGATGATGTTTTTTGCGATAATCGTTGTGGGGATTATCGCATATACCCGTATTCCGCTGGCTTTGTTGCCTGAAGGTATAAATTGGCCGGGACTTCACGCGTGGGTCTCTTATCCTAATGCCGGGGCTATAGAAGTTGAAAGAAAAATAACACGGCCCATGGAAGAAGCTGTTGCTCAAGTTAACAACGTAAGCAACATCGAATCTGGTGCAAATCGTGGATCTGGATACGTAAGAGTAGAATTCCAAAAGGGCACTAATTTGCAGGTTGCCTTTGCACAGATGAAAGACCGATTAGAGCGGATCATGCCGGAACTGCCAGATGAAGTGGAACAGATTAGTGTTCGCAGTTGGGATCAGAATGACATACCCATTA
>JAYYVF010000042.1:0-14356 GCA_036343635.1 Candidatus Latescibacterota bacterium | reverse complement strand
TGTAGAAATCCCTTTGATATGTTGGTAAGCTATTATTGTCATGAAGAGCCCCATCCATCCGAACATGAAGGATGGCGCTGGGCATGGGAACCTCCTCTACGAAATGAGGGAGTACCTGCAGGTTGGGACTGTATCAATCTTACTCACGGCATTCGAACTTTTGATGAATTTATCAAGAAGTTTTGTGAACCTAATTTTAAGTGGCATCATGGCCTTCGAAGGCGAAATCTATTTTATCAGATGTTTGATAGAGACGGAACATGTGGTGTTGATGTTATTATGCGAAATGAAGCACTCTCTATAGCAATTCAAACTCTTCTTGTTGAGTTTGGCTACATAGATCATGGGTCAGCGTTTCTGGGCGCAGCGGATCGATCAAACACAACTCCAGGGAAGAAAGATTATCGCTCTTTTTATACTGATGAGTTGCGAGAACTTGTGGAAGAGAAGTGTCGTGCAGAGTTGAAGCTATTTGAATATAACTTCGATGGTCCGATTGGCAATGATGCGTTTATAGACCCTGCCGGATTATGGTATCAGATTAAAGCCCAAAAAGCAATGAAGAACGGCCAGATTATCTTGTAAATATTGACCAATTAGAGTATAATAAACCATTCAAATAGAGGAATATTATGAAAAAAAGGCACTATAAATCAATCGAATGCGCAGATGGTTTTACCATGTCAGTACAAGCTAGTAAGACCAACTATAACAGCCCCAGGAACGATTCTGGTCCCTATGTCTCTGCGGAGGTGGGGTTTCCATCATCGTACGATTTCTACCTTCATGAATACGCGGAGGACCCAAATAATCCAACCGAAACTGTATACGGTTGGGTACCAGCTCATGTGATTCGAATGTGTATTGATGGTCATGGCGGAATGGTGGGTGGAGAACTTCCTGAATTTGAAAAAGCAGCATGGGAAGGTATCGATGTCTAGCTCAAGAAAAATGAGGCGTGCCAAAGAGAAGCTTCTGCAAAAGGAGCTTAAGAAGAACTTAAAAAGAGCTGAACAAGCGATGAGCAGTCTTCCTTCTCACTGTGATGAGTGTGGTGCACATTTTGATAGAGAGCAAAAGGAAAATCTGGATAAATGGCGTGTTGCAGTATATGATGATGGTCGTCTCCATCTTGTTTGCGAAAGTTGTACACCTGAGTCAGTAAAGAATGAAACCCGGTGATTATGTAACCGTCAATGAAGGTGTATGGGATACTTCAATGCCTGATGGTCGACCAGATGGAATTGTACTTGAAGTTTTTGGTCCGGATTATAAAAATCCAGACCAAGTACGAGTACTATTTTCTAATAATGTGATGTTGAAATTTCACAAAAGTCAACTAACGATTATCAAATCAAAAGAACAATTTTATTTGTAAAGATGCCCATAGTGGGCTAAAATGTAGCATATTGGTTTATAAAATAAGGAGAAAAAACCATGTCAATCTTTGAAACACTTACTTCCCTAAATCTTGCGCCTGAAACGAAGGTGAATCTTTCCTATAGCGAGGGAGTAGATGTCTTTGTGCACAATGAAACAGAAGTCGAAACAGCGTTGAGTGAGACAGATGTTGTCTCAACTTTTGCAGAGCTTGTTGCAACCCCTGGCCTAACTGTTACAAGCCAATATGGTACAGATGTTTTGGAGTCTCTTCGAGATGCCGAGCTTCTAGAAAACTATGAACGAGGCACCTTCGCTTTTTCCGAATATCTCGCAGAAACGATTAGCGAAAATTTCTATGATGTTGACCTGATCGAGTATTCTACTGAAAAGTACGATCACAAGCGTGGCTTTACGACACTTTCTGCTGAAGTGCAAGTAACCTTGGAAAATTTTGTTGAAACACAACCGGAGCTCATTGGTTGGGAAGTGAGCGTTAAGACTGAAAAGGGTACTCTAGTCTTGGGATAGAAATGGATAAGAAGCACATCGTACATATTCACGTCCCAAAGACAGGTGGTACATGGCTGAACGATACGCTTCAGGCTTATGCGCCGGATCATTTCACTAGATTGGACAATACTCATGTTCCACTTGATGCAGCGATCCATGCGCAAATGCCTATTACTCCTATGAAGCATGTAATCAATGGATGGAAAAATGTTCAGCTTCGTTATGACAAAAGTGACGTAACAGTTTCTCATCCTGGAAAATTCGAAGCATCATGGAAAGTAGCTATTGTTAGAAATCCATTTGATCTTCTTGTTAGCTACTATACTCATGATGTAAATCCTACAAGCCATTTTCGAAAGTTAAGAAATTTTTATAAATACGATGAAGATGGGCTTAAGTCTGATCTACCTGTAGGTTGGGGATTTATAAATCTAATCCATAACATTCGGTCATTTGATGAGTTTATAAGGTTATTTTGTGACACTGAATTTATGTGGATGCACACTAGATATAGAGACTTCTTATTTTACCAAATGTTCTATGGTAGCGGAAAAGGGGGGGTTGACTTTATTTTTAGACAAGAAAGATTACATGAAGCTACTCGGGCTTTTCTACAATTCGGAGGGTATATTCCTGAAGGTTTCGATATAGAGGATCGTCGACAAAACGTTTCCCACATGAAAAAGAAAGATTATAGAGAATATTACACTGATGAAACTCGAGAATTAGTAGAGAAAAAATGTGCTTTAGAGCTCGAGCTTTTCGATTATAATTTTGACGGAATTAAAGATGGTCATGAAGATGCAATCCTCGATGGAAGTCATATTAGGAGAAAATAAAAGTGAATCAAGAACAATTAGAAAATAAAGCGAAATTATTTTTTGTCCATGTTCCAAAAACAGGTGGTCGATGGTTTGACAAAACAATGGCTAATTTTATGGAGAATGAAGACAGATTTTTTCCTCCAATTGAAAGCTATATGCAGCTTGGAGTATCTGCTGGGGATTTTTTGCAAAGTCTACATAACAGATATGGATGGCACATGTCTATGCACCAAAGTATTAATGCTGGCTTTGATAGTTTTCATGATTATTTAACCGTTAGTATATGTCGTAATCCATTTGATATGCTGGTGAGCATGTACTATCATCACTCAATGGATGCAGTAAATCAAAGATACATCAAAAGGAAAGGTCCTTCTGGGTGGGGTTCTGCAAATATTGCTCATAATATTACTAGCTTTAGTGAATTTATCAAAAGGTTTTGCGACCCCAGCGTTCCGTGGGTTCATCCTGAATTAAGGAAATTTCTTTTTCATCAAATGTACAATCCTGATGGAACATGTGGTGTCAACGTATTACTACGTTATGAACAATTGAATTTAGCAACTGCGCTAATGTTGCGACATCTTCACAAAGACAATGTTGCTCGTGGTTTGAAGTCTGAATATTCGGATGCAGACTTTGATAAGATCGTTAATTCTAAAAAGGTGAACACTTCCAAGAAGAGGAGAAAAAAAGATTATCGAGCGTATTATACGGATGAGCTAAGAGAATTAGTCGAGCATGCATGCTCCGCTGAACTTCGGTTATTTGGCTATACTTTTGATGGTTCTGCTATCGGTGAAGACCCGATCCTTCTGCCAGAAAATACTTTCTATTCACCTACATACCCTATATCTCTTGCAGGCTTTACTGTAGAAGAGCAGCGAATATTTTCGACCATTATTGGTCGCGCTTCAATGGATCTACAATTGAAGTTAGATGATTTAACATCTTTAGTTGAGGTTGGGGTTAAAATCCGGCTCCGAGATGACGAAGCAGCTGTGCTGTTTACACCAAGTCATTGGAAATATCCAAATATCGCAATGATAGCATTAGAGGCGATGGGATATCGTGTGGTTGTATCCAATCATGATATCGAAACCAATATGTTGGGGAAAATTAATTCGGAATGGCTACCGTTGGATGATTCTGCTCGTACTTATTACTCTGATATGCTAGCAGCTGGAAACGACCAGACAACGCGTTCGGATAACAATTTTATAGTACAAGTTTCTCATGGAAGGGGATTGGTACCTGAGAATCGTCAGCAATTGCTTAACTCATTTAAGTCTTATATCGCTGAATATGAAGACCAAAAGCGAAAATATGAATTAAACGCACGGTTGAAAGATATGGGCATCGATATACAAGACACAAGAACCCTCCAAAAAGAACAATGATTTATGTTTGAAAATCTAAAAATTGGAATTTTACTATTGCTTTTTTGTGGAGCATTAGCAATTTTTGATGTGTGGTATTGGAGTATAAATTAGATGACACCTACATCTTTTGTTCTTATTGGTACGATTCTTTCCGCAGATAGTTTTCTTGCAACGGTCGAATTTCAAATTAACCCTCCTGTGAATGGAGGGCCATCTTTGGCGGTGATGCCCGTTGAAGCAATACCTTGCGATGTAGAAGTCGGGAGAAAAATATACGTTGTTAAATACGAAACGCAAGAAATCCCTACAATTACGTGCGAACAACAGGAGAAGCAGTGAAATCATTTTTAATGGGAGCTCTTTTTGGGCTCATCTTATCAAACCCAGCGCATGGTGAAGACCTTAGCGCTAGTGAAACATCATATACAGGTGCAACAATCCTCGAAGGAGACTGGGATGTAACGTTCAATGGATTTGAACCGATCTCAGACAGTGAGGAGACGTTTCCATACGCGTTTTTTGAAGGAAACACCCTTTACGTTGGTAACTCCGACATCTATGACAACACCATCGACGCCATTGTGGAGTTTTTCTGGTTTCAATCATCGATTGATAGAGGTACGGATTTTTACGTCGCTGTCATTAAAACACGGGTTACACCTGGGCATGATTGTTACTACGCACCTTGGGACTGGGCACGTGGAGCCCAATGTAAACTATGGGCTGATGAATGGAGCGATTGGGGTGAGTATCCAGTTCTAAGTGTTGAGGCGATGACCGACGTTACTCGCGAACAAGGGGCATTTCGTTGGGATTGGTCGATTCCATTTGAGAGTTACGGTATTGATGCATACGGTCAAGTAACATTTCAAAACAAATATGGAATTGGTTCATCTTCTGAAGGTGCTGCCATGGCGCATGGTGAGTACCAGCTAAACGAGGATGGTGATATGAAGGCCGAAGGAAGCGTTCAGGTAAAGGGATACCATTCTTCAGAGTATAGTGTTCAGACCCAATATGAGGTTACTCTTTATGAGTGGGATGTATTTGTTGATGGTCGAGCTGATTTGATGGCGTGGGATATGTACTTGAATTTAGGCGCCAGAGAAACACAGTCGGCTTATCATGAGTACTTTCTGGCAGTTCAAGTAGCTGAAGGCGAACAATTTACCTTAGATAATCTTAACTTTATTGCAAACTTCGATACTGGTTGGTATGATGTCTTTCGTCACGAGCTTGGAATATCGCTACAAGGTATGACAATTGGTCAACCATATTATGAGCCTACGTCAGGTGAGGATGAAGAAGAAGAAGAACTTGATGTCAATGATGGTGACACAGGTGAGGAAGAAGAAGAGCATGAAAATAGATTCGATTCCGATACAGGAGAAGCAAATCCCCAGTATGATAATGAAGAGCAAGAATCGAATCCTCAAAAGAGCGGGTGTAGCGTTGTGCCGACCAGTTCAATGAACATATTTGCATTTTTAATAGTCATGATGGCTATAAGGAGAAGAGAAAATGATGAGATTAATTAGTATTGAAGCCCGTGAGGGGATGGAAACCGTAGTTGTGAATCCAGACAACATCTGTAGCATTTATCAAGACAAGGGTATTGTCAACATAAGGATGACATGTGGGTGGAATCTTTTGACTAAGTTCACTGATGTTGATCATGCAACAGATTATATCCAGCGTGCTGTCTCTCATACACTTGGTGAAGAGCAATAGATGTGAATTCCATACATCATATCCATATTCCTAAGACTGGTGGCAGTTGGCTTAGGAAAGTTTTGAGTAAATATGTTAGTAACTACTCAGATTGGGGACAAATTGGTTATGAAGCAGCTGGCTTAACGTCAGCTGATAAATCAGAAAAATACCGCAGTGGTAAGGTGGTATTAGGTACGCCTCCTCGACGTAATCAATTTGATCAACCACCAGAATTTAGCAAAGAATGGTGGGAAACCCCCAAGGTATCAATTTGTAGAAATCCCTTTGATTATTTGGTGAGTATTTACCATCATGAACGTAATGAAAGCGCTCACCTTATGAAGAAATTTCGTAATGTGAAAAACGTCCCCGCGGGATTTGCTGATATTAATGTGATGCATGGCTTTACTTCTTTTGAGGATTTCATTAAGAAGTTTTGTGACCCTGATTTTCCATTTACATCCAGATTGGGTGATATTCGATACATGATGTTTAATCAAATGTTCCATTGGGGTGGGACCTGTGGTATTGACTATATCATTCGCAATGAATCCCTACCGTCCGGTACATTCAAGGTGCTTAAGCAAATTGGGGCATTTGAAAATATTTCCCAAGAAAATGCAGCTCTTGCTGAAATTAATGGCTTGGGAAGGATTAATGTAAGCAGAAAAAGAAAGAAAAAAGATTATAGATCATATTACACAGATGAGCTTCGAGAATTAGTGGAGGTGAAGTGTGATGCAGAGCTAACTTTGTTCGAATATGACTTTGATGGTCCTTGCCCGAATCAAGTTACAAGGGGTATGTATAATTTTAATGACACAGACTTTGTATGTCCAAAGTCTTTATGGTATTCGCATGAACAACCATCAGCTGTCAAAAATATGCCTGCTGGGTCGGGAGCTGTCGCTTCCGCCTATCAGGCTGTGAAGCGACAGCAGCTGCTTCTCAAAGGGTTTTACGAATATAGAAAGCAGCAATCAGAAGACTGTCAATCTATCTATCCTGATGTTTTTGAATTCGAGGGGATGAATGCTGAAAACATAGCCCATCTTACTAAGGATTTCCCCGCCGCTTCGACCACTCACGCGCATCTAAAGCATGCTCAATTTGGATTACTTTGGCACTCGAATAATGCGCTTGGTTCGAAGAACGTGTTCGAATCTATACCGCCGCATTATGCGGCAATTTATACAACGTCAGCCTGGGTGAGGAAGTCCTATTATTCAGAGGACCCCAAACGACGGATCGAGTTTGGGGCACCGGACAAGCTCGGCAGCGATGACACCCTACACTTCATACGACCAACAGATTTTCAGAAGCACTTTTGGTCCGAGGACGGCGCGAGTTTCCACCCGGGATCAGAGGGCTATGAGCCGGATCTTGAAGTCTATATTCAGGCTTATTATAAACAATTCGGTGAATATCCGTGGGATGAACACCACCGGGCGAAGGGAATAAAATTGAATGCTATCCATCGGTGACTTGGTCAAGAGCCAGCTTAGTGGCACTACCGGTGTCGTCATTGGCTTCAATGAAAAGGGCGAAGGTGGAAAAGACTTCGTTCATGTATTGGTTGAGGGTGATATTCACGTGTATATGTCTTTTGACCTTCATATAATAAAGGCAAAGGAGAAAGATATATGAACATATTCGTTTTGCACAATGATCCAGAGACCGCTGCTTCGATGGTGTGCGATAAGCATGTCGTAAAGATGATCTTAGAAACCGCACAGATGATGTGTACCGTAGTCGCTTCCCATGGTCATGATACGCCATATCGACCTACACACAAAAAGCACCCATGTACTCTTTGGGCTGGTAAATCCAGAGCAAACTGGAGCTGGCTAATCGATCATGGCATGGCAATGAGTGAAGAGTATACAAGACGATATGGCCGAGTTCACAAAAGTCAGAGCGTTATTGAATGGTGCGCAATGAAGCATATTGATCTACCCGATACTTCGCTTACTCCCTTTGCTCAAGCAATGCCCGCCCAATATAAGAATGTATGTGCCGTTACAGCATATCGCGATTATTATCTCGGTGAGAAATCTGCAATTGCCAAGTGGTCTCATTCCCCGACTCCGGAGTGGTTCAAGTCCGGCACGGCAATTAACAGAAGCATCTAAAGAGTAATATGACGAAACATGATATAGGCAGAGAATTTTCACACATCCACATCCCCAAATGCGGAGGGTCATGGGTACATAATTTTTTTAAGCATGCATATCCGGCGAATTTAATTCACTCTTCTCATGGTACACTGTCTAATGTAATGCCACCCTTTTGGATGGCTTGGAACCGAAAGGTAGGGCCAATGAAAAGTGGTCATCCCATGTTTGATGTTGATTGGTCAAAAGAGAGCGTTGAAAAGTTTAGCGCTGATTTGCGATTACCCCCTCCCCAGTACCCTGGCCGATTTGCAAACTCTATTAGATTTAGCACATCCAGAAATCCGTTTGATTGGCTTGTCAGTTATCATTACTCTAATTTTGACAGGGTTAATGATACGCACGGCATACGTTCATTTCAAGAATTTGTTGAAAAGTTTTGTGATCCTACCTTTAGATGGTGGCATTACGGCCTACACCAATTCATGTTTTACCAAATGCTCGACCATGAGGGAGCACCTGCTGTTCACTGGGTACTTCGGATGGAAAACCTAAAGAAAGCTATTGACGCAATGTTACTAAACCACGGAGCTGACCCTGTATATCTTCAAGAGCGATGGACCACATTCGGAACACATACGAAACGTACAAAAGGAAATGCCACGTCAAGTCGTGAACACACCGATCATCGGTTTTATTACGATGATAGATTACGCGAAATTGCAACAACAAGATTTGCTCCGGAGCTTTCCACGCTCCATTACGATTTCGATGGACCTACCGCTCATCCTATAGTGATTCGAACTTCACTTAAAGATGATGGTAACATTAAGCAGGCAGAGATAGCTGCTTCAACCGGGCTCATTCACCTGGGCGTCGCCGACTATGAAAAAATCCGGCACGGCAATTAACAGAAACATCTAAAGGAATCGTATGAGCATCAAAAGGAAGCGACCTATCAACAAGTCTAATAATCAGTATAGGTGGACACAAGTCGAAGAGTACCTTATCTCCCAGGGTTACGTGCTTAAAGATCCCAGTAAGTCCTATAGAGTCTGGGTAGACTGCGTCGGTAACGGTAGGGACATTGTATATCAGCTCGGAGACATCGAGGAAACCATTAGCAAACCACAGTTCGCTCCGGTTCATCTGCCCAAAGGAATCTATAATGTTCTCTGCACTCACAGCTCTACTACTCGTCAAGTCTATAAGGAGTGTAGGTGGATAGGCCAGGCAGTCTTTGCTAGCAGGGATAATGCCCGCTGGTAAGCGTGACAAGTGTCTATTTGACCACCTGTCCTGGCGAATTGCGTACGCTTTTTCGGTACTTCACTCTGGTCACTCTCCAGGAATACCATAGCAAATAGTGAAATTTCTGCTTCGGGCCAAATACATTAAGGAGCCGAAGTACACCGAAACATGATGTTACGGTATAAATGTTACATTTGTAAAATGATTGTTAAATCCTCGAGTTGTAAAAAAAGTGTTAAAAAAGAAATCGTAAAAATCGTGTAAAATCCACGAGCGCGGCTCTGTGAGCTAGCTGTTGCGGGGGCGGAAGTCAAAACGAAAAAGTCGTGAACATGCGGGAGATTTCGCTTACTATAATTCATGATGAGGATGACATTAAAAACAAAACTGCTCGGGCGTTTAGCCCATGGGACGGAAGTGACGCGCCCCCAACGAATGAGAGTGGCAGTCCAGGTGAAGTAGTGAAATGAGAACAGAGCATTCCGTCCGGGGGGTCGGGCGATTGGGAAAGGAACCCGACTCCCCTTTTACTTCAAACTATTTCTGATAATCGTGCAAAGCTAAGCGAAATTATGGTATAATATAATTGAAAGTGGGGAAAGGACTCCACTAAATTTTCCATAGGTGATCAATGAAACTTCGCGACTACAAATCTCTCCTCACCCTTGACAAAAACGCAGCAATGCTCTTTGACTTGACGGAGCGATTTCCCCGGGGTCCGGAGGCTAAGCTTCGCGATCGCGACTACAAGAACGAAGACGGCGATGTTCTCGCTAGCGGTTGGGGTTCTAACAAAGCTCCCTATCTAAATCGCGGGATCGAATCTGCTGAAGGGTCTGACAAAACTGGTGGATGGAACCCATACGAAATCTACGAGCTCGACGACGATGAGTGGCGCTGTGCTCAAGTACTTCGCGGCATTGAAGTTCCCATCGACATGGCAATGGCCAAGAACGATACGTGGGGCTGCGATGAGGGTAACGCAAAGCTCCTCAAGCAAGGCGCACAGATTACTCGCCGCGCTCGACGCATGGCGAACCGAATTCGTCGGGCCAAGGAATGGGTCAAGGCAAACATCGGGACCGCGGTATACCGGGTCTCTGTCGGTGGATGGCGCGCTGAGCATGCTGTCTACGTTCACGCTGATGATGAAGCCGGCGCACTCACACAGTTCGAGCTCTTCATGAAGGGCGGCTTTAACGAGCACTGTGAAGATTACGACGCTGAGCGTATCACCATTCACTACGAACGTCCTGCCAAGACTCCTCTTGAGCTCATGGCTCTCAACGCTCCATTCCAAGAGCGGTACCGGACGCTGATTGAAAAGAAGAAGAAGACTGTTGAGCGACTGCTCAAGGAAATCGAAGCGATGGACATGTGTGAACAGGTCGTCAACATCTACGCAGTTAACATGGTAGCCACCTGGGGAACGGGTGAAGGAGAAAATGCAGATGCCTGAAGAGAAAAAGTCTAACAAATCCAATGGCTTAGAGCGTTGTCCAGTCGGTACAGACGTTGGGCCGCTCGGCAAGTCAACAGAATTTGTCGACTCATTTGTTGCCGGATTTATCTACGCCACAGCAATTGTGGAATTGGTGGAAAAAACGGAAGAAATTAATATCATGCTTGAGACGATGGACGAGGAAGAAAAACAATTGCTTCCTACTCTTAATGAAGAGATAGCAGATATTGACGCAAAATGGATTCTCGCAACAGCAATGTTCGCAATCGACGCCTAAAAAACCTAATCAAATCAAGGACTTAGAACACTGTGAACAACAACGTACAAGTATTTAGAACAATGGCGCTCACTCTTAACGATGAAGACTTTGAAGCTGCAATGAAAATCATGCGTGAAGAGTCTCAAGTAAGACGAGACAAACGAATGCTTAACAACAAGCGAAGTCTCCAAGTCGGTTCGATCGTTGAGTGGACAGGTAGAAAATCAGGAACGTGTACTGGAGAAGTCGTGCGCGTCAAAACGAAGAAGGCAATTGTCAAGCAGACAAATGGGGGTAACCTCAGACAGTGTGGAATGAACTGGGATATTCCAATGAGCATGCTCAAGGTAGTGGGCTAAAACCGTGGTAGAACCACAACAATTGAAAAGGATGAAAATCAAAATGCGAAAGTTTCTCGGAAGAGGTGAGTGTCAAAGCTGTGGTGCGAATGAAGTAATTGCACATTCAGGTTATCGTCGCCGATGTGCGAGGTGTGATAGCAAAATGTGGAATGAAATTACCAAGCTTCAAAAAAGCAACTACATGACGTTTGGCTCTGTGCATGGAGAGCGCCAAGAAAGAAAGTGGCAAAAAAGTGCAAAATAGTTTAGATAATCGTGCAAAAATACTTAGAAATATAGTATAATATAATTGAAGGTGGGGAGGGGATTAGCCCTCTCACCAAACCCGGAGTTCTCATGGACATTAAAACCCTCAAAAACATCGTCCCAAATCTTCCACCCGAAATCGCGGTTCTCATGCGTGGACCGACCGGTGTCGGTAAGTCTCACGTTGCCCGCGCCTTCGCGGACATTCTCGAACTGCCCTTTATCGACGTTCGTGGTTCTACCATGGATGAAGCTAAGGTTGGCGGTCTGCCTGATATGAAGGCGGTCGATGAAAAGAAGGTCGCAACCTTCGTGGTCCCATCTTGGTTCAAGCGCGCTTGCGAAGAACCTTGCGTCATCATGCTGGATGAGCTTAACCGGTCGATGCCGACAGTTATGCAAGCTTTCTTCCAGATCGTCCTGGACCGTGAGCTTGGTAACGACGAAGATGGTGTCCCCCATCGTCTCCACCCAGAAACCCGGGTGTTGGCAGCTATCAACGCTGGTAACGAATATGACGTCAACGAAATGGACCCCGCGCTACTGCGTCGATTCTGGGTTTGTGACGTCGAGCCTACCGTAGGCGACTGGGTTGAGTGGGCCGAGGAAACCGGTTTGGATAACATCGGTATCCAGTTCATTAAGGCAGAGCCTGCGCACTGGCGGGTTGACCCCAGTGAGGTTGAGCCTGGAACGGTTGTTCCTACTCCCGCCTCTTGGCACCGTCTCCTTGACGCTCTGGTTCACATGGGCATGGCTCCTGAGAAGCTGGCAGGTAACACTGCTCCTTCGACCTTCTACCCCGTAGCCGCTGGCTTCGTCGGTACTGAAGCTGCCATTGCCTTCCGGGACTTCGTCGTCAACTACGAACTCCAGGTCAGCGCGGAAGATATCCTCAAGGGGAAGGTCACCGCTGAAGACGTCAAGGATGCTCCTGCTAGCCAAATCACTGGCATCATCGAGAAGCTCCACGACCACTCGAAGGAGAACAACTGGAAGGCTAAGGAAGTCAAGGCAGTAGCTGCCTTCGCTGAAGCCCTTGGCGGAGAGTTCCTCATCCAGACTTTCACCGCGGTTCAACGAGCCGGTAACATGAAGAACCTGTTGCCCCTCAACAAGACCATCGGCATGAAGGTTGTAGACTTGGTTAACGCCGCCCGAGCGACCCAAAAGTAATCGGGTAAGAGGAGCAGGGTATGAGGGTTCCCTGCTCCTCTTTTTTTTACCATCCCTCGGAGGAGACTATGCCAAACAACAAAGTTTCAGTAGAAGACATGCTAGCCACCCTGCAAGAGTGGCATTCAGAAGCAACCAATTTTAGGAATGACGGTTACGTCCAAGCAGGATATCGAGAAAAGCTAAACGCGCTCCATGCGCGAGTTGTAGCAATTGTAGATACGATTGAGACGACTGGTAAGATGGACACCCGGCTGGAAGAAGAAGCGAAGCAAGGTAAGCTCAATCCGTGGAGAACGTCTGTTAGAGAAGAAGACGAATAAACTTTAGATAATCGTGCAATTCACCTCAGTCTTATGGTATAATATAATTGAAGGTGGGGAAAGGACCACCGCTTCTTGGAGTTCAAATGGCAGATAAAAACGAAAACACCGCGACTGAGGGAGCCGGCATCCAGTTTGCTGACGAAGCAACTGCGAAAGCCTTCGACATTAAACCTCACCTGGTCGCGATGATGCTTGAAGAGCCCTTCTACGGAAAGGTTCTTCGTACTGTTACTAAAGTCCCGACCACCGCAATCCGCACCGCGGGTGTTCTCGCCAAGGACGGCGATCTTAAGATGTGGTTCAACAAGGCGTTCCTTGCAGCTCTTCCGGGTAAGCACATCCGGGGAGTCATGAAGCACGAAATGCTCCACCTCATCTTCGAACACACCACGACTCGTAAGTTCGAGCCACACATCATCTGGAACTACGCTACCGACTTGGCGATTAACAGCCACTTGGAAGGCGAGCTTCCGGACTTCGGTCTCTTCCCAGGCAAGGCCTTCAAGGCGCTGACTGAAGAAGATAAAGGACGTATGGGTGAAGAGGCTGTCCGTCGGTACGAACTGGTCTCTGCTAAAGTTGCTAGCTTCCCACCGAAGATGGCTGCCGAATGGTACTTCGCTCGGTTGATGGAAGACAAGGATGTCGCTGACTCCATTCAGAACCCTAACCCGGACGGACAACCCGGTGACGGTGAAGAGGGTGAAGGTGGCGGACCTGGCCAACCGGGTAACGGTCCCGCAATGCCGGGTACCCTTGACGATCACGAGGGCTGGGGCGAAATGTCCGAAGAAGACCGTGAGCTGGTCAAGGCAAAGATTAAGCAGGCAGCCGGTGACGCTGCTAAGGAATGTGACCAAAAGGGTCAGTGGGGTTCGGTCCCTGCTGAGCTTCGGCGAGCCATTAAGGCAGCGCTGGTAAAGGAAGTCCCTTGGCAAAAGATCTTGGACCGCTTCTGCGGATACAGCCGCCGGGCACACCGGACTACTTCTTACAGTCGCATCCACTCGACCATGGGTCGGTTGGTCCCCGGAGCTAAGCGAAGCTACACCTCTTCGGTTGCAGCCTACATCGACCAGAGTGGCTCGGTATCGGATGCTGAGTTGGCGCTGTGTTTCGGTGAGTTGGCTAACCTGGCTAAGAACACTGAGTTCACCTGCTACCACTTCGACACCGAGGTGGATGAGGAAAGCCGGACGGTATGGAAGCGTCAAGGTCACCCCGCCCACCGTACTCGCGGTGGAGGTACCTGCTTCACTGCTCCCAAGGAGCACGCTAACAAGCGTAAGAGTGAGTTCGACGGTTACATCATTCTCACTGACGGTTACGCTAGCGATCCCGGACCGAG
>JAYYVF010000041.1:0-6090 GCA_036343635.1 Candidatus Latescibacterota bacterium | reverse complement strand
TCTGGATTCCAAAACTTGTTCATAATGGCATCAACTATTCGGTCCGCTAATGCCTCCAAACGCGGGTTAGGCGCATGCTCCAACATCTGAGTAAGTATTAAGATCAATACCATATGGCTACCCAAAGGTCTCTGGCCTTTATAGGTATGAGGTATATAACCTTCGTCGATTAAACGCTCGGCATCGTCAAACAATTTCAAACCTTGATCTAGAGCCTCCAAGGCTACATCCAAAGTCTTCTGGTCTCCCGTTGCGTGTGAGTAAGCCTGCATCCCTTCAGCGACAAACAGCGCAGCATAGCCACGCCCCGTTGCAGGAGATTCGATATCACCGGTACGTGAAAGACTCTGAACCCAATTTCCATCCTTATCACGACCATTTTCCAGTAGGAAATCCTTAGCCTTTGTAGCGACTTGCAAATTTTCTTCGCCTCCAAAACAGCGATATAAGTAGGAATAGGTCCAAAGCCCTCGACCTTGATACCACATTAATTTGTTATCACCAGTTCGTTTACCGTCATGGTCAATGCCACACATGAAACCACCTAATTCATGATCAATACCGAATTCTTGCCAAAAAGGTAAATACTCTTTGAATAGATAATTTCGGTAATGCTCTTTTAAAAACTCCAAACTGTGGCGCCCGATATGTGTTCTTTTCATGGAGAGGAATCCTTTAAAAAATTTGTAAATTAGTCGATCAAATTAAACGCCGCAGGACCCGGGCAAGAAAAAAAATATTGGGCCATACGCGCACTCTCAGGATGCAATCTCGAATAAGCTACTTGCCATGTATCAATGAATCTTTCAGCATTCTTTTTGTCAACTAACGCCCAGACGGCACCTCCAAATCCCGCCCCAAATGATGACGCTGCATAAGCCCCGCTCTTTCTGGCAACAGCCGCTAAACTAATTGTCTCGGGAATCTGATTCCCCAAAATGTCAGCACCCAACTTCTGGGAACGATCCACTATAGTACCAAAATTAGATAAATCACCGGTACTAAACGCATCGGAAGCTGCATCAATAATTTCCCCATCCTCGATGGCAAAGTGCTCCAATCTTTTAAGCAACTCGGCCCTTGGATACTGGGAATGGTCCGATTGAGATACAGCCCGAATTAGATTATCGCGCGCATCCGATGCAGATTTCAGTATATCGGCCAAGTAATTTTCCTTGCCACCAGTAGAAGTTCGCCAAATATCAACAAGCTCACCTACCTGGAAAGCTGCACGATTATACTCAGCTTGTGCTGCCCCAGTTTTTTCAGCGGTAACACCCGAGAAACCCACTAAAAAAACGAATTCAGATGAAACGGCTATTTGCCGCTCTAAACGAGCCGGACAATATGCAAATTGACTCAGTTTGTTCGGCGCAGAGCATATTATCGCCGTATGATCTTCACTACCACCAAATGTTCCAACGCCTCTATCACCCAACAATACTCCGAAATTTTGGCCATTTTCAACGGTCCCTAAGTATGCTGCAAGCTCGAGATCATTTTTTACACATGCGGTATAAACTGGATTTGCATAAAGATTATTTCGAGCTGCAATCGATAAAAAAATAGATATCATAAATGCACTTGAACTACTCAGCCCTGCCGCTTGCGGCAAATCGCTAATAAAAGCTATATCTACCCCTTGTAATTCCCCAAAATTACGACACAAACGGCGCAACACGGTTAATGGATAATTTGTCCAACCACTCTCAGGTAAAACTATATCCGGAGATAGCAGGACTTCTATCTGATCTCCGTCCTCTGCCGAAAGCAAGGTTACCAAATTATCTTCACGAGGAACTGCGACAATGCAAAAACCCCGTTCGACTGTCATGACAATACTTCTACCACCACCATAATCGGTATGCTTACCTAAAATTTCTATACGACCCGGAACAAAATGCCCAAAGCTTTCCCGATCACAATCTATTCCCGCTTCTATGAGGGACTGAACAACTTTGGTAAAAAGAATAGATTTTTTATCCGCCTCTCCTTTGCTAAGACCATTTTCATACAGTACACCAGAAATAGATCTATCTGCGAAAAATGACAACTTCAAAGGTTTACCTCAACATTCTCTAATCGCTTTTTTACAGATTCAACATCGCCCTTGTGAGATAAGTCCAATACAGCCTCATTATAAACACGCATATTGAAAGAAATACCCATCTGTTCCATAGCAAATTGCACCGCATCAGGTAATTCAAACTCTCCACGCGCAGACAGCGGTATTGATCTACAGGCTTCAAATATTTTTGAATCAAACCGCCAACTATTCATCCCAACACCCAGCTCTCCTGTGAGTTGATTAAGTTGTTGTTCTGTTGGCTTCTCAATAATACGATTTAGCATGCCTTGAATATCAGCTTCGACAACGGCAAATTTCAGTAATCTATCTGTTTCAATATTTCCATGCTCAATCATGCTTTCGCGACTATATGCAGCCACACCAGGTCCATTCATTGACCGCAAACCTTCCAGTGCTATGATCGGATAATAATTGTCCGAATTAACCACAATAAAGTCATCCCCATCGGCGAAAGCCTCTGCGGCAACAACCGCATTGGCAGTGCCGAGGGGTTTTTCTTGAATAGTCCACTCAATATTGATCCTATCGCAATTCAATTCATTATCACAATACCTCCGCAACATCTCATGTTCTGGGCCAATAACAAGACATATCTTTCTGTATCCTGCACCCGCCAATGCACCAAGCAAGTAGTCTAAAAATGGTCGTCCTATGGGCATAAGGGCTTTTACACCTGTCTTAGCTACAGCAGCCTGGTCTTTATCAAGTTCTGCACCTTCGTTTGTCGCGCGCATCCGTGTCCCAAGACCACGCGCCAATATCACCGCTTTATCCATGAATTCCTTTTCCACTAAACATGAGGTTCAATCTCCGTTCCTAAAAGATATGGCAATTGATTGCCTTAAATGCTTTCTGTATAATCTGTCTACTATGGATGATACAGCCTACAATCTATCACGGCAAGAATTCTAAGACTCTAAACCATGAAACCGCATTTTGACCTTTCTTTCCTTCCCAAGGCTTTAAGTCAGTTTACAGTCTTGTCTGACACGCATTATATGGTCACAGATGCTGCTGGATCTGATGAGTTCCCTTCTAGGTCAAAACAAACCAACAGGACAGCAACTGCGCTCAAAACAGCCGCATCCTTACCCAATGATTTCATTGTCCATTTAGGAGACTTAGTTCAGGAGTATCCTGGAACTGAATTTTTTGTTCGGGCAATGAGTAGTTCATTAAAGCAAATCCGAGACAGTGGTCTAAACCCTTACTATGTCCCAGGCAATCATGACGTTGGAGACAAACCAGATCCAGCAATGCCAACACACCCAACAGTCAGAAAAAATTTAGATTATTTTCATGAGCAAGTCGGCCGCACCTATTACGCATTTAACTGTGGGCAGATACGAGGTATTGTACTCAACTCCCAAATATTCAATACTCCAAATGCGAATCCTCAGCAGAAGTTTTTTGAACAAGAGCTATCTTCGTGCACTAACAAGGGACAACGTATAGCCATTTTTTTGCATCTCCCGCCTTACCTATACGAGCCAGACGAATCGAGTTGGGGCCATTATGATAATATAGACGAACCCGATCGTAGCTGGTTCCTAAATTTAGTCACTAAACACAACGTAGAACTTGTTTGTTGTGGTCATTCGCACTTCGCTTTTCTAAATCAAATGCAAAATACCCGAATCATTGTTTGCCCTTCAACTTCGTTTACCCGCCCGGGGTTTGGTCACTTATTCACCAGCTCTCCAGCACCTGAACAAGGTCGCGACGACAGTGCAAAGTTAGGTTTTCATTTTGGCCGAGTTTTTGATAGTAGAATAGACCTACACTTTATACGTACAAATGGATTGGAGAAACATGAAGGTATCCAAAGACCTATTATTACCCGACTTCCTTCCAGTCTAAAGGGCGCTCCCCTCGGTGTTACACTCACGCATCCCATTTGTAATGTTTCAGAAGTACCAATCACTTTCCCTTCTGTTACCCGTCAGAAGGTGAGAAACGACTATCCGCTACTTGCTCTTTTGGAGTTGGGCGTGACAAAGCTACGCGTTCCGTGGACTGATATACAAGATCCTTTGCAATGCGAGCGGTTACAAATATTAAGAAACCATGGAGTAGAAATACAAGCTTTCCTTCCATCGTACGGAAGCCAATATCTACACTCACTTCTGGATCGATTCCCAGAAAAGGTAGACCTTTGGGAAATACAGATGGCAGGCAATTCCATACCGGAGGATAGTACACTTGAGATCTTCGCGGACTGTCATAGACGCACACCCCTGGCGTTGTCTACCATCATGCCTTTCCAAACGATCAAGGGCAAACAACATCCTAGACCCCGAATCGGATTTTTCTATGAAGAATTACAAAATCTTGATAACAGACTTTCAGCTACGGGTTTAATCATCGACCGTGTGTCTTGTCGAATCAACGTTGGTGAAGAATTCGACTTATTCTGGAATTCTTTCGATGCCAGCCCTCTTAGTAATATTGGCCATATAGATTGGCTTATCAGTCTACCACATTGTGATGATGAAAAAAATGCCACGCTCGCAGCAATAGCGCTCTTCTCTCATTCTCAAACTTCTGGTTCTTCAATATTTTTTGATCCGCCCATCGACTTAGATCGCACGATGGACATAGCCCATGGGCTTTTGGATGTCCGATGTAACCCAAGGCCCGTTTTTAACGTTCTGCGTGCCTTGAATACAATTCTTCATGTATATAAAGGCGATGGATATGTAATCACAGAGGTTCATACTCTTCACCGATTGCATTCCAACCTCGCGGACATGGAATTGCTTTTGCCGAACGAGCCGATCCGACAATCAACAAATATGCTTCTGTTTGACTTAGTTAATTGTTCCAGATTGGAACACCCCGAAAGTGATTACTCACCAACTATTTGCTTAGCTGTATATCCCCGATAGACTTTTATGACAGCATCTTTCTTTGCCTATGGTTCACTTATTTTTCCTGAGATAATGTACCGAGTTACTGGTTGCCAGCCCAAAGCGAAAGATGCCGTATTAAAAAATTACTCCCGGTATCTGGTTGAAAACGCATGCTATCCTGGTATTGCAAAAAAGGCGCATGGTCATGTGAGTGGTAAATTATATTTAGAGGTTAACCAGACGACCTTCAAGGCCCTCGATAACTTTGAGGGGGAACTTTACGAACGTCGCGAGGTAGAAATTGTAACGGAACTCAAGATACTCAAGGCCCAAACATTCGTTATAACTTCAGAATACATAGGTCGTTTGTCATCTCGACCGTGGAATCCAGACAGATTCCGCAGAAAGCACTATGACGCCTTTATAAAAGATATCCACCCCATGATTCACCAGGAAAATATACGGAGTAAAAGATAGCTTCATCAGCAAAAACCTTCACGTATTTCAATCTGCGAAATTCAATCCCAGATTTGCCTATCGGGATAATAGCCAATGCCTTCTCTTCTTAATCTACTGCCATGGGCACGTAATCTTAAACGAAAATCGTCCCAGTCACGTAAAGATTTTGATGACCATGCTACTTCTGCCAAGGCACATGCTCTCGGGTAAAGCATGTAAGCAACCTCTTCGGCAGTAGCCGTTCCTTCTGTCCACATAGTTCCTTCAACTCCAAGCACATGATGCGAAAGGTTGGCTTCCAGACCTTTGGGAATAGGTTCATACGAATAGACATGCGATAATTCATTAACACTTAACCGACCGCGCTCGTCTTCCCTGTCATAATGACGCCGATCAAAATATACGTGAGTCTCAGGTGCCATTACTACATCATGTCCAGCTTGGGCCGCCAACAAACCTCCCTCTTCTCCACGCCATGACATCACTGTAGCGGCCTCAGGCAAACCGCCTTCCAGTATCTCGTCCCAGCCAATGGGCCTTTTACCTCTATCACTCAACCAAGAAGCAAAATGTCTTACAAAATAACTTTGTAATTCTTCCTCACTCTCTAGACGTTCATCCCGCATACGTTTCTGACATTTAGCGCATTCTTTCCATCTTTTCTTGGGGCATTCATCCCCTCCTATGTGT
>JAYYVF010000040.1:0-13096 GCA_036343635.1 Candidatus Latescibacterota bacterium | reverse complement strand
GTTTAACAGTTCACGCGGAGATTTTTTTGTTAAATATTGGGGTGCTCGGTATTCCCCACAATGCCAATACCATCGTTGAGCATACATTTGTTGACAATCTATATTGTCGTTGGGGAGCACTGGGGGGACGTCGACCCATTCCCGGTTCTTATTATTCCATGTTGGTTTTTCAGGCTCTGTCATACGTGCGAATAAGAATTTTATCATGAAGCGATTTTTGTCACTTGTATTTGGCATTGCTCGATGCCAAAGGTCATAGTCACAGATAGTCACCGTTCCTGCTGGAGTTACAAGCGGTAGTTCTGCATCAGTGGGTGCTCCCTCAGGGGTATTGAAGTAATGACTCCCTGGTATGATCCCAGAAGGGCCGCGGTTCAAGGGGGTATCTTGTGGATAATAAAATGCTAAGAGATACCTCGTTCGGTGAGACCAGCGTTTACCGCCATCCTGGTGCATGCTCTGTCCTTGGCTGTTGGCTACATTATGATGTGGGTGTCGATGGGGTTGTAAATAATAATCTTCCCCCAGTGTGCTAATTAGTGCGCCTACGACTTTTGGATCTGTAAACACTCGATTTACTAATGGCACGCGTGGTAGAAGATTGTTGCCAGGGTTTCCTTCTTTTTCGAATATCATTTCATGCTCATCGAAGATTTTCTGGTGAAAATCTTGACATAGATCAGTATTTATGGTGATGTATCCGTGGGCAATGAATTGTGCCATCTGTTTGTCAGTAAGCAGATATTCTTTTTGCATAGCGATCTCCATACTTATCTAATTATCACAACGAAATATTAGTTAATGATATAAACAAAAGAGCTATCACCCGGTAATATCGTGATGTTAGGGCATTCAGTAAACAATTTGATTTAGAAATTTCACCCATGTTTATAACTAGAAAACAAGGCGTCTCTTGCGTTAAAAGTGTCAGTCAGTCGATTGGAGACGGGTATTGTCGCAGTAAACAACACTAGCAGGATAAACCATCGAACGCCCTGGGGTGGTCTTAAACAGAGTGGTCTTGGTCTTCGCTATGGACAGTTAGGGTTGGATGTTTTTTTCGAATATAAAACAGTGTGGCGTTGTGACTACGTGTTTTTGTGAATTTGGATCATTAGGGTTGACCCAAGAAGCTAAATATTTGTTAATGGCAAAAGGAGCTGAAAAAATTACATAGGCTCTGATTTTTCTGAGTATCCCAGAGTTACTCTGCTCTAGTGCATTTGGTTGCCTTGACCACTGATATGAAATAGGTTAGCAGGCATACTATTCTTGGCTTCGATGCTTTGTTGGAGGACAAACCATGATATATGAGTTACGTAATTCTCTAATGCGTTATCCTGATGAAGGCCAGATGGATGCGACTTGGTCGGTTTTTCGCTTGGACAGGGAGTGGGTCGCCACTCGTGAAAGCACATAAGCTAATGGTCTTATCGTGGAAGAGGTTATTTCTGATTGGTTTTTTCCTCCAGCATTTTCGTCGTTGCAATAAGTTATACGTAAGCGCAGTGTAGGCCTAAGTCTCGATTATTATGGCAAGTACTTCCGATCATATAGAAGCTCCTCGCGAAGCACTTTCTCTGCTCAGTTCCGGCGAAAGTGTTCGTTGGCTTCGCTCCACGGATATCAGATTAGATGGTAATTACGGCGAAGCGTGGTTGATGGCGACCGAATACAGATTGATCGCCTTTAGCCCTAACAACGAAGGTCGTAACGAGGTAGTTGAGCTTCCACTTGAGGAAATCGAATCCGTCGAAATAGAAAGCCTATATGGGTCAGCAGCTTTGCGAGCTCGAACAGCAGAGTTTGGAGCCACTATTGCCCTATTTTCCAAGACGCTAGCATTTAGTTTCGCAGAAGCCCCCGCTGAACTGGAACAACTCATTAGAGAAGCCCGTCCAGAGGCTAAAGGTCGTATTGCTCTCGGCCATATCGAACGTGGAGTTTATCGCCAACGTCGTTGTGAGAACTGCAACGCGGTAATACCTCGTTATTTAGGCGTCTGCCCCGCTTGCTTAGAAAGTAGCAA
This sequence comes from Candidatus Latescibacterota bacterium, assembly GCA_036343635.1. GTDB lineage: Bacteria > Latescibacterota > UBA2968 > UBA8231 > UBA8231. The sequence continues at coordinate 11,067 of JAYYVF010000040.1, read as the reverse complement.
ACTCTTAGGCCGTTTTCTGAGTTATTCAAAACCTTATTGGTCGCTGGCTGTGGCCAGCCTGGTTATTTTATTGGTTGGGACCTTTATTGGTCTTACGCCACCCTTACTAATGCGGATTTTGATCGACGACGTGCTAGATCCAGTTGGTCAAAACAGTGGCAGTACACTGGTCAATCTTCCCTACCTGAAAACCGTAACTCCTACCTATGCCCTGGGAGCTCTGGTTATACTCTTGCTTCTGATCAATATTTCAAGAAATGCCCTTGGTGCTCTCCGTTCGTATTTACTTTCGCGACTTGGAGAGCAAATCACTTACGACTTGCGTCGCGAAGTATATCAACACCTTCATCGTCTTTCACTCAATTTTTATAACGATCGTGAAACGGGGCGTATTATGGCTAGCGTGACGCAAGACGTGGGACGCCTTCAGGATTTTCTAAGCGATGGATTGCAAGAAACAATAAGAAATATTTTAACGATCATCATTATCATATCAATCCTTATTTATTTAGATGTAAAATTGGCTTTATGCGTACTAATACCAACACCAATTATCGTCTTCACAACTTTACGGTTCGGAACTTATTTGCATAGACTCTACCGCCCACTCTACCGTAGATGGGCGGGTATTAGTGCTTTGCTTGCTGACGTTGTGCCCGGTGTACGCGTAGTGAAAGCGTTTGCTCAAGAAAGCCGCGAAGTGAACAGATTTGAAACCCGTAGCTTAGATCTATTGAAAGGTGAACTATCGGTAGCAAAGACACGAAGTTTATTTGCCCCCTTGATGACATTCTTGACCTCTATTGGCACATTACTGATCTGGTGGATAGGTGGCAACAAGGTGATCAATGGATTACTGACTCTTGGAGATTTTGTAGCTTTCACGGGCTATATGTGGCAGTTCTACGGCCCTGTGGAAAGTTTGTGTCACCTCAACCATCGCTTCCAGCGCGCCGCGACCTCCGCCGAACGGGTATTTGAGGTATTGGATAGTCAGCCGGATGTTGCGGATCCACCTAATGCCTCGACAATGCCAAAGATCCAAGGCAGTGTCGAATTTCGAGACGTTAGTTTTTCCTATGAAGAGGGTAAGAATGCATTAAAAAATTTGAATTTTACCGTAGAACCCGGTGAAATGATTGGGTTGGCTGGACACTCTGGGGCAGGTAAGTCCACGATCATCAATCTTATCTGCCGGTTTTATGAAATAGACGATGGGAGTATTTATATTGACGAAATAGATACACGTTCGGTTAGTCTTAAGTCCCTTCGTGAACAAATTGGCGTTGTACTACAGGATCCATTTTTGTTTAACGGAACGGTCGGTGAAAATATTGCGTACGGCAATCCTGAAGCAACTCCGGATGCTATCATTGCCGCTGCCAAAGCCGCCAACGCACACGAATTTATTACCAACTTACCGGATAGTTACGATTCAACTGTCGGCGAACGTGCGGTGCGCCTATCGGGAGGGGAGCGACAGCGACTTTCCATTGCCCGAGCCATTTTGCGTAATCCGCGAATTCTAATTCTGGATGAAGCGACATCCAGCATGGATACTGAGACTGAGGCAAAGATTCAAGAGGCGCTTGCCCGTCTGGTAAAGGGACGCACAACTTTCGCTATCGCCCATAGGCTATCCACATTACGCAATGCCGATCGACTGTTTATTATCGAAAAAGGCCAGTTATACGAGCAGGGCACGCACGATGATTTGGTTGCACAGAACGGTATCTATGCCAAACTCGTGAGGATGCAAATGGAAATGAGTAAGATTCGCGCCGTATGAAAGTGGATGATATGCATATCTTGAGTCCTTCAGAGACACATTTTTATCTCGACGAATTCGCAGAGTTAGTAATATCTATCAATGATCAGGATCCCGTACATGGCGTGCGTTTGACCTACTGTTTCCCAATTTCAGCAGAAGGTCAATATATTGCAGTTCGTGACGATGAAGTTGAGTTGGGCATAATCAATGACATTGAAATGTTCGATCGTGCAAGTGTAGCAGTATTAAATGCACAGTTGTCACGTAGCTATTTTCGTCCTCGCATTGTACGCGTTTTCGACATTACTGAAAAATTTCATGTTCCACGATGGGAAGTAGAAACCGATCGTGGAAAACGTACATTTGAAATACGCAGCAGTCGACGTGATATGCGGGTTTTGGGTGGTGGACGAATACTCATTCGCGATGCTGATGGGAATTTATTTGAGATTGTTAATTATTTTGAGCTAGACGCCCTCAGTCGCTCACTGGTTGAAACACAGATATAATTTTATTTTTCAAAATTTTTTGTATGCAAAGAAATATTTGGCTTGCAGTATGATTGAAAAAAGCTATAAATATTATGGTGGGCTTGTTAACGGACGATTCGAAGGAGAGACAGTAAAGTAATGAATCAACTTTTAGATCTTAGCCTTGCAGAAGCAATGGAGGGGACCGAGCCAAATAATCAAGTTGATTTGTTGTTTGCTTATTTGACTGCCAATGGGCAATCATTCTACGATGAAATTGTGACACAATTACAACACGCTCTTCAATGTGCTGAGAATGCCACAATCGATGCAGGTAGTGACTCAGAGGTAGCAGCAGCGTTACTCCATGACATAGGTCATTTTCTTATTGATGAAAATGATCAATCCAGGGACTTTTTGACTGAAGACTTCTGTCATGAAGAAGTCGGTGCTGGATATATGACTCCATTTTTTGTTGTTGGCGTAACGGAACCGATGCGTTTGCATGTGCCTGCTAAGCGATATCTATGTACTACCGACTCGACTTATTACGAAACCCTGTCGGAAGCATCCAAGCGAAGTTTTAAATTGCAAGGGGGCTTTATGTCTGAGAGAGAAAAGGCTGAATTTGAAGCAAATGACTTTTGTGAACAGGCTGTTAAACTGCGTAGATGGGATGATATGGCAAAGGCAAAAAACCGAGAGACGTTGGGATTAGAAACGCACCGTAAATCAATACTAGCATGTCTATCCTCGTGATTCACATAGAAAGTAGTTGAGGGAGGCTATACAAAAAAACCGAGTCTCTCAAATTCATGCACATGAATATCATGCTTGAACAAGATTAATAATTTGAAGTTTACTTGTTTAAATAAGCTCTCTTTCCAATCATCCAAATAAGAGAAAGGTTTGCAATGACATGAAAAATCTTTGGTCAAATATCCATGTGGTTACATTTTTTGGATTTTTGGCTTCTTCCGAGGCGAACGCTGAGCCTCTCTCTACGCTGAGACAGGGCGCAAACAACTTGACACCAAAGCACAGAATTACCCTACAACCTGTCGAGGTAGAAATTCCCTCACAGTTTGCTAACATACCTCAGGGTCTAACGTTGAATCTACCTTCTGGGTTCACCGTGAATGTATTTTCAGGACATGATCTTAATAAACCTCGTCTAATGGCATTTGATTATAGAGAGGTCTTACATGTTGCAGATATGAATAATCGCAGGGTTGTCGCTTTGCCTGATAGAGATGGTAATGGAGTTGCGGACGAGATGATTACTGTTGCTAGTGGTTTCAAACGAGCACATAGTATCGTCTTTTCAGGCAATTATATGTACGTAGCGGACCGACACCAAGTCCTACGATATCACGACGTTGACGGAGATGGAGGATACCGGGAGCGAATGGTTTTTGCTGACGATATACCCTCGACAGGCAGTCATTCAACCAGAACGATAGTGGTAGACGAGTTAAATGAAAAAGTGTATCTGTCTGTCGGATGGCCATGCGATATGTGTCGTAACAATGAACCGGAACGTGGTGTTGTACTCGAATTCAACATGGATGGATCGGGTCGTCGAGTCTTTGCTAGTGGGGTGCGTAACGTAGTGGGTATGGCCTTGCATCCGGAAACGAATCAGCTTTGGGGAACAAACAACGGACATGACAAAGAGGGTGGGCAGATTCCTCCTGAATGGGTTGATATAATCCGGGAAGATGGTTTCTATGGTGTGCCGTTTGCCTATGGTTACCAGAACTTCATAGACTTTTCTATTCCTGACTACGCAAAAAACCTGCCTCTTACCAGAAATGATTCTCTGCTTGTTGCGGCTATGAAGCCCCCTGTTGCTTTACTGCCTGCTCACACGGCCCCAATGGGTATTCATTTTTATCGAGAGAATCTTTTTCCCAAGCGCTTTAAAAATAGGGCCTTTATCGCACTGCATGCAGGTCATGCAAAATTGGCGCCCTCTCCTGGATACAGAATAATTACACTATTTTCTGATCCGGATGGTTTGAATGCTTATAGAGAAGATTTTATGACCGGATTTCAAACAGGAACTGAAATAGACGATGTTTGGGGCTATCCTGTTGGGATAACAACCGACAGCAAAGGTCGTATGTATGTGTCGAGCGACAAAAATATTCATGCCATTTTAAGGATTGATCATAGTCCTATAATTGCGAAGGCAAAATATAATTTACCAGACTCTATAAAAGTAGGTTCGATAGTTAATATTGAAGCGGATGTTATTATTGAACGGTCTGTTAGGAATGTATTGGATACTGTTGTAGAGGCTGATTTAAGTTCACTCGGGGGACCTGATTCCGCATTTTTAATAGAAACGGAACCGAGTCATTTCCGGTTGTCTGAGTCGTTTGAGACTTTCGGTGATAGTGGCCCGAAAACAATTGCGATTTACGTTTCTCAAAGAACTAAAAACAAGGAATACCGTACACGAATTCCTGGTAATATGTTGTTGCTTCCTGCCCAGAAGCGCTCTGATTATTGGATTTTTGGAGATGAAATATCTGATGAATGGTCAGTCCGAAATAAGACATGGGTAGAAAACTTACCGCAGGAACTAGATGAGGACAAAATAGTTTATAGCGGTCAACGTGCAGCATCTTTCCGTGGAGTCGACGGTGACTGGGATTGGAATGTACGGTTTCGTGCGCTAAGTCCATTTAATCTAGCTGGGTACGATTGGTTAAGCTTTGCAATTAAAATTGATGGGATTACATCTCCACGACAGAAAGATACTTACTTCTCACTTTATATGGGTGAAACACTTTTGAACCTCTTTGAGGCGGGATTAATTGATACTTCTCTTGCCGGATGGCAGCGTATAGACATCAAACTAAACCGATTCAATTTACGTAGTAGCTTGAATCAAATAAATTTTTCAGGAAATTTTCGGGGTGAATTTTATTTAGATGAGATTAGATTTCGTTCCGAAGAGATTAACACAGCCGTTGAAAAAAATCCCAATTCTATTTCGCGAAGCTTTGAACTTTCGAATAGTTTCCCAAATCCATTCAATAGCAATACCATTATCAGATATGACGTCAAATCTGATAGTCACGTGTCGATCGCCATTTATAATGTAAAAGGACAGCGTGTGGCTCAATTGGTGAAATCTACGCGCCGTGCAGGAAGATACACTTCTAAATGGGATGGTCGAGACGAAAAAGGTAATGAATTGGGTACCGGGGTATATCTATGTCAAATGCGAATATCTTCATTGGGTTTACGACCTAATAAAATTCAACATAGCCAAACACGGAAAATGTTATTAGTCCGTTGATTAAGACGTTGATATAAATTCAATTTCTAGTCGATATCCTTCTTTATTAATTGCGAACGGTCATCGGCGATCATTTCCGACCAAGCTATTCGTTCGCGTTCTGAAAAAAGGGGATCGATACCGAAAAGACGTTGCACCCGTCTATCTTTACGCTGACGGGCGTTTTCGCATAGTGTGGCTATTTCTGGAATATCAAATCGATCTCTATGGGGCAGGCCGATCCGTTGGAAATATATACTCACGAAGTAGCGAGTTTCATTTGATGTGTTAATTGAACCGGTATGCAATAGTTCATTGTGGGTAAATACCATATCACCGGCGTTCAGCTTTATTAAAATTTCACGGTAATGAGGTTTTTTGCGATCTTTTTCGCTAATATGCGTATAGTCTAAATGAGATCCGGGAATTACCCTTAAAGAGCCTGTAGACTGGTTCATATCTTGTAAATAAGTTAGACAATTACAGGCCGTGGGTGCTGTATATGGGTGAGATGTGAGGTATCTCCTCGAGGAATCATTTGCCCACATGTCTGAATAACTGAAGGCGTCTCGATGCCAATCTGCAACAAGGTTAAGTTGATTGGGAGGTCTGCTTGGAAAGCCAGTTATTTCCATACTGTCAAGTTGCACAAATGGTCCCATTACATATTCAGCAAAATCAAGAACCGTAGGATCAAGTAATTGCTTTGACATTTTTTCAGACAGAGTTTGGTGAGCAATAAGGTCTGAGATTGTTGTCCGGGGTCGATCCGGTTCAGCCTTGAAACGTTGTTGGAATTCGGTTCCGACGTTTTTTCTTACGAAATCAACAACTTCTGGTGTCATAAATCGTCTAAAAACGGTATATCCATCACGTTTATATGAAGCAAAGTGGTCTTTTAGGGACTGATCCATTTTGTATGTCCTCGAAAATTCCTACCTGTTCTGTTGCAGTTGTGTACTGTTTTTATCTGTCTGTATCTCATTGATACAAAGGTTTATCATGTAAAACGCGCGTATAAATAAGCTAATACACGTGAACATGTGTAAACAGGAGTTTGCGTTAAAAGATGTTCGTATGTTACGTAAAACATTGTTTTTTAATGATTTATGTTGACTTTTATTGTTTTTTATCTACCTTATTGTTGTAAGTAAATTGTGAATAAGGAGAAAAAATCATGAATAAACTGTATACAGCAACTGTAGATCACTGGAGAGCAAAGAAATCTGAAGCAATTGCCACGCTAGATATCTATTTCAATAACCCTGTCGGGATCGGAGAGCACTCTGGGGTAATGGAAGAAATTTATAGCTGGACGAAGACCTTGGATGAGGCTGAGAGCGTACTTGAGACGTTATCTCGAAATTTTGGAAAAGTTGATGCTAAGAGTACAGATCAGAATTTTGAGGCAATAAGTGGCTGATTAATTTTTCTTTTTTCGAAAATTTCGATTCAGTTAACGGTAGATTGCGCATTATTGCGATCTACCGTTTTTTTATGCTTTATTAAATTGAGATACCCTTGAGACAATTAGTTTATTGAACGTATGGCCCATTTCATTTAACGGTTACGTTTTATTTTTGTGACCTCTCAGTATCTAATTGAATCTTTAAAAGAAGGATCGTAGTGACTAATGAAAATTCCGATGCTAAGGTTTTTGCTTCGAGTCGGAGTGGCCTCGGCTTTTTTGTTTAGTTGTCAAAGCCGTACGTCAGTAGGCAGTCAAGAAGAACTTGAAATTCCGAGAATAGAGTGGGTAAATGTACCCGTATACGGAGAGCAAGGCGAACTGACTGGTAATGTTGTTGGTTTGGATCCTGCAGTTGCAAAAATAGCCGTATACATATACGTAAACGGTTGGTGGATGAAACCGTCTCTCGAATTTCCGCTGACGAATATTGATCAAAATGGTTTTTGGCACGCAGATATTACCACTGGAGGGGTAGACGAATATGCAACGGAGATACGTGCCTATGTAGTGCCTTACGATTTTATACCGGAACCGGTTTTAGGACTTGAGACTTTGCCAGGAGTCCTTGATACGATTGCTTTAGCGGAAATTGATACAATTCGGAGAAAGCCACCTCGGCGTATTTTTTCATTTTCTGGTTATGAATGGTGGGTTAAATCGAGTCCTTATCATGTGGGGCCCGGCCCAAATTTGTTCTCTGACAGCCGGAGCAATGTTTGGGTTGATGCTGAAGATCAGTTGCACCTGCAGATTAAAAAGGATAGCGATTTTTGGAAGTGTGCCGAAGTTATCTCATCGTCAAGTTTTGGTTTTGGCACTTATAGGTTTTATACCAGAGACGGTGAAGCTTCCTTTAATGAAAATGTCGTATTTGGTTTGTTTACTTGGGATGATGAACCGGATTTCAATCATCGAGAGATCGACATTGAGTTCTCACGTTGGGGAAATCCAACAGATTTAAATGCACAATTTGTAGTTCAACCATGGGAGAAACCGGGGAATGTGAGGCGCTTTGAGGAACCCAACGATTCGGGAATTTCCATGCATCAATTCCGTTGGATTGAAGATAGAGTGGAATTTGAGAGCCGATCGAATGTTCAACTCGAGATGGATGGGAGTGGTACATTGACGGCCAAATGGGTATATAATGGTGATGATGTACCTATGCCCGGAGGAGAAGCTGTGCGACTAAATTTATGGCTATTGGATGGGAAATCCCCTTCCGACAACGATCCAACCTCGGTCATTGTTGTCGGATTCGAATTCCTACCAGAATAGATTCTGATTATGTCTCTTATTGAATTTGAAGATGTTGCTAATTTTCAGCGCCTTACTTTTGATATTCCATTACTGAGTGCCAGTCCACAGGAATGGGCTGCAGCAGCACACGCTATTGTCGTTGAAGATATCATACACTACTTATGGGGCCGAAAGAAGGTTGATAATAGATGGGAAATTATGCACAGCTATGCGAACGCGGTTACTCCCATTGAGGTTCAGCATGATAGTCAAAACCCAACACTCGTTGCAAGTGAAGATGGTTTTGATAACTATGGGGTGGAGTACCCTTTCCCTTTTCATAATCCGATAGATGGGAAAAATTATGTCTATTATCTTGGACAGCGAACGGAGAAACCACGGATAAAACAGACAGGGTTGTTGTCGTGTGGTCGTGATTGGAGCTGCCTGAAGCGGGTTTCTGACGATCCTGTTCTAGGTGTTTTGGGGGAATACGAATTACATGGGTCTTCGCATCCGTCTGTAGTTGTGGTTGATGACGTCATTCATATTGTGTATACGGCCGAAGCTCCACGGCATGCGCAAACACCTGGCAGTCTGTACAATGTACCAACCATTTGTTACGCGAAGGCCTCGGCGTGTAAGCCGGAAAAAATAGAAAAGAGTTTCGCTAATCCTGTTTTTCTGGGTTCTGGTGCAGAATGGGATCGAAGGGGTGTCCGTGAAGCGGAGGTATTATATGACGGGACCTATTTTCATCTATTCTATGGAGGTTACGATGGGAAAATGTGGTCTATAGGGCATGTTCGCACTACGGATTTTCTTTCATTCGACCCGAACCCGAACAATCCTATTTTTGTCCCATCTGTTGGAACTGGGAACTGGGACGCTGATGGTCTACTTACACCCCAGGTGTTTTGGTTGAATGGGGAGCTATATATGATTTACGCAGGGCTTCGTGGCGACGATTGGGGGAAGACCGCCGAAGTGAGTACGGGATTGGCTATTGCCGTGGGCAAAGGAAGGAATGGTAAATGATTGAAAAATGTTTTTCGTTATCCAGTTGGGGTCAGCGCTAAGTCTTTTACTCTGGCAGGATTGGATAAGATTCGATCTCAGGCGAGATCACTTTTAATAGTTCTGAAATCTCGTGACGGTCGTTTTCATCTAATGATAGTTTGCCTGCCGGAGCACGCTCTATCAAATTGCTAAATACTCCTCTTCGCTTTAGTATATAGCGCATGAAAGGATGATTTTCGAGATTGATAAGAGGTAATAATTTCCTATGTAAGGAACGTGCAGCTTCCGTGTTGTCTTTCTTCCACAGGTTATTAATTTTCACCAAAATGTCACCAAATTCGCACGCGGGCATGTTGCCCTTTGCTCCACGATTCATTTCATCGATCATAAATTTACCGCCAGCACCACCAAAAATACACTTGACTTGGTCACTTACAGCCGATGCTACCTCAGCAATATGCTTGGGACCTGGTTGGCGCTCTTCCTTTATGTATTGTATCTGGGGAATTTCGTCTACCAGAGAAGCTAATTGGTCGCCACTCAATGGAGCGTAGTTGTCTGCATTTTGTACTATTATCGGTCTGCTAAATACCTCTGCGATGCGTCGGTACATGTCAATTGCACCTTCTTGGCCGATCCGGTTTGGAGCCATCGCAACAACGGCATCGACCCCCGCTTTTTCTGCGGCACGCGCATAAAGCAAGACCTGCGGTATTGAAATCCCCGAGCAGCCAAATACAAACGGTATTTTCCCATTTACTGTTTCTAAAACTGTGTTTAAAGCTTCGAGTCGCTCATGCTCTCCCAAGAACCAGAATTCGCCCACCATCACTGGCCAAACGATACCATGTTGTCCGGTGTCACAGCAAAATGTTGCTGCTTTTGAAAGATCTTCATTGTGTATTTCTAGTTCCTCGTTGTATGGGGTTGGTAGTAGACCAAAAATACCTTGCATGTCATTGAATTGTGTCATGAGCTTGACCTGAATGTTTAGAAGGTTTATCGCAATAATAGCGTGCAAACTACTTCTTTCAGTTTATATGAGCAAACCAGGCAAATAAGAAGTTCCGATTTTTCGGTTGGTTTATTCTTCGGGTTTGGGATGTATTTATTTTTAGGTTATTGTATTTCTATTGTCTTATTCGAAATATAAAAGAGAGGGGAGTTACAAATTTTTAAAAAAAACAGCGTAACGAAATTCGGTTTAAAATATTTTTATTTGATTCAGAGAATTATATGTGTGGTTTTTAATCGTTATAGAATGCTTTAAATGGATTTGGTTACACAAGGAGTAATAGGCGCTTCATTTGCTCAACTGTCAGTCCCTGCTGATAAAGTACGTCGAGCGGCATGTATTGGTTGTTTAGCAGGTCTGTTACCAGATGCCGATTTCTTGGTGCAAAGCGTTGATGATCCGCTGCTTGCTTTAGAGTTTCATAGGCATTTTACTCATTCTCTGATTAGTGTGCCTTTGATGGCTGCTCTTCTTGCGATATTGTTATGGCCATCGCAGCGCAGGCAGTTTGATCTGCGAATGCTTTTCCGTGTGTGCCTCTTTGGCATTTTACCAAGTGGCCTTCTAGATGTTTGTACGAGCTATGGGACCCACCTGTTTTGGCCATTTTATGACAAACCTATCTCCTTAGACATAATAGCCATTGTCGATCCTATCTTTACGTCTTTACTCTTCTTGCCTCTTCTGATCGGTTTGTATCACCGTCGACGAGAAAAGCTTGGAATAGTTTTGGCAGCGACGTATTTGGTTTTTGCATGGGTGCAGCATGAGCGGGCGGTATCTGTTATG
>JAYYVF010000039.1:0-14930 GCA_036343635.1 Candidatus Latescibacterota bacterium | reverse complement strand
AGTGCTTCAGGATTCTTGACTCAGGCTCAAACCGATGATGTCCTCGAGAAGAATATTCCAAAACCGTTAGAGTTGGACGCAGGTGAAGTAGTACTCCTTCATAATTGGTTGTTACACAGCTCTGATGTAAACAAGACTGATAAACCACGTCGAGCATTTAGTGTTTGTTATATGGATGCTGAAACCAAAGCGCATAATGGTCAGAAATTTCCACTGATTTTCGGAGATGGGGCACTTTGTGTTAATGTTTAGTGAACAAAACGGGTAAGGCGAGACATGAAAATAGTGGGGGAGATTGTGAGTTTTTAGTTTTAATGATTGAGGAATCCTTATGTCATCGATAAGAGAGAAACCAGTACGTGTTGGTGTGATAGGTTGTGGAGCAATCAGCTCGGCATATTTAAGTATAGGGAAAACATTTAGAAATATTGAAATTGCTGCGTGTGCAGATTTGGATGTCAAGAGGGCTCGAGCGCGGGCGAAAGAATTCGAAATTCCGCGGGCTTGTACTGTTCGTCAAATTTTAGCAGATAAAAGTATTGAAATAATTGTGAACCTAACGGTGCCGAAGGCGCACGCAAGCGTTTCTTTGAAGGCTCTTAAAGTGGGGAAAAGTGTATATAATGAAAAACCTCTTGCGGTTACTCGTGAGGAAGCACAGGAAGTACTTAGTATCGCGGAACAAAAGGGGTTACTGGTTGGAGGGGCTCCTGATACATTTTTGGGAGGCGCACATCAAACATGCAGAAAGCTAATTGATGATGGTTGGATTGGTAAACCGATAGCGGCTAACGCATTTATGATGGGACATGGTCATGAGAGCTGGCACCCTGATCCAGAGTTTTATTATGAAAAGGGTGGGGGGCCAATGTTTGATATGGGGCCATATTATCTAACCGCCCTGGTAAATATGATGGGGCCAGTGGGGCGTGTTAGCGGATGTACCCGGATTACTTTTCCTGAACGTGTGATTACCAGTGAAAAAAAATATGGTAAAGTGATTAAGGTGGATACGCCTACACATATTGTTGGAATTATGGAATTTAAAAGTGGAGCCGTAGGTCAAATAACTACGAGTTTTGATGTATGGGGTACTCAAGCACCCAACATAGAGATCCATGGAACATAAGTATCTCTGGGAGTACCGGACCCAAATGGTTTTGGTGGGAAGGTCTTGTATAAACGGGGCCGCGAGGATTGGAAAGAGACTCCGTTGACTCACGGATATGTAGAAAATTCTCGTAGCTTAGGTGTTGCGGATATGGCGCATAGCTTACGTTCAGGAACAAATCACCGAGCCAATGGAAAACTTGCATACCATGTACTAGACCTGATGCACGCCTTTCATGATGCTGCTGACGAACGTCAGAGTGTTGTAGTCAAGAGTAGTTGTCAGCGCCCTAAACCATTACCCTTAGGTTTGGTATCTGGAGAGGTCCAATAGTTACTAGTTACCTGATATTTTTTGACACAATTTTAGATAATTATAAGAGTCGTGCAGGATCGGTGCGTTGGTGTGTTCGTGGGTGTTTCTAAGGTTTGTTGGAAAGAGAGATAGGTCGTTTCTGAAGCATCAAGACAAATTCATTTCTTTTATGGGTTGAGTCTCTTGTATGTCTTTTCTGAATATCCAGGTTTCCTCCTGAACATAGTGAACGGCAAACGCGCGTCTCGGTCTCTCTTGCGAATGATTGGCGAATGACCCGTGGATTGTCATTCCTGTAAAGAAAACGGCTGATCCTTTACTAACCTCCAGTGATGCGATTTCATGTTCGTGTAAACCGGTTATATCAAACGAATGCATGGTCTCATCCCATGCATTACCATTGCGATCCTTCATCTCATATACTCGTTCCCAAGAAGTATGCTCTTCCGTATTACGGACTGGCTCATAGGGTCGGAGGCCTCCTTTGTTACTACCTCTTACAACACAAAGGCCACCGTTATCTGCATCAGTATGGCTAAGTGCTACCCAGCACGCCATTAGCGTATTGGGTTCGTTACGTATGTAGTGACTGTCTTGATGCATTGCCACACCTGTGCCCCCGTTAGGGTCTTTGTCGAGGTACATACTTTGAACTATCCGGGGTTTTGATCCATTAAGTTGTTTTACAACGTCGGTGATTCGCGGATGATTTGCTATTTCAGCCCAATGTGGATCTTGTTTGTGGTTTTGAAGACCGCGAGGCTCAGGGGGCTTGTTCCCTTCAGATTCGTAATTTACAAAAAAATCCACTTCTGCCTCTGTTAATATATTTTTGACTATGATAAATCCTTGACTTTCATAAGATGCCAGTTGTTCGCTTGAAAGAGTAAGTTTCTGATATGAATTTACCATAGTTTTTCTCACCTGAGATCGAGGGTATTTTTAACCCAACATATCCAATATTTTATGTTGTTGTCAAGAGAGATTCTATTAGATAGACACCTCTGTACTTTGTTTCTATATTTGAGAAAATTGGTATGCGTTCCCCTTTTTAATCATAGGCGAAGGGATGCTTAATCCAGTAATCTTTCTGCTGGATTGTTTCAGTTTTTTCAATTTGCGTTACCGAAAGCAAAAAGCTTGTTTTCTTTTGGGGGTCAACGAGTGTGAAATATCTATTTACTGGTGGTGGCACTGGTGGACATGTTTATCCCGCATTAGCCATTGCAGATGAGATTCGTCGCCGAAAACCCAAGGCAGAATTTCTTTTTGTTGGTCGAAAAGATAAATTAGAATCCAGAGTAGTTCCCAATCAAAACTTTAAGATAAAATTTGTCTCATCTCTACCATTTCCTCGGACCAGGTCTCCCTTAAAGCTATTGTTCTTTGCGTCTATTCTTTTAGTTGGGATTCTCCAGGGTATAGTAATTTTAATGCGATTCCGTCCAAAGATAATCGTTGGTACTGGTGGCTACGTCAGTGCGCCAATCTTATTTGCATTTGGATTTTTAAAAAAAATAAGACTTCTTCGGTCTAAGATCTTTCTCTACGAACCTAATGCTTATCCTGGGTTACTTAATAAAGTTTCTAGTCGTTTTGCTGATTGTGTTGGCGTCGGTTTTGATGAGACTGCAAGTTGGTTTGATGGGGTTACAGTGGTAAAGGTTGGTTATCCAGTTCGTAGCGAATTCAGGGGAGTAGAGAAGATTAAAGCGCGAGCAAATTTGGGTATAGAGCGGTCCCGAGAGATGGTTCTCGTGTTTGGTGGATCAGGAGGGTCGCGTGCTATAAACCAGGCATTAATTTTAGCACTCCCCAATTTAATCCAAAACCCTAACATATTTATTTTTCATATCACTGGCGATCTGTCTGATACTGATCACAAGACCACCCCTAATACTGCATGCCTAGCTAAAGAGTTTAAGTTGCCCAACCTGGAAGGTTTTTACCGGCAGGTAGATTACGTTGATGATATATACCAAGTTTACGCAGCAGCAGATTTGATAGTATGTAGAGGCGGGGCAGGAACATTGACTGAATTGAGTATTGTAGGTAGGCCGTCAGTTGTGATCCCAGCTTCAGTCGTGACTGATGATCATCAGGCGGCTAATGCTCGTCAGATAGAAATGCTTGGCGGTGGTAAAGTGCTCTATGAAAAGGCAAGATGGACGGATGGGGAAATAGAGACTTTAGTTGATTCTAAATTGCTGTATGAGGTGGTTTCGGGCACGTTGGACGACAAGGAGGGGCTTAAGAAAATGGCTCGTGCCGCTTTATCTTCCCAACAAATAGATAGTTTAAAATTAGTTGTTGAACTATTGGAAAATATGATTGGGGGTCAAAGTCAAAATATTCCAAAGTCTTGTGTTTCTAACAACCCTTTACACCTTCCTTTTGAGCCAAACAGATTTCTAAGTTGGGTTGAAAATAGGATCCACCAATGTGGAGGGCTTTCGAAGTTACCCCGAGGCGAGATCGATTATTACTTTTATCGGGCGGATAGGATGTTGGCTTCTACCGCCTGGTTGGAAATACCCTTAGGCGTTCGAAATGTTGGTGTGAAATTGGTAGGTTCGTTGAACTATCAACATCATCGTAAAACCCTTCTTCAGATTCTTTTAGACAGGAAGCCGGTTAGTAGGTTAAAACGTTACCTCGGTGGTGATTATTTCCATTGCGGTATTTTGCGACGCAACGTCATTGAACGCGGGTTAGCTGGGCTGGGTGGATGTCATGGAGATACGCAACTTGCTCTCGAACAAGTATTATTGGAAGATCCATACTTTGAAGTTCGTGCAGCAGCAGCACGGCTGTTAGGGCAGCAAGCATTACCAAATACTAAAAGCGAAGACATTTTAATGCTAGCACTTATGGATGTTTCGACTATTGTAAAGGTAGAGGTTTTGGGCGCCCTGGGAGGTTTGGCTAAAGGTTCAACTATTCTCAGTACGGTTCAAAGATATTATCAGCACCCAGACTGGATGCTTCGGATGGCCGTTGTGCAAGCTTTAGGAAGAGCTTACGAACGTGGGGAAATAGGAGGAGAGCAGCTAAAATGTGAATTGGAGCAGATTCCTTCTATTTCGTCTCATTTTGAACCGGATTTCTTGTTGGCAAATAGGTTGCGTGATTTAACCATACAAGCCCTATCCGCAGTCGGTAAATGACACAGGAGAGTAATGTTATTCTATTTCGGTAATTATTTACATGAGACGTTGGAGTTTTTCTCATTTCTTCGTTTGGTTGATTCGATTATTTTTCGTGCATTATCCGGTGCCCTCACGTCATTAGTATTGACAATACTTTTAGGGGATAGGGTGATTTTGTACATGTACAAAATCGGCCATCGTGATATTCCGCGTGATTATCTTAACTTCTCTGTTTCACGGAATAATTCTGTAAACCCTGTAAAAACATACGGCGGACCGTTGTTGGTTGGTGCGATTTTTGTTTCGAGTATTTTATGGTGCAAAATTCATACTGGTTTTGTTGTCGCTTGCCTAACATCTTTTGTGTTCTTTGCAATACTTGGCTGGATTGACGACTCTATGAAAATTCGGTTTGGGAATAGTGATAAGGGCCTAACCGAAAAGAAGAAACTTTTGTTGCAAATTATATATTGCATAGTCTTTGGCTTTGTTTACATATCTCCGTACTTAACGCCTTTTCCAGTGGAATTTGCGACGTTGCTATATGTTCCATTTTTCAAGTACCCAATTGCTAACTTAGCCTGGTTTTATGTCCCATTTATAGTTTTCACGGTCACTGCGATTTCCAATTCTGTGAATATCGCAGATGGTATTGATGGGCTGGCAGTTGTTCCTGTGGCGTTTGTTATGGGGGTCATGGGAGTTTTTGCTTATATATCCAGCCATGCTCGGTTTGCCGAATTTTTGATTTTCCCCTTTATGCCGGGAGTTGGCGAAATTGCTGTGATTTGCTCCGTAGTTTTTGGGGCATGTTTAGGTTTCCTATGGTTTAATTCGTATCCTGCAAATGTTATTATGGGCGATACAGGATCGATGGCATTGGGTGGTTTATTAGGAACGGTTTCTGTGTTAGTAAAGCAGGAATTTCTTTTTGTGATTGTTGGCGGAATATTTGTGTTCGAGGCATTTTCTGTGATACTTCAAGATAAATTGGGTGTTAAATGGTTGGGCAGACGTTTTTTTTCGCGTGCTCCTGTTCACCATCATTTTCAACAGCGCGGTCTGGCTGACACCAAAATAGTGGTGCGGTTTTGGATTGTGGCAGGTATTTTAGCTTTGTGTGGCTTGGCTACCGTAAAGATTAGATAACTGTTTTAAATCGAATTAATATTGCCGCGATGACGGCCACCAAACAAAAAAATGCAATGGATGGCCAATTTTTACTTATGAAGCTGGTGTTGGTAAAGTTGGGGCGTAGGAATGTTGTAATTTGCTCTTTTATAAAAAAGTAAAAAGAGGTAGTCACGAGAATCAAGGCAGCAATAGAGAAAGGACGGCCTAATTCGGGGCCGTTCCATACTTCTCCTGCAATTAATAGGTAGCTAAAGATATTTAAATAATATTTCGGTTGGTGAGTAATGGCTCCGTATACGGCAAGGCTGAAGGCACAAGATCCGATTATTACGAGAGCGAAGTAGTAATCGGTTTCTATATGGCTGAAGTAAAATCTAAGAGCAAGACCAATTGACACATGAATCCAAAAGATAACGTAGGCCTTGAAAAACGCTGGACGACGTAATCGATTGCCACCAATTAAATGGCGAGAAAAAGAAGATGTGTGTGGTTTCATAATTGAAATTAGTAAGTTTACATTTTGGTTTACGAAGATAATGTTTCTCACGTTCGGTCGTCAAATCTATCCTCAGAATCCTATCTGAGTTTATTTCAATTTGGTGGAAACTCATTTTGTCAATACTTAATGAACTTCCGATTGATCAAGCGAAAGGTGTTGGACCCAAGCGGGCCAAGGTCTTAGCTGATGTCGGAATAAAAACAATTTTCGATATGGTATATTACCGTCCACGGAAATATATCGATCGATCCCGTGTCACTTCTATAGCAGAGTGCCCAATCGGAGAAGAGGTAACTCTATTAGCTAATGTCGAGGGCATGCAATTTATTCGTGGTCGAAAGTCACGTTTCATATTGTCCGTTGTGGATGCTAATGAAGAGTTAAAGTGTGTATGGTTTACTGGGGCCAGCTATATGCAAAAAAACTTTTCAGTGGGAGATGAATTGGCTTTGAGTGGCATAGTGGAGGTTTTTTCTGGGAAGAAACAAATGGTACATCCAGAGTATGAATTTACTGCTTCTATAGATGTGAACGGAAGTGTGCATACTGGCACAGTCATACCAATGTATACATCGAGTGGCGATATGAAGGAGAGGGGATTAAGAAGTCGTGGGTTTCGTCGTTTAATGCGTCAATTGCTTGATGATGTACTCCAAGACTTAGAAGACCCTCTGCCCTTTTCGGATAGAAGAAGGTTAAAGCTTTTTTCAATGCCTGAGGCATTAGAAAAGGTTCATTTTCCGAAAACGATTTACGAGGCCGAAGAAGCCAGACGTCGTTTAGCTTTCGATGAATTTTATGATTTGCAGTTGCGTCTAATTAAAAGGAAAATTTTGCGTACCAGTGAGAAAAAGGGCCATGCTTTTAAGCCGAGCGAGAAATTACTTCCTGCATTTTATCAACTGCTTCCATTTTCTTTAACACTTTCTCAGGAAAGGGCCATTTCGGATATTTGCGTAGATATGTATAAGCCTTTAGTGATGCATCGTTTAATTCAGGGTGACGTTGGGTCTGGAAAGACCTTAGTTGGTCTTTGTGCCATGCTCATTGCTGTGGAGCAAGGGCATCAGGCCGCCTTAATGGCACCTACTGAAATTTTGGCTGAACAACATTATCTAAATTTAAGCTCTTTTGCCAAAGCGTTATGCTTAGAGATTGTGTTGTTGAAAGGCAAGCAGCGGGTCACTGAAAGGCGTGAGATCGTCGATTCTATCGCAGAAGGTAAGGCCCAAATTGTCGTTGGAACGCATGCTTTGATTCAAAATGAAATTGAATATCAACAATTGGGGTTAGTGGTTGTAGATGAACAGCACAAATTTGGTGTGACTCAGCGTGGTGCGCTTTTTAAAAAAGGGGTTAATCCAGATATGTTGGTAATGACGGCTACTCCAATTCCTCGCAGCTTGGCTCTTACTCTTTATGGAGATCTTGATGTTTCTGTTATAGACGAACTGCCTCCTGGGCGTAAGGCGATCCGGACTGCATGTCGGAAACCGGATCGGAGAAATGCAATATTTGATTTTGTCGCAGATCAGATACGACAAGGGAGACAGGCCTATATTGTCTATCCATTGGTTGAAGAGTCTGAGAAACTGGATTTTAAATCTGCGATTGAGGCATACCGGGAATTGAAAATAGGTGCTTTTTCCGAATTTGAATTGGGCCTATTGCATGGGAGGTTAACGAGCGAAGAAAAGGCGTTAATTATGGAAGATTTTAAGGCAAACCGGTTGCAGTGCTTAGTGTGTACTACCGTTGTTGAGGTTGGAGTAGATGTGCCTAACGCGACAGTAATGGTAATCGAACATGCCGAACGGTTTGGGTTGGCACAACTTCACCAATTGAGAGGACGAGTGGGTCGCGGGA
The DNA here is from genome assembly GCA_036343635.1 of Candidatus Latescibacterota bacterium. Taxonomy (GTDB): domain Bacteria; phylum Latescibacterota; class UBA2968; order UBA8231; family UBA8231. The sequence goes on along the minus strand of JAYYVF010000039.1, from coordinate 6,856 downwards.
ACGAAGAATCATATTGTATTTTAATTAGTGATATTGGGGAAAAAACTAAAGGCTCCATTGGTAGAGATCGCTTGGATGCTTTAGTGGCCAGCCAGGATGGTTTTGTTTTAGCTGACAGAGATTTAAAGTTACGGGGGCCAGGAGAATTTTTTGGTACGCGCCAGGCAGGTATGCCGGAATTTAAGATGGCTGACATAATTCAGGATACCGATTTGCTTGAAATTGCACGACAGGAAGTGGAATCTTCTCTTTTGGTGGAAAATATTAAATGAAGATGTCCCGGCCTGTTCTTTATTCTGGAAGTGCTACTGCATTCTCTTTATTGGGCGATCAAGCTCTTTATGCAATTCTACCTACATACTATTTGGAATTAGGACTATTTCCTTGGCATGTGGGTCTTTTATTATCGGTCAACCGTTTTATACGCGTATTTATCAATCATTGGGTCGCTCGCATATGTAAACGTTTGCCTGTTAGGCCTCTGTTTGTGGTTGCGCTATTTGTGGGGGCGACTCTTACGCTAATTTATGCTCTTACGGATGTTTTTGCTCTTTTATTAATTGCTCGTCTAACTTGGGGCTTTTGCTGGGCTATTATTCGACAAATTGGGCTTATGACCGTTGCCGAAAATTCAGCAGAAAGAATTGCTGGACGTTCAATGGGCTTTTACAGTGGGCTTTCTAGGTTAGGTTCTGTAGCGGGGAATTTTTTCGGTGGTCTCGGTCATGATCTAATGGGTTATACGGGTATTTTGACTCTCTTTTCGGGTATATCTCTTTTGGCACTTCCTCTAGGAAGTTTCTCATTTTCCGGTGATGTTCATTCGGAGGTTAGAGATAATGAGAAAAGAAAAGTGGTTAATGCTGGTAAAGGTGTGGTCTTCGGAGGGTTTGCTATTGGATTTGTTGGACAAGGTGCCTTGATGTCAACCCTGGGTTTGTTTTTAACCAAGGAGATTGGGACAGGTATTACCTTGGGAAGTTTTTTCATAGGAGTTGCTACCTTAACGGGTGGATTGATGGCTACGCGATGGCTTGCTGATTTATTAGCTCCGTTGCTGGGGGCTTTATCTGATTTGTGGGGAAGAAGATTTGGCTCTCTAGTGTTCCTTATAGTTGGAAGTTGTGCTTTAGGTGCAGCTGGCTTAGAAGGCAACCTATCAATCCGGGTCTTTTGTATCATTCTGTTTTTTGTCTGTGCGACGGGAGCTAGTGTGGCATTGGTTGCTGAGGCAGGATTACGTGGAGCCACAGCGGTAGCTTCCTACGTGACGGCGGTAGATTTGGGGGCATGTGCAGGACCGTTGGCAGGATGGATGATGCCACAATTCGGCTTTCCCATTGGCTGGATATTTTACGGAGGATCAATAGCTTACGGTATTGCGGCAATTATATTCGCGACAACGAGATACAATAAGTAATTAATTTATTTTATTGAACGCCTACATTGTGCAAGTTACAGTTTCTATTTACACAATAGAAAATTCGGATTAAATAGTGGCTGGGAAAAATTCGGAGTGCAGAGCACGCACAGCATTTGGTGCCTCAGTGGCCTTTATACCGAACATCATACTCACTTCACTAGATCCTTGATTGATCATTTCTAGGTTTATGTTTGCACGCGAAAAAGCTTTGCAGGCTTTGGCGGCAACGCCCTTGGATTTTCGCATTCCTTCGCCCACAATCATAACCAACGCTAGTCCTCTTTCTGTTGTTATTTCATCTGCTTTAAGTTCGCTGCGTAGTCTTTGCTCAACTCGTTTTTCTACTTCTAAATCAAAACTTTCCTCACTTACTATAATTGAGATGTTATCGATACCAGAAGGGGTGTGTTCAAAGGATATATTCTCGTCCTCAAATATTTGTAAGATGCGTCGCCCAAAACCTATTTCTCTGTTCATTAAGTATTTACTTACGTAGATACTGCAAAACCCATCGTTGGCTGCGATACCTACAATTGGGTGGCTACCTGTTTGCCGGTTTGGAACGATGCGCGTTCCGAGCGAAGAAGGATTGTTCGTGTTTTTTATTACAACAGAAACACCGGCATGAAATACGGGTTCCAAGGCTTCGTCGTGGAACACTGAAAAACCTGCGTAGGATAGTTCCCGCATTTCTCGGTAAGTAATTTCTTCTACAGACACGGGTTGGTTGACTATGAGAGGATTTGCTACAAACACAGAATCTACATCGGTGAAATTTTCGTATATGTCTGCATTTATAGCAGCCGCTAAAATGGCGCCGGTTATGTCAGACCCTCCGCGTGGGAACGTGACGACTTTTCCGGTTTCAGAATAACCGAAAAATCCCGGAAACACGGTTACACCTGACATGTCGCGAAGTGCGCGCAACTTTTTATATGATTTTTCAAGCATACGGGCGTTACCTGGTTCGTCTGAAAGAATCATTCCGGCAACTTGGGGGTTTACGTAGTTGGCCTCAACGCCTGAAATTCGCAAATATTCCGCGACTAACTTTGCACAGTTATCTTCACCAGCGGCTTTCACGGTATCCATGAAAACATTCTCGTCATCAACATCGGAATTAATAAGGTCTTTTATGTCATTCTCCATGCATTTTATAAACGAGCCGCCTATCCCTAAATCTTTTGCAATGTCAGTATAGCGGTCGATAACTTTTATGATGGCGGGGTCGCAGTTCTGGCCGTCCAGAGAGTTACGGGCGATTGTAATAAGTAGGTCTGTTACTTTCATATCGTTTGGATGTCTTTTACCAGGTGCTGACACAACAATAATACGTCGATCTTGGTCTGATTCTATTATTTTACAAATTTTTTTTATTTGCTCTGCAGAGGCAAGCGAAGTGCCTCCGAATTTTGCTACTTTCATTAAGAAGTCGTCTCTTTTGGGATGCAGAATTTTTTATTTAATCAAATAGAAAATAATATGTGATGTGATATTTGGCTATAATGAAACGTCATATAGGAATCGGAAAGCCGCGCAAAGATTGCTTGAAATGGTTCTCTTCTTGAAAAACACCTAATTATTGTTATACAACTTTCTATTTCCATTAGATGTTTATTTAGACTTTGCGTGAAAACTGAGGGATTATTGTCGATATAATAATTAGAGATGCGCGATTTGGTTGACACATTTCTGGTCAGGTTCATTTGAAAATGTATCGATCAATGCCTAACTTAATTGTAGAGGTGGAGCTTGTATTTTGGTATGCCCGTAGACTTTTTTGTTTCTTGCTCATAACTTCCATATGAACCGGACTTGGATGTTTGGTGCCTGATGTAGCCTTTACAAGTTTATGTAAGGCCACTTCTGTTTTTCCCAGAGCATTAGTCACAAAAGTAGTGTTGCCATTTTATATCGGTCGTAAAAGGAGTTTTGAATGACAGAGGATACGAACATCAAAAAAAATGATCAGCCAGTGGATGAGGCAGTTGCCGCTGAAGTGAAGGGTGCCCCTACAGGCCAACCGGAAAATGGTTATGTTGGTTTGCATGGAATAACTAACGAGCGAAATGATTCAAAGAATTCCTCTAAGACAGAACAACAACAAAGTTTCTCTGATCTGTTAAATGAATCTCCAGTCCAGCTTAAAGATGAGGTGAATGAGGGGGACAAGATAGAAGGGCAAATCGTAAAATTCGATGAGGATAACGCTTTTATTGATTATGGAGGGAGAGGCGAAGCTCGTATAGCGAAAACCGAATTGGGTGACACCGAGGGAAAACTACGTTATGATATTGGGGATAAGGTTGAGGCCTTAGTTCTCTCCGCTGGCGATGAGGTGGTTCTCTCTCTAAAAGTTGCTGGGCCGTCAGTAAATACCGATGCGATGTACCAAGCATACAAAGGTGGGATTTCGGTGGAAGGGCGGATTGATGCGGTAAATAAGAGGGGAATCGGAGTCATTTTTTCCGGTGGTATCCGTGGTTTTTGTCCTATCTCACAAATTGACACGACATTTGTCGAAAATGCAGAAGAATATAGGGGGAAAACTTATAGTTTTAAAATCATCGAATTTAGGCATCAAGGTCGTAATATTGTAGTGTCAAGGAAGGCCTTATTGAAAGAGGAAAAAAACCAAGAAGCTAATAAGGTTCGGGAACAGTTGGGGAAGGGTGCCCGACTTAAAGGGGTTGTCACGCGTATACAAGATTTTGGTGCCTTTGTTGAATTAGGTGCCGGAGTTGAAGGGTTGGTTCATGTCTCGGAAATAAGTCATCAGCGAATTGAAAAGACTTCAGATGCTCTTACTCAAGGACAGGAAGTTGACGTTGTTGTTCTCGGCACTAAAAGTTTAGGTAATCGGCGCAAGGAGCGCATTTCGCTTTCGATAAAGGCTAATGAAAAAAATCCGTGGGATGAAATACGAAAGAAATTTCCACCGGGAACCGTTGTAAAGGGCGCCGTCGAAAGTTTGGAAGACTTTGGTGCTTTTATTGATTTGGGGGATGGTGCCCGTGGTATGGTTCACGTTTCAGAGATCGCAGACCGGCGTATTGCCCATCCGCGTGAGGTCCTTGGGATCGGTGAAGAGGTTCAAGTCGTGGTTTTGGAAATAGATACCAAGCGTCAGCGATTGCGTCTATCGATAAACCAGGTAGAGGCTATGGAATCAGCTGCAAATCTGCGAGATTTTCAGGAGCGGATGCAGAAAGAAAATGCAGAGGAAGCAACCGGCAATGCTTTAACTGATGCGTTGCAGCGTGCCAAATTGGTGGAATAATGGGGGTACTGACGGAAGAAATATTCTCTTCTCAGCGTGCGGGTTACTATGGTGAATATGGAGGAGCTTTCGTCCCTGAAATTCTTCGTGCTACACTGGATGAACTGATTGAGATTTTTGACACAGCGCGAAATGATCCAGAATTTTGGAACGAGTTTGTTCAGGTTATGCGTTCCTATTCTTGTCGTCCTACGCCGATCACCTTTCTACAAAATCTTACAAATGAATTAGGTGGTGCCCAGATCTTTTTGAAGCGGGAGGACCTAAATCAAACAGGTGCCCACAAGGCCAATAACGTAATGGGGCAGGGGCTTCTGGTTAAGCGCATGGGTAAGCGTCGTGTGATCGCTGAAACAGGCGCTGGTCAGCATGGTGTTGCAACTGCGACCATGGCAGCTCGATTTGGACTTGATTGTACGATTTATATGGGTGCAGTAGATGTTGAGAGGCAGCGTCCTAATGTTTTCTGGATGGAACAACTGGGGGCCCACGTTGTGGCTGTAGAAGATGGTCAGGCTACGCTCAAGGACGCTATTAATGAATCTCTTCGTGACTGGGCCTATTCAATGGAAGACACTCACTACGTTCTCGGTACTGCATGTGGCCCCCATCCATTTCCTCAAATTGTTGCATATTTTCAACGTATAATAGGCATGGAATGTCGCGAGCAAATGTTGGCATGTCCGGGTAAATTGCCTGATCGTGTGTATGCATGTGTTGGTGGTGGATCGAATGCAACGGGCATATTCCTGGGATTTTTGGATGATCCTGAAGTAGATTTGGTGGGATTAGAGGCGGGTGGTTTTGGTTTGGATAGTGGGAAGCATGCAGCTAGACTCGCCGGTAACGTAGGAGTTCCGGGTGTTGCTCAGGGATACAAGACTTATTTTTTCCAGAATGATGAAGGACAGATGGAACACACTCATTCGGTGTCTGCCGGGTTAGATTATATTGGCGTGAGTCCAATACTTGCCCACTGGCATGATACGGGGCGTATGCGCACTGAGGCAGCTACCGATGAGGAAGTTATTTCAGCCTTAAAGACGTTGATGCGGACGGAGGGTATCATCGGAGCTCTGGAAAGTTGTCATGGTTTGGTTGGCGCGTTGCGAGAAGCTCCCTCCATGTCGGTAAAGCAAAGTGTTTTGATAAATCTTTCGGGACGTGGAGACAAGGACATCTTTACGATTGCAGATGCTTTGGGTGATGAAAAGTGGAAAGAGTTCTTGCGTGATAAGGTTTCTCAACAGTGAATATTGAAACGTATATCCAAGAGCGTTTGAAAGAGCGTAAAGTACTGTTGATGACCCACTTGATTGCTGGTTTTCCTTCTTTAGAAGAAAACTGGCGTATGCTTGAAATAATGGGTGAGGTCGGAGTAGATCTTGTTGAACTTCAAATGCCCTTTAGCGAACCTATGGCAGATGGTCCGGTCTTTGCCCGTGCGAATCAGCTCGCATTAGAAAGCGGGATTGTATTGGATCAATATTTTGATTTAATGAAACGCTCTACGACGAAATTTAATTTTCCGCATTTTATGATGGGTTACTATAACACCGCTTTCAGGTTGGGGAATGAAGGCTTTTGTAATCGCCTTCAAGACGCTGGCGGTTCGGGATATATTCTTCCCGACCTACCGATAGAAGAGGGTGAAGGTTTGTTCGGGCTGAGTGCAGAACAAGGGCTTTGTCCTATTCAATTGATGACACCAACGAGTACAGATTCCAGGCTTGTTCAAGTGGGTAAACATGCTCGGGGATTTGTATATGTGGTGGCCCGCCGGGGAGTTACTGGTAGCAAGACGGATGTTGATCGGAATTTATATGACTTTGTGAATCGTTGCCGTATCGCTACCTCATTACCTCTTGCAGTTGGTTTCGGATTGAGTAGCGGTGCTGATATAGAAGGACTGCAAGGAAAAGTTGAAATTGGTATTGTTGGCTCTGAATTGTTGCGGGTATGGGAAACTGATGGTGAGGATGCTTATTCAACGCTCTTACATGATTTGGCTACGGGTAGGGGTTGATCAATCATTAGTCCATAAACAGTCCACCATTTATATCTAGTATTTCTCCAGTTATATGTGTTGCATCCTCTGAGGCTAGAAATAATGCTGCATTTGCTACGTCATCAGGATTTCCAACTTTTCCTAA
>JAYYVF010000038.1:0-21293 GCA_036343635.1 Candidatus Latescibacterota bacterium | reverse complement strand
CTCTGTGTTCCAGGTGTTACTGCTCGGCTGGGTGGGAAAAATTTGTTGATTAGTTTTTAGTATGAGGGGAGCTCGAAATGCGACGCCTCGGTATATTGTCGCTATTGCATCTCGGATGACAGACAGATTAACGTGCTCAATTAAAGCGGTTACAAGGTTTTCATTATTGATATCCCATTCATTTGGAGGAATGCTCCGAGCTGCAACGTGGAAAAGGGCATTTCCGAGGGATTTATTTAATGGTGGTGTATCTTCCCAATTTTTTGGTAGGTTCGGTTTTGCGGCATTCAACAGACTTTCTGAGGCTCGTTTTTGGAATTCACGCCATTGTTCTTTGCTAAATTGGGTTGGCTGGTCGGCTCGTCGAATCGATTCATCTGTAGAATATGGTGAGTCAATAACGTTACTTGGTATAGTGGGTAGCCAACGAGGTGGATAAACAAAAAGCTCTTCGTCATATTTCATGCTTGTGCTAAGCAACCAAATAAAAGGAAATGCAAATAAAACAGATCCCTCGATGAGGGCAAGGTGAACACAAAATTTGAATATTTTCCTTGCTTGTAACTTGGCCGTGATTAATAAGCTACCGAGTAAGATAATGACAAATAAAATTGCGAGATCTTGCCACGCACTTAGTACATCGCCATAAAAGATTAGAAAAGCAAAAAGAATTGCTATGAACAACTCGATAGTCAGAGCCAATGCTGAAAATAGCCAGTTCATAATCAGTCGGCTTCGTAGTGGACCCAGCGAGGCGCAAGCTTTAGCTGTAATAACGTGAGGGCTAAAATTACTAAAAATAAAATCCAGGCAAGAGCTGAAGCATAACCCATTTTAAAGTAGCGAAAAGCATTATTGAAAAGGTAGTAGGCATAGAAAAGAGTGGAATCGTCAGGTCCTCCTTCTGTCATAATATACGCTTGGGTAAATACTTGCATTGTCCCTATTATGCCCATGATTAGGTTGAAAAATATATATGGTGACAACATGGGAAGAGTCACGCTGAAAAACTTTGTAAAGGCACCTGCTCCATCTATTTCGGCAGCCTCGTACAAATGGTCCGGGATTCCCTTTAACCCAGCTAACCAAATGATCATTCCCGATCCAGCACTCCACAATCCCATAAGTATGATCGCGCTTTTCGACCCTAAACCCCAAGAAGCGCTCTGCAACCAATTGGGAGGATCAGCTATTCCGATCATGCGAAGAAATGAATTAATTAAGCCTACTTCTGGATTCAGAACCCAAATCCATAGTATTGCGCTGGCAACGACTGGTACGATGGCAGGTAGATAAAATATGGTTCTGTAAATCCTCATACCCCTGATCTCGGTGTTCAACAACATGGCTATTGCTAATCCTGCGGCCATGCCTAAGGGAACTCCGATCATCATGTAAGTTGTATTTGCAAGTGATTTCCAAAACAAAAGATCTTCGGAAAAAAGAGAAATATAATTCTCAAGGCCTACAAATTTTGCAGGATGTAACACATCATAACGACAAAAACTGTAAACTATTGATACGAGTATCGGACCTGCTGTTAACAGCAAAAAACCGATAAGCCATGGAGATATAAAGCTAAGAGCGGCTAATGACTCGTGAGTTAGCAATTTTTTTACGAGTGTTTTACGGCCCCCACACCAATAAATAGTTGCAAAGAATAACATCAGTAAAATCGGAAGAATAAAGAGCAGATAATTCCAATTTATGATTTGGTAGGTTTCCTCTCCGTAAATCCTGTCTAATTCCTGCTGGACGCTAATCTGGCCTTTTTCTAGAGCTTCTTTAGGAGAGTAGGTATGACGAATTGCTTTTTCGTAGGCTCTTGCATGTTCGTCCCATAGAAGTTGTCCTACCGGAGTTACAGGCCGAAATTTTGATACAGGCATAAGATTAGAAAAAGTGCGATAACTATTTTTTATACGTTCAGGGAGTTCGTCATTTCCGGCAACAAATTTATTAAAAGTGTTTTGGTTAATATGTGGCATGGGGGCCATTGAAGGAACATAGGATCGTCCACGACTATGTGAATAGCGGGCAGAAATTTCATGGCGTAGAGACCATATTCGGTCGGAATTCAAAAATCGGATTAGTTCAAATGCCATTTCTGGATTCTTTGAACCCATTGGTAGTGCCCATGAAAAACCGCCAGACCATGTGACAGGATCTTTCCCTTCTGGTGCAGGTGGTGGGGCTACCCCAAAACGCAGATTTGGTGCATAGTCTGCTATATTATTTAAGGTCCAATTCCCATCTATTTTCATTGCGACCTTACCGATAAAAAATGGGTCAAATTCTCCTGATTGAAATGCACTTTGGAAGGCATCTACTTTTTCTATCCCGCCGAGAGAATCGTATGTCTTGACCATGTAGCGAAGGGCTTCCTCTATTCGTGGTTCGCTCAGAGTGCAAGTTTTGCCATCATCACTCATGAATTTGCCTCCGTTCAGCCAACCGTAGATATAGAGCCAACTATTTCCAAAATTTGGGGCAAATCCGAGTCTTGACATCTGGCCATCTGGACCGTATTCAGTTAACCGAATAGAGTATTCTTCAAGCTCTTTCCATGTTCGTGGAGGTAATGCTTTACCGAATTGATCCACAAGTCCGGCACGCTCTAAAAGAGCCTCGTTGTAATATAGTGCTCGGTTATCGGTGCTGTTGGGGATGGCATACACATTACGATTATCTCCATCTTTGGCAAAGCATGCTTCTTGCCAACACGCATCAAAAAAACTTTCAGGGTGGATACCCTGAACTAGTGTAGTTAATGTATAAGCTTTGGTTAAGATATCAGGCTGCGGGACTGCATAGAGGTCCTTAAGTAAATTTCGAGAGAGATCCAATTGCAAGCTCGGCCCACGTTTGCGTAGATAAGAAATGAGGATGTTAAGTTTTTGTTGAGCCGTATTTAGATCTCCCTGGGCGACGGCCTCTCGAAATTTAATAGCGATTTGTTCTTCTTCAACGCTACGAAGAATTAATTCATCCAGTGGTTTGAACGCATCTCGAGCTGCCCATTCACCAACTGAGAATCGATCCTGTTGTAACATATCTGGTGGACTCCCACCCGCAATGCCACACATTAATTTCTGTGGATCCATACCTCCACCTGAGCCGGTTGAGGTGACCACGGCCCATCCGGGATGTTCTGCTTCAAATTGACGGAGAGCAGCTGCTAAACCGCGGTCGTTGTTTACTCCCCAGACGATTAGCTCAGAAGCCTGGCAGGGTAATACATAAAGAGTTAGGAAGAAAATTCCTAGAAATTGAATCAAAATGGCTTCTTAGAGAAAATCTGAGTTGAAAATGAAGTATAAAATGTCATACGGTTATGTGAATGGTGGCTGGATCAATGATCTATGGGTTGTTGATGTTCTGTTAGACGGTGTGCTTGTCTATTCTCTTTTTACAAAAAAGTAACAATCTATCTAATAAGTATACGGTTTTTTTAAATTATGTACTTCAAGATATCAGGGAAATACATTAGCACGTTGTATTTTACTTTCGTTGCCGACCCGATCTACTGCAGAGATACCGATTTCGGTCAACATGCTGGTAATATTATTATTTTCGACTCTCAACGGTAACGTATAGTCCCTTATGCTATTGGGTAGTATGGTATGATGCCAACGGGATCCCCTTCGTTCATAAATGACCCAATTTTGAACATCCTCTGTTTGGGTGTGGTTCCAGGATATCGCTAACTCATTGTCCTGGACTTTTAGCAACAACGATGGCGAGTCTGGTGGGTCGTCTTCTATCCACTGGAAAGCAGGTGTAAGAGCTGGTCTATTATATGCTCCAGCAATTAAGGAATCCGCGATACCAAGCATGTTATCTTTGAGGGGTGTAATATTGAAATGTATGTGTCCTGATTGGAGACCGCCCATAGCTCGTGCGATCATAATTTGACTTATGATTTCATCCAGACCACGTTGATCATTCATACCGCTTGTCAAAAGCCCCGGCCATATATGTCGGTTTTTTGTATTTTGGCTGTTCCACCAGGCTAGGAGCAAAGGATAACTTTGCTCAATCTGTCGCGTAGGCCAGTAGAGTTGTGGTGCCAAATAGTCCACCCATCCTTTTTTCAACCACAGGCGCGCATCTGCATACAGAACGTCATACTGGTCCAATCCTTTTATTGAAGCGGGGAATCCGGGTCTCCATATTCCAAATGGGCTAATGCCAAATTTTACGTGAGGTTTTTCTTTTTTAATGCTGAGATAAATTCGTTTGATGAACCTGTTCACGTTTTCGCGGCGCCAGTCACTCAAATCAAGACGGCCGCCTTTTGAAAGGTATGTTTCCCAACTCTCATGGTCAGGAAAATCATGGCCTTCGTTCAGAGAAGGGTAGGGATAGAAGTAATCATCAAAATGTATGCCGTCTATGTCATAACGTCTCAAGACGTCCATTATGATAGCAAAGGTATGATTTTGATTTTCAGTATTGCCTGGGTCGAGCCACCAGTTGCCGTCTTTCTTTAATTGTACAGCGGCCAAGTCCCGTTTGCTGTTTATTACAGATGCTTCACCGATAGGTCCGCCTTGACTATGGTGTGCTCTAAATGGATTAAACCAAGCATGCAATTCCATGCCACGGGCATGAGCCTGCTCTATCCAAAAGAGTAAGGGGTCGTATGGTGGAACAGGTGGGCGACCTTGTTTACCACTGAGAAAGTATGACCAAGGCTCTATAGGGCTTTCATAGAGAGCATCGCATTGAGGACGAATTTGAAGTATGATTGTGTTCAAGCCCAAAGAAGATGCCGAATCTAGGATCGCATTGGCCTCTTTGCGCTGCTCACTACTGTCTAACCCAGGCTGCGAGGGCCAGTCAATATTACCTACCGTTGTAACCCACGCTGCTCGAAATTCTCTTTGTATGGGGGGAATCGTCGTCGGTCTGGTTTGGAAATTCCCGAGGTGGAGTTTATTACACCCAGTAACCAACATAAAAAATAGAATAATTAAAAATCTCTGGTATGATCGAGGAATGATTGTAGATGACTGCATATTGTAGATTTTGAACATAGATCAATATTCTAGTTAAATTTGGGTAGGTTCCAATCCTAACAAGACCAGAAGCCATGTTCGATGCCAGTAAGCGCTGTTTATGTAAGGGTTTTCTGCAGATGGCCAGTTTGTCCAATAGGTTTCATTGTGTGGAATTCGATGATAGAACTGTAGTAAAGGTATAGCGGGTAGTTCGGGTAACCAGATCTGCAGTGCCTTCTGAAATAGGATTGCGAGCTCAGGGTCTTTTGGATCTGTCTCGCCCATCTGATCTACAATTGTATCAAATTTAGAATTACTCCAGCGCCAAAAATTGGGTGTAGAAGTACCTGTCGGTTGTACGAATCTGCTATGGTACAAACGTAAAGTAAAGTAGGGATCTCTGACGGAACCTCCATGGCCAAATATGAACGATTGCGAGTGACCAGAAGCCATGCGTGTGTAACCATCTGAGGCTTGACGGAACTTGGCGTCAATTCCTGCCTGCCTAAGTTGTTCGACAAGAACAGGAGCAAAATCTAACATGAACTGGTATACATCTATAACTAGCTTAAGACGATTGCCAGCTTTTGACCAAAAGCCCTCTTCATCGCGAGAATAACCCTTACTTTGCAAGATCTTTGCAGTTAGTGTGGGGTTAAATTTGTCAATGGGATGGTGCTCGAGTAAACTGTTAGCAGAATCCACGTATTTTCTTAAGGCAGGAAAATCTGGAAATGGTAGCGTAGTAAACTCGCCAGCGCCTTGCATACCAATTTCGGCTAACTGTTTTCGGTTTATGGCATAATTAATTGCCCAACGTATCTCGGGGTCATTATATGGTGGTTCCAGGTTATTGAAGCCGAGGGATATAGGCCACCAATCGAGGTAGCCGTAGGGAGGAGCACTCCCCGACCAACTTGTTACATTTGGGTTTTGTTCCAGAAGGGTTCGCATATTTGCGGGTAGCAGAGTTCCGCAAATATCTAGATCATTTGAAAGTATATTTTGAACGCGTTTTGCTTCGTCCCGCCTGGGTAGGTATATAATCCGTTCTACATGAGGCAGGTCCTGAAAGCCGATTTCATAGGCCCACCAATCTTCTCTACGGTCATAAATGCGTTGCTCTGGTGTGGAAACTACAAGTCGAAATGGGCCGGTAACAACAGGAAGATCTATACTTAGGTCTAAATTTTTAAAGGTCAAAGGGTCTTCATGCTGCCAGATGTGCTTTGGAATGATTGGAACACCATTGTCAAAGTTGTGGGTAAAGTAGGAAAAGATAAAACGGGGATTCGGACTTGTTAGGGAGATTTTTGCGACTAGATCATTTACCGCCACCGCCTCTTTTACCCATTTTTTCATATCAACCGAAAACAGTAAAGTGGGCGCATTATTTTTTAGCATGTTTATGGTAAAAACTAGGTCATGGGCTGTCCATGGATGCCCGTCACTCCATTTTACGCCTTGCCGAATTTTGATGATGACTTCAGTGTAGTCTGCCGAAAATTCGTGACTCTCGGCTATCCACGGGGTAATTGTTCCCTCTTTACTATAGGCGTTATAGAAATAAAGTGGTTCATAAAGAAAATTATAACCGGTGGTTGTTGTCGCTCCGACTTGAAAAGGATGGAATGAATCAAAGTCTTTGAACTGACCCGCACACGCGTCCGGTAGACAGTCAGAAATGAATGTACGATTACGCGGAACTTGCTTGAGGTCTGGGCTACCCTCTATTTGTGAATTTCCACAGGCTCCTAAAAACAAAGTAATTCCTATGAGTAACCATTTAAAATTCATATCTGACACGGGCGAATCCTTCCTTTGGGAGGAACAGTGATACTAATCACTTCCTGGGCCAACGGCGAGTAAGCCTCCGTCAACAGGGAGAGAAACTCCTGTAATACATGCGGCTGCAGGTGAACACAAGAACACAACGGCACGTCCGATATCTTCGGGTGTACCTCTCCGCTTTAACGGAACCCATTGTGCATGCTCACAGTTCATACTTCCGATTTCTGGTGCAGTTGTGCTGTAAACGTGGTCTGTATTCATATGTCCAGGGAGGACTGCGTTGCAACGGATTCCGTGCGATCCCAAGTCGACGGCCATACTTTCGGTTAACCTCAAGACACCAGCTTTTGCTGCGCCGTAAGCGGTGTCTCCTTTCCACGCACGTGCGCCATGAACAGAGGAGGTACTGACAATGGCTCCACCATTTCCGTGATCCACCATAGATTGGGCTGCCCTTTGGCTGCAAAGGAAAAATCCCTTTAGCCCGACATCGATATTTTGGTCCCAATTATCTTCGGTTAACTCCAAAAATCTTTGACCAGTTCCTCCGTAAGGATTGTTGACTAAGATATCAACGCACCCAAAATTTTGTAAGAAATCCGTAAAAAGCTTGTCGACTTGATCACTTGATGAAATGTCAGCAGAATAGAATTCCGCGTTAACTCCCATATCTCGGATGAGTTTCAAAGTGTGTTCCGCATCATCGTCGTGGTTAAGGTCATTAATCCCGATATCGCACCCTGCCTCAGCCAATGCGAGGGCAATTCCCCGTCCAATTCGACGTTTTCCTCCAGTGACGAGAGCTTTCTTTCCTTTGAGTGGGGATGGCTCTAATGACATATCAAAAAAACTCCTTTGTATAAAATCATAAGTTTATATATAGGTGCTTCAACAAAGATCGCATATTAGTTGGTATTCTACAATATTTTCAAGAATGGCGGTTAAGAATTTGATTGATTAGTATTTGGAACCAATTCAATTTAATGTATGTGAAGTCAGTTGAACCGGTTATTCGATTAGAGGAATTGTGAAATATGGTGGAAGTAAAAGAAAAGATAGATTGGAATGCGAAAGTTAAAGAGATCTTTGGGCAGTCAACTTCAGCTGAGATGCCTTTGTCACAGAGTGGTGCTGGGGTGAGATTCAACGGGATTGACCTATGTAATCCTCTAAGTTGTAAAGAGGCTGATTTTTTTCTAAAGGCTCTTGCCTATTGCCGAATTGTATGTGTTTCTGGGCAGGATCTTTCACGTTTTTCCCTGGATCATTTTGAGCGTTTTTCTAATCACTGGGGAGCACCTGTTCCGCATCCTAATAATTTTATGCGAGGTGGTAAGCCGGCTCAGGGCGATGGTGATAGTGACGGTCCATTTGAACTTATTCCTTTCAAAAACAGGTCGGTATCGAAGGCAAATGAGACTTTTCCTGATAAATTAAAGTGTTTGCCACACGAGTCACCTGCAGTTTTGGTTGTATCTAATTTCAATGGACCTGTTATAGATCAAGAATATGAAAGAGTGGACCGAGGTGGATCTTGGCACACAGATATTGAATACGAATCGCTACCCATTTACGTATCTATGTTTTTGGCGCATAAGATTCCAACCAATCGTGTCGAGGAAGGTTTTTGGGTTAACAATCCGAAAAACAAAAATGCTGATTTAGGCCCATATTTTGAGGGTTCAGATCCTGAACTGATGAGTTTGCGCTTGCAGTTGCCGTTAAACGGAGAAACAGCGTATGCTGACACCGCTGCGGCTTTTTCGACTTTCTCGGATGAAAAACAGGAAATGTTAAAAGGATTGCAGTTGCGTCGTAGATTGAATATAGGCGATGAAGGATGGTTAGCACCGATAGTACGTACCAATCCTATTTCGGGTCTTTCGTCGCTGCATAGCCCCATTTGGGCTTCTAGACCACGTGTTCGCCCACCAGTGGAAATTGAGGGAATGACTTCAAGTGAATCACGGGCACTTTTGGATGATCTTGAGAAATATATTTTGCAGCCTCAATTTCGTTATGATCATGAGCACGTAGAAGGGGATGTGACTATCTGGGACAATTATATGACTCTCCACAACTCTCCTCCTATTAAGCACAATATTAAAGTTGTTGAGGACGCTCGTCTGTTATACCGACTAAGTTGTAAAGGAGGTCCTGCCGTACTATTACCTCGTCAAGATGCATCGGATTGGTTGAAAAAACATATTCCCGGAAAGTATACAACGCCACTGGATATAATTAATCCGTAGAGGTTTTTCCAAAATTTTATGATAGTATAGTAAAGCTTATTTCAGAATTTATAAATTGGAAAAATTCGCAAAATTTCGTTCTTCCGAATTTGCGAATGTTTGGAACCAGTTATGTAATTTGGGTTCCATCAGTTTACGATAAAATGGGGGGGTCAGTAATGCTAAATAGATCCCGCTCAAATATCCCCAAGGTAACATTGGTGCGCTCGGTAATGGTTTAAGTTTCCAAAATGGCAAGGAACCTTTTTGGTGGTGATGACTATGGCGAGTTAGAAAAAAAGTGATTGTACTACTTACCCATGCGTTTGAGTTCCAGGAATGACGTGGCTCTATTGGTTGTCCGGGTATGCGCACAAGCCCGTAATGTTCGATGTAATTTACGGCCTCTAAAAGTATTTTAGCCCAAATCATAACTAACAAAACTACTATACCACTTAGCATTCCTCCGAAATAAAATGCGGTTAATGGTAGAATTAAGGACCTGGCAATCGCTCTGAAATAACGGTTTTTATAAGAAATGAGTGATGTTTGCCTTTTTGAAAGACGATTTCGTTCAATTTGCCACGCATTGGTATATTCTCCAAAAGTTGAACGAAAAATGAATTTATATACATTTTCGCCCCGGCGTGCCGTTGCGGCATCCTGAAGGGTTCCAACATGTTTGTGGTGTCCATGATTATGCTCTATGGGAAACACACTGTCCATACTTAAAGCCATCAGCCAATTCCCAACCGAGATCAATGGATTACCACTTCTTCTATGTGAGCATTCGTGTGCTACGCTCGTGCCCACTCCGCCGATCAGAAGACCCACGCTGAGAACAAGGCCAACCAACTGAAATGGCGAAAATTCGGATTGCAGGTAAGGCAACATAAATTCTATATGAGGAATTGGTATACTGGCGGTGGTTACCACGGTTACCAAAATAAGCAGCAGCAGATTGGGAAGTGTGGCGAATAGTAATGCATTTGCCCAGAAAGGACTCAGGTTTGAAAAAGTGGAATGGTCTCCGGGCAGTATGTAATCGCCTAATATTACGGTTACGGACAAGGCCAAAAAGAAAAACCAAGGGTACCAACCACCTGCCAAAATGCTCAAAAAACAGGAAAGTATTAGGGTGTGTGGGAAACAAAACCTCAATAACATCATATTGTTACTTCCTATATATCCTTTGTTTGGTGGTATGTCCAAAGATAAGTTATTGAAAATTAAATACAAAATTCTTTGAACTTAAACCCAACCTAATCGTTGAAATGCTGCGAGTGGGCACGTCACGCTGGTTAAATAGACCGGGTTTTGTCTATGATTTCTGCTGGGATGGATACATTCGTAGGGGGCTCCAAATGTATTTCCCATTCGAAAATCATTGGACTGCAATTGGTGGACGTATTCGGTGGCTAAATTTTTTCCAATATCTGGATTCACTTGAGCGATCGCATAACAGACCCAGCCCGTTGGTGTGTTCCAGTAAGCACCGTTTTGATACGTATTCTTTGGAAAGGTTCCCGAGCCGACAGTCTCCTCCCATGCAGATTCATCACTAAAATCATCGTCGGTCGGTACGTGCCTTACGTTGCCTTCCCAAGTAATGGTACCGGCATCGAGAGCTTTTGTAAGTGCTTGTCCAATCTCTTGAGTTTGGTTTGGGTCCGAGATGCCCACGTAGACAGCAAAAGCGGATCCCCAGACATCTAATTGATTACTTTTACCTGTAGAGGCATGGAGCAATCCACTTTTATGGGTGAATTTTGCAAAGATGCTAGTCGCGATTTTGGTGGAGATAGCCCGATAATATCTTGTGCGTTCAGTTTCCCCAATTAATTCGAACAAATCTCCCATTCTCAAGGAGGCTCGATAACGCAAAATTGAACAAAATAAAAGATCTCCGGTGTGAATTACGATATCGGTAAAACCGAAACTGACGCCTCGGTTATCTAATTCACAATGTACTAATTCGGTCTTTGGATTTATGGGAGGTATGTTGAAAGCTTTTTCAAGTCGTGTTAAAAGTGATATGCCATAGACAGGTTCCTTCAAAAGGCCGTGTTGATTGTAGACTGTTATTGCATACCAAGCCATCTCTATGAAGAAGTAGTGGTCATCGAAACTGGGAAAATAACCAAAAGGCTGGCCTTGTTCTTGGTATGAAGCACCACCCGGAAAATATATTGGAATCCCATCGAATCCGATATGGTCGGCGATAGATCCTTCAGGGACAAAACTTCCAGAGGGAGTTTTCCAGTCTTTTGTTGACTGTGTCCGCGAGGTGAGCAAGAGAGCATGCTCGAGTTCGTCGTAAGGGATTAGTCCACATTCTAAGGACTGAGCAAAGTCGCGCACCCAAAAGCAGGGGTAGCATTCCCGGCCTCCGGGGCGAATTAGTGTGTGTCCTGTCGTATTTGCTGGGCTTCCGGCAATCGATTGGTTAGAATATACCCGCGAAGACTCAAGAACATCCTCGGTGAGTTGTTTTAGAAATTGCATTGAAGTAGAGAAGTCCTGCTTGTTATAAGACATTGTTCGCTCGTTTATTGATATTGTCTTTTTTACAGATCGTCAATCTTAGAAAGACATGTTTCTAAGGAGTAAGACACGCTGAAAATTTATGTAGTTGGCGATAGTATATCAATTCAATATGGTCCTTATTTAGAATCTCACTTGCGGGGAGTCTTGGAATATTCTCGTAAAGGTGGACTTGAAGAGGCGGTTCTTAATTTAGATCGAGCTATTGGGGCAAATGGTGGTGATTCGAATATGGTGCTAAATCATTTACAGATGGTTAGAGATACTTCAAGCGTAGAGGCGGATGTTTTCATAGTAAATTGTGGGCTTCACGATATAAAAACGGATCCAATTACGAAGCAAAAGCAGATTACAATTGAAGAATATGAGCAGAACTTATTTTCAATTGTTAAACTGGTGGAGTCTTTACCTTCAGAAATGGTGTGGGTTCGTACGACCCCCTGTGACGAAGATATACACAATAAAACCAAAATGAAATTTCATAGATTCTCTTCCGACTGTGTTGCGTATAATTCTGTTGCTGATCGGGTGATGAATCTAAAGGAAATTCCTATTATCGATTTGTATACGTTTACTTGCAATTTGGGTGAAGATCTTTACTGTGATCATGTTCATTTTCACGATTCAATACGGCAGCAGCAGGCCGCTTATATAGCGGGTTTTCTCAGCGGATTTTTTTGTAGACCAAAAACGAGTTCGAGTAGCCAAGTTTGAGTTTGTCTTTGGATAGACTGATTCACAATGTGTTCTCGAATACGATATCTTCTAGTGGTAATTGGCCGGGCTTAGGCCATGGTGTTTTTGTACCTTTCCCAATGGCTACCATTGGCCCGATGACATAGTCTTCAGGAAGGTGGATCATTTCTTTTACGCCTTCTAATTCATAGCCAATCATTGGACAGGATTGATAACCTAACTCTTGTGCTGCCAACATTAAGGTCTGCATTGCCATCCCGATGGACCTTTGAGCCTCTTCTTGTTGAAAGAGTTGTCCTCTTGATTCATGAAAAGGTCCTACCGCATTCACTACATCCTTGGTGACATCTTTAGGGGCATTGATCCAATAGCGTTTGGGATTTTTAGCCCAGGCTTTGGTGTCGGCGGTGAATAAAACGAGTAAAGAGGCGTCAGTTATCTGTGCTTGCCCGCAGTATTTTTCGCGTATTTGTTGACGGAGAGTGGGTTCACGGAGAATAACTATTCGCCAATGTTGTACATTGAAGCTGGTAGGTGCTTGAATAGTAGCCTCCAACAAAATTTTTTCTTCTTTTTTAGAAAGTTGATGTTTCTTGTCAAAATGTTTGACCGATCGTCTTTTATAAATGGCTTCAATGATTTCCATAGAGAAAGATTAAATCCTTTTACCGAATTGTCTGAATTGTGTCGAGCGCTTCAAATTAGAGAACAGGGATACCGCAGTCAAAATGCAAATTTCCCGTCGGGGAAGAGACAGATAGCTTTTTATTAAGTCACTTGCAAATCATCAATTATGCCAATGGGAATGGTGTCTTTTGAGATCTTCGCCTGGCAGGGCATCGTTACTCCGACCCAACGTGGTCGTCGTCGGGTGGTCGTTCCTCTAAATTGCTGTTGACCATGATTCGTGCACAGGAATTCCAGTGCAAAATTGCATCGTCATTTTCGGGCCCACGCTGTGATTCCGCCTTTTCATACCAATGCATTGCCAAGGTAAGTAGTTCATATGCATCAAAACGAGCACCGGGATAGTTACGTGTTAGACGAGCTTTGCCCTGTCGTTCGTGAATTAGGCCGGTGTAGTAGTCGCGGGCGTAGGAGTCGTTCAATCGTGGTATGAGGTCGAGGGCGGCTTTGATTCCTACATTGGTTTCTTCTTCGAACTGATCGGTCAGTGCTAAGATCAATCCCACCAGCGCTTCTTGGTTATTTGGTTCGACACCTAGAACATCGTGGCAGATACTCTCGGCTACGTGGGGTTGGTTTAGCAGTCGATATCTTTCGACGCGCTCTAAAGCCATTTGTACGGCATCTCCGTGGATTTTTTTGAGCTCTAAGATTGGCATTACTTTGTCGAATCGTCCGAAGAGGAAAAGATCTTGAGTAGTTTGCCCAATGGGTCATAGAATTTGTCCACGACTCGCTCTTTTAGCGGTATAATGGCGTTGTCGGT
Organism: Candidatus Latescibacterota bacterium; assembly: GCA_036343635.1. Classification (GTDB taxonomy): domain Bacteria; phylum Latescibacterota; class UBA2968; order UBA8231; family UBA8231. Next base: position 7,575 of record JAYYVF010000038.1, on the reverse strand, counting down.
GATAGTTATTTCTTCGGGACAGACCTTAGTACAGCACTTAGTAATATTGCAGTAGCCGATACCTTGCTCTTCCTTTAGGTCTCCTCGTCTGTCCTCTATGTCCAGCGGATGCATTTCTAGTGCAGCTGAATAGACCATCAGGCGAGGACCAGCAAATTCCTCATGCTTGTTGTGATCGCGTAGCACGTGGCATACATCCTGACACAAAAAGCACTCGATACATTTTCGGAACTCTTGAACGCGGTCAACGTCCTCTTGGGCCATCTCCCAGGCACCATCTTCTGTATCAGGTGCGCGAGGCTTGAATTTTTTTATCTTCTTTTTGGCTCGATAGTTGTGTGAAACATCGGTAACTAGATCACGGATGTGGGGAAAGGCTTTCATCGGCTCTATCGTAATTGGATGGTCCGTGGGTAATTGGTCCATGCGAGTCATGCACATGAGTTTGGGCATGCCGTTGATTTCTGCCGAACAAGAGCCGCATTTACCCGCTTTACAATTCCATCGACAGGCCAAATCTGGAGCTGCCTCTGCTTGGATTTGGTGTACAGCATCTAGTACGACCATGCCCTCGTCAATTAGGGCTGTATGATCTTCAAAATTCCCTTCCTCACCCTGTCCGCGCCAAATCTTGAAATGCGCCTTGCTCATCACTTACTCTCCTCGTTGATAATCTGCTGTAGGTCTGCCGGTAGGTTAGGCACCGGTAATTGGTCGACTTGCATTGCTCCATTCTCGTCCTTGCGAATCCGCACGTTAATTTTGCCGAAATGCCCAGGATCTTTTTCTGGATAGTCATCCCGAAAATGGCCACCACGGCTTTCTTTGCGTTCAATGGCGGAGAGGGAGATCGCCTCGGAAACTGTGAGCAGATTGTCGAGGTCGATTGCAGTATGCCAACCTGGATTATATTCACGATTGCCAGGTGCAGATACGCGTCCAGCACGTTCCTTGAGTTCGGAAATGATGTCGAGCGCTTGTTGCATCTCTTCCTCGCGTCGGACGATCCCGACCAGGTCTTGCATTTTCTCCTGTAGTTCGGCTTGGATTGCGTAAGGGAGTTCGCCGCCTTCGCGCTCTACCGGTGCTAATGCTCGTTGTATCACCTCATCTACTTGGGTTTGATTTATAGTGCTGGGGCCATGCTCTTGAGAGAAATTGGCTGCGTATTCACCAGCGCGCTTTCCGAAGACAATCAGGTCGGATAAAGAATTACCACCAAGGCGATTTGCCCCATGCAATCCAGCAGCACATTCGCCAGCGGCGAAGAGACCGGGCACTGTAGACATTTGGCTCTCGGGATCAACTCGAATTCCTCCCATAGTGTAGTGGGTGGTTGGTCCAACTTCCATTGGCTCTTTTGTGATGTCGACGTTGGCAAGTTGTTTAAATTGGTGGTACATACTAGGTAGCTTGCGCTTGATATGCTCCTCGGCGTTGGGCAGTTTCTCTGCTATCCACGAAATGTCGAGAAAAACTCCACCGTGCGGTGTGCCTCGTCCTTCGCGGACTTCGCGCATTATGCACCGAGACACGTGGTCCCGTGTCAAGAGTTCGGGGGGGCGACGCGCATCACGATCGTTCTGAGTATAGCGCCAGCCTTCTTCCTCGTTGTCGGCGGTTTGGTGCGTATAAAGATCTGGGATGTCATCGAACATGAAACGTTTGCCTTCGTTGTTGCGTAGCACGCCACCTTCTCCGCGTACACCTTCCGTTACTAAGATGCCACGCACGCTCAAGGGCCAAACCATTCCAGTTGGGTGGAACTGTATGCATTCCATGTCTATAAGATCGGCACCTGCGTGGTAAGCTAATGCATGACCGTCACCAGTGTATTCCCAACTATTACTACTGATTTTAAACGCGCGTCCGGTGCCGCCAGTTGCCAGAATCACGGCTTTGGCTTGGAACAATTTGAAGCGGCCACGCTCGCGATCGTATCCAACTGCACCGACAACCCGTTCATCTTCTTTTACCAAGTCGGCCACTGTGTGTTCTTGGTGAATGTCAATTCCCTGGTGAATTCCATGGTCCTGTAGTGTGCGAATTAGCTCTAGTCCTGTGCGGTCTCCCACATGTGCGAGGCGTGGGAATTTGTGGCCCCCAAAATTACGCTGGGAAATTAGTCCGGAGTCCTTGGTGCGGTCGAACACAGCGCCCCACTCTTCAAGTTCGCGCACTCGAAGGGGCGCTTCCTGGGCATGCAACTGTGCCATGCGGTAATTATTTATGTATTGTCCGCCGCGCATGGTATCGGCAAAATGCACCTTCCAATCATCACGTTGATCAACGTTTGCCATGGCAGCGGCCATACCACCCTCAGCCATAACGGTATGAGCTTTACCTAATAACGACTTACATACTAAGCCAACCTTTACGTTAGCAGAGCTTGCTTCGATAGCAGCACGCAAACCAGCTCCGCCAGCTCCTACAACTAACACATCGTATTCGAATTTTTCGCATTGGACCATTATAGGATTCTCCAATCCGTCCAAATACCCATAGAGCACATTCGTACATAAAGGTCGGTGAAACCAACCCAGAAAAGGCTAATCCAAGCAAAGTTCATGTGTTTGCGGTTTAGGCAGGTCACGCAACGGTAAGCCTGCTGTTTAGTTGGAGACTTTGAAAGGACGTCCATATAGCCACCAATAATGTGGCGGAGTGAATGGCAACTGAAGGTGTATGAACCGAGGAAGACTACGTTGAGTGCGAGTACGATTGAACCAACACCTATGCCGAAGGACTCGACTCCTGAATTGGGGTCGATAAACCACAAGGCCTTATACGCATCGTATCCTAAAAGGAATATGAAAATTATGGCGATATATAAAAAATATCGGTGGATGTTCTGCATTATCAACGGGAAGGAGTTCTCGCCCCGGTATTCGTTGCGCGGTTCGGTTACAGCACAATTTGTGGGATCTGCCCAGAAAGCTTTGTAATATGCTCCGCGGTAATAGTAGCAGGTGAAGCGGAAGCCACCAGGCGCCCATAAGATCAAAAAAGCCGGCGAAAATGGCATCCAACTCGGCCACCAACTCGGTTTGGACCCGAATATGGCATGGGGAGAGGAGCCGAAAATTTCAGGGGAATAAAAGGGTGAGAGATAATTGCCCAACGAATAGTGGTCACCCTGGAAAGCCGCCCAAGTTGAGTAGACAATGAAGGTCGAAAAACCAAGAAACACTAAAAGCGGCTGTACCCACCATGCATCCATACGCGAGGTAGAGCCGAACCCCGAGGGTTTCAGCAATACATTGGTTGATGTCATGTGTCTATAAGATCCTTTGTTAAAAAGGTTTACATTAACCAGTTTAGATTAACGATGATTAACGCATCGTGTCAACCCGGCACGACCTAATTTCCCAAGGATTTTATTGTGGTTGTATTATATTGTTTATCTGGGGAAAAGTAATGTATTTAGCCGATGATAGATCTTATGGTAATGCTGTTTTTATTAATAAATATAAATACTTAAGGTCTTCAGTTTTAGCTCCCACATCAATGTGTAGGTTAACTCCGTTTTGCGAACGAAATAGTCGTTTAAATAATTGATATTGTCGGTAATTATGTTACGGCTTGTAATAATGAGACTACAAATATTTAGTCAATATTTTTCGCAAATGAGGACAAAGGTGTCTATTCTCTCTCTACGCGAGAGCGTCCATCTTTCTCACACATCTTTACGCAAATTCACCAAATTTTTCTTATCGGATGCGTTGTTTTTTTGAAATTAATTTTACTCAATTACTTCATTTATATCTAACTGAGGGAAATAGCATGAAAATTACAGAAATTGAACTCATTTCTTTCTCAATTACCGTAACTGGTCGTCGAACTAAGTGGGGTTATGGCGAGCTTGGCCCAGTACGGCAGGTGCCACATTCGATCACCCGTATTGCTACTGACGATGGATTCGAAGGTTACTCAGAACAGGGTTACCCTTATTTTTATACACCTCAACAGGATGAAATAGACCATCTTGTTAAACCGTTACTTATAGGTGAAGATCCTCTTGATAGGGAAAGGCTATGGCAGTTTATGTCACGCCATCGTGGTTTTTCGGAGGGATTGATAGGTAATATTGACTGTGCTTTGTGGGACCTAGCAGGTAGAATGACAGGCCTGTCTGTATCAAAGCTACTTGGTCGCGCCAGAGATAAAGTCAAAGCCTATGCGAGTACAGCCCCCAATCTTGGTAATCCAGAGCAATATGCTCAGCATGCGCTAGATTGCAAAAGAGCTGGGTATAAAGCTTACAAGGTGCATGCTAATATATACTGGGATCCAATCAAACAAGAAGCAGCTCCTGGGCGACCGGCTTTCCCGAAAGAAGACGTGCATATATGTCGAGCTGTACGTGAAGCTGTTGGAGACGACATGGTTCTTATGCTTGATCCCTGGGGCATTTACACGCTGGAGGAAGCCATATGGGTTGGTTTAAAATTAGAAGAGTTAAACTATTACTTTTTTGAACACCCAATGCACGAGCGGCAGATAGAGCCGTATCGTAAGTTATGTAGTGAACTGAAAATACCAATATGTGGACCTGAACTTGCCCCTGGAGGCGTGTTTAGCCGAGCAGAATGGGCGCTGCAGCGTGCGACGGATATCGGTCGCACGGATATAAATTTTGGGGGTATAACTGGTGTTCGTAAGACGGTCGATATGTATGAAGCACTTGGTATGAAATGCGAGATCCACGTAGGTGGATTTGGTAATGCGCAGATTATGTCGGCAACGAGCGAAGATACGTGTGAGTATTATGAGCGAGGCCTGCTGGATTTGGAGATGGTAGATACGCCCACGCCGCCGTATCTAAAAGCGCCGTGCGATCCAATGGATGAAGATGGTAATGTGCTGCTCCCAGAAGGGCCAGGTTTGGGTTGCGAACTCGATTGGGACTATATAAACAGCCATCGTATGTCAGGGTAAAAGCGTGACTTCTTAAACAAACAAAGTAGCCTCATACGCATCTATACAAAAGGAGAAGGCGGCCAATACTATCCGACCCGACAGGGCCTGGCCGTACCCTAAGGACCGTATCGAGGCATTTACGGCCATATGCGTAACTGGAGAGTAGAATGAGTGAAAGATTAAATGGGAAAGTTGCCTTAGTGACTGGTGCGGCGTCAGGTATTGGACGTGCCTGTTTACAGAAATTCATTGACGAAGGAGCGCGGGTCGTCGGCAGCGATATAAATCAAGAAGTATTGGACGTACTCAGCGCGGAGTGGCTGGAATCTGGTGTTGTAGCTAGTACGGTCTCCGGTGATGTGGCTGAACGCGTTGATGCCGAGATCATGGTGGCGCACGCTGTTGAACGCTTCGGTCAACTGGATATTTTGGTAAATTCAGCTGGAATTACGCCCCGTACCGTGGACGCAGCGGCTGATTTTGAGGAGCGGTGGGAGGCCGTGCAGCGTGTCAATGCCAAAGGTACTTTGCTGATGTCGCATGCAGCTGTGGCGGCCATGCGACATAGCGGAGGTGGCGCCATCGTGAATATAGCTTCGATCATGAGCATGGTTGGTTACCCAACGGCGCTTCCTTTTTCCGATGGGTTTAACGGCTACATTTCTAGTAAAGGCGCGGTGATCCAAATGACGCGGGATATGGGCGTCCGTCTTGCGACCGAGGGGATCAGAGTCAATGCAGTTTGTCCAGGTTTTGTCTATACCAAACTCACGGAGAATGTTACCAATGATCCGGTGGTGCATCAGAAGATGTGTGAACTACATCCGTTGGGGCGGATGGCCGAGGCGGCAGAGATTGCCAATGTAGTTGCGTTTATCGCATCCGATGAGGCATCGTTTGTTGCGGGAGCTGCTTGGCCAGTGGATGGAGGATATACTGCTCAGTAAGGTAACTTTGAATTTGAGTCGCACGTGTGTAATCTGGTTAGTTGCAACTCGCGTGTAGGTGAACCACTCAGCCGGTATCACCTATTTACGCGAACCCCGTAGCCCCCTTCGTATCCTTGCCGAACCCGTACATAGCGAGCCATGGCTACGGTGCTTATTGGCAATTTTAATTTCTATTTCATTGCACATCATGAAATTGACCTTTGATATATTGTTAGAGCAGTATTGTTTCAGATCTTATCAATACTTCCTCAAGATAAGGAGGACGCCTTGACTGACTCGATCAACGCTACATCAGATCAAAAAACAGCTACTTTATTTCCACGATTACGGTATAAGTTACCGACCGCATTAATCACAGCGACGGTAGCGGGTTTAGCTATGCGTATGAGCGGTTTTGGTATTAATGATAGCATAGTTGCAACGCTTGGCGTGGTCGGAGCCATGTGGTTTGGATCAATCTTCATTGAGTCGTTTCGTAGTAATAAAATTCGGCGAGCTATTTTCAAGAAATATCCGAATGGCGTCATCTGGAAAGACCAACTGTTTACGTTAGAGGTAACCGTTGGCCTGACAGATTTCGATATTGATGAGTTTGGAGCTGCGGTTGTCGATGGTGCATCGGAGACAGGTTATCAGACATATCTGTTTTCGGATATTGATGTCGAATTTGTTTTGGGTGCACCACCAAATGCGCAGAGTGGGTAGTGGTTTCCATTAGCAATTCACCATAGCCACCCCGACTTGCCGGGCGACCGGTTAAACGCTAAGATTTCGTCTGGACAGTAGAATTTTCAACGGAGGCAACTGCTTCAAAAGTGTAACATCAACGCGAAGCAGATGGGCATCGAGGGCCAACGGAACACCGTAAACGCGCGTAAGTCGTTGCGGTGAAAGAAAATGGTCGGGGTGAAAGGATTCGAACCTTCGACCCCCTGGTCCCAAACCAGTGGGCCGGGTTCGAAAGCCATAAAGCCATTATAAACAATATCTTAAATGTATTTCTGCCGTATTTTGAACTCCTGCTTACAACCTAAACGATTATGCAATCACCTGTCAAGACGATTGTTTTTTGGTAAAAAGTGGGAACGTTATTGTATACTTTTCCAATGACTCATGTTAACGGAATTTTCTATTTCGTTCTCTACATCATCCTCTAAATTCACGAAGAAATTAATTCCCGTAATAGATTCTAAACTATCGATGGTAGAGGCAAAGGTCTTAAGTGGTTTGTTGGAAGATTTGTTTTCCAACAGGAAAGCTATGCCTTCAATCGATGGGTTTGTAATGTCTAGTAAAGCCTTGAAATAGGCCTCAGGAATTGAAACTCTGTTCGATCCAATTGTAGGCAAGTTTGGTTCCAAAAGGGGCCCCGTTATTATTACTAACTCTTCGTGTTGATAGGCTTCTTTCCGTACTGCTTCCTCAAGCTTACGCCATATGCCCCGATTGAATCCGGGAACTTGTGGACTCATATTTGAGAGAAAAAAGGACTCGGACATGATGGTCATAGACCATGCCATAGAGGCAGCAGGGGCTAAGTGTCCGCGATCAAATCCGGACCGCTCGTAATCGGCAAGTGCCGCGGATCCCGTATCAACGGCTGGATCGGAACGAAAATCATCTGTACGATCAACACGCTGCGACAATTGTTGCCGGGTAATGATATATGCGACCCATTCTGCCTGTTCATGTTCCTCATTATAGC
>JAYYVF010000037.1:0-12758 GCA_036343635.1 Candidatus Latescibacterota bacterium | reverse complement strand
GGCACTATTCTTTCACTAGCTATCTCCAACCAGGCATCAGTAGGAATCGACCACTGCAATAAGGCAACATTCTCCCCTTTATAAGGCTTAACGATCTCTGCAATGCTAAAATTGGGAAACATCCGCAACACAGAAACATCTGCAACAGGAGCATACGTCTCTCCCTCAGAGCGAATCACAGTATGTTTGTCGCCAATTCCAATACCGTCATCAGTTCCCTTATCTATATAGACTAACGTTGGAGTTACTCTAATGACGTAACCCATCTCTTCTGACTGTACACATAATGCAGAGCCGAACAAGAATCCCGCCATAATCATTGCGTATTTCATTTATCGCGTGACTCCAATTCTTGCGCCATTATGTAATCATCATCATCTAATAGATCCTCATAATCCTCGTTAAAATCACCCACGACCTCATCATAACCTTCGCTATTTTGTTTTATGAAATAGAGAATCATAACTACGATAAGTATCACAACAATAATACCTGCTAACACATAGGTAGATCCCAACATAGATAATAAGTGAGAAAACCAAGTAGAATCCGATTCAATCTCTTCAGTCTCTATCCCTTCCAATCCCGCCGTCAACCCGTCCGGCCCAACGGTCGTAACTTCATCAACAATTATCGAGTCGCGCTGTACCGTGAGATGCAAAGTATTACCCGAAACTTCAAATTTCACATCGGTATCTTCATCATATCGAAGAATGAGTTCACGGGCTGATTCCCGTCGTAAATCATCTACAGCGATTTGTAAATTACGCTTATGATCTTCCTGCTGACGGATCTCATACTCTACTAGACGCTCATCAATAGACACCAAATACGAACGCAATGAATTTATTTCATCCCAAACTTCCTTTGCAAACACCGGATATGCCGAAACCGTATTTTGAGATTTGGCATAATTCTTAACGGTCTCTTCTAACCCATGAACTATATCTACAATATTAGACATGCTCTTTGAAGAAGTATTTTCTGCTAACTGAGGGGCAGGCATCACGAATTCATATTCAGCAACATCACCTAAAGCAGGTTTCGAGAAAATTTTAGAGAGAACGACAGTCGCGCCCAACTTATCTATCATTCTTACATCGCCAAAACCAACGGGTTCGTGTGGAACACCCAAAACTGCCCCACTTATTGGATGTACAATTGGAGGCCCCTCGCGCAACAGAGTTACTCCTGTCCCTATATCCATAGTCCTTGGATCATCGACCTCAATGATTACGGAGGCAGCATCTCCATCATTTACTCTCAAGACACGAGACGTAACTAATTCCGCACGAGTCACAACGACCGTAAGAAAAAAGACGAATACGACGTTTACACGAAACATATTATATCAACTCTCATTTCTTTTACCCCGAGAAGATTAGGCCACCCGGGTAATTTCATAACTCAACTACATTGACCGTGAACCAAAATCCTTAAGTAGCTCTACGGTTCCAAAGTCCGACAATTCATTAGGCAACTGTTGACGTCCAACAAGCCCAATTCCAGGGGCATAATACGAAGCATAAGCATAAACCCTGGAGGTAGATGACCTTCGAAAACTTGTAATTACCTGTAAACAATTACCGTAATTCCGATCGCCGGCATTAAGTAGAGTGTCGACTGCACTGACTCTCTTCTCTATATGAAACCCTTGGCTTTTATAGGCGTAGGATTCTCCAATGCCAGACATAGAGGCAAAAACAACATCCACCTGTCCTTCCGGATTGATCTCGTAAACCTTTCCATCTTGACGGTAGGCCAAAGATCCATCTTCAAAAAAATAAACATCCCGTTCATCGCGACGTTCATGACGCACTATTTGACGCTCCACCTCAAGTCGACCGTCTTCAATAGGATTTTCCACACTATAAATCCAATACTTCCCGACACCCAGAGGATAGTAATCTTTCGAAAGCACAACATCTGGTATATTGTCGGCGTCAGAAGTCTCACTAAAACTATTCATCTTCTTCGCGTTTCCCTGCCATATACCGTAAATCGATATACTTAGACAAACCACGCCAACAATTCCGAACATGCGTCTTATCAGATTAGGTTTTTGTAATGCGTCAATCATTTTTCTCAAAAATATCCTCCGCGTCCCTTTCTATCGACTAAAACGAGAAATTCTTTAAAAAAGTGACCTGAATCGTTCAAATTTTGAAGTTCTGAATAAAAGACAAACAATTATTTTTTCTTTTATTCAGAACTTCAAAATCGCCGTTCAGATTCGCTTCCAAAGTAGAGTTTTACTATATTTTTTCTGCTTTACTCTTACCACATTAGACTATCATAGGAGCTATTTTATGAGTCATGACACGACACGTATTGGCTTAGTGGGGTATGGTATCATTGGACAAGCTGTTCATCAAATGATAGACCAGGATCCTAACAATGGCATGGAGGTTGTTTTCATCCACGATCAATTCACCCAAGCCCTAGATGGCGTAGATTCCAATTTAGCCCTAGGAAATTTGGAAGGCTTTGATGATTATAAAGCGGATTTAGTTGTCGAAATGGCACATCCTGATGTGACCCGAGCCTGGGGAAAAAAGATTTTAGAGAAAACAAATTACATGTTCATTTCGGTTACAGCCTTAGCAGACCGAGACGTGGAGACTTCAATTGAGGAAACCACTCAGCGCTGCGGAACACGTGCATATGTACCACACGGCGGCGTGGTAGGTATGGATGCCCTTCTGGAAAACCGCGATGTGTGGGAATCCGTCGATGTAATTATGAAAAAACCACCCGCAAATGTCGACTGCGCTGCAGCAGGACTAAATCCTGACGAAATAAGCGAAGAAACAACACTTTATGACGGACCTACTCGGGGTATTTGTCCGTTGTTTCCCCGCAATGTGAACACACATGCTGCAATAGCCTATGCCGGAATCGGTTTTGACCGAACCCATTCAGTCCTATTGGTCGATCCTGCATGGACTGAGGCCACGGTAGCAATACATGCTAAAGGACCTGGGATCGACTTACACGTCGAGAGAATAGAAGGCATAACAGGTGTGACCGGAGCTTCAACACCAGCATCTATTTTTAATACAGTTCAAATGATTGGTTCAAACGGTCCGGGTATCCATTTAAGATGAAACCATTTGCGAAAATCCCTACCCAGATTCCGCGTTCTGGAATACGTGAAATAATGGATCTTGCCTGGTCAGTCGAAAAGACAGGACCTGTTATTCATTTAGAAGTTGGACAACCAGATTTCTCCACTCCATCGCACATTGTCGAAGCCACATGTCGCCATGCCCGCGATGGACATACCAAATATGTACCAAATGCCGGCGTGGATGAATTGCGCCTAGCGGCAGCCAACTATTTTCACCGGCGCAGTGGCATAGATACTAAACCAAGTCAAATTGTTGTTACCCCGGGTGCAGTTATGAGTATTGCAACTGCGTTCCTAGCTATCCTTGAACCTGGCGACGAGGTACTTCTACCAGATCCAGGTTGGCCCAATTACCATATGGCAGCAAGCCTAGTCCACGCGAAACCAGTATTTTATGATTTACAGGCTATAGATAACTTCCTGCCAGATTTAGAACAATTAGAAACACTGGTTACCGATCGCACAAAACTGATCCTCCTTTGTACTCCATCTAACCCTACTGGCCAAGTATATAATGCATCACTAATGAAGCAACTCATAGAATTTGCTCAGCGACACGATCTATGGGTCATCTCTGATGAAATCTATGCAGATATTGTCTTCGGAGATGAGTTTTCCTCTGCCCTGTCTTTTGACGAAGAACGAACACTCATTGTTAGCGGAATGTCCAAAAGCTATGCCATGACCGGCTATCGTGTGGGATTTACTCGGGGATCTTTAGCCTATGCAGAGTTAGCCTCTAAGTTGCAGGAACCGTTTGTTTCCTGCGGAACGGGTTTTTCACAATTAGCTTCGGCAGAAGCACTTGATGGACCTCAAGACTGTGTGGTAGAAATGAAAGACGCTTACGCAAATCGGCTGCAAATTGCCCTTGATGTCTTGCGCAAATACGACCTATATAGATATAGCCCGGGCGGAGCAATCTATTTACTCATAGACATCTCGAAATCAGGACTAGGTTCCCACGAATTTGCAATAAAGTTACTGGAAGAAAAAAGAGTGGCCGTAGCACCGGGAAATACTTTCGGTAAAATGTGTGCCGACCATGTGCGCGTTTCCATTGCCTCTTCTGACGAGAATATCCGCAATGGAATTACTTCAATATGTGAAATGGTCCATAAATTAAAAGATCAAACATAAAATAATTACCAGAAATCACTGAAAATATTATTTCCCACCTTTAAGCAAGTTATATCCATTAATACTCTAGTTGAAGGTTCATACTTAAATTTATTTGCGGGACCCATAGGTTTTTTTCTCCGATTTAAAAAATAACCCAGGAAACAACACTGAAAAAAAACAGATAACCTGTAATACGAACTAAGTATATTTTTGTCTACCCTCAGACCCAATCTTGTCGATCACCTCCCGAACACGTTGTGCATCCTCCTTTCGACAAACCAACAATGCATCCTCTGTATCAACGACAACAAGATCGTCTACTCCAATCAATGCAACAATCTTTTCAGGTGCAGCATATACCGTCGAATTGTTAGTCCCAATAGCCATTACATCACCTGAAAACAGGTTACCCGATGTATCAACCGGAAGCACATCCGTCAACGCAGCCCAGGAACCGATATCGCCCCATTCAATATCGGCCTCAATAGTTGCTACATTTTCTGCTCGTTCGATAATAGCATTATCAACAGCAATTTGTTTAAGCTTAGGGTATTCATCGATAATCACGTCGTTCTCATGCTTGCCGCCAACAGCATCTGCAATACGCTTCAATACTGCATACATATCAGGTTCGTAACGTTTAAATAAGTCTAATACGGTAGATGCTTTCCACACAAACATATTGCTGTTCCATAGATAATTCCCAGAATGAGTATACGATTTTGCACGCTCCAAATCGGGCTTTTCAGTAAATGCCTCGACCGAGTAAATAGAAACCCCATCGGAGTTGGTCAGTTCTAAACCCCGACAGATATAGCCATAGCCCGTTTCGGGACGTGTTGGCTTAACACCTAAGGTAAATAGGTGATCCGGGAAGTCCTTCAAGGCAGTTTCAGCGACTCGTAGCAAACGACAAAATTCTTCATTTTTTCCGATATAGTGATCCGATCCCAGACTCGCAATAATACAACCTGGATCACGTGCTTCAAGCAACGCACACTCTAAGCCAACAGCTGGTCCGGTGTTACGCAGCGCAGGTTCAACTATAATCTGATCGGTTGATAATCCAGGTAATTGTTCATGGACCAAACTAGCAGTTTCTGCTCCAGTAGAAACAAAAATATCTTCTATGCTCGCAATTGGTTTTACCCGTTCAACGGCATCTTGAAGCATCGTAGCGGTTCCCGTCATGGCATGAAATTGTTTGGGACGTTTTTTTCGACTATATGGCCACAAACGAGTGCCGATTCCACCCGCCCTAATAACAACTTTCAATTGATTAACTCCCTTTAGTCACCTGTCACTGCAGCAGAAATGATATATTCGAGCTTACCTTCAACCGATTCGACAGAAATCTGCGCACCTGCCTTCAAAAATGCCGTATTACCAGCCGATAATACATATTCTCCATCTGAACTATTTAACCTGGCTGATCCATTAACAACGGTTAATGCTTCAAAACAATTTCCTACTTCATGCCGACTGCTTAAATCACAGAAATAATTCGTACGAAAATGTTCACAATCAACTAAAGTACAACCCTCCTCTGTGGCATCGGGTAGCGTCGACCAATGCCGAGGAGAAGGAAGATCGGCAGTGAAGTCAATCACGTCCATAGCACGATCTAAATGTAATTCTCGCGGTTTGCCATCCAACCCCGGGCGTTCATAGTCATAAATTCGGAATGTAAGATCACTTGATTGTTGAACCTCATAGATCACAACACCCTGACACAAAGCATGCACCGTCCCGGGCGGAGAAAAAACTAAATCTCCACGTTTAACCGGAAAAAAACGAATTACTTCCTCCACAAAACCATCATTTACAGCACTCTCAAATTCTTTCGGACCGACACCGTCCTTCAAGCCATAGGCCACCCGTCCCTCAGATGAATGCAGGACAAACCATGCTTCCATCTTCCCTCTGTCATTTAGCTTGTTGTTTTTTGCGTATTGATCATCAGGATGAACTTGGATAGAGAGATCCTGACATGCATCCAGTAATTTAATGAGTAGCGGAAGACCGCTCTTCCCTTCATTGAGCGAAATGTTACCAAGAAGCTCAGATCCATATTCAGCAATCAACTGCGTCAATCGAACCCCCGCCAATGGACCTTCGGCCACCGTACTTTCTCGTTCAGCAAATCCAGAAAGTTCAAAGGATTCACCTACGGATACTTTAGGAGGAAGCTTTTTTCCAAATAAATTTTCAAGGCTTCTCCCACCCCATACCATCTCCCTATAGTATGGAGCCAAAGGTAAAATATTTGGAAGATTAACAGCCATTAATATTCATCTTTCAAACAACACGATCTGAATTAAGAATCAATTTCTTTGAGCAAGCTATTAATTGACTCTTCTTATTTATATCTGACTCTATTGGAAGTTGAGCGACTCCAATGATACGACGCATAATTTCCACTCCGGCAAACCTTAACGCTAACTCAGGTTCAAAATGGGGTAAACTGGGATACAAATCAAATACTTCCAATGCACTGATCAAAGACTTTCCGCCCAAAACTAAATGAGCAACAAGTATACCCACATCAAATTCTGCGGGTCCCATAAAACAGAATTCAGGATCAATGATCCAGAAATTATCTGATTTTGAAGCACGCAACCAACTTCCAGGATAAAAATCACCATGCAGCAACTCTGTACCGTCCCGCTCATAGATCTGTGCTAAGGTTTCGACAGCTCTAACATAATCTATGTCTGCAATCAACTCAGCAGCCAACCTTCCCAATCCCAACGTGACACCGTCTAAATCCATGCCATTTTGGCTTTTTAACGGAAAATAAAACAGGTGCTCACCATTCAAAGATCTCATCTCTCTATTGGCAAATTTTCCTCTTACTTTTTCTGTTACATCAATATGATGTAACGCCGATAACCATTGACACAATTCCGGCAATATCTCCAAAGTGCATGAATTTGAAGAATATAAATCTGAAAAATCTTTAGCATTGCCAAGATCCTGTATCAACAGTGTCTTCGTTGCGTCATCAAACGCTTTCAGGTTTGGCATGCAACAAGAAACATCTTCATAGTGAGACGTAAAGCAATAAAACGCGGCCTCTACATCAGCTCGGCCAGCAGGTGCAGCAATATTTGGGTACTTCTCGACCCAGGGTCTTGCCTGTTTAATGATCCAGGAACCGGATTTTAGCTTAACGCGTAAAGTACAGTTCATATTACCCTCGCCCGCCCGATCTACACTAACAACCGCATCACCCGCATCAAGCCACCCTATTGAACGAATATGCTGCTCAACGTTTTCTCTGTCTTCAGAATCTATAAAAGGATAACTCATTTTTTCTGTTTTAATCGTTTTTATTAATAATTAGGACACTAAATAACGAACTTAATCCGAGCAATTATATATCGCAATAGATCACCCTCAACAATGCTCCTATGTTGCCTTCTACTTCTTTTTTTCTAATAATTAGGACACATATTTAGTGGGAGTATACCATGTTAGAACAAAAAGACATCTTCGTCAGTGGAACTTCTGGTTACCACACTTTTCGTATTCCCTCCCTTATTGCTGCAAAAAATGGAGCCCTTCTTGCTTTCTGTGAAGGAAGAAGAGATGGAACCAGTGATACTGGAACAATCGAAATATTACTACGCCGAAGCCAAGACGGTGGAGACAATTGGTCGCCTATAGAATGTGTTTGGGCTGACCCACAAAACACCTGTGGGAATCCATGTCCAGTTGTAGACGAGACAACTGGAATGATTTCATTACTGATGACTCATAACCTGGGTGACGATGTAGAATCAAAAATAATTGATGGTACTAGCAAAGGGACACGGACGGTTCGGCTCTCTCAAAGTATTGACCAAGGTCACACGTGGTCAACACCGACTGATATCACGTCTACCACTAAAAAAGAAAATTGGACCTGGTATGCAACAGGGCCTGGGGCAGGGATTCAGATTAAGACGGGAAGACTTGTCATCCCTTGTGACCACATAGAGGCCGTCAGTAAAAAATATTATTCTCATGTCATTCTTAGCGATGATGGCGGATTAAGTTGGTATCTGGGAGGAACAACTCCCAATGATCAGGTAAACGAATGCGAAGTGGCTGAGTTACCAAATGGAACTCTTTTACTCAATATGAGAAATTATGACCGCAAACAACGTACTCGGGCATATTCATATAGTGAGGATGGCGGTCATACCTGGTCGAATCTTACACATCACCCAGAATTAATAGAGCCGATTTGCCAAGCAAGCATGCGGCGAATTTCGGTGGAGAATCTGAACTACCTTCTTTTTTCCAATCCGGCTAATCGGGAAAGCAGAGCGGATATGACCGTTCGACTAAGTTCAGATGATGGCCAAACATGGTCACATTCACGTCTGTTACATAAAGGACCTGCTGCTTATTCGTGCCTCCATTCTACCGATCAAGGTGAGGGATATTGTCTTTATGAATGCGGACAAAACAATCCATATGAATCCATTCGCCTCGCACATTTCGACTTGACTTGGCTTAAAACATAAAGCAAAGAGGTCCATTTTGCGTATCACTGACATTCGAATATATCCTGTTGCCCAATTTGTTTACGTAAAAATCTATACAGACGAAGGGCTTGACGGTTTGGGTGAAGCTTCTCTAAGCGGTCGGTCACTGTCTGTTGTAGAAGCTCTTAATGCAATCAAACCACTGCTTATTGGTCAGGACGCTACACGTATTGAGTTCATATGGCAAGATATTTTTCGTGGTACTTTTTGGCGAGGCGGCCCCGTACTTCAATCCGCCCTTGCTGGTATAGATATCGCATTGTGGGACTTAGCAGGTAAAAAATTAGGTGTACCTACTTATCGTTTATTGGGAGGCGCGGCACGAGAACGAGTCCTCTTATATCGTCACGTGCGCTGTGACAATATTGCGAACATGGTAAATCATGCTAAGTCTCTTGTAGAGGAAGGCTATAAAGTACTACGAATGTCACCTTTTGATGCTTTTTCTTCCGATTCCGGATCTTTCGATGCAGTTCGCGGTCTCAGAGGGTCGGTAGAATACATTGCGGCTCTGAGAGAAACAATTGGACCCGATATACAAATAATATTTGAGGCACACACTCGGTTGACCCCACCACAGGCCATCCAACTTTGCAACCAAATTTCATCCTACCTACCCTATTATGTTGAAGATCCAATAAGATCTGAAAACCCAGCTTCTTTTGCACACCTCCGTGCACATACTGATGTCGCGATTGGCACAGGTGAACAATTGCATGACAAATGGACTTTTCGCGAATTAATTGAACGTGAATTGGTTGATTTCTTAAGAGTCGACATCTGCCACACCGGTGGTATAACCGAAGGAAAAAAGATAGCCGCTATGGGCGAAGTACATTATCAGGAGTTGGCATGTCACTACACTGCAAGTCCCGTAAGTACAGCGGCAATGTTACATCTTAATTTATCAATACCAAACTGTGCAGTACAGGAATATGCTCCCAGCGGGGAACCAATGGACGGTATCGTCAAAACTTCGCACACAGAAAATAACGGTTACCTACAGGCCTCAAATGATGCAGGACTGGGAATAGAACTAAATGAGAAAGAAGCAGAAATTCATGGGCCCCAGATACCAGATGAACCCCCACATTGGAGACGAGCTGACGGATCCGTCAGTGACTGGTAATGCAGACAGACACAGGATCGTCACAGATAACGGGGCACCCAAAATATCTACCTAGTAGAATGATTAATATTGTACTTTTAATTAAATGAAGATTAGACTACGGTGAGTCGTAACATCGACATGGGTGACAGCTTACTAATTATCTGATAAGCCCGCGAAGGCTCTTAGAAAGACGAGGGATCGACTCTCGCTCTCACGATCTTCAAAATTCCGGCGCTCCAGACGAAAACCCGCATTCATAGTTAAGGCATATCCCAAATAAGAAGACCTGTTGGCTAACTGAATCGCAAGCACCGTTGCATTAAAGTCTTCTTCATATCCGGCAGGCACAATCTCAGGCTTTTCTTCCAAATTGCGAAACAAATCAACCTCAACGCCATACTCGAGGTAAGTTGATGGAATAATCGAGTACTTAGAAGTCAACATGAAATAATGCGACCATTCTGTCGTTTGAAGGTCATTAGCGAAAGCTGGGTTAATTTTCCGGAATACACCCTTCCAACGAGGCCACAACTGAACGTCTTTGGAAACTGAAATTGGATAATCTATTCGGTTGACCAATCCTAAAAACAGCCGATCATTTTTTAGATCAGCCTCATCACCTCGCTGCTTAATAAAATCGTATTTAACCTTGTTATACAAATTAAGGTTTCCAAGACGCTTATAGTCCAAAGTGAAGTACCCAGTACTCGCCAGTGCATCAGTCATTTCAAGACGATCTTCTACCTCTCTAAAACCATCTGGATCGATCCAAAATAAAACCGAATCTTCGATATTATCCTTAACAGATCTTACATATTCGTAGGCCTTAATTTCCAAGCCCGACCACAACCAGTCTCCCTGAACAATCGCATATAGTTGTTCCGAATCTCGATTACTACTTATCTGAGCAACAGAAGAGCCACCTACCGTAAATCTGACGTGTTCGTTAAAATTCACACCTCCATAAGTATTCCAACCACGTCGATCTTGTCTATAAGGAAGGTCAGCTAAGTCATCATTTTCAAAACGGTCAATAATACCATTATTGTTCATATCAACACCGAACAGAAATTCAGGGTCGTCAACTAAATAGCGAACAAACGGCTCATCATAATCCGGTATGGTATTATCGTTCTGATTAAAATCTGAAATAAAATCAGCGTTTTCATCATAGCCTGGAAAAACCTGCGGATCGGGTAATCCCCCGGTACCAAAAGGCGTTGTACCAAAGACGAAATCTCCACCTTGCCACAAACGCTGCCAATCTGGAAAACGATCCTGATCGTCATTATCATCAATAGCTTCAAACGTGTAGCGCTCAACATTTTCGTAATCCACAAACCCACGCGTATCACTCATAAAAGAGCGTGTAGAATACTCTGGGTCGGTACGATATATTTCCCCGTAAGCAAAATAAGGATAAGAATCTTGAGATGCAGTTACATAATATGCGACACCGTCATCCTTAGCTAAGCGGTGTTTTTGAAAATTTTGATTAGGAAACCGACGGAAAGCCCGACTTACAGCCCATTCAGAGCGCAAATTAAATCCGTTTGCATCATCTATATTGAAATTCACTCCGATAATATCTCGGCCCGTAGGCAGACCGTAATCAAATGTTACGTACCGAAGATTCGATCCATCGCTAACATTCCCATGCGCACGTTCAACCAAGAGAAATACAGGCTCATCCTGACTATTAACTTGTAAGTTTGACGTTACTTCTAACTTATAATCATTGGCAATCGCTAATTCAAACTGAATATCCCGAATTTCTTGAAAGCTCTCAATCTGGTCGCCGGTTAGAATTTGAAGGTCCGAAGCTATATTGTAAGTCAACTCTATTGATTCAACACCATTGGCCTCGATGACCCCTCCATCTCTAACTCCACCACGGAGAGTAGGTACAATCTCCGGATGCTCCACACCGTTGATTACCACCCGCTCAGAAAACAATCTTGCTCCCCCAATTCCATCCTCGGGAGAATCGTCAGTTAAACGTAAAACAACAGTTTCAACCTGTCCCTCATTTTGATCCCCGGTCAAAACACCTTTTAAGGAATTGCGACCCAGTTTTCGAGCACTCGAAAAATTCGCAATATTTAGATATGTAAATCCAAGATTCGAAAAATCCGTTAGATGTATTTTAGCATGTCCCCCAAATAAGTTCGTAACATCCCCTAAACGCTGAGCAAGCGCATTTTCACCCATTACCACAGTACCGGGCGCAGCTACACGTGAGGTAATCAAGGTCCCCTCAAATCTATCGGATGAAAAATCCCACTGAATCCCATTGAACGCAGGTTTATTAAACGTTAGCGGAGTCAGCCGAGTCCGTATAGCGTCACCAATCATGAGTGACGAATAAAAGCCCCCCTTTGACATGGATGAAACAACCAAATTACGGAACCACCCACCAAATTTAGGTGCTTTTCTTACTGACGTTCCAGACGAAAGTGGATTATCAATAGTCCAGTTATAAATGGAAAACCCCCTGGTGACATAGTTCCCGTACATATCATACGTTCGAAAACCCTCAAGTTCCGTGGAAACATATCGCTGATAGTTTTCCGTTGCGTAATTGGCGTAACCATCACCGGTCCATTTATAAAAGTGATAAAAACTCTGTGATTGCTCCCATTTCCTCATGGATGGAGTCATTGCCATCTCATAAACTTGTACACCGCGCGGCTCCCGACCAGTAAGAAAACTGACCTTTTTTTGCGCCGACAAAGAAGCCTCTTGCAGGCATATCAATGCAAACACATAGAGAACTACAGTATTTTTGTTCAGCATGAATAGCACCCAGACATTAAGTCATCAAATTCGCAACCAAAACACATAAAATCATCTCAGCTTG
>JAYYVF010000036.1:0-28109 GCA_036343635.1 Candidatus Latescibacterota bacterium | reverse complement strand
GCGCTAAACCCGCCGCGATCACGTGTTCTATCTTCAAACCCCCCCTCCCCGTCATTTATGTATAAAACATCTGGAGCTCCAGTATAGCGCCTTGGGCTACAATAAGTTCTTTTTTCGCGGGGAATAAATAACAGTCTGTAGTCAGATTTAGATTTAGCAGATACCGCTTGACCGCAAATTCTGTTGTTTGTCAAACCAACATCCAAATAATTAGCTACATAAAGATCTAAATCCCCATCATTTTCAGCATCAAAAAATGCTGCACTGGTACCCCAATGACCGTCATCTACCTCTATCGACACTGCCACGTCTAAGAAACGAGCACCGTCTTTATTGTAGAACAGTGAATTTTTTCCAAAGTTGGTAATATACAGATCGCTAAATCCATCATTATTGTAGTCACCACTAGTCACTCCCATCCCGTAACCATGATCCCCTCCACCAACAGTACCCGTCACATCCAAAAATTCCACCTTTTCATTTTTGTACAGAGTATTGACATGCTCAATAGGGAATTCTTGTATCAAATCATAAACAGAGCTATCAACTCGTCCATCAAAACGCATAGGTGGTATGTAATCCTCTGTCACCCAGAATCCCTGATTCTCTTCAGCCACATTATTGACAGGATTGTAAACACCCTCCCATTTACTCAAATCAAAACCATTTACCAAATAAATATCTTGCCATCCATCTCGATCGAAGTCTATAAATGCAACTCCAGATCCCATTGTTTCAAACAAAAAGTAATCACCGTTTGAACCACTTTGGTGCACAAAATCAATGCCTACTTCCGCTCCAATATCGACAAAATATTTTTCGTCTTTAGAGCCATGTGAACATCCAGAAACGGTTAAGGAAAAAACCGAAACTGCAATTATCACAAGCAAAGAAACAGCGAGGAAAAAACTATTGTTTATCCGTATCATTTACCATCATTCTGAGAGCATTAAAACCGAACATGCAATGGAGAGTATATTAATGACCTCTTAAAGGTCTATGCAAGCCTACAGAATTCTATTTTATTTAAAATGTGAAAAAATTGTCTGATTCATCTCATATCTACAAGAAAATATTGCATATCGTGGCAATATTTTTGACAGCGGCAACCTGCCGATTTATTTACGTCTCGGAGATAACTCAGAGCCCCTTATACGATGCTCCCGTTGTCGATGGACGAACATATGTTTTTTTGTCTAGCCAATTGGCTTCTGGAAATTGGCTGGGAGAAGGCCTCGGTCCATTCTGGCAACCACCGCTTTATCCTTACATTCTTGCTGTATTACGAATTTTTACCGAACACTTTTTCTTTGATTCGATACGCTGGCTACAATGCGTTTTGAGCTCACTGACTTGTGTTGGCATCTATGTATTAGGTTGCCGATGGTACAATGCACGCGTCGGATTATTAGCATCTGTAACAGCCAGCTTATATGGTCCAATAATTTTTTTCGATGGAGAGATCTTACCGGCCTCTCTAGCGATGAGTATTTCAATGGCCGGACTCTTAGCCTTTGAAATGGCCCAAGATAGTAATCGAAAAATTTATTTTTTTTCATCTGGCCTTTTATTTGGCTTTGCATCAATTACTGTCGCGACCTTATTAAGTGGGGTTTTTGCACTATGTGCATGGACAGTTTTTGTAAAACGAAAATTATTGGGCAGCCTGCTATTTCTTTTGGGTACACTTTTGATAGTTGCACCTGTAACATGGCGAAACTACGAGATCGGCAACGATACCGTTTTAATTTCTTGGAATTCTGGCGTGAACTTTTTTGTTGGGAACAACGCTGATTACGAAAAAACATTGCAAATACGCGCTGGATGGGATTGGGATAAGTTAGTAAGACAACCGGGTTCGCTTGGCATAGAAACACCCTCTGATAAATCTATCTATTTTTGGAAATCTTCATTCGATTACATAAAAAACCAGCCATTGCACTATTTTGTCCTTCAATTAAGGAAAACGTGGGATTTATTTCATGGTATCGAACAAGGAAGAAATCAAGATATTTATTTTTGGCGCAATTATTCGGACTTGCTCTCTTTACTCCTGTGGCATTACGGATTAGCATTTCCATTCGGGTTAATTGCTCCATTAGCCGTAATCGGCCTCATCCTACACTTTAAACACTTAAATCATTTCGGGGGGCTTTACGTTCTTAGCTATGCTTTAGCAATCGTAATGTTTTTTCCAACAGCTCGTTACCGAGTTGTTATCATTCCGTTACTCCTGATATTTTTTGCTCAAGCCTTTTTTTGGTTAAAAGATTCTCTGCAAGATCGAAATTACCGCGATTCTTTTATTGGACTTTTTTCGGTCATAGCACTTTTCGCCTTTTTTAACATTGGTGGCCGTCCCATGAACATGAAAGGAAACGCAGAGATTCATTTCAATTTAGGCCAAGCTTACGCAGACAAGAAAATACCGAAAAAAGCACTGTTTCATTTTCAAAATGCAGTACAAATAGACTCTACATACTGGCAAGCGTGGTTTAATTCTGCTTCCATACAGGGCATGCGAGGGAATTTAGAGAAAGCAAAAAATATATTTTTAAAAATAGCTACATTCGAGCCAAATAGACCCGAAGTATGGATTAATTTGGCTCACGCCTACAGAGGGCTTGGACAGAATGAAGCAGCCATAAATTCATACGAACAGGCGCTCTTAGTAAATCCTTATTTACCAAAAATTTATTTTGAATTAATCCAACTTTGCACGCAGCTTGAAAAGCTTGAAAAAGCAGAAAAAGTTCTCAACAAAGCGATAAGTATCTATCCTAAGGACCGCACAAAAATCCTGACTTTATTTTCGGGCTTACAACGATCTTTTTGAAACTCTAATTAAAAATTAATTACAAAGAGACCGGTATTCCATTATGGCATACGAGAGGGAAGTGTTTTCCAGCGTCAGCCATAGGAGCGCCATTGGGCAAATCAACAAACTGCTTCATGATGTGCTCTCCATTAGCGTCGTATCGCGCCTGCCCAGTCATATAATGTATCGCTATAGCACGGCGCGGTCGAATCGACTGATTTAACGGAGATCCGTGCCAAGTAAGCGAATGATGAAAAGACACCTCACCACGCTTAACCGGCCACGCAACGGGCTCGACCGAATTAGTCTCTGATTCTTCAGGCGTATTGAATTTTTTAAGTTTGTTAAATTCATCAAGTGTTCGCAATTCTCCCTGTTCACGCAGAAATTCTATCTGATTGCCCCACTTGTGGCTACCTGGAACCATCCACATACAACCATTTTTCTCATCTGCATCATCAAAAGGTATCCAGGCTGATACCGGTGTCATTGGTCGAATAATTGGCCAAAGTGGGGCATCCTGATGCCAAGTAGTGGCTCCGCCATACTGCGCTGGTTTGTATTGGACTTGATCGTGCCAAACCATCAAGTCGGCTTCTCGAGTAAGCTGGCTAATACCTTGAACAATATCTGAATGGTAGATTAGCTTCTGAAAGGCTTCACTTGCTTCCCAAACATTTACAATTTGCCACACCGGACGTTCATCATTTCCAGAAATATTTTTAAACGAGACTGGACCTTCATCAGCCCCTGAATATCCACCGGGACCTCTATTTATCATTTCACCCAAAGCAGACGTCAATTGCTCTAATTCGGCATCATCCAATATTTTTCCACCATTTACAAAACCATTACGGTCAAAATCCGATATCTGTTGTTCCATCAACATACACTTTATTTCCTTTTTTATTCCATACGTCGCACAAGTTCGCGTTTAGCTTCTTCAAATAAACCTATTAATCGAGTACGGATAGACTCTTCTCGAAAAACACCAATAGATTCCGCCCAGGCTATACCACCTTCCATGTGGGTCATCAAATAATTACCTTCAGCTGCAACAAATGCGCTGCAATTACCAACGTCCACATAGGTCGGTGAAGAATGTGCCATCACTGGGCCCGCATCTGTGTAATGATTACTCCAACAGCGAGCGACAATCCAACACGAGATTTCCGTCTTCAATTTATAATCGATCTTAAGGCAACGTTCACCTTCCTTGCAAGTTTCTCTTGCAACTTGCTCTCCGTTGACAACAAGTTCCACACCAGTCAACGGGAAAACACTCTCGGCAACAGCTTGAACTTCTACAGTCCCACCATTACCAGTCAAAGTTATATGGCTACCCATCGGTTTTTCTTCAACTTTCAAATCAATCATTGCACCGGTACTTGCAAACGTAGACCCTCTTTTCACTGCCCGACACCAATTACCGAACGAAAACTCCTCTCCTAATCCCAAACGAGCATAGGTGCGTGAACCGCCTAAAATACGCCCGTTTGACATTTTATCCGTGCCACCAACTATCGGAAGTTGTTGCCCTACGTTTAACCAACGGTAATAACCTCGCTCCGCAGAGCTTATTTTTTCTCCTTCCCAAAGCCAACACATTTCGCCGGCATCGGCTTGTCCGAGCACAATATTTGCTGCGTTTTCGAAATCGGGTCTTGGCATATGTGGCATTATTACCAATCCTCCCTGCTGCCGACAGGCTTCTGACCAATCTGCCATTAGGGCGCCAACCTCACCCCCAACCCAATCTTCGTTGGCTCCACCGGAGCACATAGGTGCAACCATATCTTTAAGCCCAAGAAGACTGATATGTCCCAAAACATGTTGTCGATTTTCTTGACTGACCCATATTTTGTAATCCTCGGTACTGGTCGGTGCCAATCCTCCAGTAAATTCCTCCCATGACGTAAATAAACGTCCCCACTGGCTGGCTAATAAATGCGTAACATTTAGATCTTCCGCCGCTGCTTCTAAGTGAGCTGATTGCGAGGATAAAAAATGCACATGCGTATCACCTGAATAGTAGCCGCGTTTTTTCATATCAAAAACACGATCAATTTTTATTGTTAAATCTTTCTGACCTGGCTTAATCTCTATCAACCGACGAACAGGTTCATATTCAAAACCACGTACAACTTCAGCGTAAACAGCTCCTACGGGCATATCTACCTGAAATTTTCCATCTACGTAAGCATATGGAACACCGTTTACTTTACAATCTCCTCCCATGTCTTCAAACCAGGCAACGTTAACATCAGCTTGATGGCCATGAGGTGCAACATAGGCGCCACTCTGCGTCCGAAAATGTACCCTGGCTGCCACAGGCAAACCCGTAGTTCCGTCTTCAATACGTACATGCAACCACTGTTTCCCATTGGGCGACACCATTTCGATCCTAACTCGATCTTGTTCAACCTTGCCCTTGTCCAATATTTCTCCCCAATTCACCTTTTCTTGTACGCCATTACTCTGAACTAGGATTTCACCACTAGCGGACCCATATATCTCGGCATATCCACCCAGCTCTACTTGTTCTCCTCCACGCCCCCAACCACGCTCCGTACTATTAAGATAATTTTCTTCCGAAACATATCGAGTATCCTGACGAACAATCTCGCCTCGATTCATTTGTATTTCGGGTTCAGCAACACCGTCTACCGATACAATAATTTCGCGTCTATATTCCCAATGAAATGGATCACTTTCCTCATCACAAAGTGTGATACCACCCACAGCCAATGGATCTGACCCATCCGACAAAATTTCAAAATGCGCTATTTCTAACTCTGGCTTCGGATTAACCCAATCATAAAGCCACCAACCCTCTAAATCACCACCCGGATTAGCACAACCTTCAATACGGGGGAACGTACCAACCTGCACCTGACCATAGCCACTACTCTTATCTTCTAATGGGACTGATACGAAGTGGCGGCAATTACGGCATAAAAAAGGGTGATGTCCCCATGGAACTTGAATGTCATGCACTTCAAATCGACGACGTAAAGGGAGTTCGATCTCACTCCCGTCGACATAAACCAGTCTATAGCGAGCTATCATGTCCCCCGTTCCCTCTAATGTTACAAATTCCCCAGCAGACTGTCCCCGCCGAACCTGTCCACAAACATGAGCTATCAAAATCCGACGTGCAGTATCACCGATGGGCACAATAATAGAAGTGGGAACGTCCTCAGCGTTTTGAGCTATTTGAATAGCACTATACTTTCCTTCAGCGGGTGCCAATTCAAATGGAACACCCCAGAATGATTGTTTTCCTCGTACCATTTCATCAAGAGGTGATTTGTCTTTACAGAGCCACAATTTACCTAACTGCTGAGAGTTTGGATTCTCAGTTGAGGCATTGAAATATTTCGTAAGGTCTACAGGTCTAAATTTTTCGTCCAAACCATCCCTCCATTCGAAGATATATTTTGCAATATAAAACTAGGGAACTCACGCTACAACACCCTAACCATCTAAATCCAACCATAAATTCTTGGCCAGCGAAGATTAGCCTCTTGATCATCTAATTAAATATCCCCAAAAAAAAGGCGCTAAAAAAGCTTAGCTCCTTCTGATAAAAACATCCTATATTGATCGTAGAAGTCAGGTTTTTACATGAAATTGCAGCGCTATATTTACCAAGGAGTTAATTGTGATCAATTTTTCTCGTTCCACTTTTACTTGGCATTCACATCCTTGGCAACCAGATACCCACTATAAATGGGCAGGGGGGTTTGTTGGTAAATTCGGAGAAACCTATCATGTACGTTTTATTTTAGATTCCAAATGTAAATTGAGAAATAGTACCGGAGAAAAATTAGCTGAATTGTTTTTAGGTGCGCCCTGCCGTAACGAATACACCATAGCTACAAACAACCTCTTCCAAATACCCAGCGGTGAGTGGAGAATGGCTTTCAGCCAAAATTCAATTCCATCTATTGCAAACCAACACAGTGCTGAGCCAGAAAAAACAAGAGTAAAGCCTCTCTCACAAAGTTACCAAAACCACAAGATTGACATCCGAGATTACACTAAGGCCACATACCTTTCCGACGTCAGAAGTATTATCGAATCAACTTTAGATGGAGATGCACAAAACGCACTTACAATTTACGAAGATGAGAAAACAGGAATTGAAGTGGAATTAGAATATCCAATAAATGTTATGAATATTAACGTGAAAGAAAAAGAATTTCAGGTATGTACAGGCCCAATACTATTGCCCGATTTGTCCACATGGGATAGTCAAGATATTCACCGTGTCTTTGTTGCTCATGCTGCCTTTTCACGCTTTGATCAAGTGGAATTTATTCTAAGAAGGTCGGTCGACGCAGCAACCGAAGAGCGCAAATGGTTGGACCAGCCTCGCGGTCGTGATCGATTTGAGTTGATAAATTCACAATATCAACCATCCGATTTTCCTCCTCCTCGTCCCAAATTATATGCATACAACGAAACATGGGAATTACCTGCACAAAATTTGATAATAAGCACAAAATAAAACAAACTTGCTCAAGATGACTGCCGGATAAAGAACACAATCATCCCTTTTTATAATGCTCTTCTTGACCGCCCTGAGCCATCGGCAAACAACGGTTACGCAGTTGCAACATCTTATCCTCGGGAAATGGAATAAAGTTATAAGCCGTCTCAATATTGGTTTTAAGAACTCCCATATCATCCATACCGACACAAACACTAGAAACCGGCATTGACTGTGCATAACCCAATAATTCGTCCGCACGAAATTTATCCTCCCGAAGAAAAACCCCTCCATTACCTCCCAACGTCTTCATTGCAATGGATCCGATATTTTTAGAATTCAATAAAGGCAATACTTTTTTTTGAAAACTTTCATAATGATAATCAAACGGACTAATTGGCATCTGAACCGTATCCCATTCAAAATCGCCGGCCAACATTTCGACATGGCGGCCTGGACGCAAATGTCCGGTGAAACCTATATAACGAATCTTACCTTGCTCGCGTGCACGCAGCGCAATTTCAAGTACACCACTATTGTAGACTGCATTCACATCGCCCGGAGTACCGATAGCGTGGAATTGCCATAAATCAACACAGTCTGTCTGTAGGCGAGACAAACTTGTTTCCAATTGCTGTAATGCCGTCACGGGATCACGGCCCAGATGCTTTGTCATCAACAATACTTTGTGTCTTCTGGCACCTGATAACGCTTTTCCCATGAGTTCCTCACTTCTTCCATCATTATACTGCCAGGCGTTATCGAAAAAATTTATTCCTCCATCGATTGCCGCGTGCATAATTTGAATAGCTTTAGTTTCCTCTAACTTTCTCTGTCCGATATGATATCCACCCAGACACAAAGCTGAAACATGCTCCCCAGTCTTACCCAGCAAACGTAAAGGCATCGAACCTCCAACCGCACCAGCGAATTTATTTGCTGCTATAGCAAAACCGGCCTGCGCAGATAGTCGAATAAATTTCCTTCGCTTCATTAAAAGCTCCTAATTAGATCGACCAAATAAATTATTATTTCATTCAGTCGATATTTCATGAGTAAGAGAAAGCCAGTGTTGACGCAAAAAAAGCACAAGACCTATCAGCGCCAAGAGCGAACTGGCACAATACATAAATGGGTATCCATATTGTTCGGCAATATACCCTAAAAACGGTGAACCGACTAAATTACCTAATCCCTGCACACCGACAAACATTGCCTGTGCCATTCCACGATTTTGCAGGTCAGTCAAACGAGATACAAACAAAACACCAGCAATTTCAAAGCCTGCCCAAGTAAAAAAATGAAAGAGAATCGGCGCCAGCAACCAAACGGGACTCTCTACAAAAACGAGAGAAAACGCTCGACTCGGCATTGCCATAAAGGCGAACAAAAGTATCCAGCGCGCTCCGATTCGATCAACGCCACGCCCTAAAACAGGTAGAGCAATTAACGCAACGCATCCCTGAAACGCACCTAGTAATCCGATAAACGAACTATCTGCACCAAGGTCATTTGCAAAAACGTACGTAAAATTGAAAATTGCAGGTAATGCTAATGAAAAAAAGAAAACTGCCAATAGAAAATTAAGCAGTGAACGATTATCTAAGACCGCGGAAATGGACCCTCGGTCTTTCTTTTCTACGTGCCGACTGACACTCATTAACGCAATTGGTATAGTTGATAATAACATCGACCCACTTGCCACCAAAAAAAGCTTGTCTATATGATCGACAATTCTTGGTGCCAGCAAGGTACCAAGAATATAACCGATTGAACCGAAAACTCTATATGAAGCATAACCTTGCCCGCGAGCACTAAACCTAATAGCTGATACAGCAAGCAAAGGCATTTGTGTCAAAATCATGGGTAGTGTGATTCCAATGATCACCGACCATAAAAAGAAGTCCATTGCGGTATGACAAATAGATAGATAAGCCATGCCTAAACATAGACCGATACTACCAACACCTACGATACAATCTGGTCGCGCTGTCCGATCTGATATGAACCCCCAAAATAGACCGAAAAATAAACCAACAGCAATATGAGTCGAAGAAACAAGACCGATTAAGGTCTCACCGATTCCATGTTCTTTCATCCAAACACTACTGAACGACCAAAGAATACCAAAACCAAATACTTGAAAAAAACAGGCTCCGCGTAACCTCCAGAGATTACTACGCTGAATGTCTGATTCTGATTCAAACATGATATTTCAGACAATAAATTTTATGCTTACTCTTCACCATCTGTCCTATGTGAATTTTTTTTGATTTAAAAAAAATTAGCATTCCTTGAGGATACACCTATATCAAATTAAGTTAACCTGAGGAGAATTCAATATGGCTAATGACATAATAGCGACTAGTAACCGTTTCTTTGAACAGATCGTATCCCCTCTTCTGAGAGAACACCATCCTAAAATAAGCCAAACAATTGCGTGCGGGTTTTTTGGCTACGGGTCAGAATGTTTGCAAATGGACGACGAGCTATCACGCGACCACCATTGGGGACTACGAGTCGACGCCTTATTACCCATGACACATTTCGTAGAATATTCTAAATCTCTAACCCAACATTTAAACCAAGCTATGCCAGAAACATTTGAAGGTATTTCGCTCCGAGATGGTCACATTGCTGGAATTGGAATTGCTATAGAAGCAATGGAAAATTTCCTACGTCGTACAATAGGTATTGAACATGCTCCACAAACAGATAAAGAGTGGTTAAATATTCCTGAAGTTGATATAATTCATGTGACAAATGGAGAAGTCTGGCACGATCCCTCTGGAAAATATACATCCATTCGAAAAGCATTGTTGGGCTATTATCCGGATAATGTCTGGTATCGGCGTATTGCCCATTGGTCTCGCTATTATTCAGGGATGGGCGTTTATGCCCTTCATCGAGCACTCCAACGAAAAAATTATCAATACGCCCACACTGCTTTTTCGCGATCGTTAAAATGGGCTATAGAACTTGGATTTCTACTAAATCGTTCATATTTCCCTTACGATAAATGGCTTTTACCATTCTTTAAAAAGCTACCTAAATTAACCGGGGATATGGTACCGTTAATTGAGACAGCTATTAAAGACGAGACTTCCTGGGGAAAAAGACTCGAAATTCTCAACAACATCTCAGACCTGCTTGACAACGAGATGATCAAGTCAAAGATCATTTCCAAACATCCTCAATTTTCTGGAAACGAAAGTTCGGGATATCGCCTGCTTGAGCATGCGTATGGTTCAATTATCAAAAGATTGCCGCAAGAAATAAAACATCATGTTCCATGCTGGGACCAAATTTTCCTAGAAGAGTTCCATACGGGCTATGTTGATTCTATCTCTTTGGATGACTGGAATGAAGTATTGTGCTTGACCCCCGAAAAAGGATGAATCAACTTCTAACCTGGCAACCTTTCTATGAAAATTATAAACCGTCGGATTACTCTTATCAGTAAAATATTTCTTTTTAACTGGTGTGAGACGCTTAGCAAAGGAATTCAATAGGGCGTTTTATGAAAAATATTCTGGATTACGCAAATCCTGTTCAAGGTAACGAATCTGTTCATACTTTCTCTGAAGGAAACACGCTACCCTTGATAGCACGTCCCTTTGCTATGACGCATTGGGCACCTCAAACTGAAGATGGGAATCGTTTCTTTAAACCATCTGCACATCAAATTCACGGTATACGCGCTACGCATCAACCCAGTCCATGGATTGGCGATTACGGCCATTTTTTAATTTTTGCCCAAAGTGGCCAACGTCTTTTATCTGCTTTTCAACGAGCCTCTTCCTTCCGAATGGACGAAACCGTAATTAAACCACATTTTTTCAAAACGAAATTACTTCGATACGGCACTACCTTAGAATTGACCTCTACCGAACGATGCTCATTAATCCGCGCGAATTTCCCAAATGATCAGGAGGCAAGGCTCATAGTTGACCTCTTCAATGGACCTGGACAATTTCTTATTGATCTTCAGACAAATAGCATTAGTGGGTTTACAAGGGCAAACAGCGGAGGAGTTCCCGATAATTTCGCACTTTATTTCTACCTGAAATTCGATGCGTCCATTACAAGTTCCGGCATTTTTTCGAACGAAGAAATCTGGCCGGGCAAGGACAACTATTCAGGTGAATCTCCTAGTGCCTATGTAGAATTCTCTAACCCAACGAAACCGGTAACTGCTCGCATTGCCACGTCATTTGTAAGTATTCAACAAGCAAAATACAATCTGATCTCAGAGATTGGAGAAAAACGTTTTGACGAAATATTATTGGAATCACACGACGCTTGGTCAAATGTACTGAACCAGATAGAGATTAAAGGTGGCACGGAACAACAGTTACAGACTTTTTACTCATGTTTATACCGCACGCATCTATTTCCACGTGCATTTCACGAATATGACGAACAAGGACGACCGCACCATTACAGTCCATATGATGGAAAACTACATTCTGGAGTCCTCTACGCAGACAATGGGTTTTGGGATACACACCGAACCGTATATCCTTTACTGGCTTTATTAAATCCTGAACGCTTATGCGAAATTCTTCAAGGTTGGGTACAAGCCTACCGAGAAGGCGGCTGGTTCCCCAAATGGTCAAGTCCAGGCTACCGCGCATGTATGATTGGCACACATCTTGATGCCGTGATCGCTGATGGGATAGCCCGTGGAATTGATGGATTTGATATTGAAACAGCCTACGAGGCAATGAGCAAAAATGCCAATGAAATTGGAGACGACGCAGGGAATTTTGGAAGAAGAGGCATTAAAGCTTTTGAAGAATTAGGCTGGGTACCTCATGATGAAATAGAGCATGCAGCCTCTCGAACACAGGATTTTGCTTATAATGACTTTTGTGTTGCTCAAGTCGCACTTGCTCTAGGCAAAAAAATAGAATATTCCCGGTATATAGAAAGAGCAAAATACTATCGAAATACCTTTAATCCCGAAACTGGATTTATGCAAGGTAGGCTACGTGATGGTTCGTGGGGAATCCCTTTTAACGAGTTTTGCTGGGGAAATGAATATATCGAAGGATCTGCTTGGCAATGTACCTGGGCGGTACCGCATGATGCGGCAGGATTAATTGAATTGTTTGGCGGACCTCAAAAAACTATCGAAAAATTAAATCAACTCATGTCATTGCCACCCTCTTTCGAAGTCGGTCACTACAAAACAGAGATTCACGAAATGACAGAAATGGCTGCTGTGGATTTTGGACAATATGCTCACTCCAATCAACCAGTACACCACGTTCTTTACCTATATACCTACGCCAACGCTCCACATTTAACTCAATACTGGGTTAGGCGAGTATTAAATGAACTCTATAGTCCTGAAAAATTTTGTGGTGACGAAGATAACGGAGAAATGGCTGCATGGTATGTTCTTTCTTCTCTTGGGATGTTCCCCTTTTGTCCTGGACATCCCTCCTTCGTCCTCAGTAGCCCTTTATTTGAAGGCGCAATTATAAATCTACAAAATGGTAAAAAGATAGAAATTACTACTGAGAATAATGGACCAGAAAATGTCTACATTGAAGAAGTTTCATTAAATGAGAAAATTCATACCAAAGCTGACATCTTACATAACGATCTCTCTAACGGAGCAAAATTACATTTCAAGATGACGGACCAGATTCCAGATAGGAGACATTCCGAAAAGGATCTCCCATATTCACTGACACAAGAATAGATAACCGGAGGAATACCTTAGTAGGCTATGGCTAAGGTACCCATTTTTTGATCATTTTCTGTATCTGTGTCAAGGGAGATTTTGTAGATATAGGTCCCGGGAGGAACGAGATTTCCTAAATTAGAACGGCCGTCCCATCTAACTTGGTATTCTCCACCGGCCTTTTGCACTGCGAAAACGGTTGCAAATCGATTGCCAGCAACATCAAATATGTGCAACTGAGGTCGAGTATCTACCGCCTTATAAACTACAAAAGAAATCTCGAAATGATCCCGCACACCATCATCATTCGGTGAAAAAATACGCGAGTCTGAAATTACCTCTTGAACAAGGCTTTGTTTTCCAATCAAATCAGGCAACATTATTACATTCCCGCGTCGAATCGCAGGTTCAGCGGACTGCCATAAACCCGGACGAGATTCTAACCCCAAATCCATACTTACGAGAGTCGCATTTTGAAGAATACTAGTTTGAAATATTAATTCCAAAGAATCATTTTTGACTATTGTTGGTAACGAAACAATTAGCGAATCTTTATCGATTGTGACTTTATTTGGTTCAACTAACTCCCCAGATACCAGAATCTGAATTTGATCGTGTATCTCCCCTATTCCGGGAACCACAAGTCTTAGCATAGAAAAACCACTATCGCCTTTTTCACTCTGAGTCCAAAGCTTGTATGAAAAAGTAGTCCGCTCGTTAACAGGAGCCTCTCTCGGAGAAATCTGTCCTCGAGCCTGTTGTATTAAAGCATCTTCATATTCAATGCTCAAAGAATTAACTTCTGGCGCAACTTCAGGGTCTTCAGTACTCAGAATCATCTCTAACAACACATAACGACGAGGACTTTCAGACTGAAAGGATTCACCAGAAATCTGATAAACGTTGCTCCAATCTCCCCAGTCCTCTCCCATAACCAACGTCGTATCAATGGGTCCACGAAGCACTTTAGGTGCACTACTCCAACGTTCTTCGGTAACTTCATCACCCTTTCGGTCAAAAAATGTGTAACGTGGTGCCAAACTATTACCAGAACGAGAACGTAACTGTAATTTGGAGGATGGGGGGATGTCGGCATCCCAGTGCAACGCTTTTATCACTTTAGGTCGATTGTCACCTACTTCAGCACCCAAATCAATAAAAGACGAGCTAAGAACAACTTCTGCGGGATGACCCGGCGAAAAAAGCATAAATTCTCCCCACTTTACTATACCCCATCCTGTATCTCGGATACCATGCCAAAAAAAATACCGCATTTTACGAGGTTTAAAAAGATACCGAATATAAAGCAGACGATCTGCATTAGGATTTTCATGAGTAAACAGCTCGTTATAGTCAAAGGCATCGGGAATAGGTAGGCCTGACTGCATGACAGCAGCCCCATCGGAATAAAGCACGGTATAACCTGGACCCGTTCCATTGATTGAATAACCTACCAATCCCTCGTCAGGTTTAAAGGAGTATAAGAAAAACTCGTCTACAAAAAAGGTCGCGCCAAGATCAACACCAAACCAGACACCTCCGTCTTTCCAACCCAAACTGCCATAAGATGATCCGATTAAATTATTGGTGTTCATATTACCGTCAAAAAGATATTGGGGGTCTACAGAATTAATGCCATTCACAAAACCCCCTCTTTGTACCGTACCAATACTTATGTTGTCACCTATCCCTCGGACGGATAGTTCGGCAAGAGCAGCATCTACAGACTTTTCCTCTGCTTCTATTCTTATACGCTGAACGACCTTGTAATTATTTTTCTTACCCGAATCAATTTCAATGCCACTATCCAAAATCAGAGCACTGTCGCGAGAAGTATAGTGAAGTGGTATGACAATCTCTAAATCTTCGTTTGGTCGAGTTGTTCGAAAAACCGGTTCGAGCATTACTACATCTTCTTTTACAGAAATCCGAGCTCCTGTACTTACGTAAACGGTAAACTGCTTAAACGGCGCAGCCACTTCATTATTAGGGAAAATTAATTTTATTTCACTCGCTAAAACCGTACGACCTAAATCAACTTCAATTGCCCAATCTTCAACTTCATCATCAGGATCGGGTTTCCAGTAAGTCGAATTATCACCATCAATAACCTTCAAAGCATCCTTATCATTGGAACCTACTTCCCATAGTCCACCACTAACCCACCCTTTACTCTTACTCTCGTAAGTGAAAAGGTGCGCATTACTGATTACGTCAATATCTTTTCGAAACTTCACCAACTTTAGCTGACCATTATCGCCAATTTCCGTAAGACCATGCGGAGCTTGCCAAGTACTCCATGTTTTTGAGCCTTTAAAAATCATTTCAGCAGCTGTTGCCTGCTCAAATAAAAAAACAGCAACCATTAATAATGCAGAAGAAATAGACATTGCAGCCATACCCTATCCTTTTTCAGTAAGCCAAACCAATTGGACGCAATCGCAAATCTTCCGTCTTTTCGCTCATCAAATTTATTGCGATCATATAAATTCCCGGATTCAATACATTTCCTTGAGTGGACAGGCCATCCCAACTAACCACGTGATGACCTGATCCTCTTAAACCAATAGGAATTGTTGCAACTTTGGTCCCATCTAAGGCAAAAACACACAATTCAACAGGAACAACTGCAGGCAAACTAAAAAGATTAAAACTTATCTCCAGTTCATCATTAATTCCATCTGAATTTGGAGTGATCACTGAGGTTGAAAACATAATATTCTGCAATATTTTTGATGTATTTCCTTTAGAGCTTATTACCCTAAGACTATTGGTGTTAACAATTTCACTCGCATCACCTTCAACAATCTGCTGGGGAAGAGATTCTGTTCCCGAATCATGTATCTGTCCTAAAAATGTTGTTGCTAATTGAAAAACCCCAGTTGAAAAAATAACACGCAAAGGAGCATTGTTAATCGACGTAATTTTTTCTTGAAGGATAATTTCTAATCCATCAACAGTCTCAGAAACAGATTGGGGTTCAATTTGCTTATCTCCTTTCCATAGTTCCCGAAAGAAAGGAGTCGTACCTGTACGAATTGAAATAGAATCAAAACCAGATTGTACATTCGAAGAAAATGTAGCTTGTATTTCATAAGAAAATATTTGATCCGATCCTAACTCAACTTCAGCGATCCCCCTAATTGGGCTCAAATCTGTCGCAAGAGCAACCTCGCCAACAACTCGTTCGACTAACAAAGGAGCAGTCTCAATCCACAACGAATCTAATCTCATAAAATCTCTGTAAGATTCACTCTCCAACGTAATTCGTAATTGGATGTATTCGCCGCTGGCTAAGTCAATTGGTAATCCTGATTGGGTAATAGGCGAAGACCAATAAGTCCAATTTTCCCTATCGTATAGGATAGAGGCACGCATACCCGGTCGCGGAGCCCGTTGGACGAAATCGCAAGATGCACATGTTCGTTCAAACCCAGTTCGCAACTCATTTTCGAAACGATTTCGATCAACAACTTTCTCTTTTCCTGTAACAGTATATTCACGATAAATATTAGGGTCCTCATCGCGTCCGGTGCGAACCTCTATTCCCAATCCAACATTTGCTTGTGGTGCATTAACAGCAACACCACTTACCATTTCTAACGGTTGTGAACTAAAGAAAAGGCGTCCAAAATTCCGTTCTGTATCCAACTCAATAATCTTTGTTTTATAAATTGCCCGGCGAGGCACCCCTTCACCGTAAACCTCAAATTCACTTATGGTTCCCAATAATGCACGCGATTGATTACCTTGACCTCCCCCACTAGTATCCCGAGAAAGTGCTTCTTCATCGATTGTTGAAAGTTTACGAACCCATCGAAAAAACCTTGAATATTGTTGAGGAAAGTCAACTCGAACATCCGATACTAGATTCTCTCTAGGTTCCGCTACTACCCTTTCAAGAGCCAGTCCTCCTTTTATCCCAAATATTTCACTATTTTCTTCCTGAAGTGAAATTTGAAATGCAGGCGTTGCATCTGTTCTTAAAGGCGTACCATCAGATCTATACCCTCCAGAAGGTGCATGAAAACCAAAAGTTTGGGCTGGGACAGGTACTCCGAGATCTATAGTAAAAAACTGCTTCTCAACACCTTCGGATTTTGAAGAATTGTACGTTGTACTGTCTCCATCAATAAGCGCAACACCATTTTCCGTAGGGTCACCATTCCCTTCATTCCATTTCCAAATACGTGGCCTTTCCCCATCGATATAACCTAGGTCCTTGGGTTGTCTTAAAAAAGACCAGTCTTTAAGTAAACCAATGACATTTATATCAGGGTGAATATATTGCGGCTGAATAGAGCCCGGCATACCATTTGTGTCAATTAAAACCCGAACAGTATCGTTATCGGACCAACTGAGACCATTCCCCCCCAATTTCCAATTACCCAATTCAGCCTCAATAATTGAGGCAAACAGTATAAATATTACAATGGCATTCTTTTTGGAAACAAGTGCAAACAAACCTATCCCTCCTGAACAGAGCTATACAAACGGTAAAGACCTATTTTTTGTCCGTCAAGTCTCGGAAGCCCCTACCCTTATGTATTTGAGATACATATACTTTTAACCATGACAAAATATCTTCTTTCCAAAATCGGAAACCGACGCAATAAAAAACTGAGCCATTCTTTCATATTTCGGCTAGCTGTTTCCATTACAGCTCTTTTTGTTGCCATTTTTGGACTCTCAAATCTCACCTACTGGCTCTCGGGATCTGAAGACCTTGATTTTTCAGTAGTGAGGTCAAAATTATCACCAAATAGGCAACCCCTAAAGGCCAAAGCATTACATACAATCGCAGAATGGAATGCTGATAAGATCGCAGAATTCTCTCAAGCCCCATCACTAGATGACCAAGTTTTCAATGACCTATTACCGCCTGTTAAACATCGTCTGCCAACAAATCCTTTGGTCATTTCTCCAGCGCACCAAACCGGCCCATATGGGGGGACATGGACTCGCTACGGCACAAGTCCATCAGACATCGGTATTTTTCATCATAGACTTGCATACGATGGCCTGGTAAGATGGGATC
This sequence comes from Candidatus Latescibacterota bacterium, assembly GCA_036343635.1. Taxonomy (GTDB): domain Bacteria; phylum Latescibacterota; class UBA2968; order UBA8231; family UBA8231. Next base: position 10,063 of record JAYYVF010000036.1, on the reverse strand, counting down.
CCATGGGACAAAAAATTCTCCCAAATTTGGTAACTCACTGGAATGTAACAGATGAAGGACGAACTTACACCTTTTATCTAAGACAAGGTGTAAAGTGGTCAGATGGACATCCGTTCACAGCCGATGACATCATTTTCTGGTATCAAGATGTACTACTGAATGCAGATTTAACACCGGTTGTGCCCGTTGAATATCAAAAAAACGGGAAAACCGTTGAAGTCACAAAGTTAGACGATTTTACAATTCGTTTTACTTTTTCAACACCTTCGGGGCTATTCCTAAAACGATTAGCCTCAAATCTTAGCTATAATTTGGTCCATTACCCTTCTCATTATCTGAAACGGTTTCATCCAAATTACCAAACGGTTGAAGAAATTGAGAAACATGCGCATGAAAACGGAAAAGATTTTTGGTATCAAGTCTTTCAAGACAAGCATGACTATCGAAACGTAGACTGCCCAAGATTGTGGGCCTGGACCGTAAGCAAGCCACCACCGGCAAGACCAGCCGAATTCATTAGAAATCCATATTATTGGAAAGTTGATCCCGATGGTCGCCAACTCCCGTATATCGATAGAATAACATTTGACATTTATGATCTTGAGACCATCAATATTAAGGCAATTAATGGAGAGATAGGTATGCAAGGACGCCACCTTACGTTCCAAAATTATCCGATATTTATGGCCAATCAAGAACGTGGAGAATACAAACTAAGACACTGGATAGATGGAGGTGATGGTACTACTGCAGTAGTTTTTAATTTAAATCATAAAGATCCAGTTTTGCGGTCTATTTTTAATAAACGCGACTTTAGAATCGCAATGTCTTTAGCCATTGATCGTGATGCTATTCGTGAAGCAGCTTTTTTGGGTGTAGGAGAATCACGTCAGATTTCCCCTCCACCCATTTCCCTCTATCACGTCCCTGAACATGCCTATGGCTATCTCGAATTCAACCCTGAGGAATCAAACCGCCTTTTGGACGGCATCGGTTTGACGCAGGTTGACCAAAGAGGTATCCGCCTTCGGCCGGATGGACAACCGATAAAGGTAAATATCGAGACATCATCCACCATGTTAGGCGCCGGAAAAATGTTCGAAATGATTGCGGCCAACTGGAGAGCAGTAGGTGTTGATGCCAAAGTAAAATCTCAGGCACGACAGTTATATGCCCAACGGCGCAATGCACTCTTATGTGATGTCTTAGTCTGGGGAGGTGCGGGAGAAATAATACCGACTCTCGATCCTCGTTGGTTTCTACCTTATAGCATGTCTTCTTTTCACGGACTTGATTATGCAAGATGGTATAGGTCGGGTGGCACAAAAGGAACAAAGCCCCCAAAAGAAATGCTCCGTGCTTTGGAATTATTTACTCAACTCGAAAGTACTATAGACGAACAGGAACAGATCAGACTCTTTAAACAAATAATCAAGATAAATCTTGAAAATCTATGGGTCATCGGCACGGTTGGGGCAATTCCGCAATTGTTCATAGTCAATAATAACTTTCGAAATGTTCCAGAGGTGGCTGTTGGATGTTGGCCATTAAGAACACCTGGTGCCACAGCCCCTGAATCATACGCGATCGACAAGGGTTAGTCTATGATAAATCTAATTGTTCGTCGCCTCATCTGGATGATACCCACTCTTATCGCAATTTCTTTTATTTCTTTTGCACTCATACAACTTCCCCCAGGAGATTATCTGACATCTTACATTACAGCCTTGGAAGAGACTGGAGAATCTGTAGCCGAAGATCAAGTAGAAGCTTTAAGGCTTCGTTATAATCTTGACGAGCCATTCCTAATACAATACGGAAAATGGCTAAATAACCTTCTACCCTTCGGATTTGTACGCCAAGATGACGGAGCCTACATGTGGATTAATAACAAACCTGGTGACCGCGATTTCAATTGGCCTCGTCCCAAGTGGCCTGATCTGGGTATGTCGTTTGAGTGGAATAGACAGGTAAATGATCTAATTGGCGAAAGATTGTTTTTAACAGTTGTAATATCAATAGCCACACTATTCTTCACCTGGGTTATTGCTATACCAATCGGTATTTATTCGGCCGTGCGTCAATATTCAACTGGGGATTACGTCTTTTCTGTACTGGGTTTTATAGGCTTAGCAACACCAAATTTCCTCTTGGCTTTGATATTTATGTATATCGGATTTTCTGTATTCGGAGTCAGTGCAGGCGGCCTTTTCTCTCCAGAATATGTTGAAGCAGAATGGTCCTTGGCAAAATTCACGGACCTACTGGCTCATGTATGGATTCCAGTTGTAGTCATTGGGACCTCAGGCACCGCCGGTCTAATCCGCGTCATGAGAGGTAATCTTCTAGATGAATTACCAAAGCAGTACGTCATAACCGCACAAGCAAAAGGTCTTTCCAATAAAAAATTACTGCTTAAATACCCAGTGCGAGTTGCTCTCAATCCACTCATTAGTACTGTTGGATGGATATTACCTGAGATCGTCTCAGGTTCGGTAATCGTCGCAGTGGTACTGGGCCTTCCTACCACAGGCCCGCTGTTACTTCGAGCTCTCCAAAACCAAGATATGTATTTGGCAGGTTCGATGGTAATGTTTTTAAGCTTCTTGACCGTCTTAGGAACCCTTTTGTCCGACATCTTACTTCTTTGGTTAGATCCAAGAATACGCTACGACGACAAAAGTTAAATTATGACTGAAACTGTTTGGCTATTGGTATTACGGGCGGCTTTAGGCCACGCTCTATGGAATGTGGTTGCAAAAAAAACAACCGGAGATCCTGCCATAATGTGGTGGAGTTTTGTGCTGGGCTCTGTAAGTATGGTTCCATTCAGCCTATTAATGATTTGCATTGGAATCATACCAAAATTGACGATAGAATCGAGCCTCTGCTTAATTGCAACCGGTGTACTACATGCGATATATTTTGCATTGTTGTCAAAAGCCTATTCCTTTGGCGACATCTCCATTGTTTATCCTATCTCCCGCGGTACAGGTGTTGGGCTAACCGGTTTGGGAGGTTTTTTTCTATTCGAAGAGGCAATTTCTATTATAGATGCGACAGGAATCGGACTGATTTTAATTGGAATATCTATTATCAGTATTCCCGCATTACAGTCGCAAAAAAGCGACAGACGCAGTATATCCTTAGCACTAGGAGTAGGCATTAGCATAGTGTGTTATTCGTTAGTCGACAAATTAGGCGTATCACACTTGCACCCGGTACACTATATCACGGGAATGTGGATTCTTGGTTCGTTGTTTCGCTGGCCTTGGATTTTTCATCGGTACCGTGGAAACCTAATGCAGGTTGCGGTATCCAATTGGCAAACAATCTCATTAATTGGATTAGGATCTTTGACCACCTACCTCCTTATATTATTTGCCTACACCAAGGGTCAAGTGAGCCATATTGTAGCCGCACGCGAATCATCAATAATAATTGCTGCGGCAATCGGAATACTTTTTCTAAACGAAAGACTAAACCGATTTAAAATCGTTGGAATATTTTCTATTACCTCTGGCCTTGTCATTCTGGGGATAGGATAAGTAACCAATGGATAAAGAAATAAAAATCAATTTCGGGAACCAACCATCTAATGATTTATCTACTGCTTCACAGTGGAACCTCATGGCACGAAAATTTACTAAACACCGGTTGGCAGTATGGTCAGGGAGTTTAATTATTGCGCTTTATACCTGTGCTTTATTCTGCGAGTTCATCTCTCCGTATGGTCTCGACGAACAAAATATAGATTTTATTTACGCTCCCCCACAAAGGCTACACTGGATGGGACCTGATGGTATGCACTTTGTTCCATTTGTTTATGGGCTGAAGGGGATTCGCCATCCAACGACATTACGAAAAATTTACACAGAGGATCAAAATAAAGTGTTTCCTATCCGTTTTTTTACCCGAGGATCTTCTTATGATTTTTTGGGCATTTTCAAGACAAACATTCATCTATTCAGCGTGAACAAGGGTGGCACCCTTTTTCTCTTAGGCACAGATTCACTCGGAAGAGATCTTTTCACTAGGATCCTATACGGAGCAAGAATATCTTTAACCGTTGGATTAGTTGGAGTAGCTTTGACTTTTGTGTTCGGTTTAACCATTGGAGTGATTTCTGGATATTTCGGTGGATGGATAGACAACGTAATACAAAGGTTAATTGAAATTCTTCGTTCGTTTCCATCTATTCCGTTATGGATGGCCCTAAGTGCCGCATTACCTTCTGATTGGTCTCCTCTGAAAATATATTTCGGTATAACGGTAGTACTCTCTTTTTTAGGTTGGACGGGTTTAGCACGAGTGGTTCGGGGAAAAATCCTTGCACTTCGCGAAGAAGATTATGCGATGGCTGCCGAAGTTTCAGGTGTAAGCAAGAGAAGAATAATGACGCATCATCTCCTACCTGGTTTTACGAGTCATATCGTAGTAAGTCTTACACTAGCATTGCCAGGGATGATTTTGGGAGAGACATCCCTTAGTTTTCTCGGTTTAGGTTTACGTTCACCTATCACCAGTTGGGGCGTACTCTTACAGGAAGCTCAAAACGTTCAGGCTGTTGCAATGCAGCCCTGGTTGCTAACGCCAGCAATTTTCGTAATAATTGCGGTCTTAGCTTTCAACTTTGTGGGCGATGGATTAAGAGACGCCGCGGACCCATATGACCATTAACACACATCAAAAAACTTTCCATGTATAAGGCTCTCAACAAATCATCTAATTATGCGGTATTTTTTGATCTTGATGGAACACTTTTAGATTCTGAGCCGATAACAGAGGAAGTTGTAAAAAATTGGTTGAAACGAAACAAGTATTGTCTAACAGCCGAAATTATTTCAGAGTCACTACATGGAATCACCTGGTTAAGTATCGCAAAAAAGCTGCAAATCCTCGAAACCGATACAGATCCCGCATCCATCGCAAAGGAGTTAGAAAGAAATTATTTTGATATCTCTAATGAAAGTGACCCGGAATTGTTGCCTGGTGCGCATAAAGCCTTTAGCGAGGCAGCGACTTATGGATGTACTGGCATAGTCACAGGGAGTAGCAAACGATTTGTTGAAAACTTTTTAACCCGTAAGAAACTTGTGAATGAATGCACCTTCTATATCAGTTCTGAAAATTACTCAGCATCAAAACCACATCCTGAGCCATATATTTTAGCTGCCGAACGTTCCAAATGTGAGCCTAAAAACTGCTTAGTGTTTGAAGATTCAATAGCAGGAGTAAAATCTGCTACAGATGCCGGCATGCATGTAGTGGCTGTGGCACATCAGGATACACCTCAACGAAAAATAACCCCCCTTGGAATAAGTGACTATAACGAATTGCCTTCTAACTTTTTTTCAAGATGGTTCGGTGGTCAATTAGCCAAAGATAATGACCTAATTAACTCATGTTTTTCCGAATATAAAAACTCTTGACTATAAAGACTTCATTAAGTTTATATTTTGAGATAAATACTTAATAAATAAAAGGACACGTACTATGTCATCTCTCGTTCAACTAGCTACATTCGGTGGTGGGTGTTTCTGGTGTACAGAGGCCATCTTTCAAGGTATTATTGGCGTAAAGAAAGTCACATCCGGTTATTCGGGTGGTCATGTATTAGATCCGAAATATGAGGCCGTTTGTAACGGCGGCACTGGTCACGCTGAGGTGATTCAAGTTGAATTTGATTCTACCAAAATCGATTATAGTAGTCTTCTTAAAATTTTCTGGGATACCCACGACCCGACGACACTGAACCGACAAGGAGCAGATGTTGGTACGCAATATAGATCTATAATTTTCTTCCACGACCAAACTCAGGAAACAGAAGCCACCAGTTTAAAAAAAGAAATAGAAGACAGTAATCAATATGAAGAATCAATCGTCACCGAAATCGTTCCACTCGAGACCTTTTTCCCTGCCGAGTTCTATCATCAAAACTACTACAAAAACAACAACAAACAGCAGTACTGCCAAATAGTAATTGATCCTAAAATAGCTAAATTCCGCTCAAAATATTCTAAGCTAATACTGACAGATAATATCTGATTGGCATCACAAACATTCGTAAAGGAAAAATAGCACGATTTGTTGATATTTTTGCTTATTATATTTCTTTCCGTCGAATACGCGGGATCCGACGAGATTACTTTTAATTCAGCTCAAGACTGGAGAAAATGGACGTTACCTAAGGGAATAGTCAAGGTAACTACCGACGGACGAATTAGACCTACATATCTGAGACGCGAAACCAATGCTATCGAAAACATGCCTTTGTTCGGAGGTGGCATCCACGCTGCTGGAACAAATATTGAACTTGCATCAGCACTTTTTGACGGCGATTTGTCAACGGGATGGAGTCCTAATATTCAGGATCCGAAAGAAGATTGGTATGTAGATATTGACCTAGGCCGAGGCGTTTTCGCTAAAAGTATATCGTTGCATTTCGATAAACTCGCGAATCCGTTTTCTCTTTTCGACCTATTACTCTCCACTGGTGAACCCCAGGTTGATGAGAGTAACACTACGTTCAACGATATTTTGATTTTCCGAACAAAAAAGCGGTTTAAAGAAAATAAAAGTCATAAATTAGTTTTTCAGCTCGACCAATTCGATCACACCCCATTCCGTTACCTACGCATAAAGAATTTACTTTTCGTTCCCAACGCGAAGCTTACTGAAATAACTGTAGAAGAATTTGGCGATAATGTCGTTCTAAACCTTTTAGAGAAATCGGGCCAAATAAATATAGAAATTGGAAATGACGATGATAATGTCCCTTTAGGCAATGCCATGCAACTGGCAGACGGAAACTTTTTTACTCGTTTTCGTTATGGGAGGAGCGTACGAAGTCCGGAGGACGTTTGGGGTAAAATAACTTTGGACCTTGGTGCCGTTTACTGGATCGATTGGATAAAAATGGTCAGCGGCATTGTTCCTCGTCCATACAGCAAGAGTAGTGGCGTTGTTGGTAACATAGGAGAACGAGCACTTTCCCTTCGTAGATTTGATTTCAATCTCTACGGAATTTCTACATCCGATGGATCAATTTCTCCGGATGGCAACTTAATTTGGAAACGAGGATTTCTCGACCGTCGTTCCGCACAAAACTACCAACAAGGCTATGCCGACCATTCATTTACTCTAAACCCAACAAGATTTATCCGTATTGATTGGCTTTTGTGGGATGCTAATTGCGATGGAGATTGTGGAGCAGCACGTGGTATTATAGAAGAGCTTATGGTATTTGGAATCGGATTTCCACGCGAGGTAAGTTTCAATTCTGGAATAATTGATTTAGGAGAATCAAAAAATATAACCCGATTAAATTGGTCAGCTGACACCCCAACCAAAACAAGTGTTGAAATTCAAACGCGTTCGGGAAATAATTTAGATTTAGAAACAACCTATTTTGATAAGAATGGAAAAGAAGTGACAGAGAAGAAATATGGAAAACTAATACCCAGTTTTCGCGGTAAAGTCGACACAGCATTTTCACCCGGATCTGACTGGAGTTCTTGGAGCAGGATATATAGCCGAGATGAGACCGATTTCCTTTCCCCAGCACCTCGAAGATATACGGAAATAAACGTGAGGCTTACTTCGGAAAGTCCAATGCATTCTGCGGCGTTAGACTCAATTTCCTTAGATTTTTCTGAGCCGATTGGCAATAACGTAAGAGGAGAAGTTACGCCCAGTCAGGTTATGGCTGGTACTGAGACAGACTTTACTTATTCACTACGTGTAAAGTCTGTCTCAAGAAATTTCAGTCGTGTTATTTTGGAAGGCCCCAGTTTACTTCGGTTCAATAAAGCAACTATTGATGATGAATTTGTAGGAGTGGTCTCAAAAGTTGAGCAAATAGATCCGCCTCACCATTACGCGGGGGGCCAGCGATTACTGTTGGATTTCCCAAATCCGATAAAAAACAAACAATTGATCAAAATCCAATTCTCGTCTGAAATTTTTCGTCAAGCAACACGCTTTGTGGCTTTTATCGAAAACGAGGCTTCAACACAGAAAGTTGAAGCCGGTGACGCTGATGAAAACATAGATGGAAATTCGGATATTGTGCGTCTTTCCATTGATACAGAAATAATCGACAACATGACATTTAACACTCAACACATTACACCTAACAATGACACCGTAAATGATGAGCTTAGAATAAATATCGATATCATCAATGTCCTAAAACCACGGGTCTTAGCGTTGGCCATAACAGACCTATCTGGGCAAACCGTCTATGACTTTTCAAGGGAAGTAACCGCAGGAAAAGCACTTTTGTCCTGGAATGGAAGAGACCTTTTTCAAAATAGGGTTCCACCTGGCATTTATATAGCTAAAATATACATTGATATTGATTATCGAATGCAATCCATATGTAAAGTAATTTCTGTTTTTTATTGATTGAGGCTGAATCTCAGATTTTTTTCGACCCATATAGCAATCTTTTTATATAGGACCAAAAACTAATGAAAGTAGAACAATTAACCGCTAATGATTTTGAAGAAGCCATGGATTTTATGAATATGGTTTTTGGAGCTCATGGTCCCCATGATTTTGCTAGTTTACTACCGGCTTTATACCAGCCAACCGATGAACTAATGAAGTGTATTTGGGCAATCAGGGAATCAGGACGAATTGTTGCTATTGTAGGTTCCCATCCACTTGAATGGAAAGTATTGAGCGCGACACTTAATCTCTCTGGAATTGGAGGTGTCTCAAGCCATCCAAAAAGGCGTGGGAAAGGGTACATGCAAGAATTAATGAAACACTGTGTCGACGAGATGCATAGCAACGGTGTTCATGCCTCTTGGCTGGGTGGGCAACGTCAACGTTATGGATATTTTGGTTATGAAAAGTGCGGGGTAACTTATGAATATAATCTAAGCAAAAACAACCTACGTCACGTTTTTGGCAAAGCTAAAAGTAATATAACATTTCGCCCCCTAGATCAGCTTGACAATACTCACTTAAAAGGAATTGCTGACCTACACGCCACCAATTCAATCAGACGAATGCGCCCAACCAACCACTTCGATACAATTTTAAGGAGTTGGAACAATGTACCGTATATTGCGATAGGAAGCGATGGTCGAATGATTGGTTATATAGTAGCAAGTTCAGACAAAAGCTCTATCGTCGAACTAACCGGCGTGAGCGAGGGTAAGCCCGCATTTGAGATAGCACGAGCTTGGATAGAGCAACAACCAGGTAGCAGTGTCCGTTTTGATCTACCTCCATGGCATGAATTACTTACACCGCTCGGAAACATAGCTGAATCGTATTCTATCCATAATAGCGGGAACTGGCTTATTCTCGATTGGGCATCAACGGTAGATGCCCTACTTAATGCTCGTTTATCCATCACAAAATTAAATGAAGGACGGGTTGTAATTGAAATCATTTCTCAAGGTAGGTTTGCACTTCAAATAGATTCAGAAGGGGCTACCTGCAAGCAGTGTGAGGACGATGCCGATATTTTCATCGATGCGGCAGCTGCTCATAGATTATTATTCGGACCACTCCCTCCCGAAACTATAGTCCCACCCTGTGAAGCACTTTACACACTAAGTCAGTGGTGCCCGCTCCCTCTTAGCTGGTCCCGGCAGGATGCGGTCTAAGAAGGTCCCACCCAGGAACGTAACTGCCGTTTCCAAACCTTTGTTAAGGCTTTTTTTATAGCAAGAACATCTTTCCACCGATCACCAAATACGGAAATATGATATCCTCCAGCAATCTGTTCTGGACATACAAAAATTTCACGCCCAGGTTCAGCACTACTTAACCAGCAAGCAAAAACACGCTCAGCAAATTCTAACCAGTCATTGAATTCTGGCGTATATTTTCCCCGATGGTCAAGCGCAGGAATTTGTGCATGATGTCCATTAAATGGCCGAAAATGAAATTGATTTGAAAATTGGATTAAGTCGGGACGTTCCGCCAATCGATCCCAATACGGAGGTGACAAATGTTTAGTAATTGCAGGATGCGAGAAATCCCAGGTGAATTTTAATTTTCGCTTTTCTGCACGCTCAAATCCTTCAGCCAAGGCATAGGT
>JAYYVF010000035.1:0-6655 GCA_036343635.1 Candidatus Latescibacterota bacterium | reverse complement strand
TTTTATTAACCGTACTTCTTCATCGTGGCCGCAGGTAACAGAGAAACTTTTTAGGCCGCCGCCTATCCCAACGCCATGGGCCTTCAGGTATGCTTCCTTCCGAGTCCAACAGGAAAAAAAAGCTTTTCGGCGATCTTTATCAGATAAATTCTCAATTTTTTCTATCTCATCTGGAGAAAAAAACCGTTTAGCTATGGCTAACTCCGAAACATCTGTCCGTACTCTCTCTACGTCAATTCCAATTGCACGGGAACTTCCAAATCCGTAGAGAGCCAGCTCATGAGAATGGGAAACATTAAACGTGAGCTCGGTTGTTGGTTTTTTCACTGATGGTTTCCCTTTGGCATCAGTGATCAATTCTATACTTGATATCTCACAATTTAAATAACGGGAAATTAGAATCCTCAACGTAGACCGTGCCACAATAAACCGACGACGATGCAACCCAGAATTAAACCGATTCGCCCTAAAAAGTTCATCTGTGGAAAGATTGCTCGACAAGCTTCTTAAAGTATTCTCGTCTGCCTCAAGACTTGTGGACCACGCGTGGACTTCACCTTTTTTCGGTTGCTCTAAACCAAACTTTTCTAGCCTTGCGAGCAAAAAAGGATGGAAGACCTTGCCGGCCATTTCTCTATAGTTCATAAACCGGAATCTATTCCAAACCCAGGCGTTTTATCTGCCATTCAGGTGCACGAAGTCGAATTAATTCATCTCGTAACAGAGTCTGCATCCTCACTAGTTGTTCTGGTTCACTGGCCGATACATTGGTTGATTCGCCAGGGTCATCTTTTCGATTATGAAGTGACGTAGGTTCGTCCCAGGATCGACAGTTTTTCACTGGGCGACGGCCTTCAGAAAATGAGCCCAAGTCATAGTCAATGAAACGTGCAAGATGATAGCCATGCCAGTAAAGGGGTTGGTTACTTTCTAACGGTGACTGATGTAAAGTCCAATCCCCGTCTGTTAGGGAAATACTTTTGCCGAACATACCCATTAATGCGCATTCACGCGTGGGCGATTTCTCGTCTTCCAAAAGAGGTAACAAATTTATCCCATGCAATGGTTTGGCTTCAATCTTTGGAGGTAATGGGCGACCGACACCCGCTAAAATTGTTGGATACAAATCAACAAGTTGCACAAGTTGCTGTCGACGCTCGCCATGTCCTTTTTTGGGGTGACACGCAATAAACGGTATATGGGAACAGCCATCATATTGGTGCGTACCAAGTTTGCCCATCCGACCATGGTCACCGTTCCAGGTACCATGATCCGTAGTTAAGATCACTAATGTTTCTTCCCACAAATGCAAGTCATCTAATGCATCAAAAACCTTACCAAGCCAACGGTCCAGAAACACGACCTTCGCAGCGTAACGAGCACGCATATTTAAAAACTGTTCGTCTGTATAGTGGCGACGCCACAAATCGTAAGGGGCAGCTGCACGCAAACCCTCTACATCATAACCTAGAGGATCAAAATCTTTAAGAATATCTTCAGGAGGATCCCAAGGCTCATGCGGATCAAAAATATCTAAATGCAGATAGAAATCCTCGTGAGTACAATTACGCTTTAACCAGTCAGCAGCTTTACTACAAACCTGGGCACAAAAATAATCTTCTTCCGATTGCCGAATGAAGTGAACATTCCGCCAATGACGCTCATTCTTACCCATCACGTCACCAGGTGGACAGGAAAATTCGATAGGGTCCGTGTATAGTCCGTCAGATTCAACCCCACGAACAAACTCGAAACCCGTATATCCCATATGATAATTTCCAGAGCCTTGTTCCCAAAGATGAAAATGATCTGTCAGGAGACAACTTATCGGTTCATTTTTTTGTATTGACTGGCGAATGGAACGATTGGGTGCACCGGAAACCTGCCGGGGCAAATCATAGTCGCCTTCCTCCAATGGTCCCCATCCCCGCTCCAGAAATTCCAATCGTCCAGTATAAATGTCCCGACGTGCTGGCATACAAGGAGTTGAGCCAATGTAGGCATTATCAAACACCGTTCCACGTTCAATAAGACGATCCATATTAGGCGTTGGCAGACACCAATTGGGAGCAGCGTCGCTCCCACATTGATTTAGGGGCCGACCAAAATTGTAGGCACCTACATGATCCCGACGCAAAGTATCGCAAATAATTGTTATAACGTTCATTTAAATCCAATCAGTATCGGAATTGCGCCGCCCAATACTCCATTCGTTGATCCTCACATCGCATACGCCAACGAAGCATGCGCCGTTGCAAATCTAAAACGACCGAGGAATATTTAGAGTCTTCTGCCAAGTTTTCAAATTCTCCGGGGTCTTGCTCTAAGTCAAAAAGTAACGTTGGCACCGATTCGTCAGCAAAATGAACGTACTTGTATTTTTCCGTACGCAGAACCCAAAGTAAATGCATGTCCATTTCAGTATTTGAATCAATAGCACGAGCACTTGAACGATAATCATATTCGTAATGAATTTCGGTTTTAGGTTCGTAATCATTTTCGGCATGTATGGAACCTAACAGACTCTTTCCTTGAAAACGGTCTGGTGCATCTACACCCAACCAATCCAAAACAGTAGGTGCTAAGTCAACAGACTCCACGAAATGATCTGCAACCGTACCTCGCGTAACTTCAGCTTTTTCAGATGGATCGCGGATAATACATGGGATGTGCATGGCACTGTCATAAAAATGTCCTTTCCCGACCAAATAGTGATCGCCAAGTTGCTCTCCATGATCTGCACTAAACACGATCAGAGTATCTTCCCATTGGCCTGTTTTCTCGAGGGCTTTAAAGACAAGGCCTAGATTATCATCTAATTCAGCGATCATACCATAGTAGCAAGCTCTAAACTCACGGAGGTGTCGATCCTCCACGTGTTCACCAGACCCAATAGCTCGGCGTATATAAGGATGATCGCTGTTCAATTCTTCAGCCCTACGAGTTGCTAATTCCATTTCATCAGCAGAAAACATACTACAATAGGGTTCACAGTTGATATTTGGTGGATGTGGTTTTATGTAATTGAGACTTAAAACCCAACCATGGTCTTGACCGACAAAATCTGGCTTTTTTATATATTCAACTGCCCGTTCGGTAACGTAACGGCATTCACTATGCTCAGCTTTGTAGTGAGCAGGGTAATGGCACGTTAAATGGTCACCTGGGCCGCCGTCAGGAACCGCGGGACTATGGATTGCTGAATGATTACATAATTCGGCGGGATAACCGTGTTGCCGCAGCCACTGAAAATATTCAGGGCTGTCATATTCATGATAATATACCCGCTCGAATCCAGGTAAAACATTATCGTAGGATAAGCCCGAGCGGTGTAAGTCGCCTTCAGGAACACTATTAGGGTCAACCCCGTAATCGTTGTAACCTATTAGACCCGGATCGAAACCCGCTTGCCTCAATGCGTAACCCCAGTTTTCTTCCGCATCCCTCAGGGGAGTCATGTTATTGACCGCTCTTGTAGAGCACATATACCGACTGGTATATATACTCATGCGACTTGGTCCACATGGAGCTGTTTGGTTAAAACATCTGGCAAATCGAACACCCTGATCCGCCAACCGATCCAAGTTTGGGGTCCTAACCAATGGATTACCAGCAGACCCCAGGCAATCGGCACGAAATTGGTCAGCTAGAATAAAAAGAACATTGCGAGCCATACAATAGATTACCTCCGATAGCAGTTCATACCGCTATTTTTGTTTAAATCAAACGTAATTTTCATTATACAAACAGCGGGCCCCAATTCATAGTTTCAGCGTCTGCATTCTCAATGCCAAAAGCACTTAATACCAAGCTACGAATTTGTAATAACTCCGATTTCCCCTGTGGTACTAACGTATTCAAAATTAAACGAGCGCAATGATTGGTCAGCCATTGATCAACAAATGTTGCTGGGACGTGCATTCTTTTGCATGGCCAGATTATTTTATCCGCGATCATTCGCTCACGATTGAGTAGTCCAAAGGTAGTAACTGGCTGTTCATTAAACGTACTGCGATTAACGAGCACAAGTCGGGCAGAAGATAAAAGAGGTTCGACGGTCATTACGGCCTCGCAACCATGGCGGAAATATGCATCTTCACCAACTCCACATATCTTGGGGTCGTCCAAAAAAGTTGCTTGCGCTGCTCCCCTGCTAAACAATTTAAAGCCGGAATGGAAGTCCGGGTATTCTTCTATGGGCGTAGCGTATTCCAACGACAAAGCCTGGCCCGACAGTGCGGCATGATAATACAGTGCATCGAGAAGAACTCGATCTGCGAGTTCTTCGAGTTCCCCCCGCAAGAAGCCCATAGGTCGGTGTTTCGATGTTCTCCTACCAATAACAAGTACATCATCCTCACATCTATCCTGTACGTTAATGGCCGCACGAATCAAATTTATTAATTCATTTGCAAAATGATCTCCATCCGAATCAACCTCAACAAAATAAATTAACTCTGTGTCATTCCAGAGCGCTTGAACACCCTGCCGAACACCTCCCAGTTTTCCTCTATTTTTTTGTGTATAAACTAACCGAGCACCACACTCTTTAGATATGCCAGCAGCGATATCTAAGCCGTGTTCCACACCATCCACACTTAAACAAACGTTTCTAGGATCATCCAAGAGATCCACATAAGAATAGGCCGTATCCCGCAACAAATCAGTAGCCTCACTCTCGTCAACACCCCGCGGAAAATAAACAGGTATTATTACACCGACTTTGTGTTTAAGCACATCTTTCGCATTTGTAGTCAAATATTTGTTCATTAGGCTAGTATTATCGTATTTTTACAGGTGGTTATGCGTATGCAACCAATTGTCTATGCTACAAAATAGTTCTTCTCTTAAAGGGGCATTTGTTGTCTCGATTACTTCTTTTTTTTGTCCTTTCGATAACTGTGGCTGCTAATGCCGAGACCGATTTTGGCTATGCACCGAATAGGGACTTCGACAACAGCCCTCTATTGGGGGTCTGGCTTAATAAATCACTTTATTCTCATGGGAACGATCCCGCACGCGATTTGTGGCAACAAATCGAAATAACATCTGATGGGAAAATGGTCCATGATTACTATTATACAAATCCAGCATTAAACGAATCCATTCCTTTCGAACGTTTATTTTCACGTTGGAGCGCTGGGTATTATATGGATCCCGATTCCACCTTAGGTAAATATGCAGTCCTACAAATTAATCCATATGAATCTCGATCGCTAAAGGATGGCTCCAAAGAATACAGAAGTTTCCGGAACAACTTCCTGCCTGTTTACAGACGATTTTCTTTTACTGTCTCAAAAAACCAATTGGAGATCTCAGAGCCATTCATTCTTGTAGTGCCATTTGTAGATCAATTGCGATCTTTTCCATCAGACGCAACATTCTTAAACTATCAGAAATTCAACTATTACGATTCCGCAGTAACAAAAATGGGTTGGGGAGAGATTAAGATCAAACGCTAAGGTTTGGGCAACCCCGAGGGAAACCCACGAGACTGAGGATGAAAGGGCGTGACATCGCTCGTGGCTAACTGCCAATTTAACAAAGCCTCGCTAAGTTGTATTTGCTCCTCGTAGCATTCTGGAGTACCAAAACAGTTATTTAATTCGAACGGATCCGTATTCAAATCGTACAACTCATTTTTTCCACTAGATCTACGAACTAATTTATGCGTGGCGGATCGTGCCATTTGAGACCGACAAACACTCATAGGTTCCTCTTGTTGCTGTAATCCCTTAGGATAATAAATACCTTCCGAATTACCGGGTATCCCCCGACCCTCAAAACAATGCTCCTCGTGCAAATCATAACCGCCTTCTGCAAAAACAATACGATCTTTTTCTCCACTTACACCTGATAAAGCTTGGACCTGCGACTTAGCAAAATGGGTATGTTCCGCCTCGGTTCCAGCTAATTCCAACGTAGTTGGAACAATGTCAAATAATTCTACGGGTTCCCTAACAACATGACTTTGTGCCTTACCAGGTGATTTAATTATGAGGGGAACACGGGTTAAAGTATCATCAAGCCCACTCGGCCATTTTTCAACTAAACCGTAATCTCCTGCCCAATCGCCGTGATCGGAAAACAGAAATATCGCTGTATTATCTATCATACCCGTGTCATCTAAAGCTTTTAAAAGGCCGCCAATCAAATGATCAACGTACGACGTCATACCCAAATAAACCGCCATAATCTTACGTAGAACACTCTCGTCAAGCTGATTTAAACGTCTGTATCGACGAACAAGTGCGTGGAAGTCAGGACCTAGATTATCCCGAACTGGGCGCAAAGGGGGCAGGTCATTCGGATCGTACATATCGTACCAAGGCTGTGGCGCATGATACACCGGGTGCGGGAAACCGGTTGCCAAGAACATAAACATAGGAGGGCCATCCTGATTGTGATTGCGGATCAAATTTTCTGCACGTTTATAAATAAATTCATCTCGTGGCGGTCCGTCCATGGCCCCACGCAGAAAGCTATAATAACCCGGTGCTCCCTCTTTAAATAGGGGAGGCGAACTACCAATTGGCTCTGTTGAGGCATATACTCTGTCGACCGAACTTGAAAACGCCTCGGGAGCTAAACAATCATTCTTACCAAACCAGTGTACTTCGTAACCTGCCTCTCGCAAATAACGCATCGTGTTTGG
>JAYYVF010000034.1:0-27842 GCA_036343635.1 Candidatus Latescibacterota bacterium | reverse complement strand
AAATAAAAGTTGACGGGTGCCGTTACTAATACTTTATCGTTCGCTACGCAGCTTGTAATTCATTTTCAGGCATATTCTCTAGACGAGACAACCAATATCCTAAATCGTAACCGTCGTCTCCAATCAGAAATCTCCACATTTGTATCCGATTCACAACTTCCAACCGAGATTCATTACCATACCAACCATGATTAGCATTTAAAAGTGACGGTATTACTTCATCTTCGATATCATCCATATTCCAAAGACGTTTTTGTCTCACGGTCGGGTTCAGCCGCAATTTAAACATATATCGCTTTTTATCAGTAAGATTCGGCTGCGCACAATGCCAAATACCGTGGTGGGCAACAAATACGGTCCCCGCCTTACATACAACCGGCATCTGACCAATAAAATTATGGTAACGAGCAATATCTGATTCGCTTATACGCCGGTATTGGCTCCCCGGCAAAAACATAGTACCTCCCATCTCCCGAGGAGTATCATGGGCAAAGTAAAACAATTGAATATCAAAATGCATCCGAGTATCAATAATGGCATCAGCATGCCAAATTTGACCATGGTCATGCTGGGCATCCACCGTATGAACGGCATGATGATCGTATAACGGGTTGGGTCCAACCAGGCTCCGAATAATTCCCTGAATTGCAGGAAGGCGCACCACTTTACCGATGCTTTCACTTTGCCACAAATCTTGGAGTAAAGCTCCTCCCTTCGCGCCAGGTATTCCTGCTGCCATTTCCTTGCACGTTTCCTGGTTCAGTTCTTCGGGAACCAGTTCATCAAACCGCAATAAACCATCAGCTACAAAACGAGCCATATCTTTACTTGTCAACAAATTGGTTTTATCCATCATTCGACTCCTCCAATTTTTCTAGGACGTATTCATAACGAAGATAAGACGTAGTATATTCCATTCCTGGATAGGCTGGAAACTGTTGCGGAAACTGCACAACCCGCCATCCATCCAGCATAGCTGCTACGATCGTTGCATACGGTGGGACTTCACCATCGCCAGTGGTATGATTTTCCTTACCGGTACCGTCATACATCGACCAAGCTACCGTCCGGCTATTTAAATCAGGCGAGTGTGCGTATAAGACAAGAAGTTTTTGTCGCAGCGGCATTGTTCTTCCATTGTTTAAAATCACTGACTTAAATTATAATGTTTCTAAAATCCTGAGGCAATTGCGTCCATTGTTTAATGAATTAGATTAACCTGCCCTCTAACCCAAGCTAATGTGGCGGTAAAAATTTGGTTCAGTTCCGAGTGCTTCTCCTGTTTTTTTCAACTACCTTTGCTCTTTTTGGCGCTTCTGCTACACTTATTGGTGCAACTGTTCCCGAAATTCTGCAATCGTTCAAGTGGGATTATAACATCATGGGAAATGTTATCGCCTGTGGCGCAATTGGATATTCGTTTTCAACCTTTCTTTGCGGTTTTCTTCTTCGTTATAGAAACCCGCGCCAAATCATCATAGTGGGTCTTTTTATTCAGGGGACAGGCCTTCTTGTCTTTGGTTATTCTCCTTCGATTCTAACAAATGTTTTCGCTAGCGCCTTAATCGGGATTGGGCAAGGTGCCAGTGAGGTCGTACCCAATTACTGCATCGTCCGCATAGAGCAAACCGGACGAAGTAACTTAATGAACCTTATCCATTCTGCCTTTACGGCCGGAGCCGTCTCAGCTCCTTTGGCGATCGGTCAAATGATCAACTTTCAAGTTTCCTGGAGATTTGCGTTTATCGGTCTGGCTATCTTTTGTTTTTTACAAGCTATCTGTTTTGCCTTTCAAGAATTTCCTCACCACAATAACCAACCATCAAACAACCGTGACATCCACCAACTCCGCCACTTGTTGTTAAACCGATTTATGCTCGCTTTAGCCGCCATTGGAGGAATTTATGTCGGCATTGAAATAGGAATTTCTAATTGGATAGCAGAATATTCAATAAAAACATTATTTGCTGACTCAGAACATGGGGCCTATATGGTTTCAATTTACTGGTCTGGTCTATTTATTGGTAGAATTGCTATCGGTTTCCTATATAGAGGCAATAATCAGTTCCCTCTCCTAATTTCATCCTGCTGTTTATCTACAATAGGTCTAATACTTGCCTTGTTAAGTGACAGTATACTTTGGTCTGCTTGTTTTTATTTTACCGTAGGCTTTGGACTCTCGGCCATATATCCGGTCGTTATGGTGATTGCGGGACAATTCTTCGGAAAATTTAGTAGTATAGCCATTGGCATTATATCTACAGGGGGAGGTATAGGAGCCCTTATTTTTCCCCTCACCATGGCTAAATTGGCTGACGAATGGGGGATTACCATTGCATTTGTCTCATATCTTGCTTTTGCGGTAAGCATGACAATTTTGGCGTTTTATGCACGGATTCAAAGTAACTACAACTCATCAAACGACTAAAACGGTTTTACGTTATAAGCGTGCACACAATCTTCTTGAAAATTTTTGTATAAAATGAGACACACTGCTTATTATAAGCTATTATATGCCGAGGCTATATCATAGGCCGACGCCGGTTTCTCTTTTTGTCTGATTGCCTCTTTTTTGAATCTAAACGCCGCTTTCGCGCACCAAGCCCTAGTCTCGTCTTTCTCCGCTTGGGCGGAAGTGGCCTAAGTGCTTCTTGCAGTGATTCTACTAATTTCCGTTCACAGTCTAACCTATTTTGACCTTGTGTTCGATGTCGGTCAGAAGCTACTATCAACACACCCGTCTTGCTCAAACGATGACGAAGACGACCTACAACTCTTTGACGCTGGCTTTCACTCAGTGAGTTACTTTTCGTCACGTCAAAGCGAAGTTCCACCCGAGTGCTTGTCTTGTTAACGTTCTGGCCTCCAGGGCCAGAGCTTCTTGAAAAAGACAACGTGAACTCTGAAGTTGGTATATATGTAGACCCGTCGATATCTAATATTTTCATAGGTAATTGCTCATCAATTGATCCGTGCCGCCTGCATTGATAAGTTAACATATCAATAACAAAAAAACATATTACCTTGGAGCATTGCATGAGTAAAAAATATACTGCAGCAATCATTGGATGTGGAAGTATTGGCCACGCCCATATGGATGGTTACAACCTTGTAGACAACATCGACGTCATCGCAGTCGCCGATCCAACTGAAATTGCCAGGCAACAATATGTAGAAGAATACGATATACCCCAGCAATTTGATACAGTGGAAGAAATGTTAGAAAAAGCCAAACCAGACATTGTTAGTGTTTGCACTTGGCATTTGCTTCACCCTGCACCAACAATCGCTGCAGCTAACGCAGGAGTACGAGCCGTTATTTGCGAAAAACCCATGGCCATTGGGATGGACGCCGCTGATTCTATGGTAGAAGCTTGCGAGAATAGTGGCACAAAATTAGTCATCAGCCATCAACGCCGTTTCACTCCTGGGTGGGAAAAAGCCAAAGAATTACTCGAAAATGGTGCCATTGGAACTCCACTTTTTGTGACCAACAAGGTCGCAGACGGACTTACAAATTGGGGAACCCATTCCATCGACGGCTCTCGATTTGTGCTTGGCGATCCAAAAGCTCAATGGATAATGGGGGCTGTAGAGCGAAAGACTGACCGCTACGAACGAGATACACCTGTAGAAGATGCCTGCATGGGTCTAGTGCATTTCGAGAATGATATACAGTTATTCATCCAATCCGATCTCATGCGCGAAGGTGCTCAGGCAGGCCACTTCCAGATACGAGGTTCCAACGGATATATGGAAGTTACGGAGTTATCTGTGCGTCTTCATGATACCTCTATAACAGGCTGGCAAGATATCCAGATAGATACCCCTGAAGGAGCACAGGCTATTGGCGGGAACTCAAATGCCGATCAAGTGCTCGAATTAATCGAAGTCCTCGAAGGAAGACTCGACAGACATAGAAATTCAGGTAATACTGCACGTGACACAGTGGAAATCATGATGGCACTTTACGAGTCGGCAAGAAGAAATTCGGTGATTCATCTCCCACTTGAGGAGCGAGAATATCCCCTTGAAAAAATGGTTTCTGAAGGGAAACTCCCAGTTGAAATTGAAGGACGCTATGACATCCGCTCATTTCTTAAATGGGAAGGTATTGACATTGACGAGTATAAAGAATTAATCGCCCAAGGACATGGGCACCACCACGCTATGCGCCAATTACATGAAAAAGCTATTAAAGACTAAAGATTTTCAATGAATCTTGAGAATTCCGAAAATATAACGCGCCCTTAGGAGCCTTTGTATAACTTCCCAATGAATCGGTGACGGTGACAAATGGTCATATCAATCTATTTCGAATCGGTCCAATCTTTCTCGCAAATCTTGTTCCGAATCAACGTAACCTTTTATATAATTCCGCAAAACTTTTGTCGGGACGGTATGATCCCGAAAACAAAAATACGAAAATTTTTTCCACAAATCTGTCGGCATGTATATCTTCTCGATCTGTGGTGACCCTGGCTTATCCGACAGCACTTGATCACCTCCATGTTCTCGCCATTAATCATAAGCTATCTCGGGATGTGACTTTCTCACTTCTTCAATGATCCCTTCCATGCTCATCGTATCCGTGCGGAAACAATGGTGAGTGTAACCAAAAGCGACCATGACCTTACCTCCTTCGTCCCGCTGAACGTGAAGGAAGAGGTGACTATTTATAGCGATCCTAAATTCATCCTTGGATTAGTTAACGCATGATTAGCGTAAATCTTCGTGTAGAATGAATGTGCGGTATTCAACCCAATTCTAATCTGCTAAACACCTACCGGTTTGACGCTATAAAAAGGTACTCCCGGAAAATTTTCTAAATGAATAATAATTTTTGTTTCACATAGCAAAATTAAATAAAAACACCTGGTTTGTCAGTGTATGAAAATTTAGAAAAAAAACAGCCACCCGGAGACCGCGTTAGCAATCCACAAGTGGCTGTTAAAAAGGGGCCGGTATTGGGGCGATACTGGCCAATTTTGGGCTGGGGAGAGCCCGACTAGACACCAAACAAAAACACGATCGGGTTTAAGGTTCGAGTTTAATATCAAGTAGTATCTAATACTATTATCGGATGTGACTTATTATTCTTTAATAATTATTAAATAAGCGTAAAAACAGGGCAGATGTGATAAAAACTTCCCGTTAAAAGTCACTACGTCTGTAATATGATTAACATTATATTAAAAAAGTAGCCGCTTGGAGATCACCTTGGGTATATCTGCAAGCGGCTACTATAGGAGGCAGGCAAATATAATGTTATATCAGCCCATTCGGGTTGGGGAAGGCCCGACTAGATACCAAAAAAATCCGATCGGGTTAACGATTCGAATTTAGTATTAAGTAGTATCTATTGATATTATCGGACGAGCTTCGAAATTCTTTAATGCTTTAAAACCTTTTTTGCAGATCTGTTTTTAGCAAACCGACCAAGATACCCAGGGTTAACCAGAAGAACAGTGATCCGACGGGAGTCTGTAGAGGATAACTGACCTGTCCGTGCACCAACGTGATTAGTAGACCACTAAACAGAGTTCCACAAATTAACGGGGCTTCCTTTCGTGCTCGAATAAAATGATACGTTACAAAACCACACAGCCAAAAAAAAGACAATAAACCCAATGTCCCGCATTCGGCCAAGATGTGTAAAAATTCATTATGTGGATATTGCGTCTCTTCCATTTTTTGCCAATCTGAAAGGCTATTATTCCTATCATCTTGACGAAAATCGGCTCTGTAGTTCGAGAAATTTTGCGCAAACCCTCCGTAACCCACACCGACAATGGGGCTATCAGTCACCATCTTCCGAGTGACATCCCAAATAAAATACCGATGATTTATCGTCGTATCATGAACAAAGGTATCTCCTATCTGCAAAGATGCAGCACCCACATCTCCAGAAAAATCCCCCAATTCACGGGGATCGAATACGTGCCGTATACTGAGTAACCGTTGGTACGCAGACAATTTCCCCTGAGCATTAGCGATAACAATCTTTTCAGAAGCGTATATCGAAACCCCCACTACAACACACCCCAAAACGAGGTAGGACATCAAGGAAGCCCTCTTTTCAAATTTTCTATCTACCCGCAAAGTTGCCAAAATAACCGCTAAAGCTAACAACCCCACCACACCACCAATCCATGCACCGCGACTCCCGGCAAGTATCCAGACACCATACGTCATAATCAGTGTGATTCCCATCATCCACCGAAAAACCTCACGTCTGGCAATTATGAAATAGTAGACCAATAGTGGAAGTGAACAAGCCAATATATTTCCCAAATAATTTGGATTCTCAAAAGTTGAAATTACCCGTCTACTACCAAAAACAGTGACGGCAGGAAAAGGATCAAGGTCCAATGTCTGTAAAAAACCATAACCGCTAATACAACCAACCCCAAGAACAAACGAGATCCCCAACACCTTTAGAGATGAAATGTTTTTTGAAAGCCACCATCCCATAAACACCCACAAATATTGCGCGTAAAGACCCCATAGACTGTCATACGTAGCTAAACC
This sequence comes from Candidatus Latescibacterota bacterium, assembly GCA_036343635.1. Lineage (GTDB taxonomy): Bacteria > Latescibacterota > UBA2968 > UBA8231 > UBA8231. The sequence continues at coordinate 21,311 of JAYYVF010000034.1, read as the reverse complement.
ATTGTAAATAAGAGATATATTTATTGACAAAAATAGAGGGAGAATAGCATAAATTAGTAAACGAGGCCTATCAACTCTTCGGGACAAATACACCCCGAGAAGAAGAAATACCGAACACACAACAACTCCCACTCGGTAAACGTATAAGCGATCGAATAAAGACGGATGAGCCAACAGCAAAACAAGCCCCAGACCAGCAACCGGAATAACCACTAAATTCTGCCATACGAAAGAAATTGGCGCAAATAGACTTTCCAACCAATTATTGACTTTATTCCTCACAATATCTAAGTTTCCTATTCGATTTGTCGCCTAAAACCAAGCACCGATTTTTCGGTGCGTCGACAAGGAGTTTAGTCATCAATAAATTTAGAAGCAATCGCCGCGAAGCCGTAGCCAAATTAAAATCCGAAGAAATAGACTATAAACGAATTGATGTTTTAGCCAAATTCGTAACACCTACCGGCAAGATTGAAGCTGCCCGCCGAACCGGTGCCTCCCGTAAACAGCAAACTCTCGTCGTAAGGGCTATAAAGCGAGCACGTTATTTAGCGCTGTTGCCATTCACTATCGATGACGCCAGATAGAATTTAGTCCTCTGTCACTGTGGGACAAGAATCCGTAGGATTAATAGAAACACGAGGCCTTGTTGGTGCTGTTGGAGCCGCGGACGCTGCTGTGAAAGCCGGTGACATTAGCCTACTCCCCTTTGAACTAATTGGCGGTGGACTTGTATCGGTAAAATTTTGCGGCGACGTGGCAGCGGTCAAGGTTGCGGTACAGGCTGGCGCTAAGGCGGCTCAGGATATAAGTGAGCTCGTAAGTCACAATGTTATACCGGCCCCGGACGTGGCAATTTCCCATCTATTAGCTTCAAGTTCAATAACTGCGGAAGAGCCCATTATAGAAGATGAAGAAAGCAGCCAAAACCTTAATAATTTTTCGGTTACTCAACTTCGTCAATTTGTTAGAGAAAGATCGGACTCTCGATTGAAAGGGCGTCACATATCTCGTGCTAACAAACAGACGCTAATCGATGAATTACAACGCCTTAATAATGAATCGAAGGAGTGAGTAATGGACGAGGGTAAAATAGAGAACATTGCAAATAACTTGCGAAAGGGAATGAACGTCGCGGCCGACCTTGCAGAAGAAGTAGGACGCATAGCAAAAGCTAAGTTAGACGTAGCCCTTACAAAAAAACAAATCCATCGCACACAGGCAGATCTAGGTGGTTTTGTTTTCAAGAATATTGAAAAAGGTGGAGAGCTCGAGTCAACCGAAGCACAGGATATGATGAAAAAATTAGGCGACCTTCACGAAGACCTGAAAGAATTCGAAGCTACTCTTTCGGAATTGCGCAAATCACCGGATAAACCAACAGAAGAGACAGAAGAGACAAAAGCCTAATCACTGACTATCCTTTTTTCTCACGAACACCTTTTTTTCTCCCTCCAATCTATAAAGTTTACCATCTTTGGATCGGTAAACTTTGCCCCCCCGCCTATTGGTTGAATTATTTTCTTCGCGAAGTATAACTTCCTGTTCAAAACGAGCCCAATCAATATCCGAACTGACATCTATCGAAGAGCTATGAGATCCAAAGGCTGTCTCCCACCAAGCAATTTGTTGGCTCATTTCTTTTCTTTGAAGTTCAGCTACTTCAATTCCTAAAGGTTTAGGCCAATCTATAAAAAAATCTTCAACTGCTATAGTTAATAATGGCCCCTTTAAATACCGCTCAAAAGTGGATGCAACTATATGAGCATCTAAAGGACAGATTTCCGGCTCCTTTTCGCGCAAGATCAACTCGGTGATCTCATGAAGTAACAACGCATCAAGTAAAGTCGCTTGCTTTACATCTCCATCCCAAGAGTCTTCGTCCCATTTATCCAAAACCGGACAAACCTCCGAAATCAAATGGATGTCATTACCTCGCTGATAAGCTACAGTTCTCGCTTCAGCCAAACCTTTTAGATCTGTACTCCGAACATTTCGGAAGGAATGGCCAATTATCCGGAATTGGTGGCTCTTTGAACAGTTCAGACGATCTTCAATAATTTCCCCAACCCGGGATGGCTCTACAATAACATAATCTAAAAACGAATCCTCTTTGGGTTCCCAGATGTCGTCAAGTAGTTTCGCGCGATCACGTATTTGGGAATAAATACTCGTTTCTTCTTCCACAGAAAACACTTCAATAATCTTATTTTTCTTTTCTAAGGGAGAGTCATCATCATTGAAACGAAACGAACCAAAACGTTGTAAAATTGAAGCATATCCCCGAATATCGGTTGGTGCTCGATCTATCAACGTGAGAATAAAAGTACTTAGCCCATCCAATTTGCCCCAAGATCTCAAGTCATCGGGTTTCTCTCGCAACAAGTTCATTAATTTAGCAATTCTTACAATTGTCTCATAAAAAGCCCCTTTTTTACAAGTACTATCGTAAAAGATTTCTGGTCCTTCGGCATCTTCCTCAGCAGCTTCAGCAACAGAAATAACATCCCCGCTTGCCGGCCGCTCACCACCATACCACGCCCACGTTGGGCTGCCACACGGCACCCGAATATTTCGATCTTTTCTCTTCATCTTTCACCACAACTTTACAATTAGGCCAATCAGCCTATAAAAAAACTTTCCATCCGACGTAACTCGTAATATATAATCTCGATCATCTCGTAAAAATTGTTCCACGGACATATGATCCATCGTCTGAAGCTAGGAAAAGAAGGATGCGAGCCACTCCAATCGGATCACCTAAATTACTATTCTTTATTGCCTCGTCAGGATCTTTACCTTGAGACAAAGCACCTTCAGCAACATTAGCTAGCTTTAACGGGGTAGCTATACCCCCTGGACAAATAACGTGTAATCGGACGCCCTGCGGACCTAATTCGCCCTCCAACTTGTAATGCATACCATGCATCCCCGCCTTACTCGCCGCGTAAGCATAAGACGAAGATCCTCCCCTTACGCCCGCACCCGAAGCAATTAATAACAACACCGACTCATCCGCCGCAGATAACAAAGGCGCCAGGTATTTCGCGGTTAAAAAAGTCCCCTTCAGGTTGGTGTCTATCGTTGAATCCCAATCATTCTCGGACAATTCATCAATGCTTTTAAAAGCCCCTTTTAAAACGCCGGCAGAAAGTACTGCTATATCAATTCGGTCGCTCTTTTTAGAAACCGCTTTCATGGCCTCAACAACACTCTCTTCTTTACGAACATCGACCTTATGAAAAGAGCCTTGACCGCCGGCAGCCGTTATCTGGTCAACCGCTTCTAATCCATCTTCTTCGTTATAATCAAGTACGTGCAAGTACGCACCTTCTTTTGCGTATAACTCACACGTCGCCCGTCCAATGCCTGTGGCCCCACCAGTAACTAACGCTATTTTCCCCGAAAGTTTACTTGCCATCTTTTCAAGACTCCATTTGTTAAGGTCCCCAGATACGCAATCGGTGACCATCATGTCCGACACCTACTAATTGGCTGCCATCGTCCAATGCGATAGCCGTCAAATTACTTGTAGCCTTACCGCCAATCTCTAGCTGCCATAACCTTGTTGCCCCTCCCGAACGATGACCCACTGCGGTCAAATGACTCCGATCCTGGTCCATCAGTAAAACCTCTAATATGCCATCACCGTCCAAATCCCCCATCAGAGATAAATTCACGTTCCGCGTATTAAATACGTGTGAAGTGTAACCTGCAATCTCAGCAACCCTGACTACTTTGTTTTCAATTCTTTGATAAAATTCAACTACTCCGTACGTATGCGGTGTCCGAACGCAAACCAATTCATTCAAACCTGTTGGTGAAAATGACCCATATGCTAGCAAATGACGCCACCGAAACGAACTTCCAGTAGCATCGCTTTCGGCTATTAACCTACCGTCTTCGCTGTAAACAGCAACTTTAGATCCGCCCAATTCCTCACTCAAGGTCACAAAAATCTCTCTGCGCCTATCACCATCCCAATCAAACCATAAAGGTGCTAAGCCTTCAGCAACGAATGGTGCAGAAAACTCAAACTTATGTAAAAGTAGCAAATCTTCAATGATAGAAAAAACGGCTATGCCACTGGGTTCTAACGCGTCGCCCAAAGCACCATGAGGATACCGACTGGTTGGCCCAGTATAAACTACACCCTGTCCCTCTTCATCTAGCAATATACGGGCATCAGGCAAGGCGTTTATCGGCAAGCTATTTCTCAAATCGCCGTCCAGCAGGACCAAGTCTCCGTTTTCACTTATGTAGACCATGCGCCCATCTTTTGATACAACAGGATAAGCTTGCGGCGCGCAATCATCAGGAGGCAACAATAAACTTCCTCGCAAACCTTCTTCGATAACTAACACCGGTGGTCTAAGTGGGCTTAAGTTATTGACACCTATCTCTGTTGGAATCCACAAACCATCCTTGACACGAAATGCCTGAACACGTCCATCCTCAAGGACGGCGACCCATATACTACTCGACCCCGTTGGCGCCGCAACAATCCAACGCGCCCGACCGTCAAGCTCAATTTCTACGTAAGGAACCTGTGGCATCCTACCGGCCCCCAAAACCAATCGACTTCCGTCCGTATTCAACTGGATATAGGATTGTGCAGCATGTGTTATCAAATCATCAGCATCATGCAACGAGTCACTGATCAAAGACTGAACAGAATTATCGCTACCGCATCCAACAAATAAAATATTTAGAGAAATTATATTTAAAACAAGCTTATTCATGTTGCCGTAAAAACCTAATTTTGTATTTTCTATGGGTTTGATTGACCGTGTTGTTCACTAACAACAAGCCGACCTAATTCCATCAAAAGTAACATGTCATCACCTTGCACGAAATAAATAAAGCAATTTATCAATCCAACAAGTCATACAATTATTTCCTATTAAGAAAATGATGAGTTCACCGTGGATAAAACACTCCCCAACAAAAAAATAGGCCGCTGGCTTCTGACCATAAGCATAATGATTTTTCTGATGATCGCTTTTGGAGGATTGGTGAGGCTGACCCGATCCGGTTTATCTATAGTCGAATGGAACGTTGTCACCGGAGTAATACCCCCTCTGAGTGATAGTGGCTGGCACTCAGAATTCACACTGTATCAACAATCTCCTGAGTACAAAAAAATAAATTTTGGCATGAACATAAATGACTTCAAATTTATTTATCACATGGAATTTTGGCATCGATTTTTCGGACGTCTGCTCGGCTTGAGTTACCTGATTCCACTGATTTTCTTCTTATATAAAGGTGCCATACCCAATAGAAAAATACTTCATTATATAGGGATCGGCCTGTTATTCGTTTTACAAGGAGTTGTTGGTTGGCTCATGGTAAAAAGTGGCTTAGAAGATCGCCCTAGTGTGAGCCATATTCGATTAACGCTACACCTTTTGGGAGCCCTCGCCCTACTTGGCTCCTGCCTCTGGTCTGCTTTTGCTCACCTCTTACCCCCTCGTCTACCTTATGGAGGCCGGTTAAGAAAACTAAGTGGCCTATTGATGATAACTTTGACTTTACAAATAGCCTCGGGAGGACTGGTCGCTGGATTAAAAGCTGGATACATATCCAACACTTTTCCACTCATGTTTGAGCAATTAATTCCGAACGGACTATTGAGCCTAAAACCGGGTATTATTAATCTATTGGACAACCCCGCTACAGTTCATTTTCAACATCGCTGGTTCGGATTTTTCATCCTAGGAATCAGCGCAGTCATGTACTTTAGAGGAAAAATGGAAAAATCGAAGCTACTGCGCATTAGTACCACAGCCGTCTTCGTGATATGCCTCATTCAAATTTCTTTAGGAATTTTTACTGTGATGAGCAGTGTAGCAATTACCTTAGCATCGTTGCACCAAATAGTAGCTATAGCTTTTTTTGGCTCTAGTTTGCTTGCTTATCGATGCTCTTGAACATTCGGATTTTCATCAACAAAATCACACAAACATTCGATTAACATCCTCAATTCGTTAATACGTTTTTCCGCAAAATTCCCCCAGATCATCCTAGAAATTAGATAGGATATAATAAACCCGCTGATCGCAATAGTCCCGATCCCAACTCCTGTTTTAGGCTGAAAAGCAAACCCTCCGATGGCTGCGGTTAAAAACATTCCCGAAAAAAAAACCGCAAAAAAAATAAAAAACGCCATTGTGCTGTAGTTAGCTCTTATCTCCAATATCGTCTGATTTCCGCTAACATCAGCCGTTATTCGTAAATCCTCGGTATCACTTATATTACGCCAATTAAAAATTTGGTCTGCTACAAATATTTGACCTTTACGATGTGTTATCCGCGCAATTAAACCAGCCATTTCTTCACTGCGTTCTGTGACAAAAATTGATTTAGCTACAGCAAATAAATTTACCCGTATCGGACCTCCTATCAATCTTTCTAACCAAGATAGCTTTAGTTGACTTTTTTCAGTTTTAACATTCACTATTAAAATCCATTTTCAAAAATTTGCATCGACTGTTTACGTGACTGATGTATAGCGATTTATAATGTGCGTATGACATTTTTGTTCTTTACTATCAATGCAACGGACTGCGATAGCAATCTTATTATTTTCGTCTATACTGCTCCAGTATAAGTCCGCAATATCGGTAACATCAGAAAAAGGTATTGGAACCAAATAAGGGCTCCTACGAAAAGAAGGTAACGGAGTGCCATCGCCTTCATAAGTAGTAAAGGCATATCCGAACCCAGGTTCAACAAAGTCATACGTAAAAAATTGTCGCTCCGAACCACCTTCATGAAATGAATCCTTTTTTATGATAGACATCCAGAGAAAACCCGGCTCCCTATTTACATCAATGCAAGCTGAAATCCGTGGAGTAAAATTAGGAGCATCTGGTTCATATTCCCAATTTTGGAGTGTATCGTAAAAACTCATTCCCTTTTCCAAACCCTCCCATATAGAGTCTGTCTGCACCCCGTTTCCAACTATAAAGGATTTACCACTAATCCTCATCGCATTGTATATAATCAGAGAAGGATCATCAACTTTGGTGGGATCTGCCGCTTCGGTTCGAAGAATTGTTTCTTCTTCTACAAAAATTCTATTGCGACTATTCTCACTGCGCCCCATTATCCAATACACTTGAATCCAATTCCCCTCAACATCACGGCCGACTATAACACCCCTCCCCGGATAAGTGTTTTCTGCTATATGCTTAACCAAATTTTCTTGAGCTAATGACGCCTGCATCTTCCTCTCCTGTGTTTCAATTTCGCGCCGAATATATCATAAGTTGACACCTTGAACAATAAAAGCCCTCATCTGATAATCTTAAAATCTACTATGGAAGCAGGTTAATTCTATTGACTAAATAAAACCTCTTACATATAATATATGACTTACTAATTAGATTGATGGGTAAGAAGATTTTTTTACTTACGGGAGCTCGAATGAGTAATTTTAGCGTAGAAGTTAGAACAGACGAACCATTCGAAAAAGCATTGCGGAGGTTTACTTCTAAAACACGCCGTGCGGGTCTACTGCGTGATCTAAAGAAGAGACGCTTCTACACAAAACCTTCCGTACAGAAAAAAATAGACAAACAGAAAAGTGTTCGTCGACAGCAAAAAGCTCTCCGAATGGCGACTACAGGACAAACACGAGGTAGTACCAACGGTGGACGTAGTAGTAGTAGTAGTAGTGGTAGGTCATAGCCGAACAAACAACAAATGATCAAGAGCGCCGATATATAAAATATTGGCGCTCTCTTTTTATACACAGCTGAAAAATTTATTTCTCAAGATTTTTCGTCTGAAAAAACTCAATAATCTCGCCGCTGGGGCCCCGAAAAAATGCGATGGTAACGTCGAGTGAGCCCAATTTAACATCTTTTGGTTCAACTGTAATTTCGTAACCGGCTGACCGAACACGCTCGATTGCTCCACGGGTATCTGTTGTAGCCAATGCAAAATGAAAAATGGGGACCTGATCACAAGAAACCGCTTCGGGGCTTAGCCCCTCGTCTGTAGGAGCAAATATTTCCATATGACTTCCATCACCTATGTCAAGCAAAATGATCTTTCTATCCGGTTCGCCGAATTCCGCAACCAGTTGCATTCCTAACACTTCACAGTATAGCCTTAAAGATGCTTCCCAATCATATGATTGCACAGCAATATGATGTGTACCACAACCTGGAATCTTTAAATTATTGTTTTCATTCAGCATCTTAAAACTCCCCCTGAGCGATATTGAATATCAGATTATAATAATGTTGGTACGCCCATTTGGAAATGATTTATCAATTATTTTGAAAATAACTCTAATACCAAATCAATAAATCGATCTGCGGTAATCTGGAGATCAATATTGTATATTTGTCGATTACTTATCAGGACCTCTTCAACTTGAGCGACGGGTAAAGAGCAACTACCACAAAAAGCTCCTAATAAAGACCCTGTAATACTAGCGTAACAGTCTACGTCGGCGAAACGACTTGGGGCACCATTTTGACCTACCTCCCATTGATTAACTGCGACTTGCAACGCTAACCAAGGATCATCGGAATGAGCTCGGGAAACCGCAAGTGCGATCACAATAGCGCGAAACGGGTCATAAACACTATAGTGGGACATTTTTGTCGAAAGATATTTAGCCAATCCAACACCTGACAAGGGTTTAGCTTCCAAAAGCAACTCCGGAAGAGAGGCTACCACGTAGGGTTTCCCAAATGATCCGCCTAAAGATAGTGGGTCTAAGTTTAAAATCTCTTCTATTGCAAGATCAGGCTCGCATCCAACTACCGCCAAACTCTGAGCAGCAGACAGTAGGGCAGTCGCTTCCCGAGCATAACCAACATCAAAGAATGCAGTTTCATAGGCCATGACATAGGCTTCTTCAGGATTTCCAGGATAGAAGCAACCCATGAACGGCAAGACAAGCATACCCGCAATGGTAGGATAATTTAGCCCTATACTGCGGGAAGCAAGGACCCTTGGAGTTATGCCAGGAAAGCTTGGAGACGTTTTACCCAAGATCCCATGACTGACGCCTTCCCAAATTGAAAACTGCTCCCGAGCTAAATCAGGATAATTAGGGAAAACACTCTTGGGACATTCCCAGCAAAGCAATAAGCGTTGTGCGAGATCGATGGCTGAAGGCGGACGATGAAGAGAACACGCTAGATCTACAAAATTCCAACTATAACGCGTATCATCGGTACCTGTGCCGCGCGGCGCTGGAGATTTCCAAGGGCCATGAGGTCCTACAGATCCTTTGAACTCTGTTAAGTTGTCAATCCAGGGCAGGCCCGATGCATGAGAATATTGATTTTTATTAACAAACTCATAAGGAGCTCCCAACGCGTCTCCCAGCGCATGAGCCAAAACGGCACCCCGCAGTCTCTCAACTAAATCGACAATAAAAAAAATCCTTATGGAATGACGTAACAACGAGAAATTAACTGTCTTAACAATTTAGCAAACTTAGTACGCAACCAAAAAAAGGAGTGACCCCCACCAAACACCTCGCAGTTTTTTAAAATTGCGATAAATTCCCAGGAAAAATAAATCCTTGAGTTTACCAGTCTGCAACACTTCCATCGTTTTCGTAATAATACTCTCCACCCAATTCCTCCACATAATTAACTTGTTCTGAAATCGCCTTCTCGTCTATTTCAAAGCCCAAACCCGGACGATCGGGCAATTCGATGTGTCCGTCACGAACTTCCCACGCAGAGCTAAGAACATCAAACATATGTGTTGGACCTATCTGCTCTTGAATTAAAAAATTTGGGACAACCATATCGACATGCATACACGCCGCAAGCGCTACTGGTCCAATAGCGCAATGTGGCATAATATGCACATAATATGTCTCCGCCATATTTGCTATTCGTTGTAGTTCACTTATGCCCCCTGCGTGGGAGCCATCCGGCTGAATATAAGATACTACACCTTTTTCAAACAAATCCCTAAATTCCCAACGAGACAGCAATCTTTCGCCTGTAGCAATCGGGAAAGTGGTTTTGTCAGATACTAACTTTAAAGCATTAATATTTTCCTGAGGCACTGGCTCTTCAACAAACATAGGCCGCATACCCTTTAACTCCTGACAAACCTCAATTGCTAATCCAGGCGTCATTTTCCCATGAAAATCGAAACATAATTCGACACTATCTCCAACCCATTCACGCATGGTATATGCTCGTTTAATAAATGCATCTATGACCGACGGGGGTTCGTGACCTCTCCACTTTCCTTCTGGTCCAGTTTTGAAAGCGGTATAACCATATTTTGTCAATTCATCCAATCGATCCCGAGCACTCTGTAGATGTTCATCGCTATCACCATTAATTCCCCAGTGAGCGTACACCCTTACTTTATCACGAACAGGCCCGCCCCCTAAAAGCTTATAAACGGGTACACCATAATGCTTACCGGAAATATCCCACAAGGCCTGGTCGATACCCGACAAGGCCGACATAACGACACTTCCTCCGCGAAAAAAAGAGGACCGGTAAATATGCTGCCAATGATGTTCTATTAGAAGCGGGTCTTTACCAACCAAATATTCAGCCATTTCATCCACTGCCGAACTCGTGCTTTTTGGACGTCCCTCCAGGGTTGATTCTCCCCATCCTTCAAGGCCATTATCGGTAGTGATCTTAACCAAACGCATACGGTTCCTAGGGAAAAACTGCTCAATTTTTGATATTTTCATAGTAATATAGACTCCTTTAATGTGCTTCGCGTTTTACCACAGACCCAGATTTTCCTACCAAAAAATCAAAATCAACGCCGCGGTCTGCCTGTAATACGTGACTGGTATACAAACTTACGTATCCACGATGGTCATGTGGCTCGGGCGCCTGCCAATCAGCTAATCGCAAAGACAACTCTTCTTCACTTACATCCAAATTCAAACTGCGCCCCGGCACGTCCAATTCAATTAAATCCCCTTCTTTAACCAAAGCCAAGCACCCACCTACTGCGGCTTCGGGAGCAACATGTAGTACTACAGTCCCAAAAGCCGTTCCACTCATCCGACCGTCCGAAATCCGAACCATATCGCGAACCCCGCGCTCTAAAACCTTTTTGGGCAACCCCATGTTTCCCACTTCAGCCATACCAGGATATCCAACGGGACCAACATTCTTCAAAACCATTATAGAATTCTCGTCGATTTCCAAGTCAGGATCATCAACACGTGCATGATAATCCTCAATAGTCTCAAAAACAACCGCACGTCCAGTATGTTTCATTAATTTGGGCGATGCTGCCGATGGTTTGATTATTGCGCCATCCGGGCACAAATTACCACGCAACACTGCGATGCCCGCATTTTCGATGAGGGGTTTTTCTAACGAGTAAATCACGTCACGATTATAACAAGGAGCATCAGCATTGTTTTCTCCTATGGTGCTGCCATTCACAGTCAATGAATCATTATATAGATAAGATCTCATCTCCCGAATAACGGCAGGTACTCCTCCTGCATAGTAAAAATCCTCCATTAGATACTTACCCGACGGCATCAGGTTAACCAAAAGAGGCAATTCGGCAGCCAATTCGTCAAAATTAGTTAGATCCAATTCAACTCCAACGCGCCCCGCTATGGCCAACAAATGGACAATAAAGTTGGTCGATCCCCCTATCGCTGCATTAATTTTAATAGAGTTGTAAAAAGCTTCTCTCGTCAAAATCCTATACAAATCTAGCCCTTCACGTACCATCTCAACGATCCGGCACCCAGACATATGAGCCAGGACTTTTCTCCGTGAATCGGGGGCTGGAATTGCGGCTGCTCCAGGAAGCGTCAGACCTAGGGATTCTGCCATCGTTGCCATCGTTGATGCAGTTCCCATAGTCATACAATGGCCAGCGCTACGAGTCATACCACCCTCCGCCATACGATATTCCTCTTCGCTCATCTCTCCAGCACGAAAATCGTCCGTAAATTTCCACACATCAGTTCCCGATCCAATTTCGGTACCTCGGTATTTTCCATTTAGCATTGGCCCACCTGGTACGATAATGGTTGGAAGGCCTACGCTGGCTGCCCCCATCAACGTCGCCGGCGTTGTTTTGTCACAACCGGTCAATAATACGACCCCATCAAGGGGATTTGCTCGCAGAGACTCTTCCACATCCATACTCGCCAAGTTCCGAAATAACATAGTTGTCGGCCTCATGATGGGTTCACCAAGAGACATAACCGGAAATTCGACTGGAAACCCCCCTGCCTCATAAACTCCAATACGAACTGACTCAGCAATTTCACGAAAGTGGGCATTACATGGCGTTAACTCTGACCAAGTATTACAAATACCTATAACCGGGCGCCCGTCAAATTCATGATCAGGCACACCCCGCTTCATCCAACTTCTGTGAATAAATCCACTTTGATCTGAACGACCAAACCAATCTACGCTCCTTAAATTCTCATTCGTCATACTTGACTCCATGACTATATTGCAAGGTTATTTGTTAATCAAATACCTACACGTATTTTAATGTCAATTGTGGGCAACAATAGTAAACCATAGATATATCACAATCAAGCAAAACAACTTGCCGTTAAACAAAGGCGCTGTTATAATGGCAAAATAAGGTCTTATGTAATCTTAATAAAAAAGAAATTATTTGTTATGGACTTCTGTAATGTAAGTATAATCGGGGCAGGCACTATGGGGCGCGGGATAGCTCAATTGTTAGTTCAAAATGCGTTTCACGTATGCTTGTTTGATACAAACAGAAATGCTTTAATCTTCTCGTTCAACGAAATAAAAAAACGCATACTCAAATTAGAGCAAGAAAAACTCCTGGAAACTGAGAAACCTATTGGTGAGATGCTGTCTATCACTAACAACATAGAAGAAGCCTCCCAAAACAATCTGATTATTGAAGCCGTCCCAGAAAAGATCGAGTTAAAAAAACACATTATCTCTCAAATTGATAAGCTTGCTCCCATGAAGACAATCATTTGTAGTAATACATCTGGATTGGATATAGACAGTATCTCGGCAGATACCAATCGATCATCACATATTATCGGTCTACACTTTTTTAATCCACCATATGTTATGCCATTAGTAGAGATTGCACGTGGAACTCGGACAAGTGACAGAACATTCGAACTCGTTCAATTATTTGCAAAAAAATTGGGGAAAACACCTGTAACCGTCCAAAACAGCCCAGGGTTTGTAGTCAATAGGATATTATTCCCCATGATAAATGAAGCCGTTCGCGCACTTGAACATGGTGTCGCCAAAGCCGAAGATATTGATCGTGCAATGGTATTAGGCGCCAGTCATCCAATAGGACCTTTGTCCTTGGCTGATTTTGTCGGCCTTGACGTAACACTTGATATTTTAGAAACCCTTGAAAAAGATCTATCTAACCCTATGTACAAACCAAGCAAATTACTTCGAGAAAAGGTGACCAGCGGAAACCTTGGCCGAAAGAGCGGCCAGGGTTTCTTTCATTATGATTAAACACCGTGCGTTACATTCACATTGCACTGCTGCATCCTTGACTTTATTTCTTTATTCGGCCTTTACCGGTTGTCTCAATGTACACCCATTACCTCGTTATACGCATTCGGTTTCGACTTCAATCGTAGAAGAACTACAAGACCGCATTAATGGCGGATCCAAACGCTTAAATATAGTTGTTCAAAGTTACATAGGTGTACCATACAAATGGGGCGGCGTGACCCGGGAAGGAATGGATTGTTCAGCTTTTGCTCGAGCTGCCTTTCGCAAAACTTACGGAATCGAATTGCCTCGGACTTCCAAACAAATGTACCAAATCGGTGAGCCCGTGGCCGAACAAAAAAGACTAAAACCCGGAGATTTAGTCTTTTTCAAAAACACCTACTCTGGAAATGGTATTTCACATGTAGGAATATATTTGGGCGAGGGGGAATTTGCTCATGCCAGCTCTAGTCGTGGCGTAACTGTTACTCCTATGTCCAACCCGTATTTCGTCAAACGCTATGCAGGGGGAAAGCGTATTGTAGGCACATAGGATGATCTATCCAACCATTTATATAACGGCGCTTCAATGTGCCCTTATATACCTGCTCTCTATTGGTGATTTAAGCGCCAGCATTCCTCAATTCTGGCTGGGAGTATTCTTTGCTACTGTTGCATATGCACTCTCAGCAAGGGCGGTTCTCCAAGGGCAATTTTTTTCTACAAAAACAATATTGTTATTTGCGTTGGTCTTTCGAATCACAATGTGGTTTACCTCTCCTTCTCTTTCAGATGACATTTATCGTTATCTTTGGGACGGGCATGTTCAGTTATCTGGCATCAACCCCTATATATTTCCTCCCAATTCCAACGAACTCCTGGAAATAAGGAATGATATTTTCCCACTCGTAAATCACCGAGATATACCAACCATTTACCCACCTCTGGCACAGATATTCTTCGCCCTTTGCGCTCTTGTAGGAAAAAGCGTAGGCATCTTCAAAGCCTTTTTACTGTTTGTCGAAGGATTACTCTGCTTACTACTCGTGCGCCTACTTATCGACCGAAAAATGGATCCTAGACGTATAATTCTTTACGCCTGGCACCCACTAACACTAATAGAAATAGCAGGTAGCGGACATATAGATGTATTGGGTATTTTCTTAATGATGGCATTCCTATTTAGTCTGGGGAAAAACCAATTCTTGATCTCCTCATTAAGCTTGGCTTTTGGTTTTTTGAGTAAAATCCTACCAATACTCTTACTGCCTTTGGCGGTCGTACAAATCATTCGTAAAACACGTAATAAATATAAAGTCGCAGGTTTTTTTATAATATTTTTCCTCGCTGTTACCATAATTTCGGTTCCCTACGTAAACGCAGGGTACAAGATGTTTTCAGGCTTGTTCATTTATGCCAAGATTTGGCATTTCAACGATCTAATTCATGGTATTCTTTCAACTACTTTAGAAAGCCTTCAAATACACAGCAGTGAGCATGCTCGTTCGATTTGTATATTATTTTTACTAACAACACTATTGTACAGCATTTATAAACAGTCCGATCCTCTTCGTATCGCATTTTCAACAATATGTGCTTTTATAGTTTTTTCCCCAACCCTTCACCCATGGTATTTACTTTGGATAACACCCTTTTTTTGTCTGTTTCCAAACATCTCCTGGATAACATTTTCATGCCTTGTATTCCTCGCGTATAATGTTCTCACTAACTACAAAATCAATGGAGTATGGAATGAAGAATATTGGGTTTTATGGTGTGAGTATGTCCCATTAATTTTAATCTTACTTTGGGAAAAGACTCGTAAAAACAGTGTCTAACTGTTGATCCTTTATAAAGACCTTCAAAAAACCTAATTGGTCTATGTTTTACGGCCCAACTGTTTATATTATGTTGATTCGGAATCTTACCATTGGTTCGAAACATCGAACAAGTAGGAAGGCCTTTGTGAAACCCATAACTTTACTTTCTTTTACTTTTTATCTAACAATCATGGGATGCATGGAATTGGTTCGACGTCCTAATGCTCCTACTGTCACTCAAACCGACATTCAAATACCGAAAACATCCAAAAAACCAAGATCTTTAGAGAAAGAAGTGCCTTCCTCTAAAGAAGGCTCTTCTAACTTAAGCGACGAACAACATAACCGAATCGGGGAAATCAATTCATACTCCCTGTGGTGTATCGACAACAATATGTGGAAAGAGGCAAGATCACACATACAACGCGGCCTTGAAATCGACAGCCTTTCTGCAAGCCTACATAACAACATGGCAATTATCTATGAGCAGACGGGGAAAATTGATTCCGCTCAATGGCATTATGAACGCGCGCTTAGTCTCAAACCAGATGAAACATCCTACAAGAGTAATTTCCTACGTATGAAATCACGAGAGCAGGCCCGCGTGGACACATCAAAAAACTTTGACCTGTTCGAGCGGGAACAACCCCGTCGAAGAAGAAGTCAATACAGAGACCCAATGAATCAAAATCCAATGATCGGGGATTAAGTTTGGCCAAAAAAAAACACAAACCTCATTGTTTCAGCTTTTTAGGACCTCTTACGGTCTTAATGTGTTTATCGACGGTACAATCGACTTTCTCACAAGACGTCCTTACAATGCAACTTCAACAGGGTTTTGGAAAAAACAAAGTTCGTTACAAAGATTTTCAATGGGAGATTCTAGAAAGCGAACATTTAGAGCTACATTTCGAACCAGAGTTTCATGATTTAGCTGTGCGTGCAATACATTATCTCGAAGAAGGATACGACCACATTAGTGAAATACTACATCATGAACTTTCGCATCGGCCTCCTATTGTTATATATCAATCTCAGTACGAATTCCAACAAACTAATATTATTCGCGAATTTCTACCCCCTGGAGTCGCTGGATTTGCGGAGCCTCTTCGTTATCGGATGGTAATTCCCTTCGATGGCGATTTGGATGAATTCCGTAATGTTCTTGTACATGAATTAACGCACATTTTTCAATACGACATAGTTTACAAAGGGCCCATAAAACGATTGTCAAATTCATTGTCTTCACCACCAACATGGATCATGGAAGGGCTCGCCGAATATACAACACCTGGCCGTAACACGATCGATGAAATGGTGCTTCGCGATGCGGTTTTAACAGACAGGTTGATTCCGATCGAGACTATGGATGCGGCGTGGGGTAGCGGAAATGTTTTTTTGGCCTACAAACAGAGCCACTCCATAATGGAATATATTGCTGAAGAATACGGACCTGAGAAAATAAGCCGTATTCTTCGCCTTTGGGATAGTCAAAAAGACACGGACAAATTAATGGAGAGATTGATCGATCTTGACATGAAAACGCTTGACGATCAGTGGTCTGCTCAAATGCGCAAATATTACTGGCCCCTCCTTCAATCACGCGACTACGCTTCTGAAATAGGCAAGAAAGTTAGTCCCGAAAACAGAGAATATCTAAGCTTCTCTATGCCCTCTTGGTCACTCAGCGGAGATATGATCACGGTTCTTTCTTCTGACGGAATCGAACAACACGTTGACATAATTCGACTAAAGGATGGCTCGTTGGTAGAGCGAATCACCTCCAGTATGCTCTCGACAAAATTTGACCACTTGACAGGCCGTGGCGGAACAGTGGCATGGGCTCCGGATGGACGCACTATTGCATTCGTCGCAAAACAAGGCGCAGGCGATAGGATCCTTTTATGGGACCTTTATGAAAAAGCTGTTTTTTCCACTATGCGCGTGCCGGATATTGAGACTATAGAATCACTAGCCTGGGCTCCCGACAGTAAGGAACTTGCTCTAGTCGGTACAGGAGACGGACAAAGTGACCTTTATCTATTAAATGTTGGTGATGGTTCAGTAACTCAACTTACAGGGTCCCCCCAACGCGAGGATCATCCATGTTTTTCTCCAGACGGAAACGAGATTGTTTTTATTAGTAAGTTTGAGAGTCAATTTGATATGAAAATAATTGACATTGCGACAAGAACATCTCGAACCATTTTCAATACCCCTTCGGATGAACTCTGGCCCCAGTGGCTACCAGAAGGCAACAAGCTACTTTTCGTTTCTACACGTAAAAAAATAAACGATCTTTTTGTTTACCATCTGGACGAAGAAAAAGAGTACCGGCTGACTCAAACTTTGAGTGGGATCATGAACCCTTCGCTATCTCCAGATGGGCGAAAAATCCTATTCAATAGTTATTTTCAGGGACGAAACGAACTATTCATAATGGACATGCCTGACATGCGAGAATTAAGGAAAATTGATTCCGATCTTGCAGCACGCATGAATCCTTCAACAGGAAAATCGCATATTGGTCCCGTTTTTCACAGAAAAAAAAATACCGCTCAAGAAACATCACAACCTGAAGGAAATGATTTTAATCATATCAAACGTTCCACGCTTGTGGTCAATGAGCATGAATCGGGAAAAGAAGCCATACTGCTCGCCAGTTCATCACTTGCACAGGCCGACTCAAACATCAACCACTCTTTTACAAAGACTAAACAAAACTCTAAGGGAGGAGATCAAGAAACAACGTTATTTTCGGCGCAAACCGAGGAGGCAGAATCTATCGAACGTAAACCCTATACCCCGAAGATCGAATTCGATGGCGTATCTGTCCAAATGGGATATTTCGATGGATTTTTCTCATCTATCGCTCAACTTAGCATGAGTGATTTGCTGGGAGACCACAATGTCTCTCTTATGACAGATTATGTAGCATCGCAGGAGGTAAGTAACGATTTCAATTTTGCAGTCAGCTATGAGTATTACGGCAAGCGTCCAACGTACTACGCATCTATTTTCAACTGGAACCAATATTTTAATAACGACCGAACATTTTTATACGGTGGGCGTTTCGTTTCTGGAATAAACAGAGTGCAACAACGCGGCCTATTAACAAATGCAAGTTACCCAATAGATCTCTACAGACGTCTAGATTTTAGCTATACATATGTAGGCGAACAAGAAGAATTGATTTGGCCCTCGCAAGAAATAGGATCAACAATCAGTACCCACCTATTCAAATCGGCCTACGTTCACGATTCGATCACTTACGGATTGCTTGGCCCGACTGTAGGCCAGCGATACTTCTTATCTGCAGGACGCACTCTTGACACAGGGGGTTCGTCTCGCTCTTTTTCTCACGTCGAGATTGACTACCGAAACTACCTGAGAATGGGACAATGGTCTGTCTTAGGAATACGTGCCTACGGCGTAGGATCCCTAGGAAAAGACGCTCTCAATTACAACCTAGGTGGACCGACTTGGTTCCTCCCTTTTTATACCGGTTTTAATTTAAACACTGGCCCATTGAGAGGATTTGGTTTTTCAGAATTTAATGGAAGTCGCGTTGGCTTAGCTAATATCGAATTACGAGTTCCATTTGTTAGAGGTATCCTCTTTGGATGGCCTTCTACGTTTGTAATACCAGCTATTGATGGAAGTATCTTCTTTGACATAGGTACTGCTTGGGAGAAAGGGGACCGTATTGACCCTTGGCCCCTATTTAATCCAGATACAAATGAGGACCAAAACAATATGGGGAATGACGCTCCTTTGGCAGAAGCAATACGACCACGCAAACCGCTGTATGCCAGTGTAGGGTTTGGCCTACTAACCTATTTTATTCTTCCTATGAATTTTGAATTTGCCCGACAAACAGATTTACAAGGCCATTATTCCGACTATCATTTTCATTTTAGCTTTGGTAAGAGCTTTTGATTTCCCGGCATAAAATCATATTTATCTTTGCGTTGATTTTGTCTGCTTGCTATGGACGAACTGCCAAATTCAAACAGATTGAATTCCGAGCACCCTCCCAACCAAGTATTGCCTTACAACCTCTCCTTAACAACGTGGATCATCTTGGTGTTTTATGTTTGTCCAACATCGCGTCAACAAGAGAGCTCGACATCGAAAAGGTTTTGGCCCTCCTGTCTAACGCGACACTCCGTGGTCTAAACAAACTAAAAGACATAACGATTGTGTCTCAAGACGAGATTTTATGGAAAATGAGCGATACTACGTTTGATTCTACAAGCGTTTATCAAAAGGCAATTCAAACCAGACTACGAGAAGAACTCGAAATTGATGCTGTCGTTGTAATTGAATTGCGAGAGTTACAAACCCGGCTAATGCCACTGCCACCAACTTCCTATGGCATGAATACTAATTCTGGAATTGACATGAGTTTGGACCTACAAATAAGCCTTGTAAATCTTCACACCAATGAATCATGGAAACAGGGAGGTAAACAAAGAAACTTAGAACCCGTGAGGTTGCAAATACTAGGTAACAACAAACAAAGTGAACGCCAACTTCTCATGTCACTTTCCCGCCCAATGCAACGGTTCATATACCGAATTGCGCCGCCGCCTGAAACGCAACAACGTTATTTTGACTTGAGAAGGCGTTAAAAAATTTAACGCCTTTTCTTTTTGGGTTGCGCGCTCGACTTCTCTGAGGTTGACTTAGATGCTGGAGTTGATTGTGTAGAAACTGTGCGTCCTGAGGGACTCTTAGAAGTAGAAGGAGTTGAAGAAGGCACGTAGCTACTTGTCTGCTCTTGGCCAACAACTGGCACCCTACGCATATGTGGCTGTGTCCGACGCAACCATACATCTTCCCGCAAATCGGCAGCTTCTGCTTCACTGTTAGGATCGACGACCACCGGCTTATTTCTCAGCTCTATAAGAGATGCACGAATTTCATCCAATTCCCGATTACTGATTAGCTCGTATCCTGGCGGTATGTAATTGTTATCGTTTGAATAATATGGATCATAGCCGTAGCTATATGGGCTGTACCCACTGTACCCGTAAGCACCATATCCGCCGCCATAGTAACTTCCGCCGTATGGGCCACCGTAGTAGCCACCTACAGGATATCCTCGGCCTCCATACACTCCATATCCTCCAGAAGAGCCTGGATAACGGTAAAAATCGTCTAACCCATCTTGCGAGGAACCCTGACTATCTTCAGATGGCGAAGCCGTAGAATAGCCAGAATCAGACTCAAGTTCATTCATAGTTTTTACAGAATACGGGTTACTCAGCACCGTGTAACAACCTGCAAACGTAAAAAAGGTCACACAAACCCAGAAAAAGATTCTCAGCTTAGCAAAACATCTCATATCTCACCGATCCAACCTTACGTACATTTCAAAAGCAATTCGTCGAAATCAATATAAATACTTTTCCAAGATGAAAAAAGAAAATTAAAAACTATATCCTAAACTAATAAATACTCTTGTGATACGAGTATCCTGACCTAAAACATTAGTAATTCCAGAATCCATCACCTGCTCTATTTTTTCAAATTTACCTCGTATCCAACCAATATCCAATTGCACAACTTCATCTAAGAGCAATCCTGCTCCTAACGAAATGAATCGACGCTCGGTTTTCATATCAATGGGTGGATCGGAGGATGTATAAGGACCAATGAAAGGCAATGGATCTGTGTAATATCCCGCTCGAAGATCAAGAGCAATTATTGGGACTCTCCATTCAACTCCGAAATGATAGCGTACAACATCTCTGTATTGACGGTCAAATTTTGTTTCCGCTCTTAATGACTCTTGTTGCTCATCACAACAAACATATTCACTTTGAGACCATTCGCTTATCGAAACACCAGTCGAAAACAACAGATCTTGAAAAGGAAAGTAAGAGAGACCAATAGCATATCGTAACGGCAATTTAATTTCATAACGACCCCGCAAAGAAATCTTGTCAAGGGTTTGTATATCTTCATTGTCATATTCGACGCTAGTATAACCTTCTGGATTGCCCCGAAAATGATAGCGTATTTCCTG
>JAYYVF010000033.1:0-8681 GCA_036343635.1 Candidatus Latescibacterota bacterium | reverse complement strand
TGGCAACAAACCAAACTTCAAAAAAAGCCACCCGAAAACAGCCGATGGGATTAACAATTCCAGCATGCGGGCATATGCAGGCTGAGCCGGGTAATTTGCATGCGCAGCTCCAAAAATCAACATTTGCAACACGAAAGCAATGCCAATCCACATCCGTTTACGACCAAATCGCTCCCCTATCAGGGCTGCACCTGATAATGGAATTGCCCGAAATAAACATTCTTCCCAAAATCCAGCTTGTAGAGAAAGGGCGATCGAAGAGAACCATGGAAAATACGAAGCCAATATATTGGGTTCAAATAGTGCCTCGGAAGGATTCCACCATCCTAACCAACGACTGTTCAGATAGTACACGCCCACGACAAACAAAATCATGGGACCAACCATCAAATAACCGCCTGCCGTTCGTCCCATTACAGATAAAGAGGAGCCTGCCTCTTTAGACCACAACTTCCAAAATTGTATATGATTGGGAAATGCCCGACGTGTCATCGTCTCGGCCATTATAAAGGACAGCGTATACAATTCCGCCATACCTACAAAGGCAATTGCAGCTAAGAACACAGTTTGGATAATATGATCGTCCGGAGACAACGCCGTGTCGTAAGCCATCCAACTGAGGGGTAATTCATTCAACATAACCAACCCCTGCAGTGCACCGAGAAGGGTGCCCCAGACTACGGCAGTGCGCCACTGAACCCATCCCTGGCGAAGAAGAAAAAATGTACCTATAGCTCCACCGATAATAAAAAGCACGAACATTGCGCCACTGCCTACCATTGCTATTGTTTCATTCGCTGAACGCATCTCGGCATATCTCCGCTCGAATGCTTCAGGAACAAACACCTCACGCTTAAGTGTGGTCAGACGATCTCCGCTAACAACGAGTTTCAACCGATAGCGCCCAGTGCCTAATTCTTTGTTGAGAAGTTCATAGACGAAAGTGTGGTCAATCCGACCTGATGGTTGCTCTTTCTGTGAATCTGAGATTCTTTCATAGGTTGCTAATTCTATCCCTAAATCCGTCGCACGAGTCTGTGCAATAATCAACGCATCGTCTCTACTCAGAGCAGCACCTAACTCCTCCTCTGGTATATTCTCTTCTACTCCATACCACTCACCGGAAGGCGCAAAAAGCAGCATAACCTCATGCGCATTACCTGGTTCAAAATGCCTCACACGCCATTGATAAGGAGCATATAAATTAGCCGACAACATATCAATAAAAGCCTTGTTTCCACCACACTCTAACTCGACAAAGTGTTGAACTTGGCGATCTAATTCGAAAGATGCCGCCTGTTCAAACGTCTTCGGCCCCCAGTCTTCGCGCTCGACTATTTCCAGAGCACTGTCCACTGCACCATCACGATCCAATTGAATATCCAACGAAACGATCGGAAAGGCTTGAGTAAAATGACTATGAGCGGCCCACAAACATACCATTGACAACAAAACGCAAACGCCCCACGTAAGGGTTTTACGGGTCCAGTTTTCATCTGATGTATACATACGGTACCCCAAAAACGAAGAGTGTCAAAATACCCACAAACTGAAACAAAAAGATTAGCGAGATTCTACGAATTATACCCATTGGCCAATGCCGTCTTCCGCTCGACAGCCTCAAGTGGCGGCGGAGACAAAATTGCTCTCGTTCGATCATTCACGCCTTCCCATCCATCGGCATCTGAAGGGTCGAAAAAATCTTTTGGTTGAGAGTAAGCCTCATCTGGTTTAGTGTACTTGTAAAAAAGTGTCGTCCGAGTATTCTCAACCCTCCACGGGAGAGTCACGTGACATAACGCCTCGGTAAATATAATTGCATCCCCAGCTTTAGCAGGAACATGTGTTATCATCGGATGAACACCCTTCGACAAATCCACCCATTTTCCAGGTACAGCGTAATTCCCCTTGTGTGACCCAGCCAAACAACCAAAACCACCCCCGTTACAATACGTATCTTCCAACTCATAAGCCACGGTTACCAATCCATTCTCAAAAGTGCCTGTCTCACGATCATGTTCAAAATAATGGGTCATAAGTTCCCTTGGACGTTCAGGGGTTATCAGTCGCTCATTCCTTCCGTGTATGGTACCACCTGCCAAGTCTTTATTAAAAGTACCATGTGTGTGTATGTTGATATGATCAATACGATACGGAGGATCCACCTCGTCTTTTTTCGCTCCATAAATTTCCGTTAAAATCACAGATATTGAGGGTAAATCGAGAAGATCGAAAAATTCCTGCGACCAAAAACCACCTCGATCAGCATGTTGAGATCCGAGATCTGGCCCCTTTATATCAACCGATTTTTTTAATGAAGAAACTTGCTCTGAGGTAAGAGCATCCTCCACGACCAAAAATCCCCAAGTATCAAAAGCAAATCGCTGCTCTTCGTCCATTAGTAATCACTCCATTTTTTTTAAAAGATTCAAAACTACGGCCACCACTAAAGGCCTATTCATAATATTAGAACTCTCGACATCAAAAATCATAAATTAGCATGTCACAATATTGGTCTAATCATAGTGCAAATCAATAACAATTAAACTTCATTAAACATCGCACGAAACAAACTGTAATGCGTTGATGCTTAGATCGAAAAGAAACTCCATAGGTTTTCATCTAACCGTATCTTAGATTATAACTCCAGCAAAACCTAAGGTGTTTTCATATGTATTTGAGTTCTCCAGGTATTCACTAACGCACAAAAACTTCGACCTCAATAAGGATCCTATTTTGCCTCAAAAATCAAAACGACCCGAAAATTACGACGAAAAACTAAACCTCATTTCGCACCAAGTTAGCGGACAAACCTTCCACGCTACGATCCCCTCAGTTCAATTAGCATCTGATTTGATGTCAAGTAATGATGAGCTCGATATATCAGAGGCAGCATTAATTTTCCGTGCAGTGCTGGCTTGCCAGGAAATAAACCAAAACGACCCGCATTGGGGTAACTTTCGATGGGAAAAAGAAGACAACACCGTCGAAGATCTCAATGCAGTTCAGTTTGTCCTTTTTAATTTTATTCCTGTTTTATTGAAAAAATCTAAAATGCTCCCCTCAAAATTGGTTAAGGATATGCGCCATAGCATAGCCTTAGGACTCAATGAAATTTGTAAAATAGACGTGGCACTTTCCTATACAAATATTGTTGTGAAAGACATCGTAAATTGTTGTCTTGGAGGACAACTCCTGTGCAATCCTGAAATAAGTTTCCGCGGGAAGAATAAGTTGATCCTTTGGATTGAACACGTGAACACTTACGGCTTACCTGCTGAATACAATAGTCCCAACTACGTATCCGTTGTGGTTCGCGTACTTGGTAGCCTCGTAAAACTGACAGATGATAAACGCATACGTATTTGTTCAGAAACTATGCTTTCCCGTATAGGATTGTCTGCCGCATTACATGTTCACCCAAAAACACGTAACTGGGGAGGTCCTTTCAGTCGAGCTTATAGCCATGCAGTATTTAATCCTAATGCATTTAACAGCAACGACATTGAGACTTGGATCGAGGATGGCAATATGCCGAGATGGGTAAAGAGTATTTTACAACGCCCAAATAAAACCGAGCAAATCGACGAAACAGCGCATGGATTACACCCCGTAGCAATTAGCACGTATCACAGTCCTTCTTTTACCCTAGGAGTAGCTTCTTCCGAGCTAAAAACACAAGACATCATCTTCATCGCTCTACAATCCTGTGTTTTCCACACACAATTTCTTCGTCCAAAAATTGACTGTGATGGAGTGGTTTTTTCCAGGTATATACTTGACGACAAATGGCTAAATTTTCAAACAACACCTTCTCGAGACCCTGGACAGGTAATTCCTGAGGAAGGCCATTTCTATGGAGTACACGATAAAGGTCGGGTAATCGGACTCTACGCTCCGAGAGGTTTAGACGCCTGGACAAGACGAACGAGTGCCAAAGCTATAATAGTCTGGACAGAAATAGACAAAATAGATGAAATATGGGTTGGGAACCAAAAGATAGATTCTCTTCCTTTTGACGTGCCCAAAGGTAAAGTAATCGTGATCGGAAGTGGGAATCTCTGGACCGCCGTACTGCCATTAGAACTCACGGATCTTGGTGGAGGATCACCAATAATTCTTACCGAACTTGACGGACACCTATGTCTCGAAATGTATAACTATAAAGGGCCGGCAAAGACTTTTTGGGAGATGGCTAGACCCGGCTCTTTTTATCAAGGACAACCACGTTGCGGTTTTTACGCAGAGCTCAGTGAACGAAGCAATTACAAAACGGGTGCCGACCTTTCTGAAATGATTCAAAGCGGCCTTCTTGTGGATAAAGCTCAGGCACCCTCAACTTATATAGAGGGAGTAAACCGGAAACATTTTGTAGAATACAGTCGTGATGACCAAGTTATAGGTATCGAAATTGATCTCTTCAGTTGGTCGATAATAAAACGCTGGACACAGGATGGAGTATTAAATTTACCAATGCACAAGTCGCCGTATGCACAACAGATCAAATCAGGAACATTGTCTCAAGGAGGAGCAACGATAGAAAGCGAAAAAGGTCCAATATGGCTATATGCCTGTCCAACCGGTAATAGATATGTTGCAGCGTATTGTGGAACTCAGAGAACAACTTTCATTCTTAGCGTTTACGGAAAGACCTTCGAAATGAAAAACTTTGGTACCGGAACAATAGAATGGGAAAACGGAGAAATTATTGTCAACGCAATAATTGATTAACTATCCCGTCTACCAAATTATTAAGCGAGAAAATTTCATTCAACCATCACCTTTTATTGTCAGATATCCAGAGATAAAAATTATTTATGGAAAAGTACATCCGATTAAGCAATGACGTTCTTGAAATCACATTACACCCAACACTTCCGATCGTACATGAATATTATCATCTACCTTCACAACAAACTTTTGTGGGTGCCAGTGATGCCGGATGCCTTGCAATCAACAGAGAGGTAATCCCATGGAACTGTTGGGAAACAACGGTTGAACAAACTAATAACATGATAGTTTATCAAACATATCTGTCTGAAAACGACGTAACACTTGAATGGCATTTTGAAATCGACAATGCTGAACTTCACCTACATTGCAAAGTAATTAATGATCCCAAAGAACATTTGAACTACTTAGAATGGGTGGATCTCCCTTTACTGGTATGCCCGAATGAAGGTTTTGAGACATGGCGTGCTTACTTCAAAGCTTCAGACCCAAAAGCAATGAACAAAATGTGGGCTACCGACATCATATCAAAGGTAGAGCATCTACCAGTAGAGGCGTCCGCACAGGCGTTAATTTATGGTGCATTTTGGAACGGAAGTATCTGTGCGTTCATCGACAGCGATTATCCACTCCTACCGCTCAAACACCAAAAGCTGATGAATGGGACGATCGCCCTCACGCTAAACACTTGGCAGGTCCGAGTGCGCACTCAAAAAATTGCTACAATCAAAGTAACTGTTGGATTTTTAAACGACCTAAATGGTGATGGCTGTGTAGACCTTTGTGACTACAGGCTTTGGGTCAACCGTTCACGGCCCGCTGGCGACCATCTATATGCAGATGCAATAATTTACAAGATCTTCACACACCACAAATCAGTGGGCTTAGCAACTAATTTAGAAGAATGCAACCAAATTATTCGCGCGATCCACAACATTACAGATGGACTTCCACAGATTGTTTATTTGATAGGTCAACAAGAAGGTGGCCACGACGGTACCTACCCCACCTTGGCCGGAGGTATTAATCTGTCCGTAGGTAGAGAAACACAACTAAAAGTGCTCCATACACTGTGCCGTGAAGAACTAAATACCGTGTTAAGCTACCACGCAAATTTAGATGATGCCTATCAGCATAGCCGAGACTGGGATGAACGCTTCGTGGTACCAGATACAAGTGCCGAAGTTGGGTCACTACAGGTTCAAGGATCAATCTGCCACACTCGTGATGTCGAAATCAAAGCAATATTCAATCGTCTTCAAGATTTTTTAGACACTTTCCCAACTAACAGCACACTGCATTTGGACAACCTGAGACTCACAAACACTGTAAACCGAAAAGGGTGGGAAGATATTGGTGTTTTAGAAGAATTAATGTGCGGACTTCAACCCATCGTAAGGTGGCTCAAGAAACGCGGCATAACCTTAACTACTGAAGGATACAACGGCCTCCCCATAGACCCATCATTGCTGGTTTCAGGATTTTGGCACCACGATCCGCCTGATCGGATGCGGCAACTTTTGCATCGTCGAATCTACGGTGGTGGTCGGGGAGATCACCTCGGGCGCTACACAACTGCCGACTACGGTATCTGCAATAACTTTCACATTGATTTGTCCTATCGACGTTGCCCTCCCAAAAATCTTCCAGAAAACATCCGACAACGCGACTTTGGTTGGCTAACCACACCGACACTGACTTGGAGCCTCCAGGAAGACTGGAGAAAAATCGTCAATTGCCTCTACCTTGGCACCCTGCTTTCTCACTTTTACAACGAATACGAGATGGTATCCTGGAAGGAAATGGGATCGGGATGGACAATCACATACGAAGACAATATAAAGGCAGAAGTTTGTCTTGATGGCCCTGAATCGCTGAAGGTGACCATGGGAGACATTGTCATAGCCCGAGATAATGATCGCTTCGTTCCCAGGAATGGTGCCATATATGCATTCAGTCGAGATGGATCTAATGATACCTGGACATTACCACCGGCATTAAGAAACCGCCAACTTGACTTATACACTTTACACGACACTGGCAGAGGCCCCGCCCCAGACTTCGAGATCAACAATAACAGTATACAGCTAAACTTGAAACCCGGTGTACCTGTAAAAGTAGTACCTTCATAGATTCCTCTGCAACCAGATTTCGCACAAATCCAATACTATAGCCGTTTACTATAACACACCAGTATAATTAACCGCCGAAAAAGGCACCAAAAAAGGGGGTGTCGAAAAATAATTAAAAATATAATCTGGAAATCCATCTCTCAAATTCCTATAATTCGTTCCTTGCAGGTCACATTTTTATGAAACATTCAGGACGAAAATATTGATAGTACAGCCCACAAAAAATCGGTTCATAAAAAAGCTGATTAATTACGTTTCTAAACCCACCTCTCTATAGATTCTGATGAGGGAATAATGCTTAAGAATACCGAAATAGATATCACAAAAGAGTTACTGGAAGGTCTTCAACTCGTGGGTACCCCTACCGCTACACACTACCTTATGACGCAAGGCTACAACCATGCTTACGCCATTGGCATCCCTGCCCAAGTAATCGGTAAAGACCAAACCATGGTAGGCCGTGCACGTACCCTGCGGTTCATCCCCAAGCGCGAGGATTTACTGAAACAACAATATCAAAACGTAGATGACCGCCCTCATCGCAATGCAATCGAGGGTATTCTCCCCGGCGACATTCTAGTCATAGACGCATGTGGCTCTTTTGACGCTGGAATCGTAGGTGACATGTACACGAGGCGCATACAAGAATTAGGTGGTTGTGGTATTGTTATTTACGGTTGCGTACGTGACATGAGTACAATCAGTACAATTGGCCTCCCCCTCTTTTGCATGGGTTCGCATGGAGCAGGTATAAGCCGCGCACTAATGTCCGTTGACTATCAGCAACCCATCCGAATCGGCAACACGCCGGTCCTTCCTGGTGATATTCTTCTCGGCGATAAAGATGGCGTTGTAGTCGTTCCACCACACGAAGTTGAGGGTTTAGTTACTTTTGGCATTGAACACGAGGTGCAAGAGCGCTTCACCCGAATCAAACTTAAAGAGGGACATTCACTTCAGGCAGCCTACCCACCTAAAGGGGATTTACGCACACTCTACCTTGAGTGGCGTAAAACTCAACCCGAATATGAACAGTATCCATTTGCTTTTAAGCTGTAAAAAATATAATCCTAACTCTGTTAGTAGCATTAGAGATTTCAAGCCACTCTTAGTCAAACCTTTTTAAGAGGAGAATACGATCAATTGTCGAACGAAATAGTAATCTCTCCAGAGGAAAAATCAGCACAAAGCCTAAATGAAATAAATCTCGAAAAAGCTTTACTTGCTTTACGGGATGACGGATTTATTGTCATTTCGGATGCCGTCTGCCATGAACACTTAGATAAAGTCCAACAGCAGATGGATAAAGATGCACAGAAACTAATTGATGCCGAACAATGGAGCGGAGCCGGAGGGCTCCCCGGACATCTAATGTTGGGACCACCACCGTTTAACCCATATGTTTTTTCAGATATAGTGGCTAATCCTTTCGCTATACAGATCAATCATAAATTGTTAGGTGATGGTTTTTTTAGTGGGCTGTACAGTGGCAATACCAATTGCCCTGGAAGCGAAAAACAACCTCTCCACCGTGACGTGAATCACCTCTGGCCAAACCTGAAAAATGCACATCCAGCGGCAAGTTTAGTCGTAAACATCGCTCTTGATGATGTAAACGAAGAACGTGGAAGTATAGAGCTTTGGCCCGGAACACACATGGACGCCTTTGATGGGTCGGTAATTGACGAAAAAACTGAAGAAAATAGAAGGGTTGTGTCCGCACCAATCCGAGGCAACACGTCTAAGGGGAGCATACTCATCAGAGACATGCGCCTTTGGCATCGTGGCACTCCAAATACATCAAAAAGACTACGACAT
>JAYYVF010000032.1:0-7339 GCA_036343635.1 Candidatus Latescibacterota bacterium | reverse complement strand
AAAGTTAGAGTTCCAGATGTGTCCCGGGTAGTTGATGAAATAGCCTATTTAAAAAACCGTTACGGTTTAAAATCTTTCATAATTGATGATGACAATATCGCGTTACGAAAAAAATTCTTTAAAAAGTTTCTGAAAGTTCTCACCAAACGTGATATGGGACTGAAATTTATAATCCAGTCTTTTGCGATATTTGCCTTGGATGACGAAATGCTTGACCTTCTCAGTAAAGCAGGATGTGTTGGAATTAACGTTGCTATTGAAAGTGGCAGCAAACGTGTCATAAAAGAAATTGTAAATAAGCCTTTAAATTTAGAAGATGTTCCACGGTTGATTGCCAAAATAAAAAGTAATGGCATTTATGTTCTTGCCAATTTTATTATTGGTTTTCCTGGAGAGACGTGGGACGAAATAAGGGAAACTATCTCATTTGCAGAAAATTGCGGGGCAGATTATGTGAAACTGTTTGTCGCAGTACCACTCAAGGGTACAAAATTATGGGATATGGCTAAAAAACATGGGAGCACTGAAATAGCTGACGAGGACCCTGAGGTTAATTGGAGATTTAGTCAAATAAAATCAGACGAGTGGACGCCATATGACATCAGTATTTTAAGGGCGTATGAATGGGATAGAATTAATTTTGGGGATCCCAACCGGCGTCGCAGGGTAGCTGAGATATGGGGTATGTCGGAGGATGAAATTTCTAAAATAAGGAAGGCAACCCGTGATGCGGTTACGGCGGGTAAACCTCATCACGGAGAAGAGATACAGGAACACGTCCAAGTTCCAAAACGAGATTATTTACCCATTATCACAGACGGCGGAAATCTGCTAATAAACTAATTCACCCATTTGCCGGAGGATGTTTCTCGAGGGTTGTTCGAACTATAGTTAACATTTCTTGGGTCAATTGACGTGCCCTCAATACGGAAGATCATTTGAATATACAAGTTGACGTGTCCCGTCTGGAACATTGATGTAATGAAGACTGGTACGCATTTTAGAAATTTTTTTCCAGATACAGAAGTTTTCTCGAGAGGTTCGATAATGGACAGATATATCAATGCTAGTAAAACTTCGGACGGTCATCTCCGCGCCAATAGCGACCCATGATATATGAACATTATAGCTAACATTCAGGCTCGCATGTCATCTGACCGCCTTTTTGGGAAGGTATTGATGGATGTTAAGGGGAGGCCTCTCCTTAGTTATTTGGTGGATAGTATTAGACAATGTGCCAACATTGACGGATTGGTCGTGGCAACATCTAATCAATCCGAAGATGATGCCATAGAAGAATTTTGTAGTAATCTCAAAGTTAACTGTTTCCGCGGCGATCTTGAAAATACTGCTAATCGTCTACTAAAGTCGGCAGTTTCAAAAAATTGCGAGGCTATAGTTAGAGTCAATGGGGATAGCCCACTTATGGATTATCGTCTGATAGACAAAGGGTCCCAATTGATGCGCTCCGGAAGGTGGGATCTTGTGACAAACACTCAACCGCGCACCTTTCCACACGGTATGTCTGTTGAAGTCATTAGGACGAGCGCTTTAGAAAATGCCGAAAAGCATATGTCAGTTGCCTACCAGAGAGAGCATGTGACCCCCTATTTCTATGACCATTCTCAAGAATTTAGAATTCGTTCGTTCACATCTATGATAGATTTTGGCCATTTGAATTTTTGCGTTGATACAGAACAGGACCTCATTCGAATATCAGCTATATTAGACGGAATGGACCGTCCGCATTGGCAATACGGATATGAGGATATTATTCACTTGGCAACTCGAACCATTAATTAGGATGCAATATGATGACAGCGTTGAAGGCTGGAATTATCGGTCTCGGTGTTGGTGAATCCCATATTCGTGGATACGAGGAACATCCAGATTGTTCTCTTCTGGCCCTTTGCGACATTGATGAAAGCAAGCGAGAATACTTGGCGTATCGGTACCCGGAAGCGCGTTTGTATCCGTGCGCCGAACAATTAATCGATGACCCTGATGTTAATGTTGTATCTATTGCGAGCTTTGACGAAGACCATTTTAATCAAATTTGTGGGGCCTTGACTTCTGGCAAACATGTGTTTGTTGAAAAGCCACTTTGCCAGTCACAGCAGGAAATGGAGTCCATTCGTCGATTATTGGTAGACCGACCATCATTAAAATTGTCTTCGAACCTGATATTACGTAGTTGTCCTCGTTTCTTGGAAGTCCGGGATTTGATTGCTAACAATGAGTTTGGTCGAATCTATTACGTAGAAGCCGACTATAATTATGGAAGGCTCTCAAAGTTGACTGACGGTTGGAGGGGAAAACAGGATTTCTATTCCGTCATATACGGTGGAGGTATTCACGTAGTTGATCTTCTTATGTGGTTAACTCAAGACCGTATTAACAAAGTCTCCGCTTTTGGAAACGGCATAAGCACTGCAGGTACGGAATTCCGTCATAACGATATGGTGGTCGCTACACTTTCCTTTGAAAGCGGGATGGTTGGAAAAGTGGCAATAAACTTCGGGTGTGTATCTCCTCATTTTCACAAGCTGTCAGTCTATGGCACGAATGCGACATTCGAGAATAGAACACATGCAGGGTTGATCTACAAAGATAGGGATAAGAATATAGAACCAATAATTATTACCTCACCTTATCCAGGTACTGAAAAACATAGCCTAATACCCAGCTTTCTTGATTCCATAATGGGAATTGGGTTGGCTGTTGTTGACGAACGAGTTGTCTTTGATACCATGTCTGTTTGCCTGGCAATTGAGCAAGCTGTTAACGATTCAAAAATAGTAACGGTTGAGTACGGAGATTAACTCCTACGCTGTTTTACTTACGGAGTTAAATTTGCGAAATATCCCCTTTGGCAAACCAATGATTGGGGCAGAAGAAAGGCAATCGGTACTCGAAGTTCTCAACGGAACTACATTGGTACACGGCCCTCGAGTGACCAGGTTTGAAGCATCTTTTTCAGAATTCTCAGGGGCACCACATAGCGTCGCCGTGTCATCATGTACCGCTGGGTTGCACTTATTCTACTTGGCCATTGGTGTTGGTGCAGGTGATGAGGTGATTGTACCCGCGCAAACCCACGTTGCCACTGCGCACGCGATAGAATTTTGTGGAGCTAAACCTGTTTTCGTCGATGTTTTAAACCATACCGGCAATATAGATCCCGCGGGGGTCGAAGCTGCCGTTACTGAACGAACTCGGGCAATTTCAGTTGTTCATTTTCTTGGTGTTCCTGTCGATATGGACTTGATATTAAGTATTGCCGATACCCATGGGCTTTTAGTTGTAGAGGACTGCGCACTTGCCATTGGTGCTCGATACAAAAACTTGCATGTAGGTTTGCATGGAGATGTGGGTTGTTTTTCATTTTACCCAGTCAAGCATATTACGACCGCGGAAGGCGGTATCGTCATTACACGCGATCAGGATTTCGCTGAAAAAATTGCAACTCTGAGAGCGTTCGGTGTTAATCGACACCACGGTGAACGGAAAATTGCAGGAGATTATGATGTGCCATTGTTGGGATACAATTACCGCATGAACGAAATTGAAGCAGCAATTGGCTTAGAGCAGATAAAAAAATTGCCGGAATTTTTAAAATTACGTAAACAAAATTTTACGTACTTGGAACAGAAACTAGTCGACTGCCGAAATATATCTTTCTTTACAAATGAAAACGAAAAGTGCCAAAGTTCGTATTATTGCTTTTCAATACTTTTGGAAGGTAAGTTGCTTAACAAGCGTGAAGAGATTATCCAGTTTCTAAATAACAAGGGAATTGGTACCAGCATATATTACCCTAAAGCAGTACCTATGATGAAGTATTATAAGAAGAAATATGGTTATTCTGGAGAAGAATTTCCGAATGCGTCCAGGATAAGCGAACAAACTATATCTCTACCAGTCGGACCCCACCTTAACCTCGAAGATATGCAGTATATGGCAAATCACGTAACCCAAGCGCTAAAAATAGCTGAAAATTGAAGATGGATTTACAAGGAAAAAACATTGTTTTAATTGGTGGCGCAGGATTCATCGGCCACAACTTGGCGTTGGAATTCAAAGCTCGGGGGGCTCAAGTCGAGATCATCGATAGCTTGCAAATAAATAATTTAGGTGCGTTCGCGGCAAACGTAGATAATATTCCGGACCGGCCACTTTATCTTCATCTCATTCACGAACGGTTGAACATCCTTCATGAAGCAGGGATTCCTCTGCACACCGTCGATGCACGTGACTATCAGTCCCTGTCCCCCTTGTTGGGTTCTATTAATCCACAGGTAGTTGTCCATTTGGCTGCAATTGCTCACGCTAGCAAGGCAAATAAAAGTCCCTACAGTACTTTCGATCACAATCTGCGCACACTAGAAAACGCTTTGGATGCCACCCGCGATTATGTGGAACACTTTATCTATTTGTCATCTTCTATGGTTTATGGAAATTTCCAATCAGACCAGGTTGGCGAGGAGACTGTTTGTGATCCTGTTGGTATCTATGGGGCCTTAAAATATTCAGGCGAGAAACTCGTTATAGGGTATAACCAGGTGTTCGATGTTCCTTATACAATTGTTCGACCTTCAGCTCTATATGGAGAAAGGTGTGTTAGCCGCAGGGTTGGCCAAGTCTTTATTGAACAAGCAATGAAAGGCTTAGTTTTAAATATTCATGGCGATGGTGAGGATCGTCTTGATTTTACATACGTTCAAGATTTCATAGGTGGTATGGTAAGAATTATTAGTAACAAGAATTCTAGGAACGAAATTTTTAATTTAACTTACGGCACCTCTCGTTCTATCTCGGAAATGGTTGATATAATAAAAACAGAATTTGGTGATATTGGTATCCAGTATCTGCCAAAGGATGATTTGATGCCTGATAGGGGAACACTTTCGATCGAAAAGGCAAAGCGTTTGCTCGGTTACGAGCCGCGTTTTCCTCTTGAATTGGGTTTCGTCAAGTATATCAGGTGGTACAATACATTGGTTGAACAACATAGACATCTATTCGACGATGTTAAACCTTCTCTAAAATTGGTGAAGGGATGCTAAAGGAAGTCGAAGTTGCCGCTAAAGAATCAACGAAATCCAAGATTGTTGACAACCCTGTTTTCATTGAGTTTGACAAATGGCTCACGGATCGAATTGGAAAAGATGCTTACCATCTATCAATCTCAAATTCCAATAATCTGGTTTACTTGCAACGGCAATTAACCCCATACGCCGAAAAAGAATCTTTTTTCCAGATTCGAATTTCCCCCGATTTCCAAATTCTAGTAGCGACTTTAAATGCATTGAAATTTAAGCAGATGGAGAAACTGGTAACCTTTCTCGGCGAAAAAATTCCCTTTTCAGACACCCGATATGGAGGGGTTCGCTGGGTTACAAACTCTGACCGTTGTCAGGTTCTAGATATAGCGCGTTCTGCATTTACCTATTCACGCTTTCATCGAGACAAAGAATTTTCTCATGCTACTGCTAATCGGATCAAGGTGGAATGGGTTGATGAGTACTTTAAAGGAACACGGGACGCGCGCCTAGCGGTGGTTGAGGAAAATCAAAAGATTGTTGGTTTCACGCTTATAGCCAAGGACAAAGGTGATTTAGTTGTCGATTTAATTGCTGTTTCCAAGGGTAAGAGAAGTAAAGGTTTGGGACGTAGCATGCTCAATTTTATTTGCAAAAATGATAATGGTGCTTTCCGTATCCGGGCAGGTACTCAAGAACATAATGAAGCAGCGATGAATTTGTATCAATCACTTGGTTTTCGAATTGTTCGCGAGGAATTGACGTTTCACCGGCACGGGTCAAATGTTATTTATGAACCCGATAAAGACCGTCCGATCATGATATGAAAATAGGTGCCATTGATCTCGATGATACAATTATGATTGTTGCAGAAATAGGCAATAATCATGAAGGTTGTTTAAGCATTGCCGAAGAGATGATCGGACGAGCTGCAGAAGCGGGTGCCGATGCGGTAAAGTTTCAAACCATCGACCCAGTTCAATTAGTATCACCCAGTCAAGGCCAGCGTTTAAAACAATTGGAAAGTTTTCAACTTTCCGAGGGCGCATATTGCCACCTCGCAGATGTGGCACGAAGAGAAAATATTGAATTTCTGTCAACACCCTTTTATATGGATGCAGTTCCATTGCTAGCGGATTTAGTCCCCGCATTCAAAATTGCATCGGGTGATAATGATTTTATTCCCCTAATCGAAGCAGTCGCCGGAACCTGTAAACCCATTTTGTTGTCGACTGGCATGTCCGATTTGGAAACCATAAGAACGAGCGTACAAAGCATTGACTCAGTTTGGCAAAATGCTTGCCCGTTCTCAAATAAACCCCTTGCCGATATAGTTTTAATGCATTGTGTATCCAGTTACCCTACGTTTCCTCGGGATGCCAATATTGGTTTTATGGGGGAGTTGAGTACTTTCAACCGGACGTTAGGGTATTCTGATCACACTATTGGGTACAAAGCCGCTATGATGTCCGTGGCGTTAGGCGCACGGGTAATCGAAAAACATTTCACGTTGGATAAGAATTATTCTGATTTTAGGGATCACAAGATATCTTGCGATCCGGTTGAATTAAAGGATTTTTGTTCACATATTCGCGAAGCTGACTTGCTTGTTGGGGAAGGGGCTAAGAAAATCTTGCAGTGTGAGAGGACGACACATGATGCTGCACGTCGTTCAATTGTCGCATCTCGTGATTTACGTGCCGGCGAAGTATTAAATTGCGAAGATTTAACTTGGCTAAGGCCCCGTGTTGGCTCACCTCCGGGGCACGAGTCAGATTTTCTAGGAAGAACGCTTAAAATATCGATTCCCCGAGGTGAGCCTGTGGCTCTAGATCACCTTGTTTAAACCGATTGAGTGTCAGTAACTGGCCTTTATGAAAAATGACTAATTTTCTTTCGAGATCCCGATCAGATAAAAGGTACTTTCAGCAATTTAGTTTGAGATACTATGGGCAATCTGTAACTCCATTTGGTGAACAGGATGGAGATGCCTTTTTTAGGTTTTCGGATCAACGTACTTTCAGATCAGCGTAATGTGCGGAATTGCTGGGTATGTAGGTGTTTGTCCTCCAGCCAAAGAGCATGTCGACCGATGTCTGTCCTTGATGGCGCGCCGTGGACCCGACGATGCCCAAGTCTACTGCCATGGTGAAGAAGGCGGACGCAAGGTCCTATTATTGCACACGCGTCTGAGTATTCTGGATATTTCTTCCCGCGCCAGACAACCTTTCACCTATAATAATACTGTTCTTTGTTACAACGGTGAAATTTTTAATTACAAGGAATTGAGAAACGAT
>JAYYVF010000031.1:0-16361 GCA_036343635.1 Candidatus Latescibacterota bacterium | reverse complement strand
GTCATTGGGGTAAGCGTAGTGCGTATCTCATTCCCAACAGTTATTGCATAGTGATATTGGCCCTTATGATCGGAAGCGATAACTAAGTTAGAAAACCAGGAACCAAATCTACCGTCTCTATTTAACTGGGAACCAAACGGCTGTGGGTTCTGCTGTCGCCAGTCAAAAATCTGCCAACCACGTGTTAGGAAGTTGCCATAGACGTCGTATATGTAATTACCTTCTAACGTCGTCGATACATAACGTTGATAATTCTCTCGAGCATAATTGGAATATTCCCACTGATGCCAATTAAATTCATTATACAGTTCCTGCGGCACATACCACTTTCGAACACTGGGATCTAATGCGTCGAAAAGAACGCCTGGACCCGTTGGTTCCCAGGAAATCTTCCCTCCTCGCTTGACGGTACCGAGTTGCAACCCGTAGTCCTGCGAATAGGCAGGCTTCACATTGGATATAAACAAGAGCAAGGAAAACGAGATTCCTAATCGAACGATTATCGACATGATTATAACGACGCGTTTATATTGATGTTTTTATATATATTCTCTTTCAATACGCCACCCCAACGATACCCGTATGCAACTCTTCAAAAGCATCTGCCCTAACACGAAGTTGCCAAATATAAGTGCCGGGCAGCAATTTATTACCATTCAACTCACCGTTCCAAATCAATTCAACAGGTCCGATACCTCTTGTCTCATTAATTAGTAATCCAAGACGCCTACCGCTCAAATCAAACAATTCTAATGATACCGGCGTATCTCGAGTAAGCTGAAGTATATTGAAAAAAAACTTCAACTTCTCATTAAAACCATCACCGTTGGGGGTGATTATACGCGGATCAATTGTGATATCCCCAACCAACTTTCCGATCTGCTGCTTAGGAATAGCGACAGACAGTCCGGACAAATCATCTATATCTGACGGATGAAAATTTGTAGCATTCCCGGGAGTAACTGCCTGAGGAACTTCTTCAGCTCGCCCGCTATAGGCACGCCCAGAAAAAGTGGTACCAAACCGAAAAATCGGAATATCAAAAGTAAATTCCAACAAATCCCCGTCCTGATGTATCCTCGAAAAACTTAGCCCAAAACTATCATCCGCAACAAAATCAAGATTGAATGCATAAGGCTCTCCATTAAGTTTGACTTGACGCACGTCAGATATTTGAATTCCTGTATCAACCTCTATCCTGTCATACCCGCGAATTAATCCATCGTCATGTTCGATCCGCACAGCATAACGAAAACTCGCCGGCTCTTCGGCAGCCGTCACCCGAGGGTAAACTTCTGCCGTAAGCTTCCCTGCTATGGGCGGTTGCAAATAAGAGAATGTAAGTTCGTCTACCACTCGAGAAGAGTTCAGCCCACCATCAAACTGAAGCCGAAATTGAACATATCTACGTGGATTAGGAGCTGATATTAAACCAGAGTTTGCGGTTACAAACCAAGGACTCCATCTAACCGTATCTTCAACAATACCTCCACGGAGAGCAGGCTCTAATTCCGCATACATTTCCTTGGTAACTTCACTGTACCTTCCATCTCCGCCTCCCTCGGTAGGTATATATTCGCGGAATACCAACGGCGTATCATCTAATCCCGTTCGAACACGAACCGAAAGCGAAGAAAACTCGCTTGCACCTTCAACTTTTTCTATCCATTCTATTGTTCCAATACCGGCCCTGTCCCCGAAGTCGATTACATCCGAATAATATATACCCTGTTGCAAAAAACCTGCCCCGTACACTTCCACTTCGTCAAGCTCAAACGGTTGGTCTACTAAAGATTTTATTTTAACATAACGGGCATATTGAACAGGCACCTGAATATCGACAATCTCCTCCTCGTTCTTCGGTTCCCTCATAATTAATTTATCTGGCGTCGTAAAGCTGTCTAACTCCTTGTTAATCCATAGTTCATAACCACGTAGAAAATCATTATGAAATGGCATCTCGGGAGTCGATACTACTGTATTTCTGGGATAAAAACGCACTCGTGACACACCGATGGGAGTACCAAAATCCAAAATTATCCAAATTCCTCGTGTGGTGACTCGAGGCTCGAAAAGAGTTGGCTTTCTTTCAAATGCTACTTCATGATCACCGTTAACTGTTCCCTCCAACTGTTTTTCAAGTCCGCGTCCCGAGGTCGGTGCAGTTATTTGACCATCTTTCAACACGCGAAAAGCCACATTTTGACTTTCCTCAAAACGAAGGGGTAGTATCGCCCCCTCTCGATAACGGTAGTCGATACTTTCATTGGGAGAATTCGCCCGAAAAAGTTCACCGGTATAAGCATTCAATACAAAAATGGGATCTATGCCATCCCCACCGTCAACCCACGCCTTCTCCCCACCGCCCAAAACAAAAGTACGAGCAGGCTGGGCACAAAGGATACTATACCAGCTCAGAGTTAAAAAGAAAAAGAATATTATATTTGGTTTCATTGATTTAAACTGGCATTAACGGTAAGGAAAAAGACACTGGTCTGTTGATTCGGAGTAACTCTGTAGTGCCGCCACTGTGACTGCATTCCCATCCGTGTCACGACCTTGTATCCTTGGTAGGCTGTACGGTTTTGTAGTTGCACTACCCCCGTCCACCACGTCCCATCACGAAATAGATCCGTCGGTTCATCTTGTAACATCCACGAACGGCTTGCCTCAAATCCAACTTGTAGTTCCGTACTGAATAATTGCCGACCATACTTTGGGAAATAGCTAACACCAACATTCTCAGCTAACAAAGGTTGTGTCCAAATCAATATCGCCATTTGTTCCAGTTTTTCGTATTCATAATCACGGGTACTAAATGGCCTTACCCGCCGATATTCACTCTTCCAGCGAGGTTCAAACACCCCCAATCCCACGGGAATACTCCATTCTACTTTATTAATAACACCTAAAAAATAACTCGTCTTTCTGGCCTCTTTTTGCCGAGTTAAAGAGCTGTCTTCAAATTGTTCAGTCCAGTCCCATTTAAATCGGTGAAAAAGGCGTATGTTTGGCCCAAAGCGATGGTCTACGTCACCATAGAGCGAATTCTTCCAAGCATTTTGGCCCGGCAGCAAATCTCGAACATCAACCATCCGGCCTGGCGCATCTTGTGGCTGCTCCCACTGACGCAAATCATCCGCTATCGTGTCTCGCACACGAGCTCCATGTGAAGCTATTCTCAGCCTTCCACCTCGGCTTAAATTTTGAGCCCAAGTCGCTATATAATATTTAGAATGAGTCTTACCATCACCTGAGATTAACTGCATATTTTGATTTCCCAATTGCCAACGTAGACCTGGTAAAATCTCAACGGTTAGAAAGGTGTTGTAACCACGATGATCTTTTTTGTAGGGATAATCGGGTAACGTATCGTTTTCGAAACGATCGACAACTCCGTTATGATTCATATCAAGCCCAAAAAGAAATTCGGGCCGATCCGATCGAAAGCGTAAAAATGGCTCTTCGTAATCGGGCAGAAAATTCCTATTCTGATTGTGATCGTTAATAAAATCTCCATTTTCATCTAGGCCTGGCCAGGCCACCTCACGTCTATCAGACTGAATAGTACCGACACGTTGAGGGGTATCACTGCCCCAATTCACAAAAAAGGGCCGTTGCCATTCCGTCAATCCATTCATGTCATCGTCATCGTCAACGAATTCATATACATGTGGTATAGGGCTCTTATAGCGAATACGACCGCTCTGACTACTAAGCCAATAAAACGTGCTATAGCTATCTTCAATCTCAAAAATTTCGGCCCGAATACTCCATGGGCCACGTTGAAAATATGCATCAAAATAACCAGCCGTTGCAGTCTCGAAATATTCAAAGTGATTGTGAATAGCCGGATTGGGATATCGTAAAAACCGACGATTGATCACCCACTCACCTTTAAATGACAAACCCTGCCATTCAAACAGATTCCAGTCAAAGCCTATTAATTCACTCGCTGTAGGAAGCCCATAATCTATACGTCTTATGCTTGTATTTGTATTATCCTGTACATTTCCACGAGCACGGTCAGATGTTAAATACACAATTTCTGGGTTTCGCTGCTCTCCATCAGTTTGGAGGTCTGATGCCGTTTCAATTCGGTAATCATTTGCCACGGACAATTCAATCCACACCCGTTGCAAATCCTTTGATTGTATTTTTTCAACATCGAAGGCCCCCAGATCATATTCTAGCACGATATTTTCCTCATCGCGCGCAAAAAGACGTCCCCCTCGCAGTATGCCTCCTTCGATGGACGGTAAAAATCCGACTTCGCTCCCACGAAAATGACGTCCGCTTGTATCTACCATCACAATATCAAAACCCGCGAGCGCAGCTCCAACCGAGCCCTTACCGGGAGAATCATCCCGAATCCGAATCCAGATTTTATCCAATGATTGATTTTGGCTGGCAGTAAGAACACCGTGAAGTGGATTACCCTCATCAAATTCTGCCTGAGTAACCACGTTGTGCGCATTAACGTAGGTTGCCCCCAATTTCAACTGATCTCCGAGATCAAATTCTAAATGGCCGGCCATCATAGTTGTGGAGTTTGTTTGAGATTCCTCGTCCGGGTTACTTGGCCTAGCCATTAAGAGAGTTGCCTTTCGTCGGTCTCCAGCATAATCCAAACGAACCCCGTTAAAACGTGGCTTATAAAATGTAAGAGGAGTAAATCGTGTAAAAATCTCGTCTCCCACCATCAGTCGATATGAGCCACCCCTTCGCTGGTCCGATGCAATAACTAACCGACTGAAGAAATCGCGATAAGCGGGACGTTGATTACCCTGCAACCTAAGACTGGAAAGTCCTCCTAAATTTTTATCAATAAAACTACCGCGAGGTCCCGGCTGTTCCTGCTCCCAGCTATATACCAACCATCCCCTACCCAATGGATTCCCAAAGGTGTCAAAATGCTCTTCGCCTTCTAATAGACGATTCAAATAGCGCTTATAATGGTTGGAAGCATAATTCGTGTTAGACGAATACCAACTTCGCATATATGTTTCGGAGGTGTGACGGGGCGAATACCATTTGTGAATCGCCGGTGAAACATAATCTATTTCAAACGTTTCCCCATATGGTATAATTGCGGCTGTGCCCCAAGGACGTGGCTGACTCTTAGCATGTTGTCCGAAAGCGACTATAAATATTAAAGTGGATATCCATACAGGGATTATTTTATGCATTAATATATTACGTGCACCAAACATATAGCCTCGGTGTTCTCCACATTAGCGTCTGCGTTAAATTGCACCCGAATTGCATATATCCCAGGTCGCACTATACGCCCAGTATCATCGCGACCATCCCAGTCTACCGTTAGCTCTCCACTAAGGCGGTTACGAGTGACCGTTAAATCTCGCATCCTAGCGCCCGATAAATCATGAACAACGACATCTAATTTTTTCGTTCCTTCAACGTGATAGATTGAAAGTTGAATCTGCGTAAACTCATTGCTTCCATCGCCATTAGGCGTTATGATGGGCGGCGTAACTCGGACACTTCTAAGTAGACCTCTTTCCCCTAAATCACTTACAACAACCAACGACTGAGACGGAACCAAACTACTTGCATCACCAGGACTAACTTGTTGAATGCGCCCCGGCCTCGATTTGCTTTCCAATTCGACTACGAAGGAAGTACTTTGAAGAAACACCTTGGTTTTGAATCGCAATTCATAAATCTGCTTACCTTCAAAAACAGGTTCGGGGAAGCGTAGCTCGACCGTACCGTCTTCTAGTATTGTCTGTTCGAGAATCCCCGGCCACAATGTTTCACCAACACCAAAGCGTAGAGCTTCGTCAGTCCCCTCGCTTACCGACAAAAGTTCTAAAGGAACAACCGATGATGATCTTAAGCGTAATAGGTCAAAACCTGGGTTAAAATCCACAAACTCTGGATTAAGATAAAGCGTAAATTCTTGTTCCGAACCAGGTTCAACTCCCCAGACGGGCCAGATTTCTGCCAAAATTTCATCAACTAATGGGGGTTCAAAATTCAATCGCAATGACCGAATCTTAGCTGCGCGCAAAGGTTCTTTTGAGACCAAGCGCAACTGAGCCTGGACATAAGCCCGAGGGCTGGGTGATTTAAACGAAACTCCCGGGGCTTGATATATCTCGCTCCAACTACTCCAATCGCTACCCGCTCGCTCCTCAATTTCAATGGGCGGACGTCTGCTTTCAGGAAGTAACTCCCAGAGCGTTTTAGAAATCTCTCTACCAGTTATTGCATAGTAATGCGGGATCTCTTGTACTTGTTCGCCGGAGCGTGTTCTTAAATCTATTCTAGTGCCTGGTGGTATCTCTGCTTCCCATTCAACAGAAGTCAACAACCGTGGCTGACCTAAATCTATAAATGGTGAAGTCAAAATCAAATCCGACACATAACCTTCACCAAAGGCCTGAATCTCACTAAGCTCGTCGCCCTCTTCACTTGTCCTACTAAACTCAAGGCGACGCACTTCTATGAATCGAACTTCTTGAGTTGAGAACGATTCCTCAATGTGCTGATATCCACTTAAATTTTTTCGCTCAGGGAATGCACTCCATATTTGCTCTCCATTAGCACTTAATGTCCCATCGGATACGCGGATCTGATAAGCTGGAGGAGGACGCTCAGGCATTAAAAGCTTAATCCGGCTAAGCCAATATTTTGCCCCTAAATCTAGTACTATCTGGTTTTCATCTGACACTGGGTTATAGACACGCATAGGGAAGGCTGAGCTATAAAGTCCATCGG
Organism: Candidatus Latescibacterota bacterium; assembly: GCA_036343635.1. Lineage (GTDB taxonomy): Bacteria > Latescibacterota > UBA2968 > UBA8231 > UBA8231. The sequence continues at coordinate 9,617 of JAYYVF010000031.1, read as the reverse complement.
TATAAATCCGAAAAAACAAGAAATCAAATCCACTTTCATCAGCTCCTAATTCCTTTTCGCTTTGGGTTAACTGGACTATGTTTTCGCCCAAAGTATAGACTTCAATCTCCGCCAATCGTGGAGCCTCATATCGATAATAACGAATAGGGCCTTTCTCTTCCTCGGGCAACAGATCCCAGGTTTTAGGATCGACTAAGATTTCACGCCCCGCAGAAGTAACCCGAAAATAATCAATCGATCCACGCTCTCTTTCCGATAGTAAGACAAAAGTATTCTCGTCAATTTCTTCAGCCCGTGCACCGTCTGTGTCTAACACATCAATACGAAGATACTGCATTATTTCGCCCACAATATTGGGTCCGACAGGCCTCTGAGGTTCAAGATTAAACGTATATAATCGTTGTGTTTTATTAGGTTGTGTTTGAAGCCCGACCCTGTAAAAACGCCTGCGCTGCTCTTCACCAAATCTTTGCCCGTCAGATCCTACCACGCGAAACTTCAGAAATGGATCTCCATCCCCCGAATCTACAAATCGCAATACAATACGATGGGCCACGACAGCTCGCCCTAAATCAACTTCAATGAACCAATCATCTACGGGGTCTTCACGTGTTGGTTCCCAGTAGGTTGATGCGTCACCGTCCAACACATTCGCCCCATTCTCAACATTACTGCCGCCGACAGAGACACCTCCCTGGAGAGTGTCATTAGAGACAAATGGGTTTACGTAGATAAAACGCTCCGCATCCCTAGCAACATTAATTTCGCTCCGCAAAAAACGTGGCTCCACCCAACCATCTTTAGTCACTACCGTCACACCGGGCGGCGACTTCCATTCAGCCCAATCGCCCTCTCCCTGCACAACAATGCTATTAGCCAGCAACTTATAACCCAAAAAATCTTGTGCTGTACTATCGGCTTTCAAGATAGAAATCAATAGAAACGACAGTAAAATCCAGCGGTTAATACGCATGGGAGACAACTTTAAAAATATTGGATAGGTATAAAGCATAAAAAAACTTGATCGTTAAACATTATTTTTATATCAACAACTATTTATTTTCTGAACGAAAAGTATCCATCGAAGCATAACGAACGTTTCACTTTAACATCTTGCATGAAACAAATTAATAATATCTTGCGATGGGTTGCGTAACAATGAATATACCTATTTTCCGGATCTCATAGTTTTCACATATTAGTCCTTATCTTAATCCTTATCGACCGTCCAATCTATTGGACGCTAAGCTTCCCATAAATACGCAAGAAAGAGTATTTATGATGTCTGACTCTATGATGACGCCCGAGCAGGCCCGAAACACCGTGATGAATCATGTTAAACCCGTGGGTGTAGAACGGGTGGGATTACTAGAGGCTCGCGGACGAATACTCGCCCGCGATGTCCTTCCAAAACGGGATAATCCTGCTCATGACAATTCAGCCATGGACGGATTTGCCGTTCGCTATCAAGACGTGCGTAGTGCACAGTTTGACAACCCCATAGAACTTGAGATCATCGAGGATATACCAGCAGGAAAAATTCCCGATCAGGCTTTAGAAATTGGCCAAGCTAGCCGAATAATGACGGGTGGAGTCATTCCAAAAGGCGCAGACACTATTGTGCCAATTGAAGACGCAACAACTAATGGAGCTGTCGTCAATGTGAACGACGCGGAAAAAATTGGAGCGCATATTCGAAAAAGGGGTGAAGACATACTTGTCGGAAAACCCATATTGTCAGCCGGTCAATTGCTATCAGCAGGAGAAATTGCAGTCCTGGCCACCGTTCAACAAAGCTTTGTAACTGTCTATCGGCGTCCACGAGTAGCGATCATTACTACGGGTGACGAGTTGGTAGAGATAGAAGAACATGCTGGAGATGGTAAAGTAGTAAATGGAAACACGGCCGCGCTCGCTTCATTTTCGCAAAGTTGTGGCGCAGAGCCAACCATGCTACCTATCGCACGCGACGATCCTGAAGATATTGAGAGAACAATCAAAGAAGCGAGTGACGCAGACTTCATTCTTTCCTCTGGTGGCGTATCTGTTGGCGACTTCGATTATGTGAAACAAGTACTTGAGGAAATGGGTGCCAAGACATTATTTTGGCGAGTAGCGATGAAGCCCGGAAAACCTCTTCTCTTTTGCACACTAAATTCAATTCCCTATTTTGGCCTACCTGGAAATCCTGTTTCGAGTATGATGTCCTTCTTGCAATTTGTGCGTCCCGCTCTATTTAAAGCCGCAGGCCATCCCTCTAAAATGTGGGAATTACCAGAAACTATAGCATATTTAGAAAACAATGCTGTTAATGAAGGGGATCGGCGCAATTACCTTCGTTGTAAACTTTACTATGGACCAAATGGAGATTTACGAGCAAACATCTTCAGTCAACAGGGTTCCCATATGGTGTCATCCATGATTGAAGCAAATGGCATCGCTATAATTGAACCAAAAGAATCTGCCAGCCCCGGTGACAACATACGTGTCCAGGTGATTGGAAATATTTCATAAAAATGGATCTTCTAATTTATTTATCAACTGCCGTTCATCGAAAAACCCGTATGGGCGATTAGAATCAGCTGGTCATATAATGGATGACATTCCTTTACTCTAAAGAACAATTAACGAGTTTATTACAGTTAGATTTCTTAAGATTTTATAAAACAAACATTCTGCCGTGAAAGTATAGAAAGGAAATTTATGAGTATTTTTGATTTAACTGGGAAGGTCGCCCTAGTTACGGGAGCCGGAAGGGGTATTGGGAGGGGTATAGCCGAGGAATTAGCCTCACAAGGTGCTACAATCGTCTGCGCATCGCGGACCACCGAACAATTAGAAGAAGTAGCCCAAAGCATCCGGGACACTGGTGGCACAGCAACTTCCATTCCTTTGGATATAAGTGACATGACGTCTTTAGACCAAACATTGGCGGCTATTGATTCTGAATTCGGACAACTAGATATTTTAGTTAACAATGCAGGCATGAATGCACGCCAACCTATCGACGAAGTTACTGAAGAGAATTATGATAGAATCATGGATGTAAACTTGAAAGGACTATATTTCCTTAGTCAAAAAGCAGCTCGATATATGAAAAAAAATGGTAGCGGTAAAATTATTAATATCGGTTCACTGACCACGGGCTATGCTTTGGCAAAAGTGTCTGTATATACTGCCACAAAGGGAGCCGTAGGCCAGTTAACAAAGGCCCAAGCGGTAGAATTCGGCGAGCATAATATTCAGGTAAACGCTATATGTCCAGGATTCGTCGTAACATCCCTTACCGAAAAAATGTGGTCAAATTCAACAATGCGAGAATGGGGCGAGGGGCGAGTAGCCTTAGGAAAATTGGCTACTCCAAAAGATATGGCTGGTACCGCTGCCTTTCTTGCGGCTCCTGCTTCAGATTATGTCACCGGGCAATGTATTTACGTAGACGGCGGTTTCATGGCGGGTGACAGATGGCCATTACCAGAAGCTGCAGCAAGTTAGACCTGTTACTTTTTATAAAAAATTAGAAACAAATAGATCTCAAAATTTACGTAACGGCATGTTGTCAAATTACCGACAACATGCCGTTTAATATGTAAAACTGTACACGCCTTGGCTCTTGAAAGCCAACCGAAAATGAGATACCTTTGCGACTTGAAAGATTATAGACTGAATTCTACCTCTCGGTTCATAGGAGTAACACTATGTCTGAAGAATTATATCCACCCGTTGCAACTTTACAAAAACGTGCTCTGGTCAACAATATCGAATCTTACAAAGAAGAATACGACCGTTCGATAGCAGATCCGGAGAAATTCTGGAGTGAAAAAGCCAATAAATTTCACTGGTACAAAAAATGGGACAGCGTATGCTCCTATAACTACGATATGACAGAAGGACCCATTTCCATAAAATGGTTTGAAGGTGCAAAAACTAATATCACTTACAATTGTCTTGACCGTCATTTAGATACGAAAGGCGATCAGACCGCAATAATTTGGGAAGGCAACAGCCCTGATGAGGATTCGACATTAACTTTTACCGAACTTCACGAGCACGTATGCAAATTCTCTAACATCCTCAAAGATAGAGGCGTTAAAAAAGGAGATCGCGTTTCTATCTACATGCCTATGGTGCCCGAATTAGCCATTGCTATGTTAGCCTGCGCAAGGATTGGCGCCGTACATTCTATAGTATTTGGTGGTTTTTCTGCCGATGCTCTGGCTGACCGTATCGTTGACGCCACTTGTACTACCGTTTTAACATGCGATGGTATCTATCGTGGTGCTAAACCTGTTGTGATGAAACCACTCGTCGACGAAGCTATGGCGACAGCTGAAAAGGAAATGGGACAGCCTGTCTCCACGTGCATCGTCGTCCAACACCATTCCAAAGACAGTGCTTTTGAATGTCCTATGCAGGAAGGGCGCGACTTTGACTACGCTACACTGATGGCCAAAGCATCCAGCGATTGCCAACCTGAGGAAATGGATTCCGAAGATCCCCTATTTATACTCTACACGTCCGGTTCAACTGGAAAGCCTAAAGGTGTGCAACATACCGTGGGCGGGTATATGGTATACACAGCCACAACACATAAGTATGTTTTTGATTATCAAGAAGGTGATATCTATTTCTGTGCAGCAGATATAGGATGGATCACAGGGCATTCATACATCATATATGGCCCGTTAGCTAATGGAGCTACTACCATGATGTTCGGTGGGATCCCAACATATCCCGATGCGGAGCGTTACTGGCAAATAATCGAGAAGTGGGACGTCACTCAATTTTACACAGCGCCGACTGCTATCCGCGCCATCGCAGCAGCAGGAGAAGAATTACCAGCAAAATATGATATGTCTTCTCTGAAAATTCTTGGCAGCGTGGGAGAGCCTATCAATCCTGAAGCTTGGCGCTGGTATCATACCCAAGCGGGTAAAGGACGTTGCCCCATTGTTGATACTTGGTGGCAGACCGAGACAGGAGGAATCCTGATAACTCCTTTACCTGGAGCGACCCCTCTCAAACCAGGATCGGCGACCCTACCCTTTTTTGGAATTGAACCTGTTGTTCTCGAACCCGAAAAAGGTGAAATAATCGAAGGTAACGGAGTTAGTGGAGTGCTCGCAATAAAGGCAGCCTGGCCTGGTCAAATGCGCACGATTTACGGTGACCACGAACGTTTTGAAAATACATATTTCCAGCAATATAAGGGCTATTATTTCACGGGTGACGGATGTCGGCGTGATGAAGATGGCTATTATTGGATTACGGGTCGGGTAGACGACGTCATTAATGTATCAGGTCATCGAATGGGAACTGCCGAAGTTGAAAGTGCATTGGTCTTACATAGCCAAGTAGCTGAATCAGCAGTAGTCGGTTTTCCACACGACGTAAAAGGTCAAGGGATTTATGCTTATGTGACTCTCAATGCTGGCGCAGAATATTCTGATGACCTAAAGAAGGAACTGAAAGCTCACGTTCGGCGAGTCATCGGGCCTATAGCAACACCAGACGTGATACATTGGGCACCCGGATTACCAAAAACCAGATCCGGAAAAATAATGCGGCGAATTCTACGTAAAATTTCTACGAATGAAATCGATCAATTAGGCGACACTTCTACGTTAGCCGATCCCTCTGTCGTAGATCAATTGATTTCCAATCGGTAAAGAGAAGGTTCACAGGTCGAGTGTTTATTGCAAACGTTCGTGCCTGTGAGCCTCTTTCTTAGTAAAACTCTTCAATTACTATTCTGATCCACCACCCGTCTACCCAAAATCAGCGTAATAGTACCAGCGATAGTCCAGAAAAAGCCTATGACGGGATAAGAAGTGCTATAACCAAAATTGAAAATAGCACTCCCAACTAAAGGGGCTGTAAGAGTTTGAACAAAAAAATGACCAACCCCCAAGCACAAAATAGCATAGGCTTGCTCTTCAGGTCTCGCGCTCGCTCCAGCAAGCAAATTGAGTGCGGGAGGCACAAATGCCCCGGCCAATCCCAGAGCAATAGAAATTAATATTAGTTCCAAATAAGTCTCTGCCAGCGGCATGAATGATAATGTAATCGAACCCAAAATAACCGCGCCAATCAACAATGTTAGACTTTCAACGTAACGATTTATAATTCCAAACGACAAACGAATTAAACCGGCTAACAACTCGCGTCCGCTCATTAGCAATGTTGCTAACATCGCTGAAACACCAATTGAGTTCGCGTAAAGCAAATAAAAAGTACCTCCCGTGACATATAAGAAAAAAGACGTCATTGCCACCAACAACATGCCTAGCTGAATAATTGGCCTTCCAGTCAAAACCTCAAACCATTGACCATAAGATCGTAACATGTAACTATAAAAACTTGAGCCGGTTTCCCTATCAACTGCCGGAGACAACCTAGACGCAGAATAGGCACCTACCAAAGCGCAAAATATCCCAGGAGCAAATGCCCAGAAGGGACCATATTTTAATAACCATCCTCCTAAAAGTGGCCCTGCAAATACTCCCAACCCTTGAAATGCTGTAATTTTTCCTTGAACAGAAGACTGGCCTCTTACATTCGTCAATTGAAATGATGCGGCCAACATATTTCCATAAAAAGCACAAGTACTAATACCGGTAAGTAATTGTGGAACAACAAAGCCGACAACTGACTCCGCAAAACCAAAAAGTACTGAAGCTATTCCTGAAAGAAAAAAAACAAGGGACAGCGTCCAACCCCTCCAACGCGTGTTGGACATCTGCGCAAATGGTGGCCCCAAGAGAATGACTGTTACTCCAGGCAACGCCTGAATTAATCCAACCGTCGTTTCATCAAACTGCAAGGCTGCCATACGAAGTGGGACTAACGTGACACATAAACCTTGAAACATCGGATACAAAACACACATCCATGAAAGCCAAAATAAATCCTGACCACCACAAGATATTTGTGTTCCTGCCTTCTTCGGAAGTGAATCTACTCTTTTCACTAACTTTAACGCTGTACTTGCGGATGCCGGGAGGTTGGTATCCCTCTTTCATTGCACCATTCTGCGATTGGATTTTTCCCACCGTCTGGCTGAAACGCTTCGACCTCTTCGTAAGGCTCACCTACCAAAAAACGTTGAATCGGCGACAATGTCGCTAATACATCTTTGGATTGGCTCACGTAATCCATTGGCATCACCCAGCGACAACCATATCCCATCATTATGGTTTTACGGATTTCAGATCCTCGATGCAACGCACCTGCATGAAAAGTACGATTTTCAAAAATAAGACAGTCACCGGGCTCAAGTGACGGCTCAAGTGCTCCCAAAGGATCCTTCTGGTTAGCTGGAATTACAGGCGGATGTGTAAGTAAATGGCTGCCCGGAGCGACCATAGTTACGCCTCGCTCTTTCTCTCTCAAATCTGTCAAATAATAGGCACACTTAACCAAAAGTCTCGGGATAGCTACGTTCCCAAGGTCGTTCGTTGCCATAAGATAATCTCGATGCCACCCTGGCATACGGTGAGTGTCAGGAGCCTCTTCTTCATCGGGATACTTATAAATCAGGTGGGAAGTCATTATCTTAAGACTAGCACCCAACAACTGAACTACCGTCGGCAATATACGCTCATGATCAATCAATTCCGCAAATGTCGAATCAAGAGCAATCGTATTTCTGAATCCATCGTAACGACCATCATTAGTACATTGTCTATTAATCTGCTCTTTACTACCTATGAGCTGGTCACCTGCAGTAATGAGATCTTTGACTTGTTCAGCGTCTAAAGCATTACGAACTATCAAAAAACCATTATGGTCAAAAAAATCTATATCTGATTGTGGTATCTTATGATCCATCAACACGTCATTGCATCCTTTCTAATCATTCCTAAACACCTCTATTTTTTTCAACTTCTTCTTCTCGCCGACGCTCTTTACTCAACTCAGCTAATCCACCCAAACTCCACAATGACGGGAACAACCGGCTCCAAATTGCTACCACAAAAAGCGTTCCAATTCCCCCGCTAACAACCGATACCACAGGATTGTATAACTGAGCAACTAAACCGGACTCAAAGCCACCAATTTCATTGGATGAACCTATAAAGATCGAATTTACCGATGAGACTCGACCTCGCATATGGTTAGGCGTTGACATCTGTGAAACAACATGACGCACTACCATGCTCACATTATCAAAGGCTCCAGTGAAAGCTAACATGAGCATAGATAGCCAAAAATTCCGTGAAAGACCAAATATTATTGTAGCAACTCCAAATCCAGCTACACAGAGTAAAAGCATCTTGCCTGCTTTTTGCATTGGGGGAAGATGGGCCATAAGTACAGCCATAAAAAGAGCTCCGATAGCTGGAGCAGCGCGTAACCACCCCAACGTCTCCTCAGGCCCGAGACCCAACGCAGAAGCATCTACAATGTCACGCGCAAAGATAGGCAAAAGATATACGGCCCCACCCAACAACACTGCAAACAGATCTAGCGAAGTCGCACCAAGTAGAATCTTCTTTCTCCAAACAAAACGTATGCCGTCCGCCACCTGTTCAAACATTTTTCCGCGCACACTGCGTGGAGCCTCAGGAATACGCATAAACAACAAAAATGTTGCAAAAATCAGTGAACTCAATGCACTAAGAACATAGGCCGCTTGGATATTGAAGGCTACGATAACACCACCTATTGCCGGACCGCCGATTCCTGTTATTTGCGCCAAACTGGTTCGCCACTTTACCGCATTTTCGAAATCGTCTTCGGGAACTAACAATGGCATTATAGCAGTACGAGCAGGGCCACCTAGTCTAAGAATTGCCGCATCTATAAATAAAAGTGCATACATCCAGCCAACAGACATTTGATACAGGCTTATAGCACCTAATATCAGCGACGTGCAAGTAGCTCCGACCAAACTAATTATCATTAATTTACGACGATCAAACACATCGGCTAGATAACCCGCCGGAAGCGTAAAAAATAACATAGGAATGGCCTGAGCAAGACCAACATAGCCAAGTGCTATAGCCTCATTGGTTCTATTATAAATTTCCCATCCGATAGCCAGTCCTTGAGCTGCCGTTCCCAGGCTGACAAGAGAAGATACGAACATGAAATTTCTAAATATGGGTATTCTTAGCGAACTATATGAATCATACTCTACCGCCATTATATCAATACCAAATACATGCTAATATCAATCTTACGTGAACAGTGATCTCTTAAGAAAACAATTACTCTGAAATACATTCATAGTGTCGTTAAACGAGAGCCACTCGCTAACTTAACCAACTATCACAACCTCCATTTAAAGAAAAATATAATAGACTATCTTAGCCGATTCAATCTGACCATTTGGCAACTAAACAATTTTCGCTGATAATATAGCTCGCGAAATAATAAAAAATCAGATCATCGGTATTGAGTTGAAATTTAGACAGATAGGAAAAGGTACAAAATTCCTTTAGAGGTGAAATATGAAAAAAATAATCATCGCTGCCTTCAAGCAAGAAACCTCAACCTTTAATCCTTCTCGGACAACCCGGAATCATTTCGAGAGAATAACTGGGAAAGACATTTTTGATTTACGCAAAAGTAACAGTGAAATAGGTGGAGCTCTGAAGGTTTTTGAAGAGACT
>JAYYVF010000030.1:0-12142 GCA_036343635.1 Candidatus Latescibacterota bacterium | reverse complement strand
ATTTATCGCAAATATTACCTGCAGGCGTACGAGGCCTTGTCACAGCAGCAGCGCTGGCAGCACTCATGTCCACGTTTGATAGTTATCTACTTTGCTGGAGTTCCATTTTAGTCAATGATATAGTTTTGCCATTGAAGCCATCTTTAAGAGACCGGCAGAAAATCTTACTTACGCGTTTCTCTGTTATAGGCTGCGGTTTGTTTGTATTAGGCTGGGGTTATCTCTATTCTCCGCCAGATACGTTTTTTCGATTTATCGCAATTACTGGCACTATGTATAGCGCGAGTGTTCTTCTTACTACAGCAATGGGACTGTATTGGAAGCGCACGAATACTCCTGGCACCCTGGCTTCTCTATGTATAGCTGGTACCCTGCCCTTGGCGTCAATTTTTCTAAGCGACACCGGTGTTTTACCAGATCATTTAGAGTGGATTGTCAAAGATAAGTTGGTGGGCATAGTAACTTATGTCGCAAGTTTTTTATTTCTTGTAGTTGGATCATTAGTGACACAAAACTCCCATCCTCCTAAAGCACTGGCACCTGTTTCCAGATAATTGAAAGGGAAATATTTATGACCGGTTGGCAAATATTTTGGACTGGTATCTTGGCAATTTCTGTATTCTTGTTTTTTCTGGTCGAGATCGTAGTAGTTATCGGAGGCATTGGAGACATTCGATCTATGATGCGTTCGTTACGCCAGCAGGCTGATGACCCCTCCTCTAATGAAGAATCCTAAGGACAAGTCATGCGGGTATTGTTGACGGGTGCAGCAGGTTTTGTTGGTCGTATCGCGTTAGATTTGTTGAACGACCGACACGAAGTTACGGCACTTGATGTTCGTGATGTAACCGATTGGGAGGGAGCTTTGGTGGGCGACGTGTTGGACTATGAAAACTTGTTAAAAGCAGTGGAAGGTCATGATGCCATTGTAAATACAATAATGGCCCCGAACGATGCGTATGGTGGAGGTGGATTGGGATTCACGGTTAATGTGAGTGGTATGTACAATATGCTGGAGGCGGCTCGGGAATGCGGAATAAAGCGTTTTGTTCATACGTCAAGTGGGGCCGTACATACCGGTTATCCTGGTCCTCCGTCAACATTTCTACATAGAGATCTTTATCCACTAAAAGCCTCAGGTCCCTATGCTTTATCAAAGTTGTTGCAGGAGGAACTGGCTCGTAATTTTCACGAGCAACATGAATTATCGATTGCAGCAATACGACCTTGGGGAATTATTGATGCCGAGAAGATGGTTACCACTGACGGTTCAGCGATTGATGGATTCTATTGGGGGGCTATCGATCGACGGGATGTTGCCTCAGCTCTGGTTTGTGCCTTAGAGGCTGAAAATATAGACTATGAGTGTTTTTATGTAATGGCTACTCCGGGAGGCTCTCTTGCCACGGATGTTGCTTACACTGAAATGCGTTTAGGTTGGAAACCCTCAATTACTTTCGATGAAAATCTTTAAGACCCTTTCCTGTTTCTCTATTTGTGAACGCGAAAGGCCGTGATTTAGAGTATGCCTACGGTGCGAGAAGCCTCTTCGATCCCATTTGTTGACTTTGCTCACGATGTTTCCCGACACGTAGTTGTTGATCGTGAGGCGAACCAATATTTGGGACATCCCACAACGGTATTGTTAGAAGACGGGCGAACCATGTGGATTGTTTATCCTAAGGGGCATGGCCGAGGACCAATTGTTTTAAAACATAGTGGAGATGGAGGTCGGACATGGAGCGAACGTTTACCTGTGCCCGAAACGTGGGCTTCATCGCTAGAAGTTCCTACCATTTATCGCACCGTGGATAATGTTGGTTGTAAACGTTTACTAATGTTTTCGGGTCTTCATCCAATACGTTCAGCGTTAAGTGAAGATGATGGTGCTACTTGGAGCGAATTAGAGCCTATTGGCAAATACGGTGGGATCGTTGCGATGTCCGACCTAATCCGTTTAAAAGGTGGACGTTACATGGCGCTTTTCCATGACGATGGACGTTTTTTGAATAATACAATGCATGAAACGGAGGAATTTGTCGTATACGCAGTTTATTCAAATGATGGCGGCTTAACTTGGGGACAGCCTACTGAAATTGTTCGTCACGAATCGGCCCATTTATGTGAACCCTGTATTCTGCGTTCACCAGATGGTAATCAACTGTGTATCATTTTGCGAGAGAATAGTCGCAAGTATAATTCAATGGTTATCTTTTCTGATGATGAAGGGACAAATTGGACAAAACCTAAAGAGCTGCCGGGTTTATTGACCGGAGACCGACATCAGTCATTGTATATTAAAGACGGACGGCTTTTGATCTCTTTTCGCGATATGGGTTTCAATTCATCAACATGGGGGGATTGGGTGGGTTGGTTAGGCACTTATGAGGATTTGGTTTGTGGGAACGATGGACAATATAAATTAAGATTTATGATCAATAAGAAAGGGTCTGATTGTGCCTACCCGGCACTTGAACTGTTACCTGACCAAACAATTTTCACCGCCACGTATGGACACTGGACAGAAAATGAAGAGCCTTATGTTGCAGGTATACATTTCACGATTGACGAGGTAGATTTATATGCTAATAATAAAGGTTTTTAGTTCGTTATGTCTTTGATCACTATCATAGGCCGAGGTCACGGTGGCACACGAGCTATTTCACATACGCTTTATGCAAGCGGTGTGTTTATGGGTAATTGTCAAAATCGTTCAGGGGACAAGATACCGCCACAACAATTGTATGATGCTTGTCGTGTAATGGCTAAATATGTGGAATGGAAGGGAGGGCTAAACTGGGATTTTGATACTTTAAATCATATAGAAATAGATCCAGAATTTGTTGATTTAATAAATGCATATTTGGATGATGTACTGAATGATTCTGCTCAGCAAAAAGGGTGGAAGCTACCGGAAACCACACTTATTTATCCATGGATTAGTAGGATGTTTCCTGATGCCAAATATATACATTGGTTAAGAGATCCGAGAGACAGTATAATCAGCGGTCATAAAACCGATGACCTTTCGGACTTCGGTATTAAATATCCCAGGACGGATGATATCCGTAGGCGTCGAGCCATTTCGTGGAAGTATCAGTACGAATTAATGAAGGCAACGCCTCGCCCCAGCCATTGTATAGATGTGCGATTTGAAGATTTTGTAATGAATCAAGAAGTGACACTTACGAAATTAGAATCCTTTTTGGGAATCCCGTTAGGGCGCATTGTCGTACGGCCTGAATCGGTGGGACGATGGAAAATAGATAAAGAAAACCACACCTTTGATTTTTTGTCTACGGCAATGACAGAAAGCGGATACGGGATCTGAGACCATTTTCTAATGTGCAACTTAGTTGCTTAAAGATTGTTGCGGACAATTTCTGTTCTAAGAAAATTGTTTTTGTACGAAAGTCTCCAGTTAGGTCGAAAGATACCATGTAAAATTAAATTGGCATTCGAGACATTGTTGCTCGACTAAAACTTCACGGAAACCTATCTCATAGATTTTAGATAACGAGGGAATTGTGGTAGCTAAATACAAAGCTGCAATCATAGGGCACACCGGGCAGGGTGATTACGGGCACGGTCTCGACCTTGTCTATAAAGATATGTCTGATGTAGCGGTTGTGGCGGTCGCTGACCCAGATCCTTCGGGACTCGAGGCTGCTGTTATTCGCTGTCAAGCTGAACGTGCATATTTAAATTTTAATGAAATGCTCGAAAAAGAAAATATAGATATCGTAAATGTTTGTCCCCGTGCATTAGTTCACCATGCTGAAATGGTGAAAGCGGTTGCGTCCTCGAGTGCTCGAGCATTGTTCTGTGAAAAACCGTTGGCTGCAACATTGGCTGAGGCAGATTCAATGTTAGAAGCGTGTCGAAAAGGTGAGGTTCGTGTTGCAGTTGCCCATCGCCGGGCCAACCCATATGAACAATTAGCGAAGCGTTGGGTTGATGAGGGTCGCATAGGCCAGTTACAGGTTTTGCGCGCTCGTGGTAAATGGGACCGACGGGCTGGGGGTGAAGATCTTGCAGTGCTGGGACCTCATATGATGGACAATATGCGCTATATGGCAGGGGCGGAAGTAAAATGGATTCATGCCCATGTTCAGAAGAAAGGGTGTGCAGTTACGGCTGAGGATGCACATATAGGAAATGAGGGGATCGGTTTGACTGCCGGTGACCAAATCTCAGCATATTACGCATTTGAAAACGGAGTTACAGGACATTTTGAATCCTTTCCGAATCATGCGTGTACTTCGCGCAATACTCGTCATTTTGGATTTGAGGCTCATGGGACCGAGGGAATTCTATCATTAAGAAATTCTCCGAACGGGGAAATGTATTTCTATAATGACGGATTATTTATTCCGGATGATGAAGTAGCTTGGGAAAGAATATACATTGATGGTTGGGAAGCTATTCCAATGAACGAACGAACTCATTATTCGAATGTTTGTATCGTGAAAGAATTATTAGAAGCCATGGAAGAAGGTAGGGATGTAGTGGAGGCTTCCAGTGGTAAAGACGCGCTGGCTGCGCAAGAGATGATAGCCGCAGTACATGAATCTCAACTTTTAGGCGGTCGTGTGAGCTTGCCGTTGGTAAATAGAGAAAACCCTTATTCTTTCTGGCTTGATGCGGGCGCTACGTAGATGTTAATCGTAGCAGGATATTTTATTAAAGACAAAGAGCGTGAGTGTTATGAAAAATTACAGAATTGCCATTTTGGGCTGCCGTTCACGGGGTACTGCTGCTGCTAGAGCTTATCATTTTCATCCGAGAACGGAAGTGGTGGGTTTGTGTGATATAGTTTCATCACGAAGAGAGGATCTTGGTCGTGAAATAGGTCTTCCGGATCTTTTTGCTGATGCGGATAAAATGATCCAAGAGGTAGAGCCTGATATCGTAGTGATACCGACGGCACCATACCTGCATGCTCCACTGGCATTGCAGGTATTGGAGCATGCAGTACACATAGATGTAGAGAAACCGATGGGCTTAAACCTTGGCGAAACAGATGCAATGATAAGTAAGGCAGCAGAGAAAAATTCCCGGATTGCCGTTCATCATCAGTGGCGTGTAAGTGCATGGACACAAGCTATATCGGCGGCACTCTCTTCCGGGAAAATCGGGGAACTCCGTCATATTTATGCAAGTGGGAAGGGCTACTACGGCGGATTTGGCTTGATGGAAATCGGAACGCACCTTTTGACAAGTTTAATAAAATTTGGAGGATCAGTTCAGCGGGTAACCGCACATGCGACGGTACGTGGTCGTCCAATTGCTCCCAAAGATGTTTTGCATGCTCCACGTGGCAATGGAATAATTGCTGGTGATTGTGTTTCTGCGTCTCTCCTTTTTGAAAATGGGATAGTAGGAACGCTGCTCCAACATCGTTTTACTAAGAATGATTTGAATGCTCATGTTATAGAATTATGTGGTACAGAGGGGCGACTCCTTTGGCATCCTCACGGAGCTTGGCATCTTCCAAATCCGCATCCATTGCCGAAAGATGGGTTAGACTGCTGGAGACCCTTGGACCCACTGTATCCGGATAGCTTCGAATCACTAGATGCAGAGTTTAAATTAGATCAGATGGCGGAGGGAGATTATTGTTTTGTAGAAGAATATGTGCGTGCTCTGGACCAAAACAGAGACCACGAATGTAACGGAATCTCTGGTCGTCATGTTATCGAAATTATTATGGGGATTTTTGAATCAGCGGCATACGGTCGACACGTAGACCTCCCCCAGGTTCAACGCGATCATCCTCTACTGCGATGGCGTGAGGAGGCGGGTTTGAAATTTCCAGATAAAATGCCCTTGAACGACAAAGAGTGGGCGGAAGAAGAGGAACGCAGGCTAAACACATGTTTGAAATGAAAAACGGATTTTTGTTGTTGATACCCTAAACAAGATAGAGTCTCATGTTGAAAGCTGTTTTATGGGATAATGATGGAGTTTTGGTCGATACGGAACACCTATATTACCAGGCTTGTCGTGAGGTCTTGTTGCGTTACGAGATTCCGCTTGATGAGGAATCTTTCATCGAATTGTTTCTCCGCAAAAGTGAAGGCCTAATAGCCCTATTGAGTGAACGAGGTTTATCTGAAAAGCTAGATATTGCTCAGGAATGGAGAAATCGCCGGTATACCCAGTTACTCTCGGAAGGTGTTGCTCCTATCGAGGGAATTAGAGAGACTCTGATATTACTAAAACCTCGAGTCCAAATGGGGATAGTTACTTCGTCGAGGAAAACACATTTTGATTTAATTCATTCTCAAACTGGTGTATTAAAATTTTTTGACTTCGTACTGGCTCGTGAAGATTATGTCGCTTCGAAACCTGCCCCAGAGCCTTATCTTCAGGCGATGATTCGGAATGATTTAATGCCAGACGAATGTATTGTTGTTGAAGACTCACCTCGCGGGCTACAAGCTGCTAATGCAGCCGGGTTGCGTTGTGTTGTAATTCCTCGGGGATTGACTTGTGGTCTAAATTTTGAAGGTGCCTGGATGCGGATAAAACGGGCTGTAGATCTAATCCCAATAGTCGAGTCATTGCAGAATAGCTAGGGAAATTAAATGAAACTTAGTACGACTACGTTAGGTTGTCCGGATTGGAACCTAGATCAGGTTATAGAAAAGTGCAGTGCATTCGGATTCCAAGGTGTAGACTTGCGCGGATTGCAAGGTGATCTCGATGTGACAGTTTTACCTGAGTTTAAAGAGGATATTTCCAATACTAAAAGAAAATTTGAGGATTTTGGTCTTGAAGTTTCTGGCGTAAGCTCGAGCTTACGTATATGTGTAGACTCGATGTTGAATGAGAATTTAGAGGAGGCCCGGCGGACGATAGAAGTTGTTCGAGCCCTAGGGTGTGATAGAATTCGGGTGTTTGGTGGTGGTAACCCTAATATACACTCTTATGAAAAGTTGGCCGATCAAGGCTCCCTTACCATGGAAGAAATATTACGGCTCGATGGTGCTTCCGAGATTAAATGGATGTTAGAAACCCACGATGCTTGGATTGATCCGGATTATTGTTCTCTGTTGCTTCAGCGTATAACTAGTTCGGCATTTGGTATACTCTGGGATATTGGTCACACAGCTCGAATGGGAAACGCCTCACACCATGAAACATTCAAAACCATAGGGTGCCGTACTTATTATACGCACGTAAAAGATGCTATTCTAGACCCATCCCATCCACAGGCCATGAAGGACGGTTGGCGCTATGTTGCTCCCGGGAAAGGATCGTTGCGTTTAAAAGAGGCCATAGCCTTATTAAAAGAACACGATTATCAGGGATGGATAATGCTTGAACATGAAAAAAGATGGCACAGAGACTTAGAAGAACCAGAGGTTTTGTTCCCACAATTTGTTGCTTGGGCGAACCCGTTGATTGGAAAACAATAAATAACCATGAAAATAAATTTTCCTGAGGCAGCCCTTAAGGTCCCGACCATTTTATTGCCTGCCAAACAGGTTAAATTGGAGAAGTGGTCGGTTATCGCTTGTGATCAATATACTTCTGAACCCGAATATTGGGATGGAGTTTATAGAGATGTTGGCGACGATCCTTCGACGCTTCGTTTGATTTTTCCTGAAGTCTATTTGGAATCTAAAGACCGTAGCAAGGCGGTTAAAGAAATTAATGCCTATATGGAGGAATATTTGGATGGGGGATTACTTCGCAGCCTTCCACCGGGGTTTGTTGCGGTTGATCGCAAACTTGAGAGCGGAAAGAATCGACGAGGACTGATGGTTGCTCTTGACTTAGAGCACTACGATTATCGAGAAGGGGCACGGGAACTTATTCGAACTACCGAGGGGACTGTATTAGATCGTTTGCCTCCCCGTATTGAGATTCGCGCAAAAGCACGTATCGAAATACCGCATATTATGGTTCTTATTGATGACCCAGAATTTACTGTGATAGACCCTTTGTTTGAAGAATGTTCCGAACCTGTTTACGAAGGTCAATTGATGGGTGGAGGAGGCTATGTCAAGGGATATCATATAGGAGATTCTATTCGAATTGAATCTGTTGTTTCTAACATTATTAAATTAGGAGAAGGCTCGTCAAAAATGTTGTATGCCATGGGGGATGGGAATCACTCTTTTGCTACTGCAAAGGCAGTGTGGGAAAGTCTTAAGGAAAAAACAGAGTGCGAGCAAGATGTGATGGAACACCCTGCTCGTTATGCTCTCGTCGAACTGGTTAATCTCCACGATCGCGGGTTGGATTTTGAGCCAATACATAGAGCGGTATTTGGGATTGACGCGGAATCGTTGATGGATGCTGCCAGAAAGTATTTTTCTAACCAAGAGTTTACCTGGGGATATCAAGCTGCCGAAGAGCAATATGATGGTGAAGGTCATCGTATTCAATTTTGCAGCGGCGGCCGACGTGGTTGGATTAGAGTGGGCAAGAATAACTCTCAATTAGTTGTTGCAACTTTACAGGCTTTCCTCGATGATTTGATGGAAGGAAACAAGTCGGTAACCGTAGATTATATACATGGCGACGATTCCTTGGAAAAATTAGCAAACAGGAATGGGTGCACGGGTTTTTATCTTCCGGGCATAGAAAAAGCCGACTTTTTCTATGCTATTGACAAAGACGGTCCCCTGCCTAGGAAGACGTTCTCAATGGGTGAGGCCGAAGACAAACGCTACTATGTTGAAGCGCGGGTAATTAGCTCTTGAATGGGGTCACTTTTTTAACTGTTGTAATCATAGGTCCCGTGATGGCTAATGTAGTCGATGGGCTCATCTACAAATTCTGCTACGGTGGTGAGCCGTTCGTCCTTTAGTAATTCTTCTGAGCCTTTTGCAAATTGGATGGATTTGCCTGTCTGGTACCAGACAGGGTAATGTATCATTGCAATCATTGGTCTAGGCACATCCTTTTTATTAGGCATACCGCGGTGCCAGAGCCTTATGTCCCGAATGAGAATACTGCCAACGGGTATTTTAGGCTGAAATGGTTGTGATTGCTCTCGTTGGGCTTCGATGACAGCATCAGGAATTTTTATATCCTCTGCGGTTTCACTTCTCGCGATGTTTAAATGTGTTTGAGGCCACAACTCCGTGCTTCCATTCTCTGGACTCATATCGACCACTGGCACATTTACGACAATAGCGTGTACAGGATGGTAGTTTGGCCAGTTTGGCCATAGATGTCCCATGTCAAAATGAATAGGCTGGTGTTGACTGCCTGGAAGGCAGCAATTACCACTATAAAACGCGTTTTTTACACCATCGCCTAGTAAAACCTGAGTGATGTCGATTACAAAAGGATTTACTAAGACATCGCGAAATAAAAAAGGTTTGAATGGTGGTGGGTCTTGCTGTATGTGACCTTTTCTGAATTGGTAGGGCACGGCATTTAACGAAAGAATTTTCTCGACATCGGCCAACATACGATCTCTGAGAATGGCAATATGACCCGTTTCAATTATGTCATTAAGTACTACGTACCCGTCCTCACGAACTGCACGGATGGCCTTGTTTAAATTGTCGGTCGATAAATGTTTGTCTAATCGTTCGTGCTTACTTATTTGGATTTCATTCATCTAACTCTTTCCCATCCAGCTCATACCCTCTCCCCGAACCAAAAAAGAGCGTTCATCCCATACACCGGGGCGTGTTACCGGCATGACACCACTTTCCACAGCTACGTCGAGGGGATTTGCGCGAGTCTGGAGCGGTAGCGCTACGCGCTCGTGTACTCGTGCAGATTCATAGACACCCATCATAATCTCTGTTGCAGCACGCCCATGTTCGGCTTTTCCATAGTAGTCTTCGAAGTCGCCTTCTATCCAACGACAAATACCATAGGCTTGGTCAACAAAGGCATTACCGTAGCCATGCTCTGATTTATCTGTTGGTTCGAAATGTTTCCATCCATTAGTTGATGCGTTCATATAGCGCAATGTATTGTCATTGACAATGATCATACCGTCGTCACCGTAGATATGGGCTCCAACTTCGTAGGTATCATTTAGTTCGTTTTCGATTACACCTTCGATACCGTTAGCGTAACCAATAATCCCCACACAGCGATCTTCAACGCGATGTCCGAAAACGTAGTGGTCGGTGTGTCGCTCTACTGATCCCATCACCCAATCAACTTTGGGATCGCCAAGAGCGTAAAGTTGAAAGTCGATACAGTGAGTGCCCGTATTCATCATTCCTGCACGGATAGCAGACCAGAGGCGTCGGGGTTGTCCGATTACTCCTTCACCAATCATTTTACGAGCTTCACGCCATGAGGAGTAAAATCGACGTTGGTGTCCGATAGCAAGTTTCACGTCGTTGCGTTGAGCTGCAATAATCATAGCGTCTGCCTCACCCAAGGAAATAGCCATTGGTTTTTCGCAGAGAACGGCTTTAGGTCGACGGGCGCATGCTGCGATACTCATCTCAGCATGTTGAGGATCCCAAGAGCATACACTGACAATATCCAATGTCTCTTTGTCAAGCATTTCTCTATAATCAGCGTATTGCTTTGGCACGTTAAAATCTGATGCGTAACTTGAGGCGGCTTCCGGATGGGAATCAGCGATGGCTACAATCTCAGTATGCTCGCATTCATCCCAACCGCGTCCGTGTTCGCGTGCAATGCGACCAGAAGCTATTACGCCAACACGATATTTGGCAGACATGGTCAGGTTCCTTTGGTTTATTTAGTGGAAACACGTTTTCAAGTAATTAACGTAAAATAAATCCTCCATCAATACATAACACAAATGAGGGAAGAATGACGCCAGAAGAAAAATTCATTTTTGACCTTGAAGGTTATATAGTTCTAAAGGGAGTATTGAGTTCTAGCGAAGTGGATGAAATTAATGCCTTAGCAGATTCTGTTTGGCCCGGCGATTATCCTGAAAACGGTTTGCGACGTACTAGCCAGGTCTCAAAATGGGGATCTGCTACTCAATCTTTGATGGACCATCCTGGCATTGTGCCTTATCTCAAAGACCTGCTAGGACCTTTTGTACGAATAGATCATGATTACAGTATTTTCATGCGTAAGAACGGTCAGGCCGGGGGTCTACACGGCGGACCGACGATGCAAAGTGGAGTCCAGGCCGCAGATCATTGGTATCGCTATCATGATGGCGTAATGCGGAATGGTCTGACGGTGTTTACTTTTTGTCTGACCCATGCCAATGCTGATGATGGCGGTTTTGGTTGTATACCAGGGTCTCATAAAAGTAATTTTACCGGATATATTCCGGATACGGTAAGAAAATGGGAGCAAACGGCTCATTACGTAAGGCAGATAGAGGTTGATGCAGGTGATGTAATTATTTTTACGGAGGCTTTGGTTCACGGTACTGTTCCTTGGAAAGCAGGTCATGAGCGAAGAAGTTTGTTGTACAAATACAGTCCTGGGCATTCCTCTTGGTCTGAAACGTACTATGATAAAAAAGATTATCCGGCTGCGACTGACCAACAGCTCCGGCTGATGTCACCACCATCCATCGGTGGGCGCGCGGAAACATTTTAAAAAACGAGTCCAAAGGAATGTAGAGTATGAGAATAACTGATATAGATGTATTGCTGATAAATTCTCCAAGCCGAAAATGGACTATAGTGCAAGTTTTTACTGATGAAGGCCTCGTTGGATTGGGAGAGGCGACATACTCAAATAAGGAACCTGTTGTTGTCGAGGCTATTCGGCACATGAAGGGGGAATTAATTGGAGAAGATCCGGCACGCATTGAATTTTTGTGGCACAAGATTTATCGGCAGTCATCTATCGGCGGAATATGGCGGATGGCTGGGCCCGTGTGGATGAGTGCATTGAGTGGAATTGACCAGGCGCTTTGGGATATTAAAGGTAAAGTTTCGGGGCTGCCCGTTGTTGATTTGCTGGGTGGGCGGTTTCGCAACAGCGTAGAAGTGTACACTCATTTTTGGGGTAATTCGACAGAAGAGAGTGCGGCCTCTGCATGCCGTAGTGCTGAAAATGGTTATACTGCCTTAAAGGGAAGTGCTTTGTCCGGTGACGGTTACCGATTTGATCAATATTTGGATGATGGACGACCTAAAGAGACGGCGGAGCATTTTGCTGCAGTACGTGAAGCTGTAGGACCGGATATAAAATTGTTGGTGGATTGTCA
>JAYYVF010000029.1:0-5484 GCA_036343635.1 Candidatus Latescibacterota bacterium | reverse complement strand
TTCCGCCAGGAGCATCGCTGGGTAGCTACGTTCGGAAGGGATAAACGCTGAAAGCATCTAAGCGTCAAGCCCACTCCAAGACTAGATATCCCGTAGGGTTAACCTACCTGAAGGCCCCTCGTAGACTACGAGGTTGATAGGCTGCAGGTGGAAGCGCAGCAATGCGTGAAGCCGAGCAGTACTAATTGGCCGTGAGGCTTGACCATTTTATTGCATTTCAATTCGCGAGATATTGCACCACGTTGGTGTGAACTGTATTCGGCTGTCTAGGAAAACTCGTTTTTTCCGGTGACCATAGCGGAGGGGTCACACCTCTTTCCATTCCGAACAGAGTCGTTAAGCCCTCCTGCGCCGATGGTACTGCTGGGGTCACCCGGTGGGAGAGTAGGACGTTGCCGGATTTTTTTTGAGCCCGTCCCCAGAGGGGGCGGGCTTTTTTTTTATGTATGTCGGAGTCGGTTTTTGTTTTCTAGCCTTCATTAATGTTTTAATGTGTTGGCTGGCATGTCTCTGCGTTGCTATTTTTACATGTGTTCGTTTTCTTGAATATTGAGTATTAGTTTTTTGGGTGGTTTCTTTGCTAGGAGATAAAATAGATGTCGGGTCATTCCAAATGGAGTACGATTAAACGAAAAAAGGGCGCGAATGACGCAAAAAGGGGGAAGATGTTTACCAAACTCATTCGCGAAATTACAGTAGCTGCCCGTGATGGCGGAGCGGATGAAGGTTCGAATATACGTCTAAGAACGGCTGTGCAAAATGCGCGTGCAGCTAATATGCCGCTATCTACTGTTGAACGTGCTGTTAAGCGAGGTTCCGGACAGGAGGAAGGGACTTTATTTGAAGAGGGCTTGTACGAAGGATACGGACCTGGTGGAGTTGCAATTATGGTTGAAACATTGACAGATAACAAAAACCGGACAGTTTCTGAGGTCCGTCATATTTTCTCGAAACATGGTGGTAATTTATCCGAAAGTGGAGCGGTTTCATGGATGTTTGAACAGAAGGGTACTCTGGAGATTGGAAAAGGGGCGATAAGTGAAGATGATCTTCTAATCGTGGTGTTAGATGCTGGGGCTGAGGATATACAGGATGGAGATGATGTGCATGAATTGGTTTCTACTGTATCATCGTTTGAAGAAGTCAAAAAGGCATTAGAGAAAAAAGAAATTGGATTTGGTCAAGCATCTCTTTCTTGGATACCAAAAGCTGAAAATTTGTTAGAAGTCGAGGTTGATCAGATTGGTAAGATTATTCGTTTATTGGAAGGTTTAGAAGACCTCGACGATGTCCAAAAAGTATACTCGAATTTTGATTTACAAGAAGATGCACTCGACGCAGTTGCTACGCTGTAATAATAAAAAATAGAGAGATACTTACTGGTTTGATAGTAATCGGAGTAGACCCTAGCAGTACCAGTACGGGTTATGGCTTAATTGAATACGATTCAAAAAAAGTTCGTTACATCGATTGTGGTTGTATTCGCCCCAAGGCGCGAATGAAATTCGAAGATAGGTTGGTGTATATTTTCGACCAGTTTAGTCAAGTATTGGATCAGTATAAACCATCTGAGTCTGCGGTAGAGAGTACGTTTTTTGGTAAAGATGCTGATTCGGCTGCAAAACTTGGACAGGCTCGGGGTGTATTACTTCTAGCTTTAAGGAAGGCCTTAATTCCGATTGGGCATTATTCTCCTGCAACGGTGAAAAAATCAATTGTTGGTAGTGGGCAGGCATCTAAAGAGAGTGTACAATTTATGGTGTCTCGGCAGTTGAAATTAGAAGAAGTTCCTATCACGCTGGACGCTTCTGATGCATTGGGTATAGCAATGTGTCATACGCGTAAATTGACGATAGCAACGTCGGGCAAAGCCAGCAAGCGCAAACCTGAGATTGAGGCGCTTTTAAAGAAAATGGTGAGACGTTGAAACAGAATAAAAAAAGTGAGCATATTTCATGATTTCTTTTTTGCGGGGTAGGCTGACAGATAGAGCGGCAACAAGAGCAGTGATAGATGTTGCTGGGGTTGGATATATTATGGCTATCTCATTAGCAACTTATGAGCAATTACCAGAGGCGGGGGGCCAGGTCTCATTATTTACACATTTGCATGTTCGCGAAGATCGTATGGAACTCTTTGCATTTTTTACTATCGAAGAGCGGTCAATGTTTGAGTTGCTGATAGGTGTTTCGGGAATTGGTCCAACTTTGGCGTTGATAATTTTATCTGGGACAACAATTGGAGATTTGCAAAAAGCAATAGTTAATGAGAATATTTCTGAATTAACGCTGATCAAGGGGGTAGGAAAGCGGACGGCCGAAAGAATAGTGCTAGATTTACGGGAAAAAGTGCAGATTACAGATTCTAAATTTTTCGAAATATCCTCGAGGGATAATTCTAATAAGGTTGAACAAGAGGCTGAGATGGCGCTAAGAGCCTTAGGTATGTCAGCTAATGAGGCAAGTAAGGTTATAGTTAAAGTTGCCAAACGGGGTAAATTAGACATGAGCGTACAGGACCTTATAAAATCAGCTTTGCGCGAACGTTAAGGTGGATATTGTATGACCGACCGGCCGGTGGACTTGGACGAAAAAGATGGTGACCGTGAATTTGATACTAATTTGCGGCCGAAGTCTTTACAGGAGATGTTGGGCCAAGAAAAGACTAAAAAGCAACTATACATAGCTATTGAAGCAGCTAAAGGTCGCGGCGAAGCGATGGACCACGTTTTGTTGCACGGACCTCCTGGCTTGGGTAAGACAACTCTGGCCCATGTAGTAGCTCACGAACTCGGCGTCGATATACATGTGACCTCAGGCCCATTATTAGATCGACCGACTGATTTGGCTGGTGTGCTAACTGCTCTCGGCCCACGTGACGTTCTTTTTATTGATGAAATCCATAGGGTAAATAGGGCGGTAGAGGAGTATTTGTATTCCGCAATGGAGGACTACAAAATAGATATAATGATAGATCAGGGCCCTGCTGCTCGTTCAGTGAGCGTCCCACTTGACCAATTTACTCTAATTGGTGCTACAACCCGTCAGGGTTTATTGACAGCTCCCATGCGCGCGAGGTTCGGTATATCAGCTCATTTGGATTATTACGACGTAGATGATCTGGGAAAAATTGTTACCCGTGATGCAAAACTGCTATGTTTTTCTTTGAATGATAAAGGTGCTATGGAGATAGCGCGGAGGTCCCGGGGGACCGCCCGCATTGCTAAGCGTTGGTTGAGACGGGCTCGAGATTATGCTCAAGTTGAAGGGGCTGGAATTGTAGATGCTCAAACTGTGGAAGCTGCTCTTCATGTGCAGAATGTGGATAATATTGGTTTGGATGAAATGGATTTGATGTTACTACGTTCAATTATAGAGAAATTCAACGGTGGTCCTGTAGGCATTAGTAATTTGTCAGCAGTAGTGGGTGAAGAGGAGGAAACGTTAGAGGAGGTGGTAGAGCCGTATTTAATCAAAGAAGGTTTCATAAAACGAACACCGCGTGGTCGTATTGCGATGTCCCGGGCTTATGAGCATTTAGGTTTGCAAATGCCACCAGAAAAAAAAGAAGGACAGTTAGATTTTTTATGATTTTGGCTTTAGACACTGCAACAAGTGCCGGTAGTATAGCGTTAGTAGCGTCGGACCGAGTAATCATTAATCGTTATTTTGACCTTGGGATGCACCACGCCCAGCATATTTTTTCTGAAATAGAAGTGGCATGTAACCTTGCCAACATTTCGGTTAAGAATTTGACAGCGATAGCGATTTCGATTGGGCCTGGATCTTTTACGGGTTTGAGAATTGGTTTGGCGGCTGCAAAAGGACTCTGTATGGTAGACAACTTGCCGTTGTTGGCAATTCCTTCGTTGGAAATCATTGCAGCACAATTACCTTTCGTTGAGATTCCCGTCTGTCCGCTAATTGATGCAAGAAAACAACAGGTTTATGCTGCATTGTATAACTTAAGCTCTGGCTTTCCAGATTGTTTAAGCGAAGCTGAAGCCATAGCTCCAGAAACATTGTTTGAGCGTCGATCAGGTGAGCCTACCTTTTACACCGGAGATGGATCTGTTTTTTATTCTGACGAAATAGATCAAATACCTCGAGCTCGCCGTGTACCGGTGCATTGTCAGCGTCCCCAAGCGGATGCCTTAGGTATATTGGCTTGGCGAAAACTGGAATCAAATAAAACGGTGGATATAGAAACGATTGAACCTTTTTATATCCGTGGAGCTGACGCAGAAATAAGCAAACGCAAAACTCTTATGTAGCTTAATTTTGTTAGGAGTGTTGACTCTCGTGGTATGATTAATTTTGATAAGGCACTTATACCGGAGAAATCTTTTGAATATTTTTCGTCTGTTTCTGACACTGAAGTGTTTGTGGCGGACTCGGGTATGTGTAGTTTTGGTGTAACAAACAACAGGCAACTTATTGCTTACGTTTTGTTTACTGTTGGAAAGGAGAGTTCGGAGATTCAGAGTATTTCAGTGGGTCCTTCCTTTCGCCGTCGAGGATGGGGAGAAAACTTACTTTGTAGGGTCCTAGATTTTTCTATTGGCAAAGGTTGCGGCTTTTGTATTTTGCGGGTTAGAGTTGGTAATTACCCTGCGATAGCCTTGTATGAAAAACAACAATTTTTTGTTGGGCGAAAGTTACATCGGTACTTTGATAAACCCTATGAAGATGGATTTGAAATGGTTTGCTATCTCGAGTAAGTATTGTCGGCCGATTAATTTTACTTTATTATTCTGGTCTATCTTTGTGAACAAAGTCGTGTTTAGGGCAAAAATGATGATAATGGGAGAGGCTAAATGGCCGATGTAGTTTTAAAGAACGTGCGCAAAGTGTATGACAAAGAAGTCGTCGCTGTGGATAATGCCAATATTGAGATCAATGACAAAGAATTTGTTGTTCTGGTAGGGCCCTCCGGCTGCGGGAAGTCAACGACTTTGCGTATGATTGCTGGTCTTGAAGAAATAAGCGATGGAGAGATTTTTATTGATGGGACACTTGTTAACGATATCCCTCCTAAAGATCGAGATATCGCGATGGTTTTTCAAAATTATGCTCTCTATCCTCACATGACCGTTTACCAAAATATGGCCTTTGGTTTGAAACTTAGAAAGTTTCCCAAGTCCGAGATTGATTCTCGCGTTTTAGAGGCTGCTGAGATCCTGGGTATAGAAGATTTGCTGGAACGTAAGCCGAAAGCACTATCGGGAGGGCAACGGCAACGTGTGGCGGTCGGTCGTGCGATAGTAAGGAAGCCTAAAGTATTTCTATTTGATGAGCCATTATCCAATTTAGATGCAAAATTGCGTGTTCAGATGAGGGCAGAGATTAGTAAGCTACATAAGAGACTGGAAGCAACTATGATTTATGTCACTCATGATCAGGTTGAGGCTATGACTATGGGTGACCGTATTGTTGTAATGCGTGACGCTGAGATTCAACAAATAGATGCTCCATTAAAATTATA
>JAYYVF010000028.1:0-13287 GCA_036343635.1 Candidatus Latescibacterota bacterium | reverse complement strand
CCAAGAAAAGCAAAACCTAAGTCTATCGTTATCCCGCGCTCTTTTTCTTCGGGCAGTCGATCGGTATCAACACCAGTCAATGCCTTTACTATACTGGTTTTCCCATGATCAATGTGACCTGCTGTTCCAATTACGGTATGTGTCATAATGTTTCTGGATTTGCTATAGGTAGGTGCGTTATATTACAAAGCCACAACATCTCACGCAAAATATTTGGAGAATCCTATGCTGATAAAAAACATGCTTCCCTACCAATTAGTCGATTGTGTGCAATCTGGAAACCCGCTGCTTATACCGGCAGGATGCGTGGAAACCCATGGACCGCACATGGCAATAGGGCATGATACAATCATTGTCGAAGAAATCTGTCAACTCGTAGCAAAACAGACCGACTGTGCTATTGCACCTTCGTTTGATTATGGTCCAACCGGATATGCATTAGGCGGACCAAAAGATGGAACCATTGACCCAGATTATGACTCTTTCGGTAGATATGTGAAAAGTATTTTGAAAAATTTTACCAGTATGGGCTTTAGAAAAATTTATGTAATTATCATGCATCAAGGTATGGAAGCTCCTCTGGCTTTAGCGTTCAAGAAAGCAGCCTCTGAACTTACTTTTGAATGCACATTGGAAGCTGGTTTTACGCCGGGTTGGTGGGGACGGGAAGAGGATATGAAAAAAGCCGGTAACGTCTGGGGACGCATCGAAGTACATCCTATGATTCTAGCTTCCGCCAGTCCCCCTGCAGGCGGAGATCACGCTGGATATAATGAAACGTCATTCCTTATTGCTACGCGGCCCGAACTAGTCCAACAAGACCGATTGGATGAGAATGCTCCATGGTACTGTCGTCAAAACGAATCTCACAACAGCTGGACTGCAAACAAAAAACACGGACAAAAAATGGTAGATGCTGTGGTAGATACTTGGGTAAACAAAATTAACGATGAAAGAGAATAATTAATTGGCCATACAAATAGATGCTCACAACTCCAGCTTAACGGAGGATCAAATTGAATTCACCATAAACACATTACAAGATGGCGGAGTTATTATTTATCCGACAGATACAATTTATGGTTTAGGGTGTGATATCACGAATGCAAATGCAATAAAACGAATTCAGAGCATCAAAGGGCGAGATGCCAACAAACCTATGTCTTTTGTGTGCGCCGACCTAGTTCACGTAAAAAAATATGCACATCTATCAACCAACGCATCAAACATATTGGAAAAATTTTTGCCCGGAGCTTACACCTTCGTCTTACCAGCCACCAATCAAGCACCTAAGGACTTAATTACTGAGCAAAGTACTGTAGGGCTTCGCATTCCAGGTCATCAAATACCTTTGTCAATTGTCAGAGCACTCAAGAAACCAATATTGAGCACAAGTGCCAATTTTTCTGGGGAACACGTTCTTACGACTCCCAAAGAGTTGCAAGAACATATGGGCGATAAAGTGGATTTAATATTAATCGATAAAGAAACAATAACGCAGCCGTCTTCTGTAATTTCTTTGGTACATGATAAACCGGTAGTATTGCGGAGTGGCAAAGGGGATGTGACACAATTTGAAAACGAGTCTCCTTAAAGACAGAGATTCTATTCAGAATCTTGTTCGTCTTCGTCCTCCTCAAAATAATCACCATACAAAGAGTTAAGTTCCTCGTTGTCCCGAACGTGACTACGCCATCGAATCATAACCTCCTCAACATCAACGCACTTGTTACAAGGAACTACCATATTATCTTGGTTCGTCCCTATAAAACCACGATCATAACATGTCTTACATTGAGTTTTTGATCTATTCTCTTTAATTATCTTTTTTGCCGAATCTAAGTATTTGTCCGGCAACCTAGGTACGTTATCCGACATCTCCACCTCCTCTTTAGCTAAAACAAAACCGTGCAACAAATACGCACAAAAAGACGCAGGGGAATCCTGCGGAGTATATTTTTCAAACTCACCCCTCTGAAGAACGAGCAGCTTCCTGCAACTTACGCCATTCAGCTGTGATTTTTGAACCATCTGGATGACTTACTATATCGTGTATTGTTGCACGCGGTTGGTAGGGTAAGTAAAGCCCCGTGTGCCATGCAAGGTTTCTATAAATCATAAAGTCACCTGCAAAAAGATGAACCGGCTCAGCATTCGGCATACTCAGACAGTGCTCCAAATAATAGCGTTCCGCTTCTGCAGAAGACATTGATTCAGGCGGAGTTTGTATTTCAGAACACCCAGTGCTTTGAACCTCTCCCGGTCTATCAAAAGGACGCAAATGTGATCCAGGAACAAACCACGTGCAAGAATCCGCATATAGAGCACAATTCACTTGATTGAATACACGCAAATCATGCCAAAACGCTTTCATAGCCTCTTTAAACGCAGGGCTGCGTGCCTCAACCGGTAATTCAACAACTCCGTCTCTGTGCCATCCACAATGCCACGGATGTTCTAATGGCTCCACAAGCAGACCCATTATATCCAAGTGTGCGTGCGTATAGCCTGGTCCAAGTAACAATTCTATCGCATCATGTAAATCGGCTAATTCCACATAATCCTTAAACGGTTGTAAATCTAACTTATCAGAAAATTTGTCGAGTGGCTGTATACGCTGCGCCTGCGGTCCATTTATTTCGTGGGCTAACGACCGTGCTATATCAGCCTGGCAACGCAAATCTCGCAAAAGGGAAGCAGGAATAATTCTGCGGAAGATCCAATAACCCTGCATCAAATATTTTGAAATATCTATATCTACCAAGACAATACCCTGCCTTTTAAGCCCAGGCTCCCTTAGCCATGAGGCCACCGTCTACATTGATATAACTTCCCGTCATAAATGAAGCCTCTTCGCTTGCAAGAAATATTACAGCATCCGCAACATCAGAAGGCATCCCCATTCGACCAATCGGATGACTTTCAACAGCCTCTTGGTTCAGCTCTTCTCTGGTTTGCCCCGTATATATACGAGCTTCTTCGACCAATGGCGTATCGACGGTTCCCGGATTTACAGCCAACACTCGAATGCCATACCTCGCGTATTCAAGAGCCAACTGACGGGTGAGTGAGAGGATCCCGCCTTTGCTTGCAGCATAGGCAGATACGCCCGTCGCCGATTGCAAACCCTGAACGCTCGCTGTATTGATAATCACACCACTCCCAGCCTCCATCATATGAGGGAGGCTATATTTACTCATTAAAAAATGGCTCTTCAAATTGACATCTACGATCCGATCCCACATTTCATCAGGCAATTCATGCGCAGGTAAATAGCTTGAAGTCGGTTGTATTCCAACATTATTGCATAGCACATCAATACAACCCCAATCACTAACAACAGAATCGCACAAACTCTTACATTTTGAAGCGTCAGAGACGTCCACGTTGTAAAATCGAATGTCTCCGGAATTGCCTTCAATATCTTCAGAAATCTGCTGTCCAGCCATCTCATCCGTGTCTACACATGCAACCCGCGCTCCCACCTCAGCAAAAGCCTTTACTATGCCACTACCAATACCCTTTGCTCCTCCTGTTACCACGACAGATTTATCTGTAAAATTTGACATTTATTAGCCTTCCTTTTATCGAGAAACAATTTTCAAATTGCACGGATCACAACAGTATATGCTCGTTGCCCTAGTAACTCAACAGGGAGCGTGCATTCAAGGTTAAATCCATCATTTTTTTTTAACAATTGCATGAGTAAGTTACGCTCGCTTGTCAACAAAACCGTTGGAGAATATGGCCGAACAACACGACGCATTTCACCTAAAACTCTAGTGTATAAATCAGGTAAATCATCCGTATTTTTAATTTTCTTACCAAATGGAAGATTACATGCAACACTGGTTACGCTCCCAGAGTCTAACGGTAGATTACAAGCATTCCACTGACGAACTCTGATTGGCTTGTAACGCGGACCTATATTCTCCTTCGCAGCGAGAAGAGCGTCCTCGGAAAGGTCTCCACCAAGCAACTCTCTATAACGTCCAGATTCACCGCGTTCAATTAGTAATGTTCCAGCCCCACACATTGGATCGAGAAAAACATCTTCATCCGTAGGTTTCGTTAAGATTACCATAGCGCGAGCCACCACAGGACGCAAAGAGGCCGATATAGATTTCTTTTTATACGTGCGGTGGCGCATGGTACGATCCGACAGTCGCAATCCGCAAAGCACCTTCTTTTGCGATTGCCATATCCAAAATTCTAGGTTCCCTCCGTCTGCAACAGCTTTCCAAGAAGGAAAACGACGTGCGATCACCTCAGTGATTCTGTCGCGTAAAACAGTACGAACGTATCGCTGGCCTCCTCCAAGGCGTTGAGCAATCACTCTGAATCGAATTCTTTTCTCCCGACGGCCCGATAACTGTCCCAATACCTCCAAACCTTTTTCCCAGGATTGGGAAGTCGCAATCTGTGCCTCTAATTCTTTTAATCCACTTTTTTCTAATGAAATTTCGGCCTTTAATAAACAGAAAAAAACATCTTCCGAGACGCCAAAATTAAATAGATCAATAGGATCACCAGACCACATAAATTGAATTAACCCAGGCAACCTCTCTTCGACTCTACCCCCAATCTTGACAATTTCCCGTTCCAAAATAGACTCAAGACCAAGAACCGTATGCGCATAATATTGCCGCTTATTGTTCATACAAATCAGACAGATCTGCCTCAGCTAAGTCAATTAGAAATTGGGAAATCTTTGTAGCAACCTGACGCATACACCTTTCGCCTTTTTCAGGGGTTGCAAGGGTAGGGTCACCAATACCCGTATCATCCGTAGCACTCAACCAGTGCCGTTGAGCCCACACCCACCCCTCGCGCAGGCCAGGTATTTTAAACAAGTGTTCGCGCCCATCACCAGCTTCATTTAACGGCAGAACCCATTCAGGCCTCAAATATTGCATTAAACTCGTCTCTAATTCGTTGGCATGGTCACCACCATGCTCAAAAATATTCTGATCAACTATAGAAAACCAGTCCAGACAGCACATGAACAACCCATATTTTGGAAGCAATTCTCTGACCATCTGACGGAAATCATTACCACCGTGTCCATTCACAATTAACAACCTATCAATCCCTTGTCGCTCCAGTGCCAGAACAATATCTTCCAAAACAGCCAATTGTGTGGATGGGTTCATATTTATATCGAGTTTTACATCCAACTGTCCCGTGTTAACACCAAACGGAATCGTTGGCAGGACAATCGACTTTGTGCCCTTTTCCCAAGCCAAACGAGCAGCTTCGGCCGTTATTTCATCACATTGAATGACGTCCGTAGAATAGGGTAAGTGATAGTTGTGAGCTTCTGTAGCACCCCACGGCAATATCGCTAGTTGAAAATCCGTTTTTTTAACATTCTTCCAATTAGTCTCAGCTAGTACATAAGGTCTCCCGGACATACGCATTCTCTCTCGGATATTCCATAATGTTTTATTACGCTACCTATTTGCTATTGGAGATTTGTTTATCGACACATCTCATTTTAAAAAAATGTCTGTGAAGGAAGGCAGACAACGTCAAGTTTTCTTCAAGAGCTTTATATTACACAGAACTTCAGAAAATTAGACGATTAAAATACAACTAACGGGCACCACATTTTTTTAAGCACGCGTTCAAGTATCCTCTGCTTTCGGCAGCAATTGTTGCTACACGCCCCAATTCGTAGTCTTTTGCACCGATAATTTCAAGATTCGCTGCCACTTCAATACCTGCTTCGTGTAAGACCGCAACGTATCCGGCCAGATCTATATTTCCACGTCCGCATGCCTGGAGTTCCGGGGCACCAGGACCACCTTCGGATACTGCACAATCACGTATGTGAACATGTTTCACGCGCGAAATAACTGCACTTAACGCTTCAACAGGATTTTCCCCAGCACGGTGAATGTGGCTAGGGTCCATATCAATACCAAACCCAGGTGAATCTATCTCGCTCATAGCTCTCATTGTGGAAGGCGTATTATAAATGCAGTTACCTACATGAGCCTTTACGCACATTACAACTCCATGAGCTTCCGCTCGCTCTGCCATCTTAGCAAGTAATACTATTTGACGTTCAAAATCTTCTTCTATGTCTGCAGTTCCACCAGGGCCAACATTAATCACTGGGATCCCTATTTCTGCACCTGCGGCAAAAGCTTTTTCCAATCGATCTTCGTCTAAAGCCGCTTCTTCCATAGATAACAACTCAAGTCCATGTTCCTCACTCAATTCTTTGATTTGGTTTTTCTGCGCCTGCCAGTTGTCTAATTCTAAATGCTCACACATACCTTTTATCGCGGACAACTCTATGCCGTCATACCCAGCGCAACCTATATATTCAAATGCCGTTCCAAGATCGAAGCCAGCAAAAAGCACCGAGTTCGCACCTAATTTTATCATGCTAAAAATCTCCCCAATACATGCTATCAAGCCGAATAATTACTTTCAATTTATTAGCTTTTCAATATCGTACTGGCTCAAACCGCCGTCAAGTAAACGATATATTTATAATACCTAACCCTCTTCAACGAAATGAGACATCGTCGGAATAAATAACTTAAACCACTATTGATAACAATAAAATCTAATGACCCCTTTCCATTAAACCGATTTACAACCACATTCTCTATGGTTTATAATCCTTTTCATCGCATCATTTTAATTTGGAATTACGACCTACCATAGGTACTTGTTAAAGTATGGAAACAGATCAAATCGTGGTTCGCGGCGCACGGGTACATAACCTGAAAAACATCCACATAGAGTTACCCAAAAACAAGCTTATCTGCTTTACTGGCGTTTCAGGATCAGGTAAATCATCTATGGCCTTCGACACTCTTTACGCCGAGGGTCAGCGACGATATGTCACATCTCTTTCGGCTTATGCCCGCCAATTCTTGGGTCAAGTAGAGAAACCTGATGTGGATTACATTTCTGGCTTAGCTCCTACAATTTCAATCGCACAAAAGACCGCTGGGAACAATCCTAGATCCACCGTCGGCACTATAACAGAAATTTACGACTATTTACGTATTCTATTTGCTCGCGTAGGAATCCCTCATTGCATTTCGTGCAGTGAACCTATTGGTGCCCAAAGTCGAGAGCAGATGACCAAGCGGATACTCTCCCTTCCAAAAGATTCGACAATCCAACTTCTCGCACCAATAGTTCAAGAGCGAAAGGGGGAGTACCATGAACTCTTTGAAGAATTACAACGATCAGGATACATCAGAGCCCGAATAGACGGCACTATTTTCAAACTTGACGAAGCCCCTTCTTTAGACCGTTACAGTAGGCACAATATTGAAGTCGTCGTAGATCGTATCTCTCTAAAAAGAAGTAATGAAAGCAGATTAACAGAAGCTGCGGAAACCGCACTACGCCTCGGCGAAGGCACATTTATCTTATCAATGGACAACGAGCGCGATCTATTGTTTAGCGAAAGTTTCGATTGCCCTAATTGCGATATTTCCTATAAGGAACCCACACCTCAGATGTTTTCCTTCAACAACCCACAGGGAATGTGTTTAGAATGTAAGGGCCTAGGTACACAAGTTCTTATGAGTGAACAATTATTGGTTCCTGATTCCACATTATCGATTCGAGACGGAGCAATAGCACCTCTAGGCAACGTAGCAAGCAACCGATGGCGCTTGCATCTGTATGAGGGCGCAGCACAACATCTAGGCTTCGACCTTGATATACCATGGAAACAATTAAGTAAAGAGCAGAAGGAATACTTTCTCAACGGCTTAGGTGACACAAAAATAACCTACACCTACACAAATAGAAGGAGATACACGTGGTCCCACGAAGACATATATGAAGGTGTAATTAACTTTTTGGAAGAACGGTTTCAAAGTGGTAATGATCGAATAAAACGTGAATTAGAACCATACATGGGCACACAAGTATGTAATAAATGCGACGGAGGACGTTTGCGGCCAGAATCTCTTGCAGTCAAAATCGAAGAATTACCTCTGTCTCACGTAACGAGCTTAGCTATCGACGAAGCCCGCCAATTTTTCTCAGAGATCAAATTCGATCCGGTGCGGACTATTATTGCAGAAGAAGCTCTAAAGGAAATACGCGGACGTCTTCAGCTTATGTGTGACATGGGTTTAGGCTATCTGACTTTAGATCGCGGGGCTCATACTCTATCTGGCGGAGAAGCACAACGAATTAGATTGGCATCACAAATAGGTTCGGGGCTTGTTGGAGTAATTTACATTCTCGATGAGCCATCAATCGGCCTTCATCACAGAGACAACAGACTGCTACTCGAAACACTAAAGCGTCTACGAGATATAGGTAATACGGTAATTGTTGTTGAACACGACGAAGAAACAATGCGGGAATCAGATCTTCTAGTAGACTTTGGTCCAGCCGCAGGTGAGAAAGGAGGACAATTAGTAATTTGTGGAACACCACATCAGGTGTCGCAAAACTCCGAATCAATTACTGGGCATTATCTTTCTCGTAAAAAGCGCATTGCCATTCCTGCAGTCAGACGAAATGGCAATGGGGATTTTATAGAAATTTTCGGGGCACGCCATCATAATTTGAAGGGAATAGACATTCGAATTCCTCTTGGTTGCTTGACCAGTGTCTGCGGAACATCTGGATCCGGAAAATCCTCGTTAGTAAATGGAATATTGTTTCCTGCTCTGGATCGAATATTACATAGGGCACAATGTGAGGTCGGAGCCTATGATGAATTACGAGGTATCGAAAATTTGGATAAAGTTATTCGCATAGATCAAAAACCCATAGGTCGAACACCAAGGTCTAATCCAGCGACCTATACAGATGTCTTAACTCCTATTCGCCAATTATTTGCTCAACTCCCCGAAGCTCGATTACGAGGATATAAACAGGGACGGTTTTCATTCAACGTGGATGGCGGACGCTGCGAATCTTGCAGTGGTAACGGCTCAAATTTGATCGAAATGGAATTTTTAGCCGACGTATGGGTAGAATGCCAGACGTGCAGCGGAAACCGATTCAACCGAGAAACATTGAGTATAAAATTTAGAGGGAAATCTATTTCCGACGTTCTACGCATGGAAGTAAAAGAAGCTTTGGATTTTTTTGATAACGTCCCGAAAATACACAAAATACTGACAACATTGAATGATGTTGGCTTAGGATATATCCAGTTAGGTCAACCTGCTACTACTCTATCGGGAGGAGAAGCACAACGAGTAAAATTAGCCAAAGAATTGTGTCGAACGAATACGGGCAAAACTCTCTACTTATTAGACGAGCCTACAACAGGGCTTCATTTCGACGACGTCGACAAACTCCTGAAAATCCTGCATACATTTGCTGACCAAGGTAATACTGTTGTAGTAATAGAACACAATATGGAAGTAATAAAAACTTCTGATTACATTTTGGATCTTGGTCCAGATGGCGGTATTAACGGTGGTGAATTAATAGGTGCAGGAACTCCTGAACAAATTGCTATCCACGACAACTCGCCTACCGGGCAATACCTTAAACATATCTTAGAGAAAAATAATGAGGTAACTGCGCCAAAGGATTATTCATCAAAAAAAGTACGTAAAATTGAGAACATTGAAGTAAGAGGTGCTAATCAGCATAACTTGAAAAAAATTGATGTGAAAATTCCTCGCGAGAAATTGACAGTCATTTCAGGCGTATCTGGTTCGGGCAAATCATCATTAGCATTTGACACCATTTATGCTGAAGGCCAAAGACGTTACGTGGAGTCGCTGTCAGCTTATGCTCGACAATTTCTCGAACAAATGCAAAAACCAAAAGTAGAGCATATCTCCGGTCTTTCACCTGCGATAGCTATCGAACAAAAAACTCCAAGTAGGAACCCTCGCTCAACAGTCGGAACTGTAACCGAAGTGTATGACTATATGCGAGCATTGTTTGCAACAATTGGAACTCAATATTGTCCGAAATGTAATGTACCTGTCGGCACACAAACAGCACAGCAAATTGTAGACCGAATCATTGTTGGAGGTCAGCGAAGAGTAATTTTATTGTCGCCAATCGAACCAAGAAATAATGAGGGATATGAAACTGTGCTCGAAAGAGCACGCGGAGAAGGTTTCCTGCGAGCTCGAATAGACAATACAATCCAAAGGTTGGATGAGAAAATCACCTTGGAGCGCTCTATACTCCATAGAATTGAACTGGTAGTCGATCGTATAGTTCCACGGTTGGAAGAGATTTCACGCTTGAACGAATCTGTCGAACGTGCTATTGAATTGTCCCAAGGCGAAATAATCGTATTAGACGTTGAAAACAAGACCGAAACATGTTTTAGTCGACAACATTCTTGCCCCGAATGCGGAAGTGCTTTTGAAGAACTTCATCCTCAATCTTTTTCATTCAACCATCAACAAGGAATGTGTTCGATCTGTGAAGGCTTGGGCGATGGGGAGGGCTTAGATCGAGATCTCGTGATTGCTGACCCCCACTTAACGGTTCGTGATGGCGCAATCGCGCTTTGGGGGCCATTAACAAATAATGAGTTTATTCAAGCTTTAGAAAAAACAGGACATGAGATCGGTTTCGACATAGATACTCCATTCACCGAAATGAATGATGATGCTCGGAGAGCATTATTTTATGGATCAGTAGATACAAAAATATCATGGCAAAATGGGCATTTATTGCAATATCGAGGCATCCTCCCAATCGTCGATGATTGGGCCAAACATTCACCCCAATTAAAGTCCAGACTGAGATCTGTTCCGTGTTCTGCGTGTGAGGGAAGTCGACTCAAAATCGAGAGTCGTGCGGTCTACCTCCGCGACCACAGTATCACCGAACTTGTAAGATATCCCATCTCTGAATCCTTAGATTTTTTTGCAAAATTAGAGCTCGATATACGAGAAAGTGAGATCGCAGGAGAATTGCTTCATGAGATACATTCGCGCCTCAGCTTTCTCTCTAATGTGGGTTTAGGCTACATATCACTAGACAGAAAGTCTTCCACTCTGTCGGGCGGCGAGTCACAACGTATTCGTTTGGCTTCACAAATAGGTTCGGGGTTAACCGGGGTATTGTATTTATTGGATGAGCCAACCATCGGCCTTCACCCAAGAGATAATCGTCGATTATTGGAGGCTCTAACAACATTAAGGAACCTAGGAAATACACTCATTATGGTCGAACATGACCGTGAGACAATAGAGAAGTCTGACTTTGTCCTCGATATAGGTCCTGGAGCAGGTAAAGAAGGCGGGCTTCTCACTGCCAAGGGAACACCCGCGTCCATAAAAAAAAGCAAAAAATCTCAGACTGGAGCCTACTTACGCGATGAACTTAACATACCCAAACCAGAGAAACGACGTAAGGGTAACGGTAATGAACTAATCGCACGCGGCGTTCGGCACAACAACCTACGAAACTTAAATATCCATATCCCTTTGGGTATGATGGTAGGAATTACAGGTGTCTCTGGGTCAGGAAAATCGTCATTCGTAGCCGACGTAATGTTCAATGGACTAGCTAATGCCATACAGAATTCAAGTTACAAAATCGGCGAATTTGACGAAATAGTTGGAATAGAGAACATCGACAAAGTTATCAATATAGATCAATCACCGATTGGGCATTCTCCTCGTTCCACTCCAGCGACTATCATGGGTGTTTTCGATTTAATACGACAACTTTATACCGAATTACCAGAATCTAAGCTACGAGGTTTTGCTGCTGGAAGGTTCAGTTTTAACAAACCAGGAGGACGGTGTGAACGCTGTGAAGGGCTAGGCCAAAGATGCATCGAAATGCACTTTCTTCCCGACGTTTGGGTTGAATGCGAGTCGTGCAATGGGAAACGATATCTTGAGGATGTATTACGAATTCGGTTTAAAGATCATTCTATTTCAGACGTGCTGAACCTAAGAGTCCAAGATGCTCTCAAAGTCTTTGTAGACGTACCGCGCGTACAGCATCGTCTTCAAGTTATGGACGACGTTGGGCTAGGTTATATAGCCTTGGGGCAATCCTCAACCACTCTTTCTGGTGGCGAGGCTCAACGTCTAAAACTTGCAACAGAGCTAGCTCGGCCCAATACTGGAAAAACTCTGTATATACTCGACGAACCAACAACCGGCCTTCATGCTGCCGACATCGTAAGACTACTAATCGTTTTGGATCGCCTTGTCGATGCAGGTAATAGTATGT
This sequence comes from Candidatus Latescibacterota bacterium, assembly GCA_036343635.1. Classification (GTDB taxonomy): domain Bacteria; phylum Latescibacterota; class UBA2968; order UBA8231; family UBA8231. Next base: position 1,119 of record JAYYVF010000028.1, on the reverse strand, counting down.
TGATAGTAGAGCATAATTTAGACGTAATAAAACATGTCGACCATGTTGTAGATCTTGGCCCAGAAGGTGGTGATGGAGGCGGTGCACTTGTTGCAGAAGGTACCCCCGAACAAGTTGCAAGAATTAAAAAATCGCATACGGGGGAAGCTCTCAAGCCCTTATTAATATAAATTTCGAGTATATAAAACGAATAAAACCAGTTAAATCATGAGTGATTTTTATCTTCCGCAACGCGCTTTTTTCACCATTAATTACAGATGTCCATTTGCTGACCCTACTCCAAAGATTGATGGCAATCTACGCGAATGGGACTCAATGATGTCTTTACCCAACATTGCGGGTATAGATGGTCAGAAACCTTACGCAGACTGCTATCTATGCTGGGATAATGAGGGATTATACTTTGGCATTGAGGTAAATAATAAGACGAACTATAAACTGAATCCAAGTAATCCTACTAAGGGAGACTGCATTCAATTGTTCGTCGACACACGCGATGTTAAAACACATCGTGCAAACCGTTATTGCCATAGATTCTATTTTTTACCTGGGGGAATCGGCAAGATGACCAAAACCCCTTTTGGAAGACAAATCGCTATAGAGGATGCACAAGAACAATCCCCTCCGTGTTCTGAAGATAGTATTAAGGCAAGAGTCCGAATATTGAAAAAAAGCTATCAAATGGAGATCAAATTACCTGCTAGTGGATTAAATGGCTTTAATCCCCGAGAGTTCGGTCGTGTGGGTTTCACTTATCTTATCAATGATGTCGAACACGGAATACAATCTTGGTCAGCAATTCCTGACATGGGCGTAGAGCATGATCCATCGACATGGGGTACTGCTGAGCTAATCAATAAATAATCTTCGGCATATTATTAGACTTTCCGCACTTTCCTCCTTCCAAAGTATAGAATAAATTATTTAATATTGGAAACTGCTTAATCAACTCAATAAGAGAACTTTAAATGTCCTCCAATACCCTGCTTCATCGATATATAGGCATAGTTGTTTTCCTGCTTACGCTAGGTGTATACGTCAAGACCATGGCACCGGCTGTGTCTTTTTGGGACTGCGGCGAATTTATTGCCTCATCCTACCTGCTGGGCGTTCCCCATC
>JAYYVF010000027.1:0-12133 GCA_036343635.1 Candidatus Latescibacterota bacterium | reverse complement strand
CGTTGTGTTGCGATGTGTCCAATTTCGGTCATCTAAACCTGGCCTTATCCATGCTTCGCAAAAAGGTCGAAACCAGTTAACCCCATCCCTACTAGACATCATAACTGCATCAGTCATACCTTCCATTCCAGTTTGACCAATCCCAGGATAATCCATTTGACTTATATCACTTAAAGGGGTGGTCCTATCTGCAACATACCTCATAGGGAAAGACATAAGTGTGTGCTCAGCACCTGGTACTGCAACAGTTGCATTCGTATAAAATTCTTCTAAGGGAACATCGGACTCGTAGATATGTGGAGTAGGCTCAGTCCATTCTCTAAAATCATCAGAAAAACTACTTTGAATGGCACGCCCCCTGCCCTCCTCGGAAAAACGACTAAATAGCCGATATTTCCTTATTATTCTGTCGTAAAAGGCTAAGTTTGCGCTGTCAAATTTTCCTGGTACACTTAAAGGCTCCTCTTGGATCAAGCTCCAGTTAAAGCCATCTTTCGAGTGAAAAGAATAAAGATTATTTTCGCCTGTACCTCCCACAGCCTTGTAGCTGCTTTCTTCACGACAATCAGGATTTTGATCTAAGAAAGGCACAAAGTTATGACCTTGAATACCTTGCCAAACAACATTGTTTCCACCATTGTCTCTAAAATCGTAATTCTTCAGCAGAGGCCTCTCAAAATTGACTCCATCCGTGCTTATGGCCACGTGTGCCGTTTGTTGTTGCGCGTAATCTCCCTCGACCGAGCCTATTGGGTAATGTCCACGATAGTACAACCTGTAATTATCTTCCACCTGAAAAACGGTAGAATAAACACTGCTACATGCATTCTCCAGTGGACCATTAAATTCAAAAACAACCTCTTCTCGATGTGGGGGATGTACGCGAAGTTTACCTCGCCCTTCGTAGCTCTCAATTAAATATTCATCAACAAACATCTCGCGAAGAGATCCGACCTTTATGATTGACAAAACGTGTTCCCTTCAGACTTATAGTGTATTTTGAGCCCTTTTTAATTTTTTTAGGGTCAGTAATCTCTTAAAAAAGTTTCCGCCGTTTGCTTCGCACATAGCCGCCGACCTTCCTCTGTAAGGTGAACCATATCTTGGCAAATAAATTTCTTTATGTCGACTGCAACAGGCACATAAAGATCATTGATCTCTACCCCAAGTCCGGATAAAAGATCTTTCGCCTCTTTGTTATATTCTTCAATATCTTCATTACGACGAGAGTGACAAATATTTCTACTAAACATTTCACGCCAAACGGGTGTTGTGGTAGCAAAAACGACTCTGGGTGCCTTTGACAAAAGTATTTGGGCTATGCGTTTTTGTACTTTCAAATAGTGAGGCAATGGTGTATGTATTTTTCCATCTTGCATGTAACATGTATCCCACTGACCATTATTCCACTGAATAACATCAAATTCAGTGTCGTTGAGCCACGTAGTCAAATTAAACAGAGTATAATCTGAGAACCTACAGTTTTCTTCGGGGGCAACTACCAGAGCTTGATCTGAAATCAATTCAAGTAACTTATCTTGATAACCTAAACGAATTGAGTCCCCAATTAATAGAAATTTCTTCAAGAATCATCTGCCTTTCTCAATAACAAATACAAACAGGCAACCTTTATTTGCGAAATTGAAGAGAAAATAAAAAAATAACATATACCAGCCCACTGGCATTATATATATGATTTGGTCATACTAAATAGTAATCATGAAACGATTACACTTACGCCAGTGACTTTAACCAACGATCGCATATGCCAAGCTTTTCAGTATTAGTACCTGTTTATAATGAAGCTAAAACCATAAAACCTGTTCTCGACACCGTATGTTCAATGGACTTTATCGATCAAGTTATCGTCGTAGATGATGGATCCAAAGACGGAAGTTTTGAAATCATTCAAGCTCATAAATCACCAAAAATACAATCATATCAATTGGGTGAAAATCAAGGGAAAACGGCAGCCATCAACTTTGCACTTAAACATGCGACGACTGACATTGTAGCAATTCAGGATGCTGACCTTGAATATGACCCTGCCGAATTACAAGAAATGTTAATACCAATCGAAAAAGGTGTGGCCGACGTAGTATATGGAAGCCGATTTTTAGTGAAAAAAGCTTCTAGAGTTTTATATTTCTATCACTATTTAGCTAATAAATTCATCACGTTCTTCAGCAATTGTCTCACCAACTACAATATGACAGATATTGAAACGTGCTACAAAGTTTTCCGGCGTGAAATTTTAGATGATTATTCATTTTCTAGTAAGGGCTTTGGAATGGAGGTCGAGCTAACTGCTCTTTTTGCTCATCTGAACTGCAGAGTTTATGAGTGCCCCATCTCATATTATGGTCGAACTTACGAAGATGGAAAAAAGATAGGTTTAAAGGACGGTATTTGGGCCCTAATTTATATTTTCTTCTACAATATAATTGCCCCTAAATGCGCTGCTTTTAAACAACAAAAACGTATGTGGAATAAAAAATCTCCTCAAAGCGGCTAAGCAATAGCAAAATCGTCCCAAGATTTTTCAATTTGAGTGGGGTCCAACTCTCCCGAAACAATCATTAATCGATGCCGAAACGATTCTGTGTTGTTTTCTTTTATTTCCCATGAACCACGTATTGCCCGACAAGGTCCAATACCAAGCTGACCATCGACCCGCCATGGCGTGGGGTAAATAGGGTTCGTCGGGTGATCCATAATGATTAAAGAGCACATCGAAGATTCCATATCTTCTCTGCCGGAAATCGGCATTTCAACGCCCACCCACCTAGCAGGGCGGCCTTCTGCTTCTGCTCCATACTGACCTGAGCTATTTAAAGCGGTCCCACCTCTTTCCTCTCGGTATGGCATACGTAAAAAAAGGCCGCCATAGGAAAAGGCACCAATTGTCGTATGCCTACGCGCCAAACCTTGCCATTCTAAATCGAGTATAAAAGCAGCCCCGGATTCTCTGATACTCCAATCTTGCGTTTCCGAAAGAATTGTTTCCCCCGAATTACCGAGAAGATCATAAGTCGACTGCCACCGGACAACATCTCCGGAGCTAACCAAAATATTAGCCTCATTCAACCGCCAATAGTCGCCACCGGGATTATGGAAGAAATCTCGCCCAATTTGATCTTTAATATCAACAGGTTTATCGGACCGATAGAACCATTCATCTACAATTTTATTATCTATCTCCGAACCATTTATGCGAGTGAATCCCCAATACAATCCTGTCTGATGCGGGTGGTGGCCAGGGCTATATTCCGTTAATTTTCCGACTCCATCAGGAGGATAAATTGGATGAAGAAATGGCCTATGGTCTGGGCGAATATGCTGAGTGACGACAGGGTTGCTGCTCCGTGTCGAATAAACCTTTATTTCGTGATTGTCATGCTTAGCGGAAAAAGTTGGCATTTTCTTTAACATTTCTGGATTATTGTGAACAACTTAACGTCGCAAATAGAATTCGAAGACCATTTCCATCCAATATTAGATTAACCGTCAAACCGATACAAACTATTTGTTCATAAAGTAAAACGCATGGACCATAAAATATTTAAATTTTCTTCTATGTTGAGATCACACATATTGCCACTAAACCTTTGGCTTATCTTAATAATTACTGTCTATAACCTCTCGGCCCAACAAAACGTCGTCAGCATCCACCATGCCGCACAGTTGGAACACCATAACCACCCAACTTCCACAAAATTAGTTGGCAATCAAAATACGCCACGGTCTCTACCCAATGCACGTATGGCAAGCCGGAATCCTGTCGTTTTTGGCTTCTTACCGTATTGGATTGACGATAGTTATTTTGAATTCCTCAACTTCAACCTTCTAACACATATCGCACCATTCTCAATAGAGATCAACCCCGACGGCTCAGTGTCTAACGACCATAACTGGCCCTGGACTGCACTAATCGATCGTGCACACAATCACGGCGTTCGTGTCATCTTAACCGCTACCCTGTTCGGCGATTACGAGGTAAAGACACTGCTCGAAAACGACGTAAACAGATATCGATTCATAAAACAAATAACAGAAAAAATTCGTGTAGGAAACGCCGATGGAGTAATAGTTGATTTTGAGGGAGCAGGAGCAAATGGGTGGCCAAAATTATTGCCGAATTTTTTACAGGAATTAACGAGACATGTGCATACAGAAATACCCGGTAGCGAGGTAAGTTTCGCAAGTCCCGCAATCGACTGGAACAATCATTGGGATTTCTTAGATATTGCTGATAGCTGCGATTATCTTTTCATAATGGGTTACGCGTTTGCAGGAAGTTGGAGTGAGAGAACAGGATCAACCGCACCGATCAGCGGAGGTAGTCGCAATCTAAACTCATTGCTTGAAGATCCAAGAGACTATGGTGAAGTTGTTCAAAAAAAAAGGGATAAACTCATACTCGGTGTCCCGTACTATGGATGTAGATGGCAAACTGCGACTGAACAACCTCAAAGCAGCATAGAAGAGTTTATCAACTATCCAAGACTCAAGGATGCTATTCCACAATCCTTAGACTATACGCTGTCTTGGGATCAAGCGTCGAAAACTCCTTGGTACGCATATGAAAAAGACCAAAAATGGATGCAGGTCTGGTTCGAAAATTCTGAAAGTCTTTTGGCTAAATATAAACTGGCAAAAGACACGGATCTGCTCGGCATCGGTATTTGGGCCTTAGGGTATGAGGGAGGAGAAAAAGAGCCATGGCAGGTAATAGAAAATTTCTTCGGCCGACGTGATATCACAAATATCTCAACACCGGATTCAGAATCAGAGCCATTTGCCGTCGACTTACCTTACCCTAACCCGTTTAATTCAACATCCAGAATCTATTATTCAATCCCCTCGGCGGGAGATATAAAAATCACATTATACAACCTATTAGGACAACAGATTCGTTCCGCGAACATTAACCATACAAGGGCAGGAAAATACAAATGGGATTGGGACGGAAAAAACAGCTCACATCAGTATTCCGCTTCTGGGCTCCATCTCTTGAAAATACGGTACACCGACGACCCGTTTGGGTCAAGAAAATCTGTCGTCAACCGACACCTGCTTCTATTACGTTAGAATATAAACAAAGGAATATTAGCTTGGATAAGCGGGGTATTTCATCAATCAAAAAAATAGATTCCTTTTACTGTGAATCTGTCCCAAATCGATTGGGGGAATGGACCAAAACGGCAAAGGGTCAGGTCACCCATTATTTTCATCCAATCGTCGGAACAACTAACGATGTTATTGACCATAAACATTCTTTGCCTGTAACGGTCGTGAACGGTACAAACGATGGCCCCACTCTACTTGTTATTGCCGGAGAACATGGAAACGAGTACGAAAACATAGCGGCCTTGCAAGAGACACTTCGAGATTTAGATCCCAAACAGATAAACGGAAGAGTAGTTGGTATAAACTGCTGTTCCGTTGACAGTTATCTTCATGACATGCGAGTAAGCAAATCAGATGGGTTGAATTTAGCTCGTTGCTATCCTGGATTACCTAATGGAAAACTAACAGAACGTATTGCTTTCACGCTACAGCGAGATTTCATATCACAACCAGAGCCCTATCGCCCTGTCTGTCTTATCCCGCTCCATACTTTTGGACCTACCCTGATAGGTGCAACTCTTTCAGGATACAACATATATCCTGACGAGCCTGAACTGACTCAAATACAACATGAAATGAGCCTCGCAAGTGGCTTACCTCTTGTGTGGGGACACGAATTTGACGCTCTTTCTACTGCTAATACCCCTTTAGGAAATGATGACAACGGACGCACCGCACTTTATGCAGCATACCTAGCAGGAATACCTGCTACATACTGGGAAACTACCTGGGGCATGCAAGGGGAGGAAGAGTATAAACGTGGTCTATTACGTATCATGAAGTATTTTAATCTTCTAAAGGGCAACCCAAAAAAGTCTTCACCGAGGTCAGAAATCAAAAGCGTTGGACACGGGTCAGGAAATATGGCTTCACACAACCGTGCACCCTGCAATGGACTATGGCGCCCTCTCGTCCGCGTTTGGGATGAAGTGAAGGCTGGTGATAGACTTGGTGAAATACGCAACTTACATGGTAACGTTTTAGACGAGGTTTTGGCCGTACAAAGTGGCCTGGTTATAAGCATAAAGCGAATCCAACGCATAGATAGGGGTTCATCATGTACAATAGTCCTTTAAACTGAACACGTAAAACTTGACCTGCTAGATAAAATATACCTTAATAGTTCTTCTAAATAACAAAATTCTTAAAAGAAAGATGATTTTGATGAGCACAGGACCACAACCACCCAAATTCCGAATGGCCCCTGAAGACGTATGGGAATTTTCAAAACCCAACATGGATCTGGTGCCCGAGCTAATCAAATATTCTGCCGCAACAGTTTCAGTAGTTGCTAGAAATGTTGTAGGGGCTCCAAGTACTTTTTTCAACGGTGTCGCACCGTTGTTTCGTGGAAACGGCCACGACATTCTGGGCCCAGCCGTAACATTGCAGTACGGGCCACAGCGTCCCGACTTAATGCCCACTGGGGAATATGCTAAAATCGAAGATCAAAATCACCGTATTGCGGTAAATGTTACTCAGGAGGGTTACGTGCTGGTTGTTCAGGCCGAAGGTAACACACGCAGTGGCGTTTTGGGTGGTAATATGCTTTTAGCGTTACAAAATAACCGAAAAGCTGCGGGTCTCGTGGTTCATGGGGTCATCCGCGACTACGCCGAAGCGGCCACTCAAAATTTTCCCATTTGGACTCAAGACGCCCGTACTACTACTGATTATGATGCTCAACATGACTTAGCTCCTCTCGCAGTTAATGTACGGATTTCTGTTGCAGGAAACACCTTAATGCCCGGAGACTGGATAAGAGCCGACGATGACGGTGTCTGCTTCTTCCCTGGCGAAAAAATTGAGGAAGTCTTAGAGGGTTGTAACAAGCATTGGTGGGAACCAGCTGCACGTCATTATCTAATGCAAGGTGGACACTTAGATGATTGCTATCCTATTCCCGAAAGCCGCTACGACGAAGCCGCTGCCTGGCAAAGAGCTAATGGATTTTACGTACCCGAAGACATTGGATAGGAATGTCAACCACGGGCACTAAAAGTGAGCTAACAACAGCTTTTGTTTGACCCTAAGAATGTTAACCGAAGAACTGTTTGCGTCTTTTTTTGTGACCAATAGGTTTAGGCTCTCGTTAATTTCAATGGTAGACGGAAAATCAATCCGATTCCAAAATTTCTACTGTTTCGCCTATACTTATCTCACCTACAGAGCGAGCCAACGCGTTTTTTCCGAACCAAATGTGCCCATCCCAACGCCTAAACTTAGATAATTCCTCCAAAACGCCTTTTGTTCGCTTACCAGAAGTTTGATCTATGCCTGGAACAGCGCATCGTGCACAGGCCTTTACAAGCTCGAATTGGACATCTCCTATTCGCAAGACCTTCCACCCATCTTCAGCAAATTCCTCACAATCTTCTATGACGATATTTGGTCTGAATCGATTTATGCTTACAGGTGCATCTAATCTTTTATTCAACGCATTAAGGGACGACAAGGAAATGATTAGAAAAGGGTAGGCATCTGCAAAACTATTAGCCTCAGAGTACAAGCCATGATCTACTGGACGGTAAGTCTCATCAGGCATATACACCAATTGTGAGTCTATTCCCAAAACCTTGCTCAGCCATTTCTTCGCCTTTGAGCCCATTGACCATGCGTTGCACTGGTCACCCCACACTTCGACTTTGATGTATTCCACTTCGCCAGGCGGGAGCGGTATCTTTATTTGCGAGTCAAAAAACGTCAACACTAAGTTTTTACCAAACGAAACCTGTAGCCGAGCAAGTATTGGTAATTGGCGTTGAGTTAATACAGACCCTTCGTCATCGCATATTAGCCATCGACGGTCATTTCTTAGGCCACGCTCAGTAACTTCGGCACTCATTACTGACAATCCTCGGGCAGACTTTACCGGATAAACATAAAGCGAATTGAGGCGTAGGTCGTTCATAATATGTCTTCTCAATGGTTTAAAAATAGAAATTCTTACACGGCCTCTTGAGTATTAAAATCCGCAATGTCTACTGAAACACAACTTTTCATTCAACAAGAAATCAATTACAGTAAATCGGAGTAATGTTCGCGGCCACGCCGAAACAGCTCTTTAACTTCATTACGCTGACTATCGCTGTTATAGCGTCCATAGTTGTCAATCCAACCCAAAGACTGTTCGATACCATCAAGAAAATGATGCGCTGATTCTACTCTCTCTAACGGCGGTCGACCACATTGGATGTAAATTGGACTGGTATGTGCATAAATTGGTTGACCAAAGCTGTCTCGGTGGTTCCCCGACAAGCGTGCAGCGACCCAACCGTCATGCTGAACTTCAAGAGCATATTTAACCGTCGCATATTTCTTTCCCGCATTCCAACTTTCGACGTGAATGACTTTACCATTGTGCACAATTTCGACGTAATTAACAGGATAATGTGAATTAAATTTCGTTTCTATATCAAGAACCGTTTCACCATTTGATTCGACTGTCGACCCAATCGATAAATCATTTACTCGTAAATCTATTGCGGGACCATTTGTAATAAAAGTATTTCCCGATTGCATTCCTTTAATCCAGCGTTCATAGGAGAAATCTCCTTCTGTATTTACATACACCCGGTTATTGGAGCAAACAAACCAGTCTGTGCCCGTAGATGCCGGCAACTTAATTCCGCAATTGAGTAATCGATACCAGATATCGTATTCGGGATCCATCCAAAAAGGATCAAATAAATTGAAAGCATCTAACTTACCCATGACGGCAGCTATTGGGGCCTCCATTCCACGTCCATTGTGGCACCATATCACAATACCACCTTGTTCCCGCGCCTCATCGCAGCAAAAGCACAGAGGCGGATAATCTGGATCGAACTGTGCGGCAAGTGTATGACCTCGGCTAACAGGCTGAACCAAATTTCGAAGGTTTAAAAACATGACATGTCCGTAGCCAAATCCCCACGGCGAATTGTCTCCGTAATGACGATTCTCCTCACCAATATCCAACACATGATGAGACGTCGTAAATTCGTTCATAACACCAATCGGATATTTGTTACTTGCATAGGGTATTTGACGACGATCTAAAACACTAACAACAGTGACATTATACCCCTCGACGGAACAATCAACTCCAAGTCTATCGTCAGGACGCAATTCCTTCTCATCGTAATGTATGTGGGTATTACCGGGATACCAGTGCTGGGCCTGTGGCTCATACCATCGCTTAAGGAAAATATCAACTGAACGGACGCCTTTTTCGGGCAAATCAACAGTAGTGCGAATCGGCTCGTATTCAGTCCCGCGTTCGACCAAAATGTCTGCACGACCCCGCCCAGCCGAAACCTCAAACTCTCCCTTAGAAAAAAAGAAGGGCGTGCCAGGACCATTTTTCAGTAACGCGGTGGCGGGGTAACAAAAAGAGCCCTGTGCATCAAGAATATGTACTTTGGCATCAATCTGTCTTTTTGTCTCGGAGTCAAATATTGTCCCGTGAAGCGTTCCCATGTTCGACCTAACTCCTTATCCAAAAACTATTTTCGAGTTTGTTTACATTTACATCAATTACTTTATATATCTCATCCCAAAATACGGTGCAATAAATCCAATACGACGGAGCAGAAATTCATAAATTCCAAACGAAACAATTAGCACACCCACAACCAACAATATAAATTTCAGAAACGCAGGAATTTCCGCTGGAAAAATTAAAAACGCTAAAGCATACTGTATAGGTTGGTGTAGTATATAAACTGGAAAAACAGCCGAACGCAGATAGATAAACATGGGCGAATCACGGTTTAAGTATACATGACTAAATCCTAGGACTGCCCAGATCCATAGCATAGATTCTAAGCCTACTAAATAGGCAGGTACGTTCTCCAAACGATATTCAAAAAGACGGTATAGATACAATAAGAACGCAGTAGAAAAAGTAAAGAACCTAAACCGACAAACAACTTTCCAAAAATTTTCACCGCTATTCGCATACAACATCCCAAGCATGAAACAGATAAAACCTATAGACCAACCATGCAACCCACTAAGAAACCAAGCATAGACCCCAGGATTCGTAAGAAAACCCTCCCCCATTGCTAAAAGTAATGTTACGAATAGGCCGTAGATACTTCCAAATATGTTACAAGATAGTCGGCGAACAAATCCACAAGGACTGCTAAGGAAAAGAAAGAAGAAAAGAGATCCGATTAGAATATAGACAATTATATTCTGCAAAAACCATAAATGAAGGGGGTTCGGAACATAAGACGCTTCCTTTCCGTAAAAGATTTGACTCAAGAAAAAACCAACTGGACCAACAATCAACCAGCCTAATCCCAGCGGAAGCCCGATCCTTGTCAGCCGATGACGAATTACATCTTTAACATGAGAACGTTCCAAAGAATAAACTAAGACCATGCCAGAGATAATAAATAGGATCGGGATTCTCCAGATGTTGAGCAAATCCCCAGGCACCATAAGCCATTCAAGTAATTCCCGATTTTGGGGAAACCCAATATAGGATGCAAATTCCTGAAATGAAAGAGCTGCATGGTAGACAATTAATAAAAATAGAGCACCGGTTCTAAGGGCATCTAAATCATACCTACGATTTTGGAAGAAATCACCATTTCTTTCTTCGACCATGGTACTCTCCCTGCTGGCATAGCGTTGACGGTAAAAAGACTTATCACGTCAATTCGAGAATCGACCATTTCTTAAACCGATAAGAGTATTCTCTCGACAAAATAAAACTAATAATTTTTACCTACGAAATGTAATAACTTAGTTGTATCTGGGCCCAGTATTTATTTGATTGAATGGCGACAAAATTGTAATAATACAAACCTGGGTTTAAAGCAGATGTACATAACAGACGAACAGCTTTCACAATATAAAAAAGACGGATTTCTAATCGTTGAAAATTTTTTAAATGAAAAGGAACGTAAATCTGCGCTAGACGGATTTTATAAACACTTTGCACCTCCTTACCAACACTATATCGATAATAATCGGGAAAACGATACTCCCAAAGAGGTCCTCTTTCCCTGGGAACACTCGGGCCTAAACCATGTCACCACACATCCGGATCTCATCAATGCTGCCGAGCGTGTTCTTGGAACTCGTGAAATACGTTTAGGAGAAGGTCACTTAGGAATGAAGTATGCAGGGGAAGAACATTGGACAGACTTTCACATAGACTATGGGAATAATACACTCGGGCCTATAATCCACCCCGATGACTTCATGCATTTGGCCTGTTTCTACTGCTTTGAGGACGTAAATTCAGACACAGCGCCAATCCGCATGGTGCCAAATAGCAACTCTGATGATGAGTGTGTACCCATGGTCGTACCCGGCGGCTCCGTGTGCCTTTACAGCGTATTTACTCGACACGCTGCGTCGCCCTTTGTTGCTGAGGAGGGGCATCGTCCTGCCATGTGGGTTGGGTTCAACCGAAAGGATCGCCCCTGGGATGGCGCGCGCACTTTCACCTACAAAAGCGGTGCGCGAGGTGAGGCCATGAAACGTTTCATTGTTGAAGCCACTCCAAGACAAAGGGAGTTGCTCGGTTTCCCCCCTCCCGGGGATTCACTCTGGACCAAAACATTTACGGACGGGATGGCGACTCGCTACCCCGGATTTGATCCAATACCCTATGAGAAAGCACGCATTGACTAAACACTAAAAATAATCCTTTATTTTTTGCCTCAATTAACAACAATAAGTGAAGAAGGAGCAAAGTGATGTCAGCATCAAATAACGAAGGTCCCATCGGGCCCGAAGAAAATATCAAGGTAACAAAAATAGAATCCTTTGTTCTCAAGAATTCGTGGGTTTTTGTCAAGATTTCGACCGACGCAGGAATTACCGGATGGGGCGAAATGCTCAAAGATGACGCAAAAGCATGTGCTGCTGGCGCTGAAGAAGTCTCGTCCTATTTAGTCGGCCAAGATCCCCGACGCGTCACCCACCACTGGCAGGCAATACACCGCGGCGCATTTTATAGGGGCGGGCCGATAAAAACAGCAATCATCTCAGGTATTGATCA
>JAYYVF010000026.1:0-14132 GCA_036343635.1 Candidatus Latescibacterota bacterium | reverse complement strand
TTCCGGATACCAATGGAAGATGTCCTAGCGCTAAATTAAATTCCTCTGATTCAATATGAGATTTAGCCATATTTAACCGCACCAAATCATTATTTGGATCACTGAGCAAAGGCCTAATATAGGTTACCTCAAAAAACTTACTACGCAGATCTCCAATCCGATCAAGGTTCTCTCGCAAATTGTTCTTTAATAAATCCGCTGCAGGCCAATCTATAGAATATTCCTCCTGTAAGTCTCCATAAGGATACTTGTTCCAAGCATCAGAAACTATCGTTATAACTCCTGGTTCACTCGTATCAACCGTTTTCAGGATTTTCGCCCCTAGTTCCCAGGCATCTAAGAAGAGTCGATCTTCTCCAAGTACCGTAACCTCTATCGGAATCCACATGGTATTTCGGAAATCTACAAACATGGATTCAGGTAACAATGGACCCAATGTCCTAGTGTTTGGTACACCAGAATCAAACATCATCAATATATGACCTGGCACATCTACGAAGGCCGTTCGAATATTCAAATTTTCCAATAACGAACAATATAGAACCGTATTATCATCACAATCGCCTAAACGAGATTTTAATAACTCAAATGGATATTGGATATTGTCCAACGCCGCCACATCTCCACGAGTTTTTTGGAAAGGTGTATTTGCGTCCGGTGCATATTTAACGCCCAAAGTATTCAACCCTTCAAACATTAAAATCGCACGTTGAATATTTTTATTTACGACATTTTTTGCATGAGAATCTTCAAACTTCGAGAGAAGCCCACGAGAAAAATCGACGACGGGAGCATGCTCTGGCGTTACAAACACGGCGGCCTTTTCCATCGAATCCCACGTTAGAGCCCCTCTGCCATGAACTTTAAGCGGTACCCTTTTCTCAACAGAAACTGTCCGTTCTCCGACGTTGTAAGATAGTTCGACCTCTGCTTCCCACGCTTGTTGCCCAATAACATTTAATAAACTGTTGTCCAAATGTGCACGAAAAGGAAGAACAATCTTAGACCTAGGAGGTATTGTGAATTCTCTCTGTGTCGGCCGTTTCATCAATTCCGGCAAGTAGTACTGAAGCACGGCCTTTATTGGGATTTCATTCTTGTTAAATATTTGAGCCTGACCAGCAGGTCTTATTCCATAGGTCTTGTAAAAGGAGGCAAAAATATCAAGCACTTCTATTTCACCAAGACCAATTGAGGATGCTTCTGGAACGTATATGACCTCAAATTTAATAGATGCTGGTTGTTTGGAATAATTAAACGCGCGATCTATCCCTTTGACCTCAAACTCATAAATACCACTTGGCAGGTTCTCGTAATAAGCGACATTTTCTCGTGAAAATTGCCAATCCTCATCATAACCTTTCAATCTATAGGTATAATTAATTAATTTGCGCCGTGTCTGAAAAGATAGCCCTTGGAAATTAATCGCAACCTGTCTCTGCGTTGTCGGAATCTCAATTTGCATACCGGTTTTATAAATCTCGTCAGCTACAATCGAGGAAATTAAGATGCGTGGATCACTATTCTCGGGACGGATCCTAGTGACACCCATATCCGTCAAAATCCAATAAACACCATTTCGAGTTTCTAAAAGATCCTTTACCAAATTACTATTAAGCCCGTCTCGCTTTAGCAGGTTTTGCACTGTTTCTCCATCATAACGACTTATACCCTCATTTGTTCCAAGCCACTTAACTCCACTACTTGTCTCTTTCATTACATTTACTTCGTTCGAGGGTAAACCTTGAACCATAGTCAAAACGCTTAATACACCATCTTTTAGAAAAGAAACACCTTTTTCCATTTTAACCCACAAAGTACTATCCGCCGAAAAAAAAAGTGCCGTTGCCTGGCTTCCTGATAAACCATCTCGTTTTTTTATATTCTTGAACTTGGAACCATCAAAAGAACTTATCCCTTGAGTGGTAGCTGCCCAGATATTCCCATTAGAGGATTCGGTTATAGCATTTACCCAATTACTAGGCAAACCATCTTCAGTAGTATAATTGCGAAAAGATGTCCCGTCGTATTTGCTCATTCCGTTTGATGTAGCAACCCATAATATTCCCTTCGAATCTTCAAAAACAGAATTAATTTCATTGCTCCCCAATCCATCAGATGTTGTTAAGAGGGAAAATGTCTCTTCCTTAAAACGAAACAGTCCATCTACAACAGAAATCCACACAGTCCCTTTTCTATCCTGATATGCAGATCGTACATAGCTAGAATCAAACAAACTGGACTTAGCAACAGGTGAATCATCTGTAAGCCCAACAGCATTATCTCCAGATATAATATTTCTGGGGAACTCTCTTAGCCGACCATTTCGATGCTGGTAAATACTTGACGGCGTTCCTATCCATAATCCCTGACCAAAGGACTGGTAAAGATACTCGACAGGTAAATCAGATAATTCGGGAATAATTTTTTCACCTATTATCTTGCCATCTTGAATAACTTGAACACCATTTTTTGTTCCAACCCATATGCGACTTTTATCATCCTCAATAATTGAAGTAACTTCAGTCGTATTCAATTGACTAAGAGAGTAGGAAGAAAAAACAGCACCGTCGTATCTCCTAATTCCCTCGTTAGTACCAACCCACAGTTGATTTACGCCATCGTGAAATAACGATTTTACGTTTATGTCAGTAGCGCTACCACCAATAATTAACTGTTTTACTGTCTGATCTTTTACTCTAAATAAACCACCTGCAGTCCCTATCCACATGTTTCCAAAAGAATCTTCCGAAAGACATAAAACTTCGCGCCTACTATAACCTTCGTTATATTCAGGTATATTAGTTGGATCTTGAAATAAGCTTGGTGCTATATTAATAGTCCCATCTTCTATAAAAAAAGCACCACCAGCCATTTCCCATTTCCCTCCGTCCACACCAGGTTTTGTACCAACCCATAGTTTACCATCAGATGCTTCATAAAGAGCGGTAATAGAATCACTAGGTAGTCCATCTTCCATTGTATAATTCAGAAATTCTTCGCCATCAAAAGACGTAAGACCTCTAGTAGTTGCTATCCAAATTATTCCATTTCTATCCTGTACAATATCTGTGACACTAAAACCGTGCCCCGTCTCAATTTTCTCAAAGGACTCACCGTTGAATTGCGAAACCCCTCCGTGAAGACTTCCTATCCATAGTACACCGTCATCATCTTCAAGAATTGAGGTAACCCAATTCCCTGCCAAACCATCAAGTGCGGTATACGTTATTATCTCATCATTTATATAACGGCTTATCCCCGCAGACGTAGCAATCCAGAGAGCGCCGTCAGACGTCTCTTTAAAAAAGCTTACCTGATTCCCTGCCAATCCGTCACTTTTCGTCAACGTGCTAAAGGTAGATCCATCAAAAAAACTCATCCCATTTTGAGTCCCCAGTAACATGACGCCACTATTTGCCATTGAAATAGCCGTAACATCGTTGCCTGGCATCCCATCATGAATATTGTAACCACTCCAATCACCTATCTTCGAACCTCCCCCCGCAACAACAGAAGGCATTGCATTTATTACATGTCGTTCACCAAAAGGCGGGTCCTGAAAAGAAAGTGGAGGGAGGGAGACATCACTTGATGGAGGCACCTTGACCGAAATAGAATCACTTAGATGGCGCCTATATCCAGCCTGAAAACTATATTCCAGCGCAGGGAGTTTAGCAGAGAATACACCTGCGGTGTCAGGCTTCACTCTCAGATGGGTTTTTGTCCCGACGGCTGAAAGGTAAATGAAACCCTTTTTGTTCCCTGCTTCTTCATTACTCCAGTGAACTTTGCCAGACACATTACTAAGTGTACTCTTATCGGAAACTAATAATATGTCCCCTAACCGATCTGCAAATCCCCACTTATTCACTCCCGGTCCCCATGTCATCCAAGAGAAACTTTCATCCTTGTCTTTGTCAACAACAACTATATCTAGAGCAATCGCAGAATTAGGTGACAGATGACGAATCCCATGGGCCAACTGTCCAACATTTACCAGCCACTCGTACTGAGTGGTATTACCAAAACGCAGTACCTCGACCAAATACGGAGCACGAAGTTTGGTCTTTCCGTATGTAAGACGGGAATCCCCATATATGGAAAACTGCAATGTTGAATATGCGCCTCTCTCAGAGCTCGATGGTACCTCCAAGTGGTTTAAATAAGCATAGATTTCACAACCGTCTTGCGTGTTCCACATGTCCGTTGTGTCAATTACTGTATGATCATCCTGCACAGTAACGGCAACATATAACACCTGTTGAATCTCATTATAGCCAATGCGATAGTACGCATCAAAATCAAATTCATCAGTTGGAGGTTCACCAAAGGCAGGGTCTTCAATGGGATATGTCTCAAGACCTTCAGGCCAGTCAGAAAAATCTCCATCTATCGTAATCCCATCTATATTTGCTGCGGTTGCAACGACTCCATTGTGAGCGAAGACTAATTGAATGTTACCTATCAAAATACCTAAAGAAATTATCCAGTAAAAAAACTCTTTCATCTAAACCATTCTCCTCAAAACCATCCAGCAATTCGAATAAGTATGCACAGGCGGGGGAAACTTATTCGCGAGTACGTCACGATTATAGCGGCAATTAAAATCGAGAAAAACAAACCATCCGCATCATCTAACCAACTTGCGACTGTATCTTTCTCAAGCTATGTTGGCATAAGCATTCGTAACAACAACCTGTTTACAAAACCATAAACTAACTGATCTGCCGTCAATTTTTCCACTTTATTTCTATAAAAAGAAAATGAACAAACCTAATATTCTATTAATTATGACAGACCAACAACGTGCCGACGCTATGAATTGTAGTGGTGATTGGATTCAAACACCTAACATGGATCGAATCGCCGAGAAAGGTGTGCGTTTCAACAATTGCATAACAAATTCGCCAGTATGTGTACCAGCTCGACTGAGCCTGGCAACAGGCCTTTACCCGCATAATACGGGCGTGTGGGCTAATCAACGAAGTCAAATGAGTAAAGATCAACCAACCTGGATGCAACAAGTTCGTACAGCAGGCTATCGAACAAGTCTCTTTGGCAAAACACACCTCCACCCTCACACTGGTGATCTCCGGGAACGTGAATTCCTTATGAAAACGTATGGACTGGACGATGTTGACGAAATAGGTGGACCACGCGCCAGCCAAAAAATATTATCGCACATGACTGCCTGGTGGCGAGACGAAGGCGTTTGGAAAGATTACCAAGTTGATTTTAAAGATCGGTTTGAAAACAAACCACACACGGCACGCCCATCCACGCTTGGCATAAAATATTATGCCGACGTTTATGTTGGACAGCGTGCAAAATCCTACATTGAAAATTACGATTTAAATGAACCGTGGTGTTGCTGGGTAAGTTTTGGTGGTCCGCACGAACCATGGGACGCACCAGACCCCTACTCCGAAATGTATACACCGAACGATATGCCTGAAGCACGACCCATTCCAAGGAGTTTCGATGGCCGCCCTAAAGGCAGTCTCGATACATTACTTGCTAAATCTCCAAATTTAGATTCAGATGACGTTGCCGCTTTGCGTGCAAATTACGCGGGAAACGTTAGTCTTATTGATGATCAAATCGGTCAAATAATTGAAACTATTTCGTCTCGGGGACAACTCAACAACACTGCCATAATTCTCGTATCTGATCACGGCGAAATGAACGGGGATGCTGGATTGCTCTATAAAGAAAACTTTTTAGATGGGGCTGTCAGGGTCCCTCTAATCATTAGCGCCCCAGGAACTATGAGGGGAGTCACATGTCCTTCCCCAGTAGAATGGTTTGACGTTGGCCCTACGATAGTAGAGTTAGCAAATGGCTGTATAGAATATCCTCAGTTTGCCCGTTCACTTTGCCCTGTGTTGCAGGACGTAAATCGTGAACATCGACCCGATGCTATTTCCGAATATAGAGGTGAAATTATGCTTTTAAATAAGGAATGGAAAATCGCCTTAAATAACAATGGGCTTCCATACATGCTTTTTGACCTGATTAACGATCCAGAGGAACATGAAAACTTAGCAGGAAGACCCGAAATAAAAGCAACAGAAGATATATTACGCCTACGTATTTTGGAGCGTCTACAAACATCTCACCTACAAGGAAGTGGCTACCACTTTGATTTTCATGGATAAAATAAATCCCTTTTGGAGGGGAATCCCTTTCCATCGTCAGATTAAATCACCGACTGTGAAATATAAATGGGATATAAAGCACATTGAATATGACTAAAAAAATTAGTGAGGCACCAACAAGAAATAGCCAGTGGGGAAATACGAATAAGAACGACAACTGTTGAGGTGCTGAAATGGTATAGAAATAGTTTGTGCCCAACAAAACATTTACTGGCGTAATCAACAAAGCGTATACATGTACGAACCCGTAACTCCTCCAAATAGCAGAATAAGACGGTAGCCAACGACATCCGAACGTGAAATAAACTCCAACCCCAACTAGAGCAATATGAGTAATAAAATAACGTATTTCTGCAATTAAACGAATATTGCCAGTTTCGCTAATTGCTGGCATACACACAGCAAGCAACGCACCAACAGCACCCATAAAATAGGACAATTCTCCCGTCCATGAACGTTTTGAAACTAATGTGTAAAGCATGAGAAACACTGAAATGTCACACAGGTGTAACGGAAGATTGTTTGCAACGGGAATCTTTACCATATGATGCCGATACAAAAACCAGGCCGCCTCATTTACAACAACTAAAATGAACAAACTGAATCTAAATAATTGATGCAATACTGAGTCTGGGTGTATCATCCCCATTCGATAACATCCAACAACAAAAATTATCGTGACACCAAGCCAAAAAAGATGATATGGAGAAAATATTTGCATACGCTTTGCTCACGTCTTCAAACAAATTTAGTGTATATCTATTTTTCTTTTCCTATTAAAAGCCAAGATGTTACTCAAAAAGGCGTTAATCCGCTTCAAGAAACAGACAATTTGTCGAGTATATTCTTTGTTATGGCACCCACAGTTAGACTTTCTCCCGCCAAACCATGCGACCAGTCCGTGGTCCCCGCGGTAAATACAGTACCTCCTCGTTGATATAATCCCATTACCGCACAACCCTCATGGCCTTGCTGCCACGCATCATACCATTCGGAGTCGTCTGGGTGCCACCGAGCCGGGGCTGTCGCTAAAATTTGAAAATTTTTCGGCGTTCCATCGTTTCCTGTTGGATATGGTAAACCTCCTTGCCACGCTATTTCGCAACCATCACATTCATAACCTACTATGGTATCTTCACCTCCAAATTCATCACCGGTTCGAAGTTCCGTGTCTGTAAAGGCCCAGTGTTCTGGACGTTGCACGGTGTAAGCCCCCGAACCGTCCATATGTTGCCCATGGCTTAAATGGTAACCTCCATGCAGGAAACCAACTCCCGTAAGCTGATTCTCTGGTCTTTTTACGAGATGATGACTCCACAGCGTAGTCAACACAGCGTGATCCCCGCGATATGCTGGATCTTGATTGAATCGTTGTTTCCAGCAGGTTAGCGCTCGGCCATCATATTCACTTCTGACTTGCCAGCAGACGCTATTACCACTAAAGAAAGCAACGTTACCACCACCTTTCACGTAATCTTCTAAATTATCCCTCATGCCCGCTGACCAGTATTCATCGTGACCTACGCTCAAAACAAGTGCTCGACCATCAAGCAGTTCGGGATGCCTTTCTAAATCAAGGTTACTGCAGTAGTCTAATATGTACCCTGATCGTTCTGCCCAAGATACAAAAGGCTGCTCCCAACGATCGAACAATCCCTGGTCAGGCCTATCGAACGATACTCGATGGCCTTGAACACCGCCACGCCCATGATAGGCATATAAACTATACCCCCCCCAATTATTATAAGCCGCATAAGTATTCGTTGACAGTTGAAGAAGTATCGACGAGCAATCACTGGAAACAGATGGGCGCAGGATAAAATATGCGGTAGACTCGGCTTGGCGAGCACCTCGCTGGGTGAACGTATCACCTTGATCATAAACCTGAAAAAGTATCTCGTAATAACCGCTTTCCCATCCCTCCGGAATAGTAAACTGCCACCCTACCGGCCATCCACACCCCTGGGAAGAGGCATCTTCAGGAACGGGGAACATCGACCCCGACACATCACGTTCTTGTAAAACCACCTCTCGCTTACACCCAAGACGAGAAATTTCTATCGAAAATAAAGGCACCGACGAAGAGACATGTATCTGCATCAACTCTCCTGGGGCATAACTAACTTCGCTCGTATAGCCTTCGACAAAAAACGCCAGGTCTCCCATCAGTTTTCAATCACTTTCAATTAATGTGAGAGCAGAAGAGTCCCCTCGGAATCACAACAATGTGGCACGGCAATCTGCATAATCATGCAAACGAGACGATTTCCTCGAAAATCGGTCGCTTCCTTTCCGACGGTTTCTCCTCAGCTGAGCCAATATAAATGAATCCAAGAAATTCATCCGCCTCTTCTAGTCCCGATGCCGCCTTAACTTCATCGTCATAGTTAGGCCATTCTGACAACCATTGCGAATGATAACCTAAAGCATTGGCAGCAACGAGAATATTTTGACAAACCGCTCCTCCAGACAATATTTGTTCCCATTTTGGAATAGGCACCTCTTGCAACTTAGTCGAAACAATTAACAATAAAGGAGCCCGAGATGGGCGCTCGTATTCTGCGGCCAACTGAGCAGGCGAAGCATCTGGATTATTCTTTTTAAAAATGTCACCCCATTTTCGACCCAAAATTTTTCTGGAGGCTCCTTCAAAAACTTTAATTCGCCATGGTGACAATTTACCGTGATCAGGAACCCTAATAGCGCAACGCAAAATGAGGTTTAACTCATCTCTCGTAGGTCCTGGATTCGTTAATTTAGATGCAACCAAGGATCGACGATTTAAAAGCAAATCAATGGTTTCGTTTTTCACAGCAATTTTCCTCTACCCGTGTTGTTGAGAATACCGTAAATGATTTTGATTAAATTATAATCAAATAATTAATTCCTACTTAAGGGGTGTTTATCCGAGATTCCTAATCCGTTCATGTAGCGTAGGATGGGAATGGTGTGCAAACACATACGCAGGGTGGGGCGTTAAGTTGCTCAAGTTATTTTTACTCAATTTCTTTAATCCTCGCACCAACGCATCTGGATCAGATGTATCCTTTACGTATTTATCGGCCTGATATTCGAACTTCCGTGAAATCAAATTGCTCAACAAGCCAAAAATTTCATTCATCGGACTGTATAACAAACCGAAACCAATCAAACCTACATGAAAACTACTTGTCGAAACGCCCAAAGCAAAAGACAGCATTGGATTAGAGACAAATAACGAAAAAATATAAAAAGTGAGACCCGTAATTAGCGCAGATAAAATCAGGTTAAAAATAATATGCCTTCTTTTAAAATGACCGACCTCATGTGCCAAAACAGCTACGATTTCATTCACTTCTAAATCATTAATCAACGTATCATACAGCGTTATCCTTTTCTTCCGACCAAAACCCGAAAAATAAGCATTTGCTTTTGAACTTCGTTTTGAGCCATCTATTACAAAAATATCTTGTATATCAAAACCAACCTTCGCCGCATAAGCTGATATCTGATCTTGTAAAACACCATCTTCTAAGGGTGTTTGCTTGTTGAACAATGGAACAATAACGCTAGAATAAAGCATGTTAATTATTATCGTAAAAGCCGTTACTAATCCCCATGCGTATATCCAAAAATCCTGGCCTAAATACTCGTACAAAATTATTATAGCCGATAGTATCAAACTCCCGAACAAGCCAGACAAGATCCAACCCTTCAGCGTATCAGTACAAAAAATCTTTCTCGTTGACCTATTAAATCCAAAACGCTCTTCAATAACGAACGTGCTATAGTATGAAAAAGGAACAGAAATTATTTCCCCGCCTAACATAATGATACCAAAAAAGAATAGGGCCGTTAGAATAGTACCATCAGCATATTCTCTGGCAAAGAGATCAACATATTCAAACCCCCCTATATGCAAAAAAATTAGAGTTATACAAAAAGAAATGGTGGAAGTTGTCCGTCCGAACGTATAATTGGTCCGACTGTATTCCTGTGATTTTTTGTATTCACTCGGTTCATAAATATCACTTAATTCTTGCGGTGGAATATCAGTTAAACATTTTGCATTAAGATATTCGAGGACTTTGTCCACGATAAAACTTACTATTAAAATCACGATAATTATGTAATACAGATAAGTAGCTGTCATTTTAAATTCGCTCTTTGAATATATGCGCCATGAAAGGCCAACAAACTAACCACGTCTAATGTGTGGCGATTCCATAACCATGCGCTGATCTTCGGTCATAGTTCCTATGTAATCTCCGTAAGAAACATCATGAGATCCGGAACCATAAGAAATAGTCCCCGGACTAAATTTGTAAAGCAACGCACGTCGCTGATGATCCCCCGTCCACGGCAGGGTGCCATGCGTCAGAGTTTCTGTGAATATTAGCACATCTCCGGCACTAGCGTTCACTTCATGAACATACTCCTGATGCTGATCCCAATTAAGCATATCGTCTGGACATTTTACGTTAGCTTTGTGACTTCCAGGAACAACGGCAACTCCGCCATCACCTTTCCCCTCATCTGCTAAAAGGTATTCAACGACGGTCAACCCTGTAAAAATCTTGTCGTTTTTATAAAAATATACTTCGGAGATGTCTCCGCGCTCTACACCACCTCCGTGCAACCTTCCACCTTCACAACCTTTATCCATAGCTATTAGACCCGGTCCATGATCTAAACGATAGCCGCTTCCCAATACACCCTCCAAAATTGATTTGACACGAGGCTGAACCAACAGTTCCCGGAACAACTCACAATACGGTTGCTCCCATGCCAGCATGCCACCCAAATCCAAACGTCGTGACGTGCCCTGCATCGCTTTAGAATCAGCAGCCAAAGACCGGTCTATTTCTTGCATCTGATCAGCATGGCTATCGATAGCCCCATTGAGATTCTTGACCTCTTCATCGGTTAAAACTTCAGGCAAAACTAAATAACCATTAAGATCAAAAAGATATTTCTCATCTTCGTTCATTGGTTTTCTTTCTTTAATTGAGAGAATGAAAACAAAAAATCAGGAATATTTTCTTAAAACAGGACGGTCGGATACCTGGTCAAGAAGTATGCGCTCTTCCCCTGGTAACGACCACTGCAATCCTTCTATTACCTCGTCCACGTGCTCGGGAAGGTCCGCTCCAACAATCGACGCACTTATTTCATCGTGGTCAAGAATCCAAGCTATGGCCACTTGGGCAGGCGTCCTGTCATAACGCCGAGAAACATCTACCAGAGTCTCGATGATTCGGTCGTTAAATTCATCGAGTGCATCTTCTATGTTGTACTTGTGCGGACTAAGCCCCGTATTCTCACCAATGCTCCACGGAGTATCCTCCGGCGGCGTTTGGCCTCGACGAAAGCGTCCCGTCAACAAACCAATCGCAAGAGGGCTGTAAGCCATTATTCCAATGCCAAATTGCTTACAGAGAGGCATTAGGTCTGGTTCAACCTCGACTCGATTCAAAAGGTTGTATTGTGACTGAGTACATATGAACGAAGCCAAGCCTTTTTCTCCGGAGATCCACAAGGCCTCAACCATCTTCCAAGCAACAAAATTAGAACAGCCTATATAGCGAACCTTACCTTGTCGGACTAGATCGTCAAGAGCTCGCAACGTCTCGTCGAGTGGAGTATCTTTATCAAATGCATGAAGTAAATAAAGGTCGATATAGTCGGTTTCCAACCGACGGAGGCTCGCCTCTATACCACTCATAATATTGAGACGATTCAAACGACCAGCGTTGGGGTTTTCACCAAGCGTTTTGAAGATCTTAGTGGTCAACACCACGTTGTCACGGCGTCCCTTGAGCACACGTCCCACCACCTTCTCCGATCTACCTTCTCCGTATAATGCCGTATCAATAAAATTACAGCCTCTGTCTATAGCATGCTCAACGACACGGGCACAGACCTTCTCGTCCTCTTGGCTTCGAAAGGCGGTCCCTAAACAGATAGGCGAAACCCGAACTCCTGTGCGACCCAGACTACGATACTCCATCATTTTTTCGGCCATTTAAAATTTGCTTTGTACTCCTTCTTTCCCTGGATCCCAATCCCGCGAATCCGAAAAAGTCCACCTCCACGATAACTTCGACCGTACTCATCCCAGTCATAATCTACAGGATCTAATTCGGAACCTGGTGGACAGACAAAATCAGCAGAAGTAAAATACAAGTCGTCCAAATCAGTGCCACCAAACATTACGCTGGAAGTTTGTAAGGCCGGAGTTTGAATGCGCCTCTCCTCCGTACCATCAGGGTCAAAGCGAATAATACAGCTACCAAACCAATTCGCACTCCATACATAGCCTTCGGCATCAACTGTCATACCGTCCGGCACCCCAAGCTTACTATCAATTTTCTTGAAAAGTCGCCGATTGGAAAGCTGTGAAGTATCTGAATCGAAATCATAAGCGTAAATCTCTCTAGCCATGGCATCCGTATAGTACATCGTACCAAGATCCGGAGAAAAACCCATTCCATTTGAACAACCAACCCCCTCCTCAATAATAGACACCGATCCTTCGGGACTAAAGTAATAGAGCTTTCCTTTCCGATCCTCGAAATATGTCCCAGCAAATGCGCCACCATTCGGAGTCGCTATTACGTCGTTAAACGCCAAGACGTCTCCTTCAAATTCCTCCGATTGGATCCGCTCCCATTCATCATCAGACTTCCAGAGTACTACGCCATTATGAATAAAACAGACATATCCGCCGTTTTCATTTTGCATGAAACCACCCACATTAAATCCATCATGGATCTGCGTATTCTGGTCAGTAGACGGGTCATAAGAGAACATCCGACCCGTCGCAATATCAGTCCAAATCAACAACCCCTCCTCTGGATTCCACAAAGGACCTTCGCCAACGACCGCAGACTCTTCAGCTACCTTTTTTATTTCCATTTTTTCACCTCAATTGTCCCTCGTCGTAACATTAGTTATCTAATTTCTTTTAGCGCTTCTATAATCAGCCCACTCGAAGTATATGAAAACCTACCAATACGCTCCAATAAAATGGATTATTCGTTAAGAGGGTGGTATACCGCACGCCAAGCTCCTATCAACAAAAATTTTATTGTAAAGTTCAGAGCACGAAACCACTTCCATGTGCTCCTTAGCGTGTGCCACCAAAAGTTTAATCTGTTCTGCTTCTTGACTAACACGATAAATAGACCACGGATGGAATACCGGCGTATAAGTCAACAAATCGTGCTTAACTGAGTATTCAATTCCGGGCGCATAGGCGTCGTAAACCCCTCTCGCATCCGTTGGCATTTTCGTTGGATAAGGCCAAGGTAAAACAGGAGGCCAATGAACAATGCCGGATTGTCCTGTGAGTATGTTATCATGCCAGGCGTGAGATGGAATCTCTAAAATTTCTGAAAAACCATCAAAATCATACCAAAAGGGCTGAACAAGAGGAGCCGGGACCGTTTCCCTCGGGCCTGCGCCTACACTCCTAACGTATCGATATCCTAATTCCTGCATCATTGCTAAAATACGTTCCTGGCCTCTAAACCCGCGAGCATAACCACCAGGCGCGGTCAGTCCAATCACTTCGATACCAAAAACATCTTCAATACGTTTTTTAGAATCTCCTAATTCACGCCGCAATGCCGCCTCGTTATCGGAGATCACCACCAAATCTGGGTGGGTATAAGAATGACATTGTAAATCAAAAATGGGATTGTTGAGAATCAAACGCAGTTCGTTGCTAACGTAGTCAAGTAACTTTGCCACAATAAAAAATGTTGCCGGAGTTTGACTGTTTGCGTGAACCTCTGCCACAGCTTGAACGCCGTTCAAGAAATCTTTCAAACTCTGCTGGTCATAGCGTGCAACAGCCTCGTAACCATTTATGCCACCCTCAGTTTTGGATTCCTCCCACCACTTATAAATGGCTTCTGTATCATAGGCTGCAACGTAATGACTCATATTACCTCTCCTACTTGATTGGATCGTAAATGTGAATATCTC
>JAYYVF010000025.1:0-23549 GCA_036343635.1 Candidatus Latescibacterota bacterium | reverse complement strand
GCCTTCAAGCAAGAAACCTCAACCTTTAATCCTTCTCGGACAACCCGGAATCATTTCGAGAGAATAACTGGGAAAGACATTTTTGATTTACGCAAAAGTAACAGTGAAATAGGTGGAGCTCTGAAGGTTTTTGAAGAGACTGACATAGAGGTCATACCTACTTATGCTACATGGGCCGTCTCTGGAGGTCCAGTAGCTGAACAAGAATTAACATTTATTAGCGAAGAATTACTCCAATCTATATCCGAACAACAAGAGGTCGACGGCGCACTGATAGTATTTCATGGCGCAATGGCCGGCGAATCAGAATTTGACCCAGAAGGTCAGGTCTTAAAAGCTATTCGAAAAATAATTGGAGAAATCCCGATTGTAACGACTTTTGATCTACACGGGATACTGACCGATAGCCTAATAGACGATGCAGATGTTATCGTGCCATTTCACACCTATCCACATGTCGACCAATTTGAAACGGGTGAAAGAGCAGCAAAATGTTTGCTGCAACTATTAGAGAATAACGTAGAAACGCAGATAGAGCGAATAAAATTACCCATGCTGGTTCGGGGTGACGAATTGCTAACGAAAACCGGATTGTTCGGCAAAGCAATTGACCAATGTAAGGACCTGGAAAAAAACGAAAGTGTTTTGTCTGCAGGAATATTTATCGGCAATCCATTCACCGACGTCCCTGACCTATGCTCTAACGTTATCGTTACTCACATAAACGCCAATTCATGGGTACATGAAGAAGCCGAGCGAATTGCTACCTATATGTGGGAACACAGAAGAAAATTCATCGCTGAACTTACACCGATTAAGGAAGCTATTAAACTCGCCGAAATTTCAGAAGGATTAACAGTCTTTTCCGATGCTGCCGATGCTCCCTCTTCGGGAGCTTCAGGTGATAGTAATGCAGCGTTCAAATCATTAATCGAAAATAGATTTCAAGGAACTGCATTGATTCCAATAGTCGACGCGCCTGCTGCAACAAAAGCATTTTCCGCCGGCATTGGAACAGAAATCAGCGTGTCCATTGGAGGTAGCCTCGATCCAGACCGACACCCTCCCTATAAATGTGAATTGTATGTAAAAGCGCTCAGCGATGGAAATTTTGTGTATAATGATGGATTAAAGGGACACGCCGGTCATACGGCCGTGCTGGTTTTTGGTAACTACACATTAATGGTAACATCACTGCCGGTAAACATTATGGATCAACATGTTTTTCTGGCATGTGGGCTAATACCAGAAAACTTCGATCTTGTTGTATGTAAATCTCCCAATGGCTTCCGTCCACATTACGAAGCTATTGCAAAAAAGATCATTCCTGTCGATTTACCTGGATCGACCAGCGCTAATCTCGATTCGCTTCCATATTCAAAATGCCATCGACCTATATTCCCACTAGACGCCGACACCCAAAGGTCAGATACTAATTCACAATGATATTTATCAGATAAAAAATTTCCTTTAGTTTGTTGGACGCAGATTCAACAAAACTTGTAGCCACCCCCGGTGCCAATATGCACTGTTCATATAGGGATTTTTTTCCGTTGGCCAGTTCGTCCAGTATTTCTCATTATATGGAATCCTGTGATACCATTGTACCAAGGGTATTGACGGCAATTCTGCCAACCAAATTTCCATCGCTTTTATATACAGTTCCATTAACTCAGGATCATCAGTAGCAGTCTGTGCCATGCGGTCGACAATCTGATCGAATTCAGGATTTTTCCAACGCCAAAAATGTTCTGCTGCAACGCCCGTCCGTCGAACGAAACGGCTTTGGTACAATCTGAGCGTGAGGTAAGGATCTCGAACCGACCCCCCGTGTCCACTCAAATAAGCATGCGCCCGTCCTTGACTCATCCGCGAATAAGCATCTGAAGTCATGCGGAAATCAGCATCAAAGCCAGCCTTTTCGAGTTGTGCCACCAAGACCGGCGCCAGATCATTAAATATTGGATAAATGTCTATGACAATTTTAAAATCAGATCCATCCTTGTTCCAAAAACCACCCTCTGACCGATTCCAGCCCTTTTCTATCATTATAGCATGACTCTGTTCATAGTCGACCTTCCCAATTCGGTACCGATCGAGTAACCCTTCAACCTGCTCAAAATACGGCTGCAAACCGGGATATTCCGGAAAAGGCAATAGTGTAGACTTTCCAGCTCCTTGCCAAGCTACTGCAACTAATTGCTCTCGATCTATTGCAAAATTAATCGCGCGTCTTATGTCTGAGTCATTGAATGGTGGCTCTAACGCATTGAACCCCAGTGAGATTGGCCAAAAGTCCACATATCCCAATGGCAACTGGCGTCCTGACCACGTTGTGATGTTCGGATTACTATCTATTAGCGTTTGAATGTTCGGCGGACGAAGATCTAAACTGGTATCAATTGCATTTGTAAGCAGGTTTTGTACCCGCTTTGTTTCCTCCATGTACGGTAGATATATGATTCGTTCAACCTGAGGTGTTTCTGCAAATCCAATTTCAACTGCCCACCATTTGTTACGCACGTCCCAAATACGCTGCAAAGGTTCGGACAGCGCAAGGCTATAGGGGCCTGATACTACCGGCCAATTTTTTTCAATATCAAGATTTGGGAAAGTTTTAGGATCTTGATTTTCCCATATATGCTTTGGAACAATAGGCACGCCTAAACCAAACATCGCTGTCAAATAGGAGAAAACGAAACGAGGATTTGGTGCGGTTAATTCAATTTCGGCTGTCAGCGAGTCTGTAGCAATTGCGGTCTTGACCCAATTTTCTAGGTCCGTCGAATACGTTAATGATGGTGCGTTATCTTTTAGCATGTTTATTGTAAAAACAAGGTCATGAGCCGTCCAGGGCACACCATCGCTCCAATAGACCCCGTCGCGAATCTGAATTGTTACTTTTGTATAATTATTTTCAAAAAAGTGACCCGTACTAATCCATGGGATAATTTCATTTTTAAAGGCGTTATAGTAATAAAGCGGTTCGTAAAGAAAATTATATCCAGTTCTTGACGTTGTGCCTGGTAAAAATGGATTAAATGAGTTGTAGTCCTGAATCTGCCCACCACAGACATTACTCTGAGCACAATCCATTATAAGTGTTCGGTCTCTCGGTACCTTTTCCAAATCGGCAATGAACTTATCCTCATGAACCGTTTCCGAACCACATGAATAAAAACTTAGAAGAATTGGGATTATATAAAAAAATTTCACTCTGAAGACCTTTCTCTATCGCATATATCTAAAACAGCACCTCAGGTGCTAATTTCTGTTTGCCCTCTCATAGTACTAATTATACTTTAACCTCGAACAGGATAACCATGCAATAGTTTACCGAAATAAGATTGAATTATCTTCGGTTAAGTATATCAATGTAATGAGAGCAATTTATGTATGTATGACTTACTTATTAAAGGCGGAACAATAATAGACGGCAGTGGGAATGCTGCTACTATGGCAGATATCGGAATAATAGGGGAAAGAATAGTAGAAATTGGCTTCATCGAGGCCAATCCTTCCAAACACACAATTGATGCGACAGGACGTTATGTTTGCCCTGGATTTATTGATATACACACGCATTCCGACCTTACACTCGCGCTAGACGGACGTGCCTTTAGCTCCTTATCGCAAGGAATCACGACCCAAATAATGGGAAACTGTGGAGTCTCGGCCGCGCCAACTCGCAAACATAACCTTTATCATGGGCCACTAGATCCAGCTATGACTCGAGATCTAGACTGTGACTGGCTTAATTTTGACGATTATTTTAATCGCCTAACCGACCAAGGTATAGGTACAAACACTGCAACATTAGTAGGCCACGGTAATATACGTGTTGCTGCAATGGGCTACGATGACAGGGTTCCGACAAAACACGAAATGAACAAAATGATCGACCTTACAGAAAAAGCTATGGAGGACGGATGTTTCGGCCTTTCCAGCGGACTAGCTTATGCACCCGGCCCGTTTGCCAACCCACAAGAATTGATAGAATTGAGCCGAGTTGTAAGCAAGTATAATGGTATTTACACCTCACATATCCGCAACCAAACAGAGGGAATTAAAGACGCCGTCCAGGAGGTATTTACAGTCGGCGAACAGGCTAAACTACCAGCTCACGTTTCACATATGCAACCCGGTGCACCCATGATAGGATCTACCAAGACTCTGCTTGAAGATATGAATAGACTTCGTTCAAAGGGTATTGATGTTAGTTGTGATGCAATACCCTATACTATTGGCTCCACCACTTTAAAATCACTTTTACCTCCATGGGCTCTAGATGGTGGCGACAAAATATTACTACAGCGCCTTCGTGATCCAGAGATACGCACACGTATTAAAGCGGATACAATGAAATACGGTGCTGAAAGTGGAGGAAGTCGAAAACGTACTCTCATCAAGGAGGAGAAATGGGCATCCATATGGTTGAGTAGTGCCGTGGTCAATGCTCAATATACGGGTAAAAATTTTGTTGAAATTGGTCAAATCCGGAACCAAAGCCCCCATGATTCCATGCTGGATATTCTGCTTGAAGACCAAGCTCAACCATGGATGCTCGCCGAAGATGTAAGCGAACAGGATTTTTTAAATATCGCTCAAGATCCAGCAGGCGGTATAATTTCAGATGGATTCTCGTTGGTCCCGGAGGGGATCCTTGCAGAAGGCAAACATCACCCAAGGTCTTACGGAGCATTCCCGTATTTTCTTCGTCGTTTCGTCCGCGAACAAAAGGCGCTAACCTGGGAATTCGCTATCCACAAACTAAGTGGACATGCCGCAGAGCGATTTGGACTTTATAACCGTGGTCTGATCGCGGAAGGTTTCCAAGCTGATATTCTTGTATTCAACCCAGACGTTATTAGCGAAGAAGCTGATTTTGAAAGTCCTTACGTTTACGCAAAGGGAATCGATCATGTCTTTGTAAATGGAAATAAAGTATTTGAAGCGGGAGAGCCCCTCGACGTCTGTGCCGGCCAAGTGCTTCGCCACAATATCAAACATTAGCGTTTTTATAAATGGATAAAAAACCCAATTTATTAGTCATTCTTTCCGACCAATTGCGTCGCCATGCACTCGGATGTTATGGCGATCCCGATGCGAGATCTCCACACATAGACAAATTATCAAATGACGGAGTACGCTTCTCCAATGCCTGCTCAACATATCCAATTTGTGTGCCTTTCAGGTTTACGATGATGACGGGAGAATATGCTCATACACGATCGGTTCCCGGAATTGAATACCGAATGTCGCCGAAAGAACGCACCTTGGCAGACGAATTTAATGAAGCAAATTACGAAACTATTTACGTTGGGAAATGGCACTTAGATGGCGGCCACGGAAGACTAGGGTCGGCCAAACAAACTAATCGTGTTCCCGTTCCCCGTTCCCATCAGGGAAGATGGCAATCCTGGTATGGGTTCGAACTAAGAAACGATCCATTTGATACTTGCTACTTCCACAACGGCGACCAAAGACCTATCCCAATAGAAGGTTATCAAACAGACGGGCTGTTTGATATAAGTATGCAACACTTAACTCAAAGAACAGACCCCAAAAAACCGTTCTGCATGTTAATATCGGTCGAACCTCCTCACAATCCATTTGAAGCTCCTGCTGATTATCAATTACCCTGGGAGGAACGCGAGATACAGTTACCGCCAAACTTTGCTACGAATGACATCGAAACCCGTGATGCGTTTTTAATCAATCGAAAACGTTATAATGCAATGGTAGAAAATTTAGACGCCAATATAGGAAGAATGCGTAAATTCCTTGAAGAAAATAGTTTGGACAAAAATACGATTATAGTATTTTTGTCTGACCACGGCGAATTGGGCGGAGCCCATGGATTAAAAGGGAAACAGTGGCCTTATGAAGAATCCATCGGTATCCCCCTCGTAATTTATGATCCACGTACATCTGAAAAACCAAAAAAAATAATTCATGACCCTACATGCACAGAAGATCTCTTCCCAACCTTTCTAGGCTTATGTGGATTAGAATCAAAAACAATATTACCAGGTTTCAACCTAACCCATCTGCTAAACGAGACAGGCTCTCATCTCCCGAGAGAAGGAGTAATGCTTCAGTATGTTGCCGAGCTTCGTGAGCGGTTTATATTTCACGACTCTGTTTGGCGCGCTTTTCGTACTCAACGTTATAAATATGTCGTTCGCGGAGACAAAAACAATTCAGAGCCATGGATGTTTTTTGATCTGGAAAACGATCCATACGAAGGCAACAACTTAGTTGGAAATTCACAGTTTAATGAAGAAAAAAAATATTTACATAAATTACTACGCAACCGACTGCTAGAAACGGAAGATTCGTTCGTGTTATCGAGTGCTTGGGGGATTCCATCGCTAAACGAGTGGAGAAACTAACCTCGTTTTAAAAATCAGTTGCCCTACCTCTTCTTACACAGATTGTCGGCTAATAGATGCACCCAAAGAGCATAAACTTTTGTCGATCGCTTCATAACCTCTATCTAATTCTTCAACCCCACGGATTACAGATCTACCCTCAGCCAAAATAGCTGCAATAAGGTACGTGAAACCTGCACGTAAATCAGGAATGTCTATATCTGCACCCCTTAGCTTAGAGGGCCCACGAACCACGGCACTATGACGATAACCGCTATTTGCGAAACGACATGAACTTGTTCCCATGCAAGAATCATAGGTTTGAATATCTGCTCCCATTTTCTGTAACTGGCTCACATAGACAAAGCGATCCTGGAACACCGTTTCATGTACTACGCTCATCCCGTCGGCCTGAGTCAAAAGAACCGTGAATGGCGGTTGCCAATCTGTCATAAACCCGGGATGAACCGTGGTCTCAATGGCTACCGACGTCAAAGTTCCTTCATAAAAAAACCGGATTCCATCCTGCTGTATTTCAAAACAGCCGCCTGCACGGCGTAAGGCATTTAAAAAGGTGAGCATGTCCGCTTGGCGTGCACCTTTAACAAATACATCACCCCGAGAAGCTATAGCAGCTGCGCCTAATGAAGCAACTACCAGGCGATCTGGCATAATCACGTGATCTGCTCCAGAAAGCTGAGAAACCCCTTCCACAATAAACGTTCGATCAGCTTGATAATCAATAATCGCTCCCATTTTCTGCAGAAAAAGTGCTAAGTCTACTACCTCCGGTTCTATAGCTGCATTACGTATTACGGTTCGCCCCATAGCTAATGTGCCAGCCATCAAAAGGTTTTCTGTCGCAGTAACGCTTGGATATGGCAAATTAATTTCCGTTCCTTGCAAACGGTCAGCCTCCAGATAATAAACGTCTTTCCGGTTTTCTACTTTGGCGCCCATACGTTGGTAACCATCTAGATGAAAATCAACAGGTCTAGGGCCAATGCGATCGCCTCCGGCTGCAGGAACTACCGCGCAACCATGGCGATGTAGCAATGGCGCAAGCATCATGACTGACAATCTGTTTTTTTTGGCGAGCGATTCAGGAACTTCAGCGGCTTTGATTTCGGCCGTTTGCACCCGGACTTTCCGATCTTCTACCTGAGAAAATTCCGCCCCAACTGCACAGCATATTTCCTTCGTGATTTCGGTATCCCCGATAGCTGGTACATTTTGAAAATGACATGGCTCGGCAGTTAACATGCTAGCCGTTAAAATCTTACTCATCGAATTTTTTGCACCCGACACACTAATTTCGCCTTGCAAAGGAGTTGGTCCTTCAACAACGAAAGATTCCATAAGCACCTTTCAAATCAGTTAACTTGGCTTGTCTTTAAGTTAGTTAAATCAAGCAAAATGAAAAAGCGGAGCGCCAACAGGCGCTCCGCTTTTGTTAACATGCTTAAACTTAGAACAAATTAACCCTGCGTCGGCTCCAAGCCAAGAAGCACTAATAGCCACGTATTGTGCCAATAAGCACTATTTATATAGGGATTCTCTGCGGTCGGCCAATTTTTCCAATAGGTTTCGTTGTGGGGTATACGGTGATACCATTGCACCAGTGGAATAGAGGGAAGTTCACTAAGCCAGATCTCAATAGCCTCTCGAAATAATTCTTGCAACTTAGGATCATCTGGCGAAGTTTGCCCCATTTTATCAACTAAAATATCGTACTCCGGATTAGACCATCTCCAAAATATTTCTGCGTGTGTTCCGGTTGGCTGAACAAAACGACTGTGATAACGCCTCAATGTAAAATAAGGGTCCCTCACAGAGCCACCGTTACCCATTATAAAAGCCCGAGCCGTGCCCTGCGCCATCCTTGTATAGGCATCTGGAGTCATACGAAAATCTGCATCAATACCAGCTTGCTCTAATTGTGCTACCAGTACTGGAGCCAAATCGTTAAAAATACTAAAAATATCCACCACTATAGTTAGACGCTCACCGTCCTTTGCCCAAAATCCTTCACCGTCTTTTGCCCATCCTTTGCGCAACAAAATCTCTGCCGTCTTCTCCGGATCGTAAACACCCACCTCATATTTTTCAATTAAATCTTGGATCTGACTCGTATAAGACTGAATCGGAGGGAAGTCTGGGACAGGTAAATGGGAAATAGTTCCCGCCCCTTGCCAACCTATAGCAACGAGTTGTTCCCGATTAATTGCATAGTTAACAGCACGACGAACTTCTACATCGTCAAATGGCGATTCCAAATTGTTAAAACCTAAGCAAATCGGCCACCAGTCCAGATAACCATGGGGCAAATTTTTTCCAGTCCACGTGGAGACATTTGGATTAGAATCAATGGTTGACTTAATATTTGGTGGTCGAAGGTCCAAACTGGTATCGATTGTATTGGATATGATATTTTGGACTCTTTTTGTACCTTCCATGTAGGTGAGATATATTATTCGCTCAACTTTTGGCAACTCTTGGAATCCAGATTGAGCAGCCCACCAATCTGAACGGAGATCCCAGACACGCTGTTCAGGTACAGAAATTGCCATAGAGTATGGCCCGCTTACGACTGGCCACCCCTTTGCCATATCAAAATTGGAAAAACCTTCAGGATCCTGACCTTCCCAAATATGTTTAGGAACAATAGGGATGCCATTATCGAAATTATTTGTAAAATACGAGAAAATAAAACGTGGATTAGATGCCGTTAACTCAATTTTAGCAGTATAATCATCTGTTGCGACAGCCTCTTTTACCCAAGTCTCCATATCAGTGGAAAAAGCTAAACTCGGAGCATGCGATCGCAACATATTAATCGTAAACACAAAATCATGCGCGGTCCACGGTTTCCCATCACTCCATGCAACCCCTTCACGAATACGAACGGTAACAGATGTAAAATCTTCGTTATATTCGTGTCCCGTTGCTATCCAGGGAATTATATTTTCACCCGTTTTTGCATAAGCATTATAAAAATAGAGGGGTTCATAAAGGAAATTCCAACCGGTCTTAGTAATTCCGGTGAGTAAAAATGGATTAAAGGCAGCATAATCCTTTATCTGCCCACTACAATCGCCTTCGGACGAACAATCCATTACGAGTGTTCTATTTCGGGGGATACTACCTGGTTGGCTACCGCCCCCACAACCGGAGAAAATTAATAATACTGCTATGAATCCAAGAAACGTCCGACGGCAGCCAAAAAAGCTCGCGCTATTAAAAATCGAAATGGCCATAAAGTTTAGGTCCTGTTTATTGAAACTCATGTTAAAAATATTGCCCAATTGAATTTTACAGCTTTGCATCATATGCCTCGCTTACAATTATCCGAAGTTTAAATCAGAATCCATTTTAAAAACCTTTGGATATTTCACTTACTTATCAGAGGAGACCTTATTTTCATTTTTCAATTCAAGCCTATCTCTTCGTTCAAATGATGGTATACTTGAGATCAGAGACTGAGTATAGGGATGCTGAGGATTAGTAAAAATATTTTGTGCCGTATCAACCTCAACTAATTTACCTTGATACATAATTCCAATGCGCTCGGCGAATTGAGCCATTAGTCCCATATCATGTCCTACCAAAAGGACAGAGGCTCCCAGTTTCTCCTGCAATTTTGTCAATGTCTGCATTATCTGTCGCTGAACAACTACATCGAGAGCTGAAGTCGGTTCGTCTGCTAAAATAAGTTGCGGATTAAGACATATCGCCTGGGCAATACAAACGCGTTGTTTCATGCCTCCACTCAATTCATGGGGATAGAGTTTCCCAATTTCGGCCTTAAGACCAACCGACAATAACAACTCTTCAACTCTGGATAGAACTACATTTTTCTCGGAATTATCCCCATGTTCCCTCATGGTCAACACCATCTGATCGGCTATCCGCATAACCGGATTCAACGAATTCATTGCACCTTGAGGAACC
The DNA here is from genome assembly GCA_036343635.1 of Candidatus Latescibacterota bacterium. GTDB lineage: Bacteria > Latescibacterota > UBA2968 > UBA8231 > UBA8231. The sequence goes on along the minus strand of JAYYVF010000025.1, from coordinate 13,224 downwards.
ATCGTGAGTCGTTCCATCCTTATCTTTCGAAACTCATCCAAACTCTTTGCCAATAGGTCTGTACCATCATCCAACACGGCCCTTCCCCCAGCAATATAACCGGGCGTTTTTATCATACGCAGTAGAGCTAATAACATAGTCGTTTTGCCACTACCAGACTCACCCGCCAAACCAAACCGCTCACCCTTATATATCTTTAGACTAACCCCGTCCACAGCCCTTATCACCCTCCGACGAGTAGCAAAATGAACGTCGAGATTCTCTATATCAAGCAATATATCTTTTTTCTTCATACCCTCTTATCCATCAGACAGCTTTACGCCCTTTAGGATTTGCCAATTTGTCCAATCCAACTGCAATCATTAACAACCCAATAAAAATGAGCCCTATAAAAAAGATTGGAATAGCCCACCACCACCACATTCCTCTAATCAAGGCGCTAAAGGTAATTGCCCAATAAATAGTCATTCCAATTGTCGGATCATTTTGAGGTCCCAGACCTAAAGCCTCCAAACCAATCGACGCAAGAATAGCCCAATTAACGGCATTCGCAAAATTTGCAGCCAGATACGGCAATAAATTTGGAAATAATTCTTTCCATATAATTTCAGTAGTTCCCAGGCCATTAAGCTTCGCCATCTGTACATATGCTCGCTCTCGCATACTCAGCACTTGAGATCGAATAACCCTCGCTGGCCACATCCATGCTAATGAAGCAACCACGAGTGCCATTATATTCACACTTATTTCTTCCCGAATCGTAGATGCAATAGAAACCAACACCACTAAAGGAGGGACCGTAAGCAACGTATCTACTAACGCCCTAATCAGCCCATCAAATTTCCCCCCAATGTAACCACTGGTAAAACCCAAAAATGTGCCCAAGCCCAAGCCCAATGCACCTGCCAATAATCCAATGCGGAGAGTAAGAGGCACTCCGACCACCATCACTGCCAGAAGATCTCGACCAGAATCATCTGTACCAAAAAGATGTTCCCAAGAAGGTGACAAGCGAGGTGTCGAAGAAAGTGGCTGAGCCATTGAGGTATCTACGAACAAAGGCCCCAACAACCCAAAAAGTAAAACTGCTCCTACCATCAAAAATCCAACACCCAACGTCGGGCTCTCTCTAATATAAAAAATCACCTGACTGAAACGGTGCATTTCATTCATCTCTCTGATGGGAAATTCGGGGATCCAGTAACGGATAAAGAAAATCCATCAACATGGTAACCAGGCCTATCGACAAAATAAGGAACAAAACAACACCGTTTATAACAGTATAATCCGATGCTTGAATAGCCTGAAAAAGAACGGTGCCTATGCCAGGGTATGCAAAAATCACCTCAACAATAACCTGACCTGCTACAACATTCGCAAGTGAAAGTCCCAAGGCCGTGAATTGCGGTAATAGCGCATTACGCAGACCGAAGCGGAAAAAGATTGTTTTATTTCGTAGGCCGTTTGCCTCTGCAAGAGTAACAAAATCCTCTCCGGAAGCCGTAATCATCATGCCTCTCATTCCCAATGCCCAGAAACCTACAGCCTGAAGCACGATGGCTAAAGCAGGGAGCACCGAATGATGTAAGACATCTAAATAAAACTCTAGGCTTGACGTAGCTAACATTCCGGGAGAATATCCACCTGAGAGCGGAAACAATTCTAGTTTCAATCCGAGAACGTATAGAACTATCAATCCTAATAAATACGGTGGAATCGCAGACTGTGCCATTAAGGGAATGGCCAGTTTGCGTACGATAGGAGGAGCGTTAGGCCAAGCAGATAGAGCCCCAATAAGTGTTCCTAGAGCAAAGCCAATCAAAACAGAAACGAGCATTAAACCTATCGTCCATGGAATTGCATTACCTATCATTTGGCCCACTCTCGCTGGATAATTAGCAAGAGAATAACCAAGATCGAAGGTAAATGTATCGCCTAAGAAATTTAAGTACTGTAGGTAGAGCGGCTTATCTAAACCAAACTTTTTCTGATAAGCCTTCACCATAGCTTCTATTCCATCCTGCCTCAATCCTCCACTTGCAGCCAACTGCCCCAATTTCTCTCTAATTGGATCGCGCCCAGTACCCAAGCGAGGAACAAAAAAATTAAGACTCGCTGCAGCTAAAATAACCACAAGAAAAAGGGATACCCTTTTGACTATATAGCTCCAGTTCGTACGCTGCTTCGTAGTTTGAGGTGCCGAAACCTGGCTTTGCTCACTATCAACTTCAAAACCATCAATTTCGTCTTCCTGAATTTCCTCTTCAAGCCATTCATTTCCAGGTTTTGGAAGAGGTATCGAACTGATAAGTTGCTGGGTATAGGGATGCTTCGGAGACTTGATCACTTCTTCGACAGGACCACTCTCTGCGACTTTGCCACGGTACAACACTATTATGTCTTCGCTAACCTGGTAGGCCGTGGTTAGATCATGAGTAATATATATAAATGATATGTTAAACTCTGAGTAAAGTTTGTACATACTTGCCAATATTGATGCTCTCAATGATGCATCTACCATAGATACCGGTTCATCTGCAACAATAAGTTTTGGCTTCAATAGCAAGGCACGAGCAATGGTAATTCGCTGACGTTGCCCTCCAGACAACTGATGAGGATAGCGCCCTAGCGTTTCATCCGGATTCAAACCAACAGTATCTAAAGCTGATTCAATCTGACTTCGTGCATGATCCGCCGACTGCGCCAAGCCAAATTTTGCTATCGGCGTTGTCAAAATGTGGTCTACCTTGTAAAAAGGATTGTAGACCTCAAAAGGATCTTGAAATATCGCCTGTACATCTCTACGAAATGATTTAACTTCGACAGACGACATACCTCCAACATCCAATCCCCTGTAGAGAACCTGTCCAGAAGATGGAGAAATTACACCCTGCATCATCCTGGCAATAGTCGTCTTACCGCTACCAGATTCACCAGCTATCGTTATGAAAGAAGGAGTTTCATCATTAATTTCCAGAGAAAAGTCATCAACAGCTACAGTCTCACTTTCACTGGTGAAAAGACCTCCACCTCCAGAATATATTTTCCGAATATGACGCGCCTCAAGAAGCGGGGGCATGCATAATTCTCCTATTCAGTTCAACAGAGAATGGGACAAAATTGAAGTTTTTTTTAGGGAGCGATTGCAAACAACAACAGAGTTCCCCTACTACTTAAAACAAGACAGGGAGTATAACAACTCGAATTTTTCTGTCAATATGTTCGACTAATTCAAGGCAGGATGGACGATCCGAGTTTTGAACTGATTAAATTCGGTATTGCTAATCTCTGATCTGCTACCATCAAGCCAAAACACTTCAATCATTTCAACAATACCAGACGTTGGAATTCCAAAATGTAGTATAAGAGAATTGGCACCCAAATAACCGGTAGAAGTATTTACGGTACGAGTTTGCTTAACACCAGAAACCCAAACATTTACTACCGAGCCCACACCAAAGTAATTTGGAGCTATACCCACTAACTCAATCGCGAGACTACTGCCCCTCAATCTTGAATCATTTCGAAGGAGTGTAGGCGAAGAATCAAGGTTAGTAACCAAAATATCTATATCTCCATCATCATCATAATCACCACTAGTCGTGCCCCGACTAACTTTTTCAACCTTTAGGCCGGAACCACCTCTCACCTCAACATATTTTCCACCATCATTTCGAAACAATTGATTTCTCTGAGCATAGCCACCTCCAGCAGTGGCAGCATCAACCTGAGGATATACGTGACCATTAGCTACAAACAAGTCAAGATCGCCGTCCAAATCGTAATCAAAAAACGTGGTTCCCCATCCCAAAAACTCAACACTTGGCGACGCAAGACCACTCACCGTTGTGGCATCGACAAACTCCAGGTCTCCATCATTACGATATAGAGTATTTGTCTCGGAATAAAAATTAGTAACAAAGATATCTTCGTCTCCATCTCCGTCGAAATCTCCAACGTCGGTACCCATCCCCGACTCCTCTTCTCCATCTGCATTAAAAGCAGTCCCTGAAGCCAATGCAACATTACTCAAGGTCCCATCCCCATTATTCTTCCACAAAACATTAGCCCTCTCATCATTTGCAACAAAAAGATCTATGTCACCATCACTATCAAAGTCAGCAGGCACTGCACCTAATCCATATGAAGAATTAGCCTCATTTACTCCGCTTTCTATCGTTACGTCGTTGAATGTTCCTGTTCCATCATTTTCATAGAAACGATCTTGGCCTTCGGGCAAACCAACCGGACCACAAAAAACACGAAGCCCGCCTAAATAAATACACGGATCCCAAGGCGGAGATTTACCTGAAGTAAGGTTAATTTCCGGATGAACATAATTAGTAACAAAAAGATCTAAATCACCGTCTAAATCGTAATCAAAAAAAGCGGCACTCGCACTAAAACCGTATCCTTCAGAACCAGATTCCTGGCCATTAAATACCCCTTCACCCATATTCATATACATTAAATTCGAACCAAAATTGCTCACATAAACATCTAAATTTCCATCAGAGTTTACATCCGCAATAGCAACACCCGCTCCCCACCCACGATCACCTAAACCAGACTTTGTAGTAGCGTTCAAGAACATACCATTCTGGTTCTGGTAATAAGTATTTGGCTCACCTTTCCCATAGCGAGCAAACGTAGACCCGTTGACTAAATATAAATCAAGATCGCCATCGCTATCAGCGTCAAAAAATGCCGCCCCACTCCCATGGGCTTCCAAAATATTAGCCTTTTCAATTCCACCACCTGTATGCAAAAAATTTATACCTGTAAATATAGTCTGGTCAGTAAAATTTTGGGCACAGACCACATTTGCTATATACAGAATTAGAGATAGAGATAATTGAAGACGAAGGCCCATCTCACCGTGCACAACGGAATCCTAACGTATTCCCCTTTATGTACGAGTGCGCATCTTTCGTATTTGAACGCTTATCGCACTGACCCAATGTGGCTCCATTTACCCAAGACCCGCCCCGTAAAAATTGTAAATCTCCTTTAGAATAGGTCCACTCCCAAACATTTCCAGACATATCCATCAATCCGAAAACACTCGCTCCTAATGGGTATGTCCCTACGGGAGCCGTTCGAACATATCCATCATGTTTATGACCATATATGTTAGCGTAACCCTCTACAAATTTTTCTCCCCAAGGATATTTTTTCGATTCAGGTCCCTCACACCCAAATCGCCACTCACTTTGGGTAGGAAGTCGTTTCCCCGCCCAATCACAATATGCCTTCGCCCCATGCCAAGAAATTTCAACTGCAGGATGTGTATCAAAACTATCTACAGCGACAAAATTACCAGACTCCGATTTCTTAATTAGCGCAAACCGACTTCTCAACTCAACCCATGGTGCTCCTTCTTCTTCTTGATTACCCAAGGCGTTAAGAAACTTTGAATATTCACCATTTGTCACTTCATATCTATCCATAAAATAACTACTATCCCCACGTTCTATAAAAGCCATCCGAGGATAGATCGTAGTGTCGACAATAGCAGTTTGCTGTGAGAAAACTGGGCCCACCGCAAAAATTAGAAATAAAAAAAACCGTAAAACCTTCGGCATATAAACTCTCCTCAAATCGTAATATACTTTCTTAATGTTGCAGAAAAACCATCTTCAACCATAGACGGCCCGATACTAACAGATGACCCTTCTATAATGCGTTTCACGGCCGGTTCGGCGTTGCCCATCAATATACCAAGCCCCGCCGTTTTCAACATTGGAATATCATTTTCTCCATCGCCGATAGCCAAAACTTCATCCAAACCGACACCAACCAAATCCACTAAGGCACACAATGATTTCGATTTATCCACATGCGGAGGCATGATCTCAATTCTATCTGGAATAGACCATGTTGCATATACGCGTTTTCCCCACCTCTTTCTCACCTGTTCAAGTACACGATCGCGTTCCGACTCACCCGTAACAATCATCAACTTCGGAGGAGACTGTAATTCATTTTCTGAAATACGGTCGTACAGGTCCAAATCATGAACAAAACCCGAACCACCAAACAACTTTAGCCCAGCACTCGAAAGAGAATGACGATATTCTTCTATTAACAACCCATCCTTTTCTTCACACATACAGCAGATTAGGTTTAGCTCCTTATCTTTTGTAAAGAGCGCAATTTCTTCAAAAACTTTACGAGACAAACGTTCTACGTAAATCAACTTCCTGTTTCCATCTTTTTTGCGGTCAACTACAACACCACCATTATAAGCACCTATGAGCAGATTAGAAGCCACATCTGGCCATTTATTGAGCGGCTCTTGACTGCGCCGCACACTCCTGCCACTGTTGCTTGCAAAAATAACACCGGCAGCCATCATGTCCGCAATTACATCAATTGAAGAATTTGCCGGGGAACTATTCTCGTCTAGAATGGTTCCATCCAAATCAAAAGACACCAATTTAATCATAGTTTTTCTTCAGTCGTTTCTGTACTTCTTTGGAACGGTTTCTTTCACGAGTATCCTCGGCTGCCAGTTCAAAATAACGAGCCCATTCCTTTGTAGCATATTCCGGATTAGAGCGCTCATACGTTCGAGCCAGATGGTAACGCCATAAGGCCCGGTCCGGTTCAAGTTCAACAGCTTTTTCCCCCGCTTTTAAGGCAGCATTTAATATGCCCATTTCTCTATATATATCTCCCAAAGTAGCCTGTAACTCCGCATTATTTGGATAGTCGGTCACTCCATCGGACAATACCTTTACCGCAGCACGTTTGTTTCTAGTGTGGACATATAAACCACCTAATTTTAGCGCCCCATCACCATTCGTTCCACCCAATAATATTGCATATTTAAAGTCGGCTTCTGCCGCCACAAACTCACCCATTTGACTATGTATAATACCCCGATTTATCCAGAGCTGAGTATCTTTTTCATTTTCTCCTATCAGGATGGTGTAATACGACAAGGCACGCTTATACTCTCCCATTTCACTGTAAATAAGGGCGGCGATTCGCCGAGCAACACTTAACAACGGATTCAAATCCAATGCACTTTCAAAATGAGATAACGCTGAAACAGACTCCCCTTCCTCCCACAAAAACCTTCCCAATTCCTGCAACAAGAGAGCGTCATCCTCTGGCTCATGCAATCCGTCAGCCAATAAGGCTCTTCCAACAGTATTTTCGCCCAACTCTAGATATAACTGAGCCAGTTCGATTCGCGCATCTAAATCTCGCTCATTAAGCTCCAGAGCTTCCTCATATAGATCTCGGGCTGTTTTGGAATCCCCTAAACGCATTTCCACTCTCGCCCACTGAAGATGCACATCTGCTTGTTTTGGATCCAATTGTAATGCTGCACGATATGCAGCACGAGCAGAAATTAAGTGCTCGCGAATATGCCCCAACGCCTGATACGAATGCCCTAAGCGAGAGTACAGCAACGAAGAACGTTCACCTCGACGCAAAGCATCCTGATATGCTCTCTGCGCCGCACCAAAACGTCCTTGAGCAGATAGAGAAAAACCCAGGCCTGAATAGGCCGAGCCAACATCAGCATTCATTTCAATGATTTTACGATACAAGTCGCTTGCAGATTCATAGTATCCCCTTGCCTGCAAAATCTCGGCTAATTTAAGGGAAATATCTGTTCTCGTGGAATCTATCTCTAAGGCATGTTCTTCCGCCCGTTGAGCGAAAACTAGAGCCTCGCTACTAATATCTCGAAGCGACTGACCCCCGAGGTGGTCTATTGCTTCCTGATGCCATTCATCTGCAGTTTCCGGCGCACAACAAAAGACAGCTACGGTCAAAAGGAGGAAACTGGGGGGGGAAAACCTCATCGTATGGCTTTCCTAAGGTGTTCCTCTCCTTCGACTGCAATCCGCCAACTATTCACAGGAGGTTCCCAGAAACGATCAACCTGACCACTGGGCCATTGTATTTCTACATGAGCAATATTTTCACAATCACCCAGACCGAATTCCAATTCAAGACTGTTACTATTTCCAAAACTATTTCCTGATTCCACGAAACGTGTTTGTACTAAACTATTACATTGCAATCGAACTCGAGCACCTATACCATCTCGGTTACTTCGACGTCCTTCCAAACGAAGCACAAAGAACCCACCATCGCTACCTTCATTACGATAAAGAACATTGTGCCAGAAATCTCCAGACAAAGCGCCTCCGGAGGGAACATAGAGATCCGAATCTCCGTCAGCATCATAATCAGCGAAAGTGACACCGTGAGATTTACCAACGTGACCCAGCCCAACAAAATCGGTTATATCCGAAAAAGTCCCGTCAGACATATTCCGGTATAACACGTCTGGATCGCGTCGCTCCATTTTAGGTCCTCCATTTCCGAGATATAAATCTGTCCACCCATCATTATCTACATCCGCCGCCGCACCACTCATTGTACCTTCAGCCCGAGCAATGCCTGCACTTTCAGTTACGTCTATAAAAACTCCATTTCCATTATTTTTAAAAAGTACAGGACGTTCCCGATCTCCTGCCCGATGGTTCAGAGCTCGATCCTCCAATACTTCCTCAAAAGAGCTCCAGTTACCTACAAAAATATCTAAAGCACCATCATTATTATAATCCAATGGAAAGGTAATAAAGCCATCAATATGTGAAGCTGCTACACCGGCAAGAATAGAAACATCTTCAAAAGAGCCATCTCCTTTGTTTCTGTATAGAACGTTGGGTTCGGTGAAATTACAGACATACAAATCCGCATTTGAATCTGCATCGAAATCACCCCAGGTAGCACTTAAACTTTGGCCTCTATGGTCAACACCTGCCGAGAAGGCAACATCAATAAACCTACCTTCACTAGAGCCTTTGTAAAGCACGTTGGTGGAATCTCCAGTGGCTCCCGTTCCATTTGCGATATAAATATCTAACCAGCCATCCTTGTCGTAATCTGCCCAGGCAGCACAAAAACCGGAACCTAAATCACCGGCTCCTGCATAATCAGTAACATCCGAAAATTGACCTGTTTCGTTGTTAAACAAAACATTGGCGCCCCCACCAAACCAACCATCGCGCGTAATGTACAGATCAGGATCGCCATCATTATCATAATCAGCAACGTGAGCACCAATCCCGCCTTCCGGCAGATTTAGTCCTACTTTTGATGACAATTCAACAAAGTGCTTTACTTCATTTTTATAGTAAGCCAATTCAGGATGTCCTATGGCAACCAAATCAAGATCTCCATCACCATCAAAATCCGCCCAAGCACTTGAACGACCACCATCCATCTTGTCTACTCCGAGATCTGATCCGATCTCCTCAAACCTTATTCCAACTTCTGAAGTTTTCTTTATATTTTTGTATGGAAAACGGTATTTTTCTGACATTCCAGGAAGTAACTTGCCCATTGTCTTCGAAAGATTTTGCAACTGCCAACGTGGCTGCAACTTATCCGGGTATTTATCAATTATCTCCTTAAAAAGCGAATCAGCCATTAAATCTTCTTTAAGCCACATGGCGGCTACAGCAGATTGATACATTGGTTCGTAGGCCGTAGAATCCACTTTCATAGCCTGCTTAAAATACTCCGTTGCTTTGGAATAATCTCCCAACTCTAAAGATTCGCTACCGCGCCCCATTACCGTTTCCAAAAGCAACGAGCGGGCGACGTGAAGGTCCGGCTTCAACCTTAAAGCATTTCCTAATGCTCGAGAGCCTTTTTCTATTAAACCCTGCAAAAGATACGAGCGGCCAAGTTGCCAATGCCCTTCAAAAGCTAACGAATCTAACATTACACACCGTTTAAAAGACGTTTCCGCTAACCGCAGACGGTATCGCTCCAGTAAATCAAGCCCTTCTCGATAGCTGTTTAAGTATTCCTGAGATCGCTTCGGAGAAACAGAGGACGTAACACAAGATGATAGACACAGCAAAGCAACCAGTATAGCTGAAACTATCTTCTTATTTTGACTCGCTCGCACAGAAACCAAACGAGAGTACATAGAGCGCAAATAACTTAACATGTGCAACAAATTCAACTTCTCTTTGCTAATTGTCAACGATTCTAGTAGATTGCAGGCCGTCGCGTCAATAATAATCAACAGAGGAGTATCAAGTGTATTTTCTAATACTGGTAGCTTTCATGACTTATACCACGCATTTATTCGCTAACGAAGATCGCCCCATCCTAAAGATGACGGGTGAAGCGGCAGAAATAATTATTGATTTGGGTGGAGGCTCCATCGCTGATTTTCACTTAGGGGAAAAGGGCCTGAACCCATTGCAGTGGGATTCATGGGACTTCAGCGAGACGCCAGAGGATGACCCACCTTTGGCGCCCCGTTCAATGGGCCATTTCCTATGTTTAGACCGTTGGGGCCCGGCAACACCTGCAGAAATAGCCCATGGTATGGGCTGGCACGGTGAGGCTACAACGAGTTGGTGGTCGGTAACACAAGCCCCTATTGATTCTGATGGTTTTGTCCAAGCAAAAATGATGGCCAAATTACCACTCGCAGGATTGGAGGTTGTACGCAAGATCCAACTTCATAAAAAACAAGCCATCTTCAGAGTAGATGAAGCCGTAAAAAACACGCGCCACATAGGACGTATTTACAACATTGTTCAACACCCTACCATAGGTCCTCCGTTTCTTGATGAAACAACGGTCGTTGATGCAAACGGAACGAGGGGTTTTATGCAAGAAACTCCCGCACCCCACTTTGAGAATCCTGAGGTTAGATGGCCTAATGCCAAGAAAAAAGATGGTACGATGGTCAATGTACGCCATTTGACAAATGATGCGACGCCTGCAGTCGTTTCCTACATAATTGAAGAGGAGTATGGTTGGACCACAGCTGTCAATGCCAAACAACAACTGCTTATTGGATATATTTGGCCATCAGAGGATTACCCTTGGTTTGATGCTTGGCGACATGTTGCAGATGACAAACCATTCGCCCGAGGACTCGAATTCGGAACAACAGGCCTGCATCAGCCCGGACCAGTTTTGGTACAAAAGGGAAAGATTTTTGATCAACATATTTTTAAATTCATCGATGCCGATGAGACCCAACTTTTTTCTTACGCGAATTTCCTTATGAAAGTCCCACGCGATTTTGGCGGCGTAAAAAATGTCGAATATAAAAATGGAAAACTTACTGTACATGAAAGAGGTAATAAAACACGGGATATAACGATGAATGTTGGGGAATTATTTGGCAGCGACTGAGACTAATAAAGACCATCATTTATCTGCAATTTACCTTTTGAAGCTCGCTCGAAATAAGCTTCTACGGCTTTTTTCGAGCGTGGGAAAAGGCGTCTTAGTTCATTAACGATGGCACTAATTTTCGCCTCGTCCTCTCCCATATCCAATAACAATTGTGCATAAAGAAAAAGTAATTGCTGATTATTACGGTCTAATTCGAGTGCTTCCTCTAAATATTTTCGAGCTTCCTTCAAACTACCCTTTTCTAAAAGCGCCCTACCCATCAAAAGATTGGCCTCAGCTCTATCTGGATAGATTGCGTACAACACATCAGCCAAATTTTTGAGAGAATCCCCCTTAAGAGAAGGATGGCCACGCGAACTAGCACGTTCGGAAAGATGATTAAATAAAAAACGTTGGTGACGTTCCAATGCGGCAAGCACTGTACCGACGATTAAAATTATTACGAGTAATTTAAAAGATCGAAGATAGGACATGAATGATATGTTTTTCCTACAACCCTTCTTGCACTTCTTTTTTCCGAACTTTCCAAATAAAGGCGTCGTAATAGTAATGTATCAAAGCGAAGGAGCTCAATAACGAATAGCTAAAGAGATCAAAGTTGGCATTAAAACCAACAAAACCAAAGCCAAAATCTCGTACATGCCCCTCACTCAATGCATGAAACACAAGAGCATAAGCAACGCACATCAATAAAAATGCCTTTACGTTGCCCGGACGTGAGACAAAACTAATCAGCGGCGAATCATTAACACCTCTCTCAACCTTGTGGCGGTTATAGTAATACACCATTACGACATACTGAACACCATGCATAATTCGATGGGCAACCGCATAAACGAGTAAATATTCTGTTGAGAAGCTCGTAAAATACCAAAGAAAATAACTGACTCCAAGAAAGGCATATTTCAAGGGATTGATCGCGTAGCCTTTTCGCAATGTCCAAATAATATGCAATAACCAGATAACACCGTACGCGCCTGTTAATATCCAAGATGCATTTTGTATCAATTGAACATGAACTACGTCAATAAGCAGATGCCATTCATGAAACATCCGAATCCACAATGTCGAAAAAAGTGGAGACACTATTAACATGTTAACAAAGAATATCCAAGAAAAAAGCAAATCAAACTTAGCAGTGGATGGCGCTCCGGTATTGGCTTTAAAATCATAAACACGTGCAAACCCATATTGCTGCATCAAGCTGTGCTGATGATCCCAAAGGGTCACAATCAGAACTAAGCTGAGGGGAGCATAATACAGTAACAGATAGGTAAAGCCAATCAAAACTACTGGGCCCCAAATAAAACGGACCTTAAAACGGGCAAATTCATTGGGCGATCCATAAACACGCAACCATGTAACAAAATGATGTGGGATCGTAACCCATAATGCAATTGCAGCCAAAACAGCACCTGGGAAATATTTACCTGAAACCAGCGCAAATACTATGGATACAAGTGGAAGTGCAAGAAACCAAACATAATCTTGACGGCGATCCACAATGTAACCCGTACGAAACATTTCAATGCTCCGTGTCATACCATTATCAATGCCCTGTGTCATATTCTTATCTTACTATTCTTTTAATTAGAGCGATACCTTTTCATTAAATTCTCGTAAACCTTTTACATTTACAAAAATTTCGGCTTCACGTCGAGAACGCAATTCAGTAGCAAAATCTTTGAGTACTCTGTGCGTTTGATCTTTCAGCCAGTCCGATCTTAAAGTTTCTTCTATTTCTTCGAAAACTGGATAATGAGCATCGTGCCGACTCACAATACGCAAGATTATATATCCCGTATCCGTATCAAACGGGCCATGTACTGATCCCGGAGATGCCCTAAGAGCACGGCTTACAGGGTTTTCTCCTTGCCAAGCCCCGCTACCGTAAATAAGACGCACGAAGCGATCTTGCGCTACCGTTTGTCCAGATTTTAACCTTCCGGCCATTTCACTCGCCTCTTTGACTTCTGACGTCAAAAACCTATCCACGTGGACTTTCTCAGGAACTTTATACTT
>JAYYVF010000024.1:0-71802 GCA_036343635.1 Candidatus Latescibacterota bacterium | reverse complement strand
CATGGACATTGTTGTGCATATGGCAGCTGATCCCGCAGGCCAAGGATGGGAAAGTTTACACAAGAATAACATAGTGGGTGCGTATAATATTTTTGAGGCATGTAAGGATGCCCGAGTAAAACGTGTTGTAGCGGCCAGCACGATCCAAGTGTCAACCGGTAATTGTGAAACAGAACCCTATCGAGCCATTTCAGAGCAACGTTATGGAGATGTTCCCGAATATATTCCAGTTGTTTCAGCAAACACTTTAGGACAACCCCGCAATTTATATGCCGCAAGTAAGGTTTGGACTGAATCCCTGGCCCAAGTTTATGGCTACAGTCATGGCATGTCGAGTCTGTGTATCCGAATTGGGTGGGTAACGGGAGAGGATCAGCCTCGCGGTGGAAGAGGTGATGTTTGGTGCAGTCAGCGCGACATAGCAGAATTAACCCGTTGCTGTATTGATGCGGACCCTCACCTTCTTTTCGGGATTTATTACGGGATGTCGAATAATAAATGGTGTTGGGTCGATATGAAGGATTCAGCAAATGACCTCGGTTTTAAGCCTACAGAAAGTGCCGAAGATTATAAATAAGAAAAAATTTTATTTTTGGTGATGGAATCAGGTAAATTGGACAGTAAGGTGATCGGGCTTTGAGGCTGTGTTTGATAATTGATGTTGGCTTAAGCTAACGTGGACATTCAAATGGTTGGGGTTTATATTCTAAGGTTGTCTTAGAGACCGATAAAAAGGGGAAATTTCTTGATTAAAATAGGTTTACTTTCAGCGGCACACATTCATACTCGTGGTTTTTTAGAGGATATTTCCAAGCGTGGTGACTGTGAATTAGCATTGGTTTGGGATGATATGCCTGACAGGGGAAAGCGGTATGCTACCGAATACGCTGCGGAATATCAGCAGGACCTAGAAAAAGTTGTTGGAGAAAATGATGTAGACGCATTTATAATTTGCGCCGAAAACACGCGACATCTACCACTTTTGCGAGCGTCGATTCCTACGGGGAAAGCTATTTTTTGCGAAAAGCCTTTTACAACTTCGCGGTCTGATGCGGAAGAGGCTTTGGAGTTGGTGGCCAAACATAAATCCATCTTGCATATGGGGTATTTTCAGCCTTTTGATGGCACAATGCAGGGCGTGAAATCTGTTATTGAAGATGGGGCGCTTGGAAAGATTACTCATGCTAAGTTTCGTAATGCTCATCATGCTGCTTATGGGCAATGGTTTGATTCAGAGGATCTTGCCTGGTTTAGTGATCGGTCTCTAGCCGGCGGCGGTGCATTCATGGATATGGGAGCTCATGCTGTACATTTGCTAAGGTCTTTTCTGGGACCTGTTAGTAAAGTGTCGGCGGTAATAGGTAACTCCTCGGGGATTTATAGCGATGTAGACGATAATGGCGTTGCAATGTTCCATTTTGAAAATGGTGTTTTAGCCACTGTTGAGGGATCTTGGGTGCAAACTGGAGGTATGGGGGGATTAGAAATAACAGGTAGCGAAGGGACACTATTTAACCATCCGGAACAAGGATATGTTATTGCTGCACCCGGTAAAGAGACGATACCAGTTCAGTCCCGGGATCCGCGTCCAACTCGTGTTGACCGGTTAGTTGCTGCGATAAATGGCGAATTGAGTACTCAAGAGTTAGAGGTTGATTTGATTAATTCCGCTGATTCAGTCGCTATCATGGAGGCTTGTTATTCGTCAGGTGAATCTGGGAAGTGGGAAAAGGTAATTTCATTTACCGGACTAAATTAAAAGCAATGTATTGTGGCGAACTTGAAGAAATGTTATTCACGTTTTTAAGATAAAATACTTGAGTTAGATGATGTCCGAGGTAGGTTGTAAAGTCATAGTGCTTATGGGGGTTACGGGCTGCGGTAAGACGACCATTGGTCAATTGTTGTCCGAAGCCGTGGGCTGGTCTTATTATGACGCGGATGATTTCCACCCTAAGGCGAATGTTGATAAAATGGCACGTGGTGTTCCACTGGAAGATGAAGACCGTTGGCCATGGTTGCATGAATTGTCAATATGTGTTGGTCATTGGATAAAGTTAGGGTCTGGAGCAGTCTTGGCATGCTCGGCCTTAAAGGAAGTTTACCGTCAACGTTTAATTGATGGTCGCAAAGAGGTATCCGTTGTTCACCTAGTGGGTAGTAGAGAATTGATCGCACAGCGATTGGAAAAACGCGTAGGTCATTACATGCCACCTAGTCTTCTTGAGAGCCAATTCCAAACGTTAGAGCCCCCACCGGATGCAATTATAGCTGATATAACAAGAACACCTGAAGAGATTGTAAGACATATTCAACACTCTTTATACCTAAGATCGTGAACCAACACCCGAGGATAAAAAGATAGATGTCAGCTAGCCCGCATGAACTTGTTCAAGAAGTTAGGCGACTAACACGTGATTTATATACTGTCTTACAGGCTCAGGTCGGTGCGTCTAAGACAGAGCTAGTAGAACATGTGATTGTGTTGGCTCGCGCTCGTCGGGGTGGTGACGAAAGAGCAACCAAAGAGCTGGATCAGCTTATCGAAAGCCTTGATGTTGGACAGGTGGACGTTGTGTTGCGTGCCATTGGCATTCTTTTCGATCTCATTAACATGATTGAGGACAGACATCGGATACGTGTACTTCGAGACCGAGAGGCCCGTAGTGGCGATGAACCACGTTTGGAGTCGATTGGTGCCGCGGTGAAATTTCTTAGAGGGCAAGGACTTGATGCTCGTCAATTACAGAGTTTTCTTGATCGACTTGACATCGAACCTGTTTTTACAGCCCATCCAACGGAAGCAAAGCGTCGTACACTTCGCAGTAGTCTGCGTGATTTGCAGTGCTCTCTGGATGAGCTTAGCAGGATTGATCTGTTACCTCGAGAAGAGTTCGAACTCAATGAACAGGTTTTGGGTGAACTAACATCAATTTGGCAGACTGATTCTCACCGCCCTGAAAGACCTACTGTTTCTGAAGAAGTTTCGAGGTCACGATTTGTTTTGAGTACCCTCTGGAATGTAGTTCCCCGTCTTTACACCGAATTGGAAGATGCATTAGAACAGTTTTATCCTGGGCAGACTTTTGTAACGCCGAAATTTCTGCATTTTGCAAGTTGGATTGGAGGAGATAGAGACGGGAATCCTTTTGTGACTACAGGTGTTACAGCAGAGACAATTACCAGTTTGCGAATAACTGCGATTGAGGCGCATATCCAAGAGTCTAAAGTTGCCTATAGGCATTTGAGTATGTCGACTCAGTGGGTAGACGTTAGCGAAAAAATGAATTCCGCTTTCAAAGAGGCGATTGCTCATTGGCCTGAAGTGGAACAGTTATTGGAACGTATCTCGAAATACGAAGTGTACCGACGATTCTTGCGCATTGTACTTTGGAGACTAGAGAAGACGCTCGAAATGTCGAGGCTGAAGAAAGCTATAGCCGGTGCTTATACGAATGCAACCGATTTTTATTACGATGTCGAGTGTATACATGAAAGTCTTTGCACAAATAATGCGGGTGTGCGAGCAATTTCCACGATAGAAGATTGGGTATGTAGAATAAGAGTATTTGGTTTTCACATGGCACGTTTAGATGTCAGGCAAGAGTCTGGGGTATATGGAAATGTTGTGGCAGAATTATTTTATCTGTCTGGAATATGTAATGATTATTCAAGTTTAGCAGAGCCAGATCGACAGGCAATTCTAATTGAAAACATCGATTCGTTTCCCGTTATAGATCAGACAAAATTAACGGAAGCAACTTGTGAAACGGTTGATCTATTTCGACTTCTTACCAAGACAGCGAACTCACATGGTTCCGAAGTATTAGGTGGACATGTTATTAGTATGACTCACGAAGCAAGTGACATATTGGAAGTGCTTTGGTTACTTCATTGGGCAGCTTCAGAAGTTGATTCAAAAACGCTGGGCGTAGGTTCAGCAGGAATTATACCCCTTTTTGAAACAATCGACGATCTTGAGCGAGGGGGGGCAATATTGGAAGCGGTGTTGAATTCCGAATCATATTCTAAGCTGGTTCGCTCGTTGGGGGGTATTCAAAGAGTCATGGTGGGATATTCAGATAGCACTAAGGACGGTGGGTATCTAACAGCGAGTTGGGCTCTGTATAAAGCCCAAACCTCTCTACACTCCATTGGAAACGCATGTGGCACCCAGATAGTATTTTTCCATGGGCGTGGTGGAGCTTTAGGTCGTGGAGGTGGCCCCGCGGCTCGCAGTATTATGTCATTGCCGCCTCATACTGTTAGTGGTGGTATCAGAATGACCGAGCAGGGGGAGGTTTTGGCAGCTCGTTACGACGACCCGGTTATAGCCTTTCGCCATTTAGAACAAATTACATCTGCAACGTTTCTTGTAGAGGCCCATGGTGAAACAGAACCTGATTCTTCGTGGCTGGAAGCCATGGAAGACTTGGGGAATACAGCCTATCTGACCTACAGGGATTTGGTTGAGACGGAGGGGTTTGTTGATTATTTCCGGGCAGTAACTCCGATTAAAATAATTGAAGACCTACCGATTGGTTCACGTCCTGCGCGTAGATCGACAGGACCTGCTAAGTTAGAAAGTTTGAGAGCTATTCCGTGGGTCTTTGCTTGGACGCAAAGCAGAGTCTTGATGCCCGCATGGTATGGCATGGGGAGCGCGTTGACAAAATTTGCATTTGACAAAGATCCTGATTGGAAATTGTTACGACAGATGTACCAGAATTGGAGTTTTTTTCGTGGTACCGTCGATAATGCAGAACTGGCTCTGGCAAAAGCAGATATGTCAATTGCTCAATGTTACGAATCGCTTGTTTCAGATAGTGAAGTTGGAGATAAAATTTCCAACAAACTACGTAGCGAATATGATAAAACTCGTGAGGTAATACTTAGATTAACCCAGCGTGATGAATTGTTGGAAGGTATTTCTTGGTTAAAAAGATCTATTGATGAACGTGATCCGTTTGTAGACCCTCTCAACCTTATACAGGTTGAATTATTACGTCGCCTTTCTTCGGAAAAGGCGGAGAGTTATTCTGCTATGACTCAATCTTTATTAAGGCAAAGTATTCAGAGTATTGCTGCGGGTATGAGGACTACTGGGTAACATATTTTGCAGATCATTATTGCAGATTCTTATTTGCTTATTTTAGTTAGATCCTAAAAGAAGTAAATAAGATAAAAAACCAGCAAGCTAATTACTATTGCGGAGTTACTGCTGGTCGTCCAGGCCCTGGAAAATAAGCCATCTTCTCCATGGTAGTATTTAACAACTTTTAAAATTAATCTCGAAGTATTAGACAATAGTTGATTAAACGTTTTTTCTAGTTGTATAAAAAAATTTGCGCCATTGCGTCCTAAGTTTGGCAGCAGTTTCCTGTAGATCCAGTCCGAATCGATATTCGTAGATGGTAATTCTGGCGGATAGATGTGGGTGAGTTGCAGGACCGCAAAAGCCAAGGCTGAAAAAAATAACAATTGAAGTTGTAATATCACATGTGTCGCTGTATATGGTTCGTAGTTGATGGCGTACGGTAAAAGCGAATATAGATAATCCGGGAAACTACCGATCCCAATACATAGCACAGCCCCAAGCCCCATAGCTATTACCATATTCTTTGGCGCCTCTTTGCAACGTATACCCTGGTCATGTCCAAAAAAAGCAAAAAATGGAATTTTGATTCCTGCGTGATGAAAAACTCCTGCTGAAGCGAAGAGTAACATCAGCCAAACATATAGATAATTTTGGTCGGCTGCGGCTTGCATAACCATTGATTTACTAATGAATCCACTAAATAAGGGGAATGCGGAAATAGACGATGCACCCACTATACAGAAACCGCAAGTCCAAGGCATTGACTTGTACAAGCCTCCTAAATCTGATCCATTGATCCGACCCGTTCTGAGTAGAACTGCGCCCATCGACATGAAGAGTAAACCTTTAAAAATCACATCGTTGAATGCGTGCGCTACTGCCCCATTAACTCCCATCCCTTCACCGAAGCCAATACCCACAACCATAAAGCCGATTTGGTTGATCATACTGTAGCCCAAGACTCTGCGAAGGTCGTTTTCTATAACTGCATAAAAAATTGGAAACATCGCCATGGCCGAACCGATCCAGATAAGTTCTTCGACGCCGGCATATCCTCGTGCTAAGGCATAAACAGCCGTTTTTGTGGTAAAAGAGCTTAAGAAGACGGTGCCAGTGGGAGTTGCTTCTGGATAGGAATCTACTAACCATGTGTGAAAAAGCGGAAAAGCACATTTTATCCCGATACCGAGAAAAATTAATTTTGTAGATAGGCTCCCTAGTCCTAAATGGTCAAACGCTAAAGTTTCATTTGTTTGATAGTACAGTATAGCTCCTACCAAGAGCAATAGTCCAGACGAGATATGCATGAGCAGATAACGC
Organism: Candidatus Latescibacterota bacterium; assembly: GCA_036343635.1. GTDB lineage: Bacteria > Latescibacterota > UBA2968 > UBA8231 > UBA8231. The sequence continues at coordinate 65,384 of JAYYVF010000024.1, read as the reverse complement.
ATGCCGCTCGAGGCGGCCTTCTTTGTCTTACGAGCCCAAATTTGGAAAACAGAAGTTATTGCTAGGAGTTCCCAAAATATGAATAGAGTTAGGAGGTCGCCGGCGAAAATAGCACCCACTGCCGATCCTGCGTAAAGTAGCCCCGTACTGGGTTGAACCCGATCGTTAAGGTGGATTGAATAGACCGCTGCCAAAAAAGCAGCTATGTGAAAGAGATAGCCGAACAGCATGCTAAGTTTGTCGACGCGCAAAATGTTTAATTGAAACTCAGCGAGATAAATTGTTTCATCTTGACCATGTGGGATTCCGTAAACATTCCACAATCCAATTAGGGGGATTATCGGCAACATAACGCGACGGATCGATAGAGGTAACAATGGTAAGACAATACCTCCCAAGATCATCGGAAGTGCTGGGTGTATATCAAACATCATAGTAGTCCTCTTTACGCATAAGGACTTTTCTCAATTCTTTGGCGACAACCACTAATATCACACATGCAACGAAACCATAGACGGCATAAAAGCCAAAGTAGCTCTCGAATAAAAAAGCATCATCGGAGAAACTCAAGTGACGATGAAAGAATAGGTCTATAGCAATCAACAATGCACACAACGTGAAAAATACCCCAATGAGTTTTTTTACATTACGCTGGTTATCGAGAAAATATTTTTTTTCTTCAGAATGTATCATTTGTCTACTCAATTAGTTGATTGCAAAGTGATAATAGGGGATCCGGATAGAAAAAAAGGCTAATGCTGATGACCGCGGTTATTACCAAGGGTACAACACAAGTCAGCGGTGCCTCTGAAAGCTGAATATTTTCATCTTTATTTGCGTAGAAGAATGCTCTGATTGGAATGGGGAGTAAATAGGCTATGTTAAGAAGCGAGCTAACTAAAAGGGCCGCTGTTGCGAATGTAAATCCTGCCTCAAGAGTTCCAGACAGTAGATACCACTTGCTCCAAGTGCCTCCCAAGGGAGGTAAGCCTATAATGCTAAGGGATGCGATAAGGAATGCAGTCATCGTGATCGGCATTTGGCGGCCGATCCCATGCATATCACTTATCTCAGTCTTGTGGAGTGCGACCATTATAGCTCCTGCACAGAAAAATAAGGTGATTTTTCCAAATGCATGTAAGGCGATGTGTAGGCTGGCCCCCACGATTCCACCACTGTTTACTAAAGAAGCACCTAGAATTATATATGCTAATTGTCCGACTGTTGAATAAGCTAATCGTGCTTTTAAATTGTCTTGGCGTAAAGCTATTAAAGAAGCAACTATTATAGTTAATGTTGCCGAGTACGTTAGAAAGACGTGTGAATCTATGTTACTCAAATTATTTATACCAAATATATAAATGACGACTTTTAAAATAGTAAAAACACCTGTTTTTACTACGGCAACGGCGTGCAGCAAGGCGCTAACAGGGGTTGGGGCAACCATCGCATTCGGTAACCAACTATGGATTGGGATAAGTGCGGCTTTGCCAGTTCCGTAAGCATATAACATTAGAAGGATGCCGGTCATCAAATCTGAAGTTTTACCAGATAGGATCCCACCGGGAACAAAGTCTAGAGTTCCGGCAAAAATATAGGTAAGGATAATTGCTAAAAGAAGAAACCCAATGGACGTTGTTAGCAACATCCCTATATAAATTCTACCAGCTTTAAGTGCTGCCGGAGTTCGGTGATGTGTCACGAGTGGATAAGTTGAGAGGGTTAGTAGTTCGTAAAAGAAGAACAAGGTAAGCATGTTACCGGAAAAAGCAGCTCCAATTGCAGCAGCTATAGCGAGAGAAAAAAAGGAAAAAAATCGAGTCTGGTTTTCTTCGTGATGATTACGCATATAGCCGATGGCGTAAAGTAATGTCAGGATCCAAAGACTAGAGGCGACCAATGCAAAAAGCATCCCTAACGGTTCAATGTGAAATGACAGATTCAGATCTGATGTTAGGTCGAGTAACTGTAAAGCAGGCCTTACCCCTGCTTTTACTGGGAGGTACAATTGGTAGACAATTGCAAATGTCAGTGTAGCTATAGCCATGGCTACGCTATCGCGAACGTTGGGCCACTTGCCCGAAACAGCTATAATCAGGGCACCTACGGTGGGGAGAGCAATCCCTGTGATCATTAGAAGGCTATAATTCATGATCCGCCTCCGAGTAACCATAGAGCTGCTCGTTGAGCGATAACGGCAGAAAATTGAGTTTGCAATCCAAAATAGATCATCAATCCCAATAAAAGCCACATGCTGAGATGCATAGATAGTGGCCCTTCCAAGATTGTTTCGGCACCATCTGGTACAGCTTTAAAATAAGCAACCTCTACGAAGCGCCATACGTATACGATGGAAAGCAAAGAAGAAACAAGCAACAAAATTGTCGTTATCCACCAACCTTGCTCAAAAGCACCTATAAGTAAGTACCATTTGCTTATGAATCCAGCAGTAAGAGGCACGCCAATAATTCCTAATCCTCCGAGTACAAATCCAAAAGATGTGAAAGGCATCCGTTTCCCTAGTCCAGATAAGTCTCGGAGATCCGATGTTTTCATGCGAAGCACTATAATACCAACGGCCATGAAAAGGGCGGCCTTGATCAGTCCATGATTAAAGATGTGGGTTATGCTGGCGGTCAGTCCACTTATCGTTGCCATACTCAGACCGACGATGATGTATCCTATTTGAGCAATACTAGAATAGGCCAACAATCGTTTCAAATCTGTTTGGAAAATGGCCGCAATAGTGGCTACAAACACCCCTAATAGGCCCAAAGGCAGAAGTATGTCAGTGACCGCAAGTTGGTTGAATGCGTAGTCTGCGCCGTATATAGTGAAAAGAAAACGTAGGAAAATATAAAGTGAGACTTTAGTTGAGGTCGCGGAAAGAAAAATTGTTGTAACGGATGGTGCATAAGCATAAACATTGGGTAGCCAGGAGTGCATGGGGAAGAGAGCAATTTTTAAAGTTAGTCCGACCGACAAAAACGCAAATGCGGTTTGAATAGTTCGGGTGTCTTTTACTTCTGGCAGCCGGTTAGCTATGTCAGCCATATTCAGAGTGCCCGTCATCATATACATTAGGCCAATGCCAATTAGTATAAATGTTGCTCCAATAGTTCCCATAATGAGATAAGAAAAAGCTGCTTTGAGTGCCCTCGGATCCCGCCCAATGCTTACAATGGCATAAGACGCCAAGGACGAGATCTCCAGGAAAACATAGACGTTGAAAGCATCTCCCGTTATGGTAATCCCCAAAAGACCAGTTAGGCATAGGAGAAGAGCTGAACAATAAATGTGATGTCGATCCTGATCTATTTCAAATTCCACACTTCTATAAGCGTATATCGAGACGAATGCGGCTATGCCGCTAACCAAAACCATCATAAAAGCATTGAGTATGTCTATTCGATATTCGATTCCTATCGGAGCTATCCAGCCGCCCATTGGGTAGGTGATCGTAGAATTTAAATTGATTTCGTATAGAAGGGCCACGGAGGATGCGAACGTTACCCAGGTAACGATATTTAGAAATGACCACAGCACTGCTCGTCGCCGCATTAGCGCACAGATTGGTGCAGAAATAAGTGGGATTATAATTGGAAAAAGTGGCAGATGCTGCATCATAAACTTGGCCGTTCCTTATCGAGGAGTTCCTGCTCCTCTATTGTTCCGAACTTTTCTTTGATCCGTACTACTATGGCCAAGCCGACAGCTGTTGTAGCAATTCCGACAACTATAGCTGTTAGGATAAGGACGTGCGGTAAAGGATTTGAGAATGTATGCAAGTTTTTATCGGCTATAGGAGCTGTGCCACCTGAAATCTTTCCCATGCTTATATACATGAGAAATACGGCGGATTGAAACACACTAAGGCCGATTAGCTTCTTTACGAGATTGCTCCTACCAATTACGTTGTAAAAACCAATCATCATCAGGATTACAGAAATCCAGTAATTGTAATGCTCGATTATATACATCATGCTTTTTTTCTATCCGCAAAACAGAAAAATATCGATATCATGGCCGTCGCAACTGTTATGCCAACACCAAGTTCAATGGTCAAAATACCGACATGCTCTCCTATAAGAGGATCTGCTAACAGTGACCGATATTGAAGGAAATTCCCTCCGGTCAAGGTAGCCATGATCCCAGTCCCTGCGTAAAGTAAAAGCCCACCAGCTACTAATAAAAAAAGAAAGCGGGGTGGAATAATATTTCGAGCTTTGATCGTACCAAAAACGAGTCCGTACAGAATAACGGCTGAGGCAAATATCACCCCCGCCTGAAATCCTCCGCCTGGACCAAAGTCGCCGTGAAATTGCACGTATAAAGCGAATAGTATTATGACAGGAATGAATAATTTTGAGATTATCCGGAGGATTACATAGTCCTCAAGTTTTGTGTTTTCAATATTTAAATCGCCAGACGAATTTCCTTTATAAGGTTGTTGTAAAAGAAGCATCACGGCCATGCAAGCCGTAAAAATGACTGCCGTTTCCCCGAGTGTATCATAACCTCTATAACTTGCGAGCACGGAAGTTACCATATTGGGAATACCAATTTCCGACGGGCTCTGGTCAATGTAGTGTGAAGAAACATGCGAATGTACCGGAGCTTTAGCGTCTCCGAATGCAGGCGTGTCAGCCGTTCCATAAATTAGTGCAGCTCCAGTTATTAACGTCATTACCAGAGCTAACCCACGGTTGGCATGCTTCTTCGTTTCGGTGGGAGAGGTTAGTGTCAGTGTTGATAGAATCAGAACCGTTGATACCCCAGCTCCAACCGATGCCTCGGTGAATGCTACGTCCACCGCATCTAAAAAAGTAAAAACACATGCTATAACAAGGCTATAAATTCCAGCTAAAATAGTGGCGGAAAACAGGTTATTTGTCCTCGTGATCCCGATGGCCACAATCAACAAAAATGTAAGTAACGTAATGTTTATGGCTGTTATCATTTTTCCCTATGTATGCTGGGTGTTAATTTTGGCTTAAGACCACTTTTTTTTGCTGCTTGGGCAATAGCGTGAGTCGCTACGGGGCTCGTTATGAGAAGAAAAACAAAAACCATCAATAGTTTAACTGTGACCAAGGTTGGGCCGCCCTGGATCATTAGTCCCAAGAGCAACGATCCTGCACCTAAGGTGTCGGTTATTCCTGCTGCGTGTTGGCGAGAAAAAAAATCAGGGAAACGTAACAACCCTATCCCTCCGATACACGCGAACAAAGAGCCGATGACAATTAGAATCCAACTTAGGTAGAAAAGTAAATGGTCCAATTCATTTACTCCTTCATATTAACTTGAGTCACGTATTTCAAGATTGCTATCGTTCCGATAAAGTTGATAAGAGCATATACGAGCGCAAGGTCTAAAAATTCTGGTCTTCCAACGAGAAACCCCAAAACAGCAATGAAAAGCACAGTTTTTGTGCCGAACATATTTGCTGCTAATATACGATCGAAATTTGTTGGGCCGAACAACCCGCGAGCCAGTGCTAAGCCCATGGTAATTAAGACGCTAATAGTCGCCACAGTGAACATTATGAGTTTCCCTCGATTGCTTGTATTTTATTATTCATTGCGCCGTTCATTAGATCTTTTTCGGCATTATCAGTCAGGGTATGGACTTCAATCGCGTGTTTCGACACATCAATTGAAACCGTTCCAGGAGTTAAGGTTATTGAGTTAGCGTAAATCATTAATCCAACAGGCGTTTTTTGAGCCGGTCTAACTTTTACCAGGCGGGGTGCTATTCGTGCTTTAGGGTTCAAAACACATATAGAGATTTCCACTCCGGATTTAACAAGTTCTCGTAGCAACCAGGGAAGATATGCAATAAAACGTAATAAGACTTCTATTGGGAACCCTTCTTTATCTAAAATCTGCATACGAACGGCCATGTACACAGAGAGTACACAGGATAACACACCAAGGGTTAGTAGTAACGGGCTGTAATAACCTGACCATAGGATCCAAGTTACAAAGAGAAAAAGGAACAGCGTTATTGCTCGTGTCATAGAAGTTTGTTTTTTGGAGTTTTGTTTCGTTATAAGTAAATTTGTGAAAAAAAGTGTAGTTTTGCAATAATAATGGGCTAGACATCGAAGGCATGTTTTCTTGCGATAGGTGGTTTTGTGTTAAATAAAGGTGTTTTTATTTGAACAATGACATAGGAAAGTGGGATGATTCTTCTAACGAACAGGGTTTAGATGTTTTTCTTTTGGACTCAGTAGATTTGGTTGAGGCTCGTTCACGCATTTTTTCGGGGGTGGCTGATGTTGAAGAGGCCGATAGATCTGTCTTAGAAATGGCGAACGCGGCGTTAATTTCAGGTCCATTTTCCGTAAAAGGAAAGGACGTGATGCCGCCAAACGGAAATAAGAATGACTACATGAGCCTTGACCCCTATTGGTGGCCGGACGAAAATAAAGATCACGGCTTACCTTATATCTTCAATGGCGAAAAACAAAATCCTGAATGTGAGCAATATGATCGTCCTCAATTAGCTGCTTTTACGTCAGCGGTCGATGCATTATGCATGGGGTATTATTTCACTGATTATGAAGATTTTGCAGCCCGGGCAGCTTTACTCTTGCGGTCCTGGTTTGTTGATGAGGAAACTAAAATGAATCCAAACCTGACTTACGCTGGATTCATACCTGGTAGAAAACAGGGCAGTCCATCCAGCATTATGGAATCAAGAGCGTTGAGTTGGATACCTGATCATGTTGGGTTGCTATCTAATTCGGAGCATTGGAGTCCTGAAGACCGTGAATTTCTAGGAGAATGGTTTATATCGTTTGTCAAATGGCTAATCGAAAGTCCAAGCGGTTTAGATCAGCGTACTGAAAAAGGCCAAAATGGAACTTGGTACGATGTGCAAGTAGCCACCATGTCCTTGTTTACTGGCCGGATAGATGTGGCGCGTGATGCTATTGATCGGTGTTTTGATAGAGCAGAAGAACAGATTGACGATTCTGGAGCACATCATCTGGAATTAAAACATTGCGACGGAATCTATACGGCAGCTAATAACCTTCTGGGTTTATTTGATATGGCTGATCTTGGCCGAAAATTAGATATGGACCTATGGTCCGGCAGTTCAGGCCATTTGTTAAGATCAGCATTAGACTGGTTTGTTGAAAACGACGTCTACAATGACAAATACTCGAAGAATCTGCATAATGGTTTTCAACGAAATGAATGGGTTTCCATTTTTAGACGAGCTGGGTTACGTTGGTCAGAGGGTTCCTATGAATTTATTCTGAATGAATTGAAAGGGATTAATGTTCGTGCTCACCGGGCTCAACTCTTATATCCGTATTTTAAGTAAAGTACAGGTGTTTGATGGATATGCCCATTAACCCTGTCGAGCGGATTGATCAAATAGACAAAGAGATTCATTCGTTCTTGGAAGAGCCTGGTCGCCAGAGCCGTTTAGAGTCAGCGATCGCGCAAAATCTAATTAAAAATACAACGGAATCTCTACCGCTTTATGGCCAATATTTTGGACTGAAAGATATTTTTCACTACGATGGATTACCAACCGGTGCGGGCTCGCGTTTACCTGTAGAGGTTTTGAGAGGGGGGCAGGGAACCTGTGTTACGAAGCTTGAACAGGCTGGTGCGATAATGCTTGGTAAGACTGCAACTACGGAGTTTGCATACTTCGAGCCGAGTCGAACTCGCAATCCATGCAATATTGACCATACGCCAGGGGGATCAAGCAGTGGATCTGCCGCTGCTGTAGCAGCCGGTTTATGCGATTTTGCTCTTGGGACACAAACCGTTGGATCGATCATTCGGCCTGCAGCATACTGCGGCATTATTGGTTTTAAGCCTTCTTTTGGTCGTGTCGAAACCTCGGGTTTGATATATTTCTCCCCTTCAGTCGATTCTGTTGGTTTTTTTTCGCAAAACGTTGAAGATGTAGGTAGTATTGCATCTGTAGTTTGTAGCGACTGGCGTGCTGTGAAAGATATTTCATATCCGAGAATTGGTATACCAAATGGAGAATATATGGACCAGTGTTCCCCGGAAGGCCAAGACCATTTTTACTCCTATATAAGATATATTAGAACGGCTGGATTTTCAGTAATTGAACTGGATGTTTTTGGGGATATTGCTAAGATTAATTCGAATCATAGATCTTTGATTGCCTCAGAGATAGCCCAGGTTCATTCCGAATGGTTTGAGCGTTACAGGCTTTTATATAGACGCAAAACGGCTCAGATAATTGAAGAGGGAAGGGAGATAAAATCTTCGGAGATTCGATCAATTCAAGGGGAGAGAGAAAGGTTCCAAAATAAGTTCGAGGCATTTATGGATGATAACGGGATTGAAATATGGCTTAGTCCGTCGGCGACAGGCCCTGCTCCTTTTGGACTAGATCAAACAGGTGATCCATGCATGAATCTTCCATGGTCGTTTTTGGGCGTTCCGGCACTCAATATACCACTGGGTAGGTTTTCAAATGGTTTACCTGGAGGCTTACAGTGCACCTCGCGTTTTGGTTCGGATGAAAAGCTGATAGCTTGGGGGTCTGAATTTCACAAAATGTTTTCTGCAGTAACATCCAAGGATGATTGAAAAAAGCTCAGAAATAATGGATAAAAAGGGAAAAGCAACGGGTATGCTTGCAAGAGAGCTTGCCATTGATACAATTGATCCCAGACTCTATGGAACATTTTTGGAGCACTTAGGGCGGGCTATCTACGGCGGAGTGTTTGAACCAAGTCATCCAATGGCGGATAAAAATGGTTTTCGTAAAGATGTTTGTGAATTAGTTCGCGAACTTAAAACACCAATCGTACGATACCCCGGTGGGAATTTTGTTTCTGGTTACAACTGGGAGGATGGAGTTGGACCGATAAATAACAGGCCAAAACGTTTAGACTTGGCTTGGAAAAGCCTCGAAACAAATCGGTTTGGCATGGACGAATTTGTTTCCTGGTGCCGGGAGGTTAAAAGTGAACCGATGATGGCGATTAATTTGGGTACCCGAGGAATTGATGAGGCTCGTAATATTGTAGAATATTGTAATCATCCCTCAGGAACTCACTATTCTGAAATGCGCCGATCCAATGGATACTCAGATCCACACGCTATTCACGTTTGGTGTTTGGGGAACGAAATGGACGGAACTTGGCAAATCGGTCATAAAAGCGCGGATGAATATGGACGATTAGCTCAAGAGGCCGCCAAGGTTATGCGTCTTGTAGATTCTGAAATCGAGTTAGTTCTATGTGGGTCCTCTAATCGAGGTATGTCCACGTTTCCTGAATGGGAAGCTACTATTCTTGACTATGCCTATGACCAAGTTGACTATATCTCTTTGCACACATATTTCGGAAATCGAGATGGAAATACTGGTCGTTTTTTGGCGATGTCCTTAGGTATGGATTCATTTATTGAAGAGGTAGTAGCGACATGTGACTATGTTAAGGCAAAAAGGCGGACCCAGAAAAAGATGATGCTTGCTTTCGACGAATGGAACGTCTGGTTTCATTCCAATTCAGCGGATGAAAAAAACAAACCCTGGCAGGTAGCTCCTGAACTTCTAGAAGACATCTATACAATGGAGGATGCCTTAGTTGTAGGTTGCATGCTAATTTCACTTATAAAGCACTGTGATCGAGTAAAAATCGGCTGTCTGGCACAACTTGTTAACGTGATTGCTCCAATTTTTACGAAAACTGGTGGAGGTGTCGTTAGGCAGACTACTTATTATCCTTTTCGTGATGTTTCTCGGTGGGGTAGAGGGATTGCTCTTGACATGAAAATTGTGTCACCAAGCTATGAAGATGCGGAATATGGTTCAGTGCCATTTATTGAGGCTGTGGGTGTAGTTGATGAGAAGGCTGGGGATTTAACTGTTTTTGCAGTGAACCGTGACTTAAAAGGTGTACGAGAGTGGATTGTTGATTCACGGGATTTTTCCGATTATCAACCAATCTCACATTCATTTATGAGAAATGATAACCTTAAGGCATGCAATGTTTTAGGTTCCCCGAATGATGTTATAACTGAGGAAGGAAGTGTGCCAATATTCTCTGGACGTGAACTACAATTGGTACTTCAGCCTGCCTCCTGGAACGTATTTCGACTCCGTAGATTGGAAAATGAATAAACGACTAACGAAAATATTTTTTTTGGTGCACGCCATATATTTGATTAGGCAAGTTTTTTTTTCTGAAAGAATTTTCAGTATTGTGGATAAAGAAAAACACGAAATCCCACGAGTATAATAATAATTAAAGAGAGGTGTTTTGTGCTAACAGATTTAGAAATAAATCGTTACAACGATCAGGGATATATTGGGGTTGAAAAGGTACTGAGTTCAGAAGAAGTAGAAAGTTTACGTGACGTGGTGGATGAGTTAGTTGAGCAGTCCAGGGAAATTACTGTCAACGACGATGTATTTGATCTGGAGCCGGATCACACTTCGGAGTCGCCAAAGGTTCGTCGGATAAAAAGTCCGATTACCGTGCACCCTATTTTTGACCAAACCATAAGGCACTCAGGCATATTGGATGTTGTCGCCCAGTTGATCGGGCCAAATATTCGTACAAACGGAAATAAATTGAATATGAAACTAGGGGAGGTAGGTAGTGCTGTTGAGTGGCATCAGGATTGGTCTTTTTACCCGCATACAAATGACGATATTCTTGCGGTTGGCGTCTGTTTGGATGATATGACGGAAGATAATGGGTGTCTGTTGGTTGTGCCTGAATCGCAAAAAGGTCCAATACTTGATCATCACTTAGACGGACGTTTTGCGGGAGCCGTAACAGATGAAAGTTTTGACGATGGTGGCGCAAAAAAAGTGGAACTTCCAGCCGGCGGTATGTCGATACATCATGTACGTGCGCTACATGGCTCCCTTCCTAATACATCTTCAAACCCAAGACGGCTACTCTTATTCCAGTATTGCGCGGGAGATGCTTGGCCGTTGATGGGCGTTGATTGGGAGGGTTTTACTTCTTCATTTTTGAGAGGTCAACCGTCGAATCAGCCACGTGTGACTGAGGTCCCGGTAAGAATACCCCTGCCCGGATCAAAGCGGACCGGTTCAATTTACGAGACACAGACGATTTTGGAACGTTCTACCTTTTCAAGTACGGTGTAAGCTGTAATGTTTTCTTGGGATTCGCCATATTCATCAAGTCGCCAACCAATTCTTGCGGATAATGTTGTGGCTACGTCGCAACCTTTGGCGGCTCAGGCTGGCCTGCAGATGTTGAAAGATGGGGGAAATGCCGTTGATGCAGCTTTAGCCGCTGCGATTACTTTGACTGTTGTAGAACCTGCTATGAATGGTATCGGATCGGATGCCTTTTGTATCTTATGGGACGGCAATCATTTACATGGATTGAACGCTTCTGGCCGTTCGCCAAGATCTTGGTCGCTAGATCGTTTTCGTGGCTTTAGCCAAATGCCGGTTACCGGTTGGGATTCTGTTACCGTTCCGGGTTGTGTTTCGGCTTGGTCTGAACTTTCCCAACGGTTTGGGAGTCTTCCATTTACAAAACTTTTTGAGGCTGCGATTCAATACGCAGAAGGAGGATATGCAGTTGGGCCGGTTACCGCGGAGGCTTGGTCAGTCGCGGCGAAGAAGTTGGGACATTTCAAAGAGTTTTCTAATACTTTTCTACCGCAGGGACGAGCTCCTTTTGCTGGAGAGCGTTTCTCATGTAAACAGCAGGCGCGAACACTACAACAAATTGCGGAAACCCATGGTGATGCGTTTTACCAAGGGGAATTAGCAGAAAAGATTGTTGCTGATGCTCAGAGGCATGGGGCTACGCTTTCTTTGGACGATTTGGTCAATCATAAGTGCGACTGGGTTGGTACTGTTTCAAAGGATTATAAAGAATATTCAATACACGAAATCCCTCCAAATGGTCAGGGATTGGCGTGTTTGATCGCTTTCGGAATTTTGCGCCACGTGTCCATAGACGATTTTTCTGTTGATTCGACAGATTACCTGCATGTTCAAATTGAGGCTATGAAACTGGCATTGGCTGATGCCTATCGTTATGTTGCTGACGCTGATTACATGGATATTCAGTGCAAAGAATTGCTGGCCGATGATTATCTTTCTCTGCGCGCGAGTCAGATTTCTATGGATAAGGCTTCTTTAGTTTCGCATGGGGTGCCTAGATCAAGCGAAACTGTTTATCTGACTACCGCGGATGATCGGGGCATGATGGTTTCTTTTATTCAATCGAACTATATGGGGTTTGGTTCAGGCATTGTTGTGCCCGATACGGGTATTAGTTTGCAAAACAGGGGCGCTGGATTTTCCCTTGTTGAAGGGCATCCCAATTTAGTTGGGGGAAATAAAAGGCCGTATCATACAATAATTCCCGCGTTTTTAATGAGAGAAGAGTCTCCGGTAATGAGCTATGGAGTTATGGGGGGACCGATGCAAGCTCAGGGGCATTTTCAAATTACCCTTCGCGTGATTTTACACGGCCAAAATCCTCAGGTTGCGGTAGACGCACCGAGATGGCAGGTAATGGAGGGAATGGAAGTGGCAATAGAGGATAATTTCTCAACCTCGATATTGGATGAACTTGAGAATAGGGGCCACATATTAAGAAGGCTACCGAAACAACCGTTATTTGGTGGCGCACAACTTATTTATCGGCTTGAAAATGGTTACTGTGCAGCATCCGAATCACGCAAGGAGGGACAGGCTGTTGGTTACTAGTATACGAGACTGCCATGTTTTGTTAATTGGATGCACAGACAAAAAGGGTTTAGTGCATCAAATAACAGGTGTGCTATTTCGCGCTGGGTTGAACATTATCCGAAATGGTGAATTTGTGGATGAGGAAAATTCCAGGTTTTATATGCGAACTGAATTTGAAGGTGCCGTAAATAGCGATACTCTGCAGCGTCAACTTGTTGAGGTTGTACCCGAAGGGGCTTGGGTTCAACTTTTAGCTCCGAGAAGTAAGGGAATTGTTATTTTGGCTACCAAAGAGCATCATTGTTTAGGTGATTTATTGTTGCGACATGAGCACGGAGATTTGAATGCGTCGATCAAGGCAGTCGTTAGCAATCACGAAAAATTGGGGGAGTTGGTCAGAAAGTTCGATGTTCCATTCCATCATGTCTCAAATAAAGGTCTTTCTCGTAAAAAGCATGAAAATCAATTAATCACGGTATTGGAAAGATACTCGTTTGATTATGTGGTTCTTGCCAAATACATGCGGATTCTTAGTCCAGAATTTGTTAGCACATTTGAGTATAAGATAATCAATATTCACCACTCCTTTTTGCCAGCTTTCGTGGGAGCTAATCCTTATAGACAAGCGTTTGAGCGTGGAGTCAAAATAATTGGGGCAACAGCCCATTTTGTTACTGACGATTTAGATGAAGGACCCATAATAGTGCAAAGTGTATTGCCAGTAGATCATCGAAAGAGCGCTCGTGGTATGGCACGTGCCGGACGTGAGGCAGAGAGGACGGCTTTGGTAAGAGCTCTCGATTTGGTGTTAGAGGATCAAGTGGTGGTTGTAAACAACCGTACAATAGTATTCGAATAGTTTTTATGGGTTATTGCCTGTTACAGAAGTTTTATTCAACATAAGAAGCCCTGCCAGATGCAAAAAAGCTTCCAGCAGGGCTTGCCCCAAGGATCTGGACCGTAGTCCATACACACTATGTATCGGCGTCTGATTAGAGAACTTAATTTTTTTTCGTTAGTTTTGTGCAAAAAAACAACCGATTAGATCGGATGTAAATATTTGGCGGATAACAAAAGTAAAATCGCGCTTTTAATTTTGTTTTAAACGTTGGCTCAAATGCTGACTATAGGTGGTTTAAATAGTTTTGAAAAATGGATGAATTGAGAAAAACGAAAGAGTGTGAGACGGAAGAAAATAGGTGTTTACCTAAGATCCATGAGACGAATCTTACCAACAATGATTCTCACGTTTGCCCCGCGTGTAGCAGATGCCTCGATTTTTGGGCTTGTGAGGCAATATGTCACTATTGTGGGCTCAAGTTTACTTGTGATGAATAAGGGACTTAAGAAGAGACCTAAAGAAGGTGTACCATCTTGAATTTACATCATCTACGTTATTTCCTTGCCGTAGCTCGTAGCGGAGGTTTCACGTCGGCGGCACAGAATTTAAGTGTGACGCAACCAACGGTTAGTAATGGAATAAGCGAGTTAGAAAAATCACTAAAAATTCAATTATTTAATCGGCATAGTCGGCATGTAGAATTGACGTTGGAGGGTAAAGTCATGATGAATTATGCCCTTCAGATTGAAGATACTTTAGATGAGTTGGAAGAGAGGTTGCGTCATCATGACCTTGGAGGGGAAGGATTTAATTTTGGTGCAATTGATGCCGCTGTAATATATATGTTGCCTGATTTGCTTAAGGGGTTCATGGATGACAATCCAAGAATGCAATTGAGGGCACAGGTTGGTCCTTCTCGCCAATTAGTCGATGATTTAATTTTAAATAAGTCTGAATTTGCACTGATTTCCTTGCCGTTTAGTCATGAAAAAATTGAGACATTGTCGCTTTTTCATGATAGCATGCCGCTTATTGTCGGACGCAATCATATTTTTGCAAAAAGAGGTCGAGTCGAAATGGCCGATGTGATCGCCGAGCCACTGTTATTATTTAACACCGGTTCGGTATCACGACAGATAGTAGATGAAAAATTGTCTGAATTGGGGCTTATCCCTCTTAAAGTAATGGAAATGGGAAGTCCAGAAGCAATGCGTAAGTTGGTTGAGGTCGGCTTTGCTGTTTCTTTTCTTCCATTAATGACCGTTAATGAATCTGTCGACAGTGGAGACCTATGCGTTGTCGAAGTTGATGGCGTTATATTTCGACGTGAAATTGGACTTGCTTGGCGTCGAGGTCGGTATTTTGGATCGTTGATACGGCAGCTTATTGATAGAATCGTCTCTTCCTGTAACAAAAATACAGAATTAGAAGTCATGCTCAAACAAGGAACAGGGAAAAATAATTGTTAGCACAATTATAAAATCAGACAACGGGTATCGTACGGATAGGAAATTGAATAAAAGCTGAATAGCAATGAAAAGTAACGAATTTATTGGTTGCTAATAGTAATAATTTAATCGTTTTTTAAGTCTATCGATAACGAGAGGTTTAAGTATGATTGATGCCAGAATGGCGCGGGGTAACATTGAAGAATTAAGGAAGTCTATTGAGCACAGAAAGGTAGATTTGTCCAAAGCGGACGTTGATCGTTGGGTTGAATTAGATGAGGATCGTCGGAAACTTCAGGGAAAAATTGACTATATAAATGTGGAAAAAAAAGAGTTAGCTAAGCTCGGTAAGGAGAATCCAGAAGCTGCTCGGAATAAGGGGAAAGAATTACGCGAGCGCTCCCGCGAGTTAGAGCGGGAATTGGATCTTGTGTCAAAAGAATGGCAACAGATTTTCGATTGGTTTCCCAATTGGCCTGACGCAGGTATGCCAATTGGTCATGGCGAGGAAGATAATGTTGAGGAGAAGGTGTGGATCCCTGGAGATGGCTATTTTGCACGTGACAGGCTAGGAGTTGGTGATCATAGCGTTCAGTACATGCCGTCAAACCCCATACATAGCGTAGGCAAAGTAGATGCAATTCATCACTCAGATTTGGGTTTAGATTTGGGGTCGATAGATACGCTTCAGGCTTCCAAAGTATCTGGATCTAGATTTGCTTATTTGCGAGGTGATGTTGCAAAAATGCAGTATGCAATCAGTCGCCTACTGATCGATGAATTATTTCGTCGTGATTACGAAATGTTTATTCCTCCTCTACTTGTTCGCGAACGGGCTCTATATGGTACTTCACACTTTCCTGAAGGACGCGATCAGGTGTACGCAATTAGTAGCGAAAATGTAGAAGAGGGAAATCAACTATTTCTAGTCGGATCGTCTGAACCCACAAATTTTAGTTATTTTGCTGATAAGAGTTTTTCTGCCGACCAACTTCCCCAAAAACTTTTTGCATATACTCCTTGTTTTCGATCTGAGGCCGGGTCCTGGGGTAAAGATGTAAAGGGAATAAAACGAGTTCATCAGTTTGACAAAATTGAAATGAACACGGTGTGCCTACCGAATCAGTCAGAAACTCTTTATCAGGAATTTGCTGAAATCAATGAATGGCTTCTTCAACAACTCGAACTACCTTATCGTATTGTTGATAAGTGTACTGGTGATGCTGGTTATCTGGCTAGCTTTCGACAAAAAGATCTTGAGGTGTGGTTGTCTGGATCCTGTGAGTATATGGAGGTTATGACCGATACAAATACGACAGATTATCAGGCTCGTCGACTGGGGATCCGTTATCGGACAGAGACAGATCGAGGTTTTTGTCATACTGTTAATGATACGGGTGCTGCCATGGGGCGTCTTCTTATTGCTATCCTAGATAATTACCAACAAAATGATGGTACCATATTAATCCCAAAGGTTTTACAAGAGGGAATAGGTAAGACACACTTAGTCCTAAAGAATTAGGAGCTTTCTCAGTAAAATGATTGGAAAACGCTTAGATGGACGAGTAATTGCTGAAAAAATACGTAACGAATTGGCAGATGAAGTAGGATCTCTTAAGGCGACTCATGATATTACTCCGGGTCTTGCCGTTGTTTTAGTGGGTAACAATCCGGCTTCCCTTTCTTATGTAAATGCAAAGACAGATGCATGTAAAAAATTAGGTATAAAGTCATTGCAACTAAACTTTGACGAGGATATAAATACAGAATCCTTATTAAGTGAAATAGAATTTCTGAACATAAATCCAAATATTCACGGTATTTTGGTGCAACTTCCCCTTCCGAACCAGAGAGAGGATCAGGTAATAAATAAGATTGTGCCCGAGAAAGATGTTGATGGTTTACATCCTGTCAATCTCGGAAGGTTAATACGCGGAGAAGAAGGATTTTTACCGTGCACGCCATATGGAGTTTTAAAGATATTGTCTCGGTCAGAGATCGACGTATCTGGTAAGCATGCCGTGGTCGTTGGCCGTAGTTCTTTAGTTGGTCGCCCTATAGCGAATCTCTTATCACAGAAAATGGGTATGGGTAATGCGACGGTCACGCTTTGTCATACGGGAACGCCGGACGTCGGTAGATTTACTCGCCAGGCAGACATTTTGATAGTGGCAGTAGGCAGACCTAAGGCTATAACTTGTGATATGGTCAAACAGGGTGCTGTTGTTATTGATGTTGGGGTTAATCGCGTTATTGATAGTAGTCGTGAACGTGGCTGGCGATTGGTAGGAGATGTCGATTACAATTCAGTACGCAAGAAGGTTGCTGCAATTACTCCTGTGCCAAATGGTGTTGGCCCTATGACCATAACTATGTTACTAAATAATGTTTTACAGGCAGCAAAAAATAGCATAGCAGACTATTAGATCAATGTGTTTATATAGGCGACACTTTATAGATTATAGCGCTATTCTTTTTAAATTCTTGATAGTTTCAAAAATAAATAAAATTATTTTTCTCAACAAATGATCACACTTTTTGTTTTGTTTTTATTGGTTGGCCTGGTGATATGGTTTATCCTTGGAATAATTACTATCACGATAGCTTGTCGTCGCGGAGGTGGCATATTTCAGTGGGCCGTATTTGGTGTTTTACTTGGGCCCGTTGGCCTGTTTTTGGTCCTCCACTTATTAGCTCATAAATGTCCATCGTGTAAGGCTCCAGTTTTACGGGCCGTGCGGATTTGCCCACGATGTGAGGAGTTTGTTCCAAGACTAAAGCACAACCCCGTTGGTCCATTTTGGACATATCGTAGGGATTGGTAAAATATGCAGCAAATTATGTCCAAATTTTCGGATGAAGACGAGCTTATTGATTTCATGTGTGAACCAACCGACGAGGTTCGGTCGGCAGTAGAGGCTTTAGACGGTGAGATCCTAGTCCTTGGGGCAGGAGGAAAAATGGGGCCGACACTTTGTAAACTGCTCGTTGGAGCAGGGGCAAAGCGCGTGATCGCGGTTTCGCGATTTACTGATCCGGATCAAAAAAGATATTTAGAATCCTGCGGAGTGAGCACTTTAACGGTAAATTTACTTAATCCAACAGAGTTTGACTCTCTACCTGATTCCCCGTATGTGTTTAATTTGGCGGGATATAAATTCGGTGGTACTGGTAACGAAGATCTTATGTGGGCTATGAATGGTTGGTTGCCAGGTCTTGTTGTGCAACGATTTCCTAAATCGAAAATTGTTTACGTAAGTTCGGGTAACGTTTATGCCTATACTTCGATAAAATCGATCGGTTCTGATGAAAAAGCACCGCTTGCTCCAATTGGAGAGTACGCTCAGTCCCGTTTGGCTGGTGAACGTCTTTCCCAATATTGGTCAAATATTCAAAGGACGCCATTAACGGTTGTTCGCTTATTTTATGCGACAGAGCTCAGATACGGAATAATACATGATTTAGCATGGAAAGTTTTTTCTAAAGAGCCTATTGATCTTTCTATGGGATATGTGAACCAAATTTGGCAGGGTGATGCTAATGCTTATCTCTGTCGACTATTTTCTTACTGTAGTTCTCCTGCTACGATAATTAATCTTACCGGCCCAGAAATTTTGTCAACGCGTATTTTGGCACAGCAAATTGGTGAAATTTTAGGAATTAAACCAATATTTATTAATTTAGAGTCAAAAGATGCTCTGCTTGGAGATGCTTCTTATTTGTTTAATTCAATGGGGAAACCTTACGTGTCAATTGATGAGATCGTACGGTGGGTTTCAGGTTGGATCTCGAATGATGGTAGAACTTTAGGTAAACCTACTAAGTATGAATCTCGCAGTGGAAAATTCTAACGCGTGCCAGGTAAATTTTTGATTCGAGAATTACAAGAATTATATGATTTGTACTATTCGTTGGCCTCTTCTTTCTTTAACCATGAGATATTGAAATATGATTCAAATTCCGCTCTGGCTTTGTCAGAAGCCAAGTGGATCTGCTGCTCATATAGTCTTGAGAATAATGGTTTTTGGTCAGATGTGCGGGGGGCAGCTGTTTCGGGTGACTTGGATGCGTCTCGAGCATTTTGCTCTTATATGTTAATAGAAAAGAGTGATATATGGGAGAGCGAAATCGAGGAGCTCTACCGTAGAAAAATCGAATTAATAGACTCTGAATCAACAGGACTAAGTTGTAATACACTATCTAAATTAATCTTTCTTGGTGGAGACTTGTGGAGGCTGAAAGAATCAGATTGGCTAAATATTTCTTTAGCGAAGTGCGTGGCTATCGCACTGAATGATTTTTTTGATGTGAATGAAGACACATTTTATAAGAGTTGGTCATTAGAAACACATATGGATAATTCTGCCGAATATTGCTCTATTTATCATAAATTTCTTTTATTGGAGGCTATTGCTGCTGAAGCAGATAGGTGCGAGGATGAAAATCTTTGGTCATGGGTTTTCTCGCGAGTAGAATCTTGTAGCTTAAAAGTTGATGGTGATCCTGAAGTGGGATATGGTGAAATTATTCGACCTTTAAGTCTAAGATGTTGGTTAAAATCTGCAGATAGCCGTTACCTATCCTACGTTGCGCGCCCATTCGGAGTGTTTTTGGAGGATTCGAAGAAATTTTTGCAGTTGCAGGCTGTTTGCTCTACTCTATTTATTTTGAAAAGTTTTATTTTTGAGAATTACTCAAATCATTAAAGTGAGGGTATATGGAAAATAATCAGGTGCGTAGTTCTCGCCTCCAAGTTCAAGATGAAGAGCTTGGTGCTATTAAAGATATGTTAAGAATAGAAATAGATGGTGATTGGGATGAGGAAATGATCGGAACAGCTTTTGACAATCTGGAATCTCTGTTGTGTGGTGACTCATCTAACGAAGACCCAACTGCTCGATCTAGAAGGCCTGTCCCACAATCTCGCCGTCGTCGTCGCCGTTAAAAACGCTGTTAAAAATTTGATGAGCCTTTTGGTAGGGTTTTCTTTCATAACATAAAAAACGTATTTAGTTCGGAATAGTTCAGAATGAGCAATGAGCGAATTAAAAGATCTTGGGAAGTTTATAGTCGTGCTAAACAAGTTATTCCCGGTATAGCACAGCTGATTAGTCGCCGTCCTTCTCGGGCGGCGTTAGGGGTCAGTCCCATATATGCGCATCATGGGAAGGATTGCCGTATTTGGGACTTAGATGGCAATGAATATGTAGACTGGCATAGTGGGTATGGACCAATTATTTTGGGTTATTGTGATCCTGTAGTTGATGCAGCAGTGAAAGATCAGATTGGCAGAGGAGCCATATACAGTATTCTAGAGGAAGGGGCAGTGCACTTGGCCGAGGAGCTAAGGCGTGTTATCCCTAGTGCTGAGATGGTTCGTTTTTGTAAGGGAGGCGGTGAAGCATGTGCGATCGCTGTTAGAATTGCTCGTGCTTATACAGGTCGAGACAAAGTTCTATTTTGTGGTTACCATGGTTGGCATGATTGGTACCTCGCTGCCAATCTCGAGGGAGAGAAGTTATCAGAACATCTGTTTAATGGGATTGAGCCGCTGGGAGTACCACGATCCCTTGTCGGAACTGTAAAACCTTTTTCTTATGGGAATATCGAGGTCTTATCTAACCTACTAGAAGAAAACTCTGATCAAATTGCTTGTATAATTATGGAGCCAATGCGAAGCGAAGATCCGCCACCTGGCTATTTGCAAGGAGTTCGTCAATTGGCTGATCGTCACAATGTTGTTCTGATTTTTGATGAAGTTTCTACTGGGTTTCGCATAGCTTTGGGGGGCGCACAAGAGTATACTGGCGTAACGCCCGACATGACTACTTTCGCCAAAGCATTATCTAACGGGTATGCTTTAGGTGCTGTTGTCGGGCAGCGAGATTGTATGGCTTTGGCTGAAAAACTATTTATTTCAAGTGCATATTGGGACGATAACATTGGTGTCATTGCGGGTATAGCAACCCTCAAAGAGTTACAAAGGAGGGAGGCTGCGAATTACTTTGTAGAAGTGGGGTCATATTTTAAAAGTCGAATCAATGAGGCTGCATCTGTTTCAAATGTTAGTGTTAGATGTGGCGGGACGTCTGCATTTCCAAAGATTTATTTTGATATAAAAGATCCTATTTTACTAAAGAAAATAGAGACTCTTTTTACCCAGGAAAATGCTCGGCAAGGATTTCTTTTGAGTGGAGGAATATTTTTAAATCTAAGTCACAATTACGAAATAGTTGATAGAACGACTCAAGCAGTAATTAATAGTTTTAATATTATTGATCAAGCTTTAGAGAGAGAAAATATTGATGATGTATTAGAAGTTCCTGTCCAGAGTGAATTGTTCGGACGCATGGTTGAATAGTTGACATTGTGTTTTACAATGGGGAACAACAAAAGATCGTAAGTCAGCAGTGCACACAATGCCCACTAAATCGTTAAAGATCAGATCTATCAAAGTTGATGTGGCATAAACTCGTTTATTCGAAAATTTTTAGTTATTGATTAGATCAGCTAGTTACTTTGTCGGTCTGATATAGGTGGAGAGATATGACTATTTTTCTCAGCCGAAGCTTGTGAATTTATGCCATGCAATGCTTCTTTTAATTGTTTTCCAGGTTTAAAATGTGTTTTTCGACGAGCGGGAACATAGACAATCTCCCCTGTGCGTGGGTTACGGGCAGCAGGCTTAGGCTTTGTGTTTTTTACCTCAAGGACTCCAAATCCTCTGATCTCTATACGGTTGCCTTCTATCAATGAGTCGCGCATGGCCTCGAAAAGGCTGTCGACCATTTCTAGTGTTAAATTATTCTTACATCCAATCGAATCAGCCACGGCACGGGCAAGATCTTTTTTTGTTACGGTAGCCACGAAAACCCCTCGTTTTACGGAGACTAATGCCAACGCCTCTATTTGAGGCAAAACCCAGGATCAATCAGATCCATAATGCGAAGGCATTTTTTATAAGATACTGTGTTTATTGTAACTTGTATTATAATCAATATCTAATTTGAATCAAGAAAAAAATATACTTATACTGCTTTATTCTTAAACTTTTTCTTGATTGTTCATTTTTATTTTAAAGACGGACAAGAAAAAAAGGTAGAAACATTTGTCTTTTTCGAGAGTCAATACACTATAAGTTGATTCCAAATCTTGTCCTATTCTAATTAGGCGGGATCTTTGCCTCAGAGAACACGATTTAATGGGAATATCAAAACTATTTTCCAGAGTATCACCTATTTTGCGTGCGCGTATAGGAAGGAGACTCATCGTTAGTTTTGTCGTTTTAGTTCTGTGTTTAACGTTTTTTTTAGGTGGTGTTCTTGTTAAATTAGCTCGTATTAGTTTAGAATCCCAAATGAATGTGAAGCTTAAAGCCATTGCACAGTTGGTTGCCTCTGGAGTCGGTCACGATGTAGTGAGATTGAAGGCTAACGATGGATGGGAAAATTCGGGTTATTATCTGGGGCTTAAGAGTCGTTTAGAATATGCTAAACTAGTCACAGGTGCAAGCAGGATTTATGTTTTTAACCGATTTTTTGGAAATTTGATTGACACGGATGGAACTTTAATTGGTCAACAGATACATCATTCAAGGATCCGAGATCTTCGTGAAGTTGAGTTAGCGTTAAGCGGTGAATCGACTTGTTCAATTCTTTTTTATTCAGACAATGATATACCGTATATGACTGGTTATGCACCTGTGAAAAAAGGGAGTGAAGTTGTAGCCATAGTGGGGATTGATATTGGTGCTGGATTTGTTGATTCCATCCATGTCTTTAGGAGATCAGTGGCATTATTTTTAGTGATTGGTGTCTTTCTAACTGTAATTGTGGCCTGGATTATGGCCCTTACTTTAACACGGCCGATACAAAAATTAGTCTACGCTGCGGGTCAAATAGGTAAAGGTGATTTGGACCGTACCGTGCCAAATTTGGGAAATGATGAGTTAGGTTATTTAGCTGAGTCTTTGGATGAAATGCGCCGAGGTTTGTTGGATCGAGATAATCAATTACGCCAGATGTTGGGTGGCGTTGCTCACGAAATTCGGAACCCCTTAGGTGGAATTGAAATATATGCGGGTCTTATAGCTGATGATTTACCCGACAACGATGATCGTAAACATCATATTCAAAAGGTTATTCAAGAAGTAAGGAAGTTAGATGATGTAATTTCAGAATTTTTAAGCTTT
This sequence comes from Candidatus Latescibacterota bacterium, assembly GCA_036343635.1. Lineage (GTDB taxonomy): Bacteria > Latescibacterota > UBA2968 > UBA8231 > UBA8231. The sequence goes on along the minus strand of JAYYVF010000024.1, from coordinate 42,205 downwards.
GCTAGACCTTCCTCCCCTGATTTTGAGTATGTATCTTTGTTGGGATTAGCTCGTGATGCTACGTTTCTCTTGTCGCCAGACCTAGAAAAAACTGGCATTGAGGTTCAAATTGATATCTCACCGAAAACAGTGGTTTGGGTGGACCGTGAACAAATAAAAAGAGCGTTGTTCAATCTAATAAAAAATGGCACGCAAGCCATGTCCCAAGGAGGCTGCTTGCGGATAGAGGGACGCAAATTAGGCGAACAGGTTTTGATTGAAGTAAGTGACACTGGTGATGGGATTTCAGAAGATATGAGAAACAAGATTTTCCAACCATTTTTCACTACGCGCGCAAGTGGCTCGGGGTTGGGTTTGGCTATTGTGTCTAAATTGGTTCAAGAGAATGGAGGGTACCTGACTCTCCATCGTTCAGGTCCAGATGGGAGTGCCTTTCGACTGTATTTCCCTTTTGTGTTACGAGGATCGTGATTTTTGTAAGGAATCGGATATAAATGAGCCGAATATTGATTATTGATGATAATGAAACACTTGCTAGTGGGTTGGTTCTGATGTTGAACAGAATGGGTCACGAAAGTATTGCGGTCAGTAGTGGTGCGGAAGGAATAACTGCTTTAGAGAGTAAAGATTTTGAGTTGATTGTGACCGATTTCCGTATGAACGAAATGGATGGCTTACAGGTACTTAGTGAGATTAAAGAACGTTGGTCGGAAAAAGATGTTGTTGTAATGACCGCGTATGGTTCTGTTGACATAGCTGTCGAGGCCATGAAATTAGGGGCGGTTGATTTCATTTCCAAGCCCTTCCCGCATGATGCTTTTCGGCTTAAAATCGGTAAAGTACTAGAATTTAGGCGGGCTCGCTTAGCCAATAAGCGTCTTGATGATGAAAATAAATATTTAAGAAATGAAATTAGTAAACGGTACAATTTTGGAGAAATAATTGGCTGTTCTGATGTTATTACCAAATTGATGGAATCAGTTTCTAAGATAGCAATCAGTGATTCGTCAGTGTTGATTTATGGTGAAAGCGGCACGGGAAAAGAACTGGTAGCGCGTGCTGTTCATTACCAGAGCGAACGAAGTAAAATGCCTTTTATAAAAGTAAATTGCGGAGCTCTGCCAAAAGATTTGGTAGAAAGTGAGTTGTTTGGGCATGAGAAAGGTTCTTTCACGGGTGCAGTCAGTCAACGAAAAGGTAAATTTGAGTTAGCTGAAGGAGGTACTATTTTTCTGGATGAAATTGGGGATGTGCCCACAGATATTCAAGTAAAACTATTACGTGTTTTACAGGAACGACAATTTGATCGGGTGGGTGGAGAACAGACACTCGATGTTAATGTACGCGTAGTTGCGGCGACGAATCGAGCGTTGAGGAAAATGGTAAACCAAGGTGATTTCCGTGAAGATCTGTATTATCGATTGGAAGTCATTCCGTTATCTATTCCACCGTTGCGTGAACGCGCAGAAGATATTCCGCTATTGGTTGATCATTTTATAGAGAAAAAATGTTCGGAAATGAATTTGCCTCTCAAAAAATTCAGTCAGAAGGCTCTAACATCTTTGAGAGAATATTCTTGGCCTGGCAACGTACGTGAATTGGAAAATGTTATTGAACGAAGTTTGGTGATGGCAGAGGAGGATGAAATTGACCAGCAAGAATTACATATCGAAAAACGTGACGAAAACGAATTTCCTAATTTTAGTGGAGAATCTTTGAAAAATCGTCTGGACAAAATTGAACGAGATCTGATTATAAGTGCCATGAACGAGAGTGGTGGGAACAAGAAAAGTGCTGCTAAACAATTAGGTGTAAAGACAACGGCACTTTACTATAAATTGGAAAAATATGGTTTAGAATGACTAAGATAATTGTATCATTAATATTGTTGGAAATTTTGGCGTTTTCGAATGTTGATGCACAATTAAAATCGAATGACATTGTAGATTTATACTCTAAGTTAAGACAAACCGAATTAGCTATTGATTCACTTTTGTTGGTTCGTCGTAGTGTTTATGAACATTCGAGAAGTTTGGCAACACGAATAGATAGTTTGAAAGAGAGTGGCGACCTATACCTAGACGATTTAGTAACGGAAAAATTGACAGCCTTGCCCGTGGGGAACAGGCTTGATCGAATAGATGGTCGATTGAAGGAATTTAAATCCATTGAGGATAGTCTTAAGGGGAAATTGTGTAAGGCACATGACGTAGAAATTGGTGTTTTATTACAATTGATGGAAGATTCATTACGTGAGGATGGAAGCATAGACCCCGGAGTAGATGTTTTGTTTGCTACGATTCGAAACAAACGCGATTCATTGGGTAATTGTTTTAATTACGGAGACCTAAGGTTTTATGATGATATTTCCGTTGAAGGAGAAGATGGTCCAGATGACATTCGTTTAAAGATAGCCTTGCTTGATCATATCGGTAAAGAGATCCAAAGGAAAATAATTAAAATTGAAAAACATCTCATTCGGATGAATTACAGATCTGAAAGAATAGGTTGGATAACTGGAAGACAGGCAGATCCCCCAGAACGTCCAAGAGTTAAAAAGCCAAATTTGAGCCGCAAAGCAAAACTCGGTGAAAGACGTGAAGAACGGAAAAATACGATTAGATCACTAAAGAGGGCCGGTTTCGAAACCACATTAGACAGCGTCCACGGTTTTTTGCGGTTGAGGATAAAGAAAACAGGAAGTCATATGGACGAACTACTTCGAATGCAGCGGGTTGTTATAATAAAAGAGAAACAACTGGAAAACATTTTGTCGCAAATATTACAAAATGAACGGTAGTAACCTATTCATTTGGGTAACCGTAAATCGCTAATTAGTTGTGCCGCGATATATTTTTTTTATCTTGCTTTCCCTGGCTGAGAATGAGCTTGAAAGTAATTCATAGGCTATTTCTGATTTAATATCGCCGCAGCTAAAAAAATCAGCAGCGGCAAATTCGTATTCTGGCCACGTGTGAATAGATAAATGGCTTTCCTGAAGGCTGAGTATGCCAGTTACGCCATGAGGAGAAAAACAGTGGAATTGTTTTCCCAAGACATGCGCACCTGCTTTTGTAGCCGCTACAGTAAGCTCTTTTTCAACAAATCGTATGTCATTTAGTTTTACACTATTGCATCCAAAGAAATCCATTATTATATGGGTACCTAAATGCATTTTAAAACATTCCGGTGAAATGTAATTAATTCTGGGCGGATTAAAATTAAATTTGTTGGGGGGTGAGAATTCATATGATATTTCTTCTCTCTTACTATCGGTAATAATAATTTTTTTGATTAAAGTAGTGGATGAATTATGGTTAGTGTGGCATGAATGTTCAAAGAATGTATGCGAGGATTTCTCTGTAAACAACTCGCCGGTATTTTGTATGTAGCTGTAGAATGCTATGATGTTGATTTTACATCTTTTAATAATGCTTTTGTAAGGGAATTAAGAATGAATGAAGAAGAGAAATATCTATTTGATTTGAGAGGCTATCTTTCGATTGATGGAGTCCTAGGTGATCGTCAAATTCGAGCGTTAAATGATGTTTGGGATCAACATATTGAAGATGAATGTGATATTAATGAAACTTCCCGTCGGTTTGGACAATTACTTGAATGGGGACAGCCTTTTATAGATCTGATTGATAACCCCTCCATTACTCCATATTTAGAAGTGATTCTTGGCCAACAATTTCGCCTTGATCATATTTATGCAGACCTGATTCGTAGTGGAAATAGTCCAATAGGAGCTAGACTGCATGGTGGTGGAACACCCTTTGATCCGTGTCAGTTTTATCAATTTCATGGTGGGAAAATGTATAATGGGTTAACGGTTGTAGCATATAATTTGGCTGATGTCGGGCCTGAGGACGGTGGGTTCGGTTGTGTCCCCGGTTCGCACAAAAGTAATTTAGGTTTTCCAGGTGATTGGAAAGATATGGACGAAAACTTGCATTCATGCGTCTCTCGAATCACTGGTTTGGCTGGAACAGCCGTGATTTTTACAGAAGCATTAACACACGGGGCATTACCTTGGACCGGCTCGGGCGAACGTCGGACAATATTTTTCAAATATAGCCCCAACCCTATCTCGTGGTCGCCGAGATATTTTGATGAACAAGACTTTGAAGGTCTTACAGATAGTCAGCGTTTCATATTAGAGCCGCCTAATGCACGTCCGCCGAATCGGAAAACAAAGCCAAAATTAGCAGGAGAATAAATTCTTTAAATGTATACGTTATTTCCGGTCTAATCTAAATAGATAGAATAAGCTAGGAAATTTATTCTATCTATTGGAAGATGGAGACAATGAAGTTAAACGTATTCAACAATATCTGTAGGTAGGCAGTCAAGATCACGGCAGATATTTGACAATGTATAGGGATCAATACCGTCCGTTCCCTGGTCGACCGTCTTTTTTATGTGCTGATACGTCGTAAGGTTTATTTCACCTTTTCGTTCTTCCAATATAAGCTCAATTTTTTTCTTCTTAAATTTGATCATGGTTCACCTTAGGAAGATTTATGTGTATTATGAATAATGGTTTTAATGATTATTTAAATCAAAGCTAAGCTTGATAATAATTCAGTGCGGAGTATTCGTCAAAATTCCATCTTCTTTTTATCGGAACAAGTGGCTTTGTTTTGCCTATTAGCTAGGTTCACTTGTTACTTTTTCGTGACTGATAAATTCACTGTGTGCAAAGAAATTGTTATCCAATTATTGTTGGAGATTGGGGAGGGGTTATAACCCAATAAATATTGTTATCAGTCATTCCAGTGAAGTAGTCAATAATTAACCACAATCCTGCTACAGCAAATTGGCCTAAAATCATTCCTAAAAAGAAGGGTCGGGCACTTTTGAACAATGTGGGGCCTCCGTAGCGTAAAATTACACTTTTGATAAGCCAGGCTAAAAATACGCTGAATGATATATAATTGGTCATAGAAATGGTACTAACAGCGAAGCCAAGTGGATGTAGCGGCCACCATAGAATATGCTGGCGGGCAAAGATAAGTAGTCCCATTAAAGTTCCACCAGAAAGAGTTGAGATCCAACCCGTGAAATTAGGACCTTGTGGGTTGTTCAGATGGTCACTAATAAACCTGAATGGATAACTTGCCCCACCGGTAGGCCCAAAAAACCAACCATTGAGATTGATGCCACCATAGGTATAACTTAAATAGAGCACTGTTACTATGGACGAAACCATCGATATCACAATTGCTAACAACATTGCCCAAAGTAGTTTTCGTTTATTCGCACCTAAAGTTTCTTCCGCCAATTTTAATCCATTAGAACAGGAGGCAAGTACAAAGGTTCGAATATCAGCTGCCCATACGAAAGTAAATCCCAGAGCAGTCATAGTTTGAGGGCTTAGGAGTTGTGTTCCAACGCCGGAAGTTACAAAATCAGAGGCAATTAGCGGTGCTCTTGCGGCAGCTATTCCTCCTTCAGCAACAACCCGAGTTACGGCAATGAATAATAGATACATTGCACTGAGGTAAATTGGTAATACCCACCACGACATTCCAGCCAGCCACAGCCATACGGCTATAAAACCCACACTAATTATTAATCCTATCACACATGCGCGGTACGACAACATTTCGTCTGAATCATCAATATTACTATCGTTGTTGAATGCTTTGAACCAAACATCTCTAAGGTGTTGGCGTGCGGTCCATAAACCGACAACGGCCAATACCAACATCGCACCCATTCCTTGGTGTGCTAAAACTGGAAATCCACCGGCGTAGCATAGTTTTTGGGTGCTTGAAAAACCAATAATTCCAAATATCCCTTCTTCTAAACGGGCGAGAAGGTTAAAAAACCAAATACTAAAAGCTATTTCCAAGTTGATGAAATAAGAGAAACCTAGCATTGGAAACGATAGAGCTACTTGAAGGGCTGTTGTGTTGCGGAAAAGCGGAATACTTGTAGCTAAATTGACCGTTGGAATAAAGTTGTAGTAATTGTGTAATGCACGCATTGATCCAATAATAAAGGGAATCGCGAAGCCAACCCACATTAGCGTGTTTTTAAAAAAGGGTTTTAGCGGAGAATGCTTGGGTCCGTCTTCTATCATTGACAAAGGAACCTGGACCAAAGGGAAAGCTAAACGTTCCCTTACTATCCATTGACGTCGGAGCATGACGCTGATACAAATCATTGAAAAATAAATTGCAAATATGAGGGGAATCCAGGCAGCTAATGGTCGAAGCCAAGCACGCCAAGGTAAAGCATGATTTCGAGGTAGGCCTTCGTAAAAATATTTTATTGACTCGCTGTCCTGAGGTACTATCCAATTTTCGATGTATGGGTGTATTAATTGCTCCCACTCATTCTCAGGTGTGGCGTAATAAATGGCTCCACTTATTATGGGTAACAGATATTCTGTTAGCCCCATTGTTGGAATTGAACAGCTTACAATGGCCATTATATAAATAACGGCTAATTCATCACGTCGGAATGAAAGACGAGGATGAATCAAACCAAGTAGTGTGTGAATCAAGAAAACCAGAATAAAAAATAAAAAAATTGCTCCAGCCGTACTGAAATCAAGTGCCATATATGATCCACGAAGGACCGTGTTACCATACGGTGCGCCTACGCTTATAGCAAAAGCCATTAGCGTACCGGTTATTAGCGAACGTAGTGTAACTCCAGAAAGGTTGTTAATCTGCGGATCTTGCTCTTGCATCTTAGGTCCCAGTGACGTAGCTGATTTTCGTCGTATATTTGCATTACTAAAATAGGTTGTGATTCATAGGAGTTCAATGCTGAAGGTCAATATGTATGGAATATAGAAAATTGGGGAGGACCGAGTTGCAGGTTAGTGAAATAGGGTTGGGGACCTGGGCATTCAATTCTTTAGTGTATGGCCGAGTGGGGAAAAGCGATGCATTAAATACTATCACAACGGCAATAGATCAGGGAATAAATTTCTTTGATACTGCTCCTCTCTATGGAGACGAGAAGAATGATGGCGTTGCAGAGACTTTACTTGGTGATGGTCTTAAAGGCTGCCGACAAGAGATGATAATATCTAGTAAATTCGGGAGAAAACCAACTGATGGGAACCGGGCTAATTTTTGTGCTAAATATGCCCGGGCATCCGTGGAGGAAAGTCTCAAACGTCTTGGCACTGATTATTTGGATATTCTTTTCTTTCACTCGCCTTTTTCTGAAAGTGAAATTCAAGATGATATTTGGGGAGAGCTGGATAGATTAAAAAAGGCCGGGAGTATACGGTATGTAGGACATTCTATTTCGATGTTTGATCAGACAGCATCAATGGCTCGGGAGTGGTCTGAAGAAGGGAAAATAGATGTAATACAGGTTGTTTATAGTCTGCTATTTCGGCAGTCCACGGATCTGATTTGTGAACTTGGGGAAACAGATATTGGAATAGTGGCCCGAGAGTCCTTAGCTAATGGATTTTTGTCAGGAAAAATTAAGGAAGATACGATTTTCCCTCCTGGAACGTTAAACGCGCGGTACAGTCGAGAAGAAATAATTTCGAGAGTCCAACGGGTAAGGGATTTATCATTCTTAGTTCGGGATCCGATAGAGAGTATGCCTCAGGCTGCGTTGCGTTGGGTTTTAGATAATTTAAATGTTACTTCTACTCTGACAGGGGCAAAGACTTCTGTCGAAGTTATTGACTGTGCAAAGGCGTCTAAACTTCCTGAATTTACAGTATATGAACACGATAAAGCAAAATCGATTCATCACTTTGATTTTAATCCTGCATAAAGGAAGTAGGGACAATGGAGCTACCAAGGATAGGATTAGTTGGAATGGGAGGGTTCGCCCTAACTCACAAATCCTATATTGATGCAGTCGAAAAAGCTCAGATGGGTATACAGATTGCTCAGGTAGCGATTCCGACAGATCAACTAATTTATACCAAAGAGTTGACACGCTTAAGGGAAAATAATGTAGCTATTTTCCCAAGTTTGCGGGAAATGCTTGGGGAGATGCGTCAGGATTTAGATCTCGTTTGTTTGCCGATTGGTATTCCGCTTCACCGGACAATGGCGATTTCAGCTTTGGAAGCTGGTTGCAATGTGCTTGTTGAGAAACCTGCAGCTGGTTGTATTCAAGATTTTAATGCCATGTTGATGGCCGAAAATGCTAGCAATTGTTTCTGTGCAGTTGGTTTTCAACATGCTTACAATCCTGACTATCTTCGTTTAAAAGACTTTATTGTTTCAGGGAAATTGGGCAAAATAAAGCGAGTCCGTACGTTTGGCTCTTGGCCCCGTAATTCAGATTATTACAAGCGAAATAATTGGGCTGGAAAATTATCTGTTGACGATACGTGGATCTTAGATAGCCCTCATAATAATGCTTTTTCTCATTCGGTAAATATTGCCTTGTTTTTAGGATCGAATGAAGTTCGCGGTGTATTAAATCCTACCTTTGTTCGAGCTGAATTGTACAGAGCGAATCCTATCTCGTCTCCAGATACAGCAGTCTTCCGTGTCGATACAGAGGAAGAAACAGAGTTGTTTTTTTCTTTTACTCACTGTGGTGACCGCAAATTTGATCCAGAACATGTCTTTGAAGGTGAATTAGGAAGGGCAAAATTGAGTTACAGTGGGGAGGTTTCAATTGAGTTGCAAAATGGTTTTTCGGAAAAGTGGGATGTTTCGGCGATTGAACCACAAGTGCTACAGAACGTTGTTTCCCACATAGTTGGAACAAGCCGGTTATGCGTTCCATTGGAAAAAACTCGTGCGCAGGTTTTATGTGCTAGTGGAAGTTTTGAATCGACAGAAGTCGTAGCATTGCCAAAATCCGGAATTCGCCAAAATATTCATGGGGAGTTTGTTTTTGATGGTATGACAGAAATAGTTGTTCAGGCATATCACGAAAGTGCTTTGTTTTCCGAATTAGGTGTTGAATGGGGAAGTAAAGGAAGGAAAATCGATCTGAGAGGTTACGGTTATTTCCCCACCTATGCGGGTTAGATCTTTTTCTTTGCTTTATCATTATTTTTGGTGTTTATCGCAAAGAAAGAACTATTACCAAAATTCATGTTCAAAATTCGACAGAGGGGAAAAATCCAGGCCAGTAGGGTCTCTTTTTTCGAAAGGTAGGTTTTTTATGGCTACGTTGGAAACCGATTTTTGACTCTTTCTGCACTACGTAAACATGGAATATAGTTTTAGAATTTTTCCTATATCGTGTGCTTGTTAGAACGTTGCAGTTACTATCGAGTAACTCTTCTCCTAGTATTTCTTGGATTGTTATGCGATCATAAATTTCTTCGATTACAGATTTTTGTTTTACAGAATTTAGAGGAAATGTTTTGCGTTTAGAGTAAAGATATTTTGCCTGTTGTGAGTTAATTAAGATGCAATTGAGAAAGTTTAATTCTACCAAAACCCAACGTGGAATGCAGATGTCCTCGGTGTAAAATGGCTCTTTTTCGTACCAGTTTGGGGATTCTCGGGGGGCATAAAAATATGCTGGGAATCGGTCTCTAAGATTGGCAATATTACATGGTTGATGAGCTTCGTTGTTATCTGCAAGGTAACTATTACGAAACAACAAAACGCTTGAGGAAAATAACATCTGTAGCTTGGCGATAGCACCCTTTCTAATCAGTTTAGAAACTCGAGGCGTAGAGAAAATTCTATCCATGAAAATTTTCAAATCTTTCTGGATACTATCATTATGAAACGCTTCTGGGTTGACGCCCAGCATCTTTGAAAGTTTGTCGATGGAGATAAAACGATCCAAAAATAGCCATCTGGCAGCCTCTTCTGGATGAAGTTCATTAATTCCCGGCATTTCATGTATCAGATTGGGTATGAATTCTGTAAATCCCTGATTTTCTTTGGCAGGTATCATTGGTTATCCAAAAAGAAAGAAACTGAATATAGTGCGTGACCTCGGTAAAATCCGTTAGACGAGCAAAATGTGTGGCTTTACCGTATTTACAAAAAATCAGCGATTGGAGTCAAGCGGTTTGTTTCCTAAATTATTTTTGTATTGCATTTTTTTAAATAATAGGTGTTGTCGCGTAAATCCTCTATTAACGGGTTCAATTTATAATGAAAAAGATATATAAACATGTAATCTTTTGTTTATTCAGTAGTATTGTAATTGGTAGTATAGCGGTTTGGAGTCAGTTGGTCATGCGCACAGGGAAAATGCGTGTTGAGAGTAATGTTGAGAATCTTCGGCGAGAGCCTAATGGTCCGAAAATTGGAACTATGATAGAGGGTGGTGAAGTAGAATTAATTGCACAGGAAGGGAACTGGGTTCGAGTGCGTGTTGAAGGTTGGATGTGGGGTCCATCACTTGAAGGATTTGTAGAGGAAGTAACGGAAATCAAACTCGACAAAAAGATTGCAGCTCCTGTCGATCCGTTAATAGAGGCCCTTCCCCGCGTAAGGAGATTGGTTAATGAGGATTTGGGTAAGTTTTATGGTCTAAATATAGATAGCGATTTACGTTTACTTAGAATTCGATTTCGAGTTGGAAATATAGGTTTAGACCGATTGGTGGCGCGTCAGTGTAAATTGGCGTATGCAGTGTGGGATTGGGTCGGAGATAATATTGATGTGGACGCGGTGAGGGTTGAATCTAATCTTCCAGATGGTAATGGTACGGTGGGTAGAATCATAGCTGAGATTCCTGTAGAGAACTTGAATCAAGTAGCTGATGGTAGCGTTGAGGAGTGGATTAATTTTTCTCGCTTTTCTTCCGACGAGGGCAAAAATTGGTCGAAACAGTTAAGCCTAAATGAGTAGTTTGGGAAGCTTGAAAATATTTAGGATTATTTAAGAATTAGAGGTTTAAATTATTGGCGGTTTAGTCGAGTCTATACTAGATTTGTCTGAAGTAAAAATACAGATTGATCAATTGGTTGACGATCGTCGGTTATTGCGCAACGATTATGAGACTAAACTGGCCATAGCTTTACGGGTCGGAATGCCATTTATTTTTCGTCTAAATTTTGCATTGATTCCTATAAGCGATATTTAATAGTTCTCTAAATCTACTTGTTCGCCTCGCGAAAGAGATTGAGCGATTTGATCACATCGCTCATTGTTGGGGTCACCTGCATGTCCGCGGGTATATTCCCAGTTTACTTGGACAGTGTTTAATTCATCTAAAATAATCCATAGATCTTGATTAATTACGGGTTTTTTAGCTGCAGTTTTCCAACCTCTACGTTTCCAACCTACAATCCAGTCTGTAATGCCTTTTAGTACATATTCACTGTCAGTAACTACAGTGATAGGGTCGGGACATTTCATATTGTTAACTAATTTTAATGCCTCTATGGCGGCAAGAAGTTCCATTCTATTATTCGTAGTTTCCTGTGTTGCCCCTCCAATTTCCTTTATTAGGCCGTCTGGAAACAGTATTCGCGCAGCCCATCCGCCTGGACCAGGGTTGCCTGAACAGGCGCCATCTGTATAGATATGAATTTTTTTCAAAATTATTTGCTGTTTGTTTAGAGTTGTTTAATTAATTGCCTCTTTATTATTACTGGCTAAATTATGTTTTCGAAGAGACTTGTCAATTTCATTGATCTGGAGGAACCGTGGCCGACAAAGACTACGATGTAGTTGTTTTGGGCGGAGGACCTGGTGGATATTCAGCGGCGATTAGGGCACGTCAGTTGGGGTTACGTGTTATACTGGTGGAAAAAGAGAAACTTGGGGGTATATGCCTTAATTGGGGTTGTATACCAACTAAAGCTCTTTTAGGAAATGCTGAGATCTGGCAATTGCTTGGAGAAGTAGAATCTAGGGGAATTCGTGTCGATGGGGCGAGTTTTGATTGGGGGAAGGTTATGGCTAACTCGCGCGAAGTGGCCGTAAAATTGTCCACTGGCATCGATTATCTAATGAAAAAAAATGGAGTCGAAATTAGAAACGGATTAGGACGAATTTCGCCGTTAGGTCACGTTGAGGTGGTTGATTGTGAAGGTGAGAAGTCGGGTGATATTCAATCCGAACACATTATCATTTCGACGGGAAGCAAACCTCGTTCAGTACCAGGTATTGATATCGATGGAGAGTTAGTCTTATCTAGTCGTAATGCAATGGAATTGACTTCATGTCCAAAATCAATGGTGATAATTGGTGGAGGAGCTATTGGGGTCGAATTCGCCTATTTTTTTAATGCTTTCGGTTGTGCTGTTACTCTTTTAGAATCGGAGAATCACCTTCTTCCGCGGGAAGATCCTGAAGTAGCTAATCTCTTGGAGGACCTATTTAACAAAAAAGGAATTGAAATAAAAACTGGTGTTAGTGTAAAAGGAGTGGAATTAATGGGTGATAGTGCTCGTCTAACATATAGCTCGAGAGAGCAAGAAAAAACATTATCTGCGGAAAAGATTTTGATGGCTGTCGGGGTCGAGGGACTTAGTAACGGGCTCGGTTTAGAGGCCCTGGGTGTTCGTAAGAATGGTGATACGATACAAGTCAATGAAAGGCAACAGACTTCAGTGGTTGGTATATGGGCCATAGGAGATGTTGCTGGGGCTCCTCAATTGGCGCATGCCGCTGTAGCCGAGGGGATTGCAGCTGTAGAATTTATTGTCGGTCGGGAAAGGTCTCCGATCAATCGCAGAAATATCCCGAGTTGTGTCTATTCACAACCACAAATTGCAAGCACGGGCCTAAGCGAAGCTGATGCATTGAATCAAGGTGTCAAGGTGAAAATCGGCCGTTTCCCATTTGAAGCTAGCGGTAGGGCACAGGCAAGCGGTAGCACGGATGGTTTTGTTAAGTTGATTTTTGAAGCTGAATATGGGGAACTTTTAGGTGGAACGATCATCGGAAATGGTGCAACAGAGCTAATTGCTGAGGTGGCATTAGCAATTAATATGGAAGCTACTTACGAAGAATTAATGTGGACGGTACATGCGCATCCTACGCTTTCTGAGATGGTGATGGAAGCAGCTGGTGCAGCTTTTGATGAGGCCATCAATATTTAAGATCATAGGTTTTGATAAGATTGAGATGATTTAGATGTATAACATTTATCCTAAGTTTTGTGCATATAATATCCCCTATCTTTGATACTCGTAACCTAAACACAACCTAACACTTGCAAATATTGATAGGTTCTTTCTAACTTCGGGATATGGGAGGTGTATTTATGAAGAGCCAGATTGTATTTCTTATTGTTTGTATTTTAAACGTTGGCTGTGGAGACGATAAAAAAAGCCCTATTGATTCGCACGAGGTTTCTCTTCTGGAAGCTCCAATATTACGCTTAGAATCTATAGGTGATGGAGAAGTTCGCCTGTTATGGTCGGCCGTATCGTCAGATTACGACTTGCTATATAAAGTGTTTAGATCTTCTGAGGATGGAGAAGATGCAACACCTATTTCAGATTCTATTTCGGGAACTGAATTTACTGATAGAGGCTTGGAGTATACGACGGAGTATTCCTATCGGGTGGCGGCTGTTGACAAATTTGGACGGTTCGGCGAGTGGTCAAATACCGTGAGTGGCCAACCTTTTAATAACCGAACACCTGAATCTCCACTTAAGTTGCGCGCTGTTGCTCATAATATCCCTCTGATAGGTAAATTGGATATTTCATTGGATTGGGATGAAAATTCAGAAGCTGACCTTGTCGGGTACCGTGTCTATCGTAGTCAGGTTGAACAGGTTAATCCTACTGCGAAAAATTTATTGGTGGAGGTAGTTGATGCTAGATATGTTGATCAAACCGTTGAAGTAGGGGAAACCTATTTTTATGCGATCACTGCTGTTGATAGGGGAGCTAAGGAAAGCCCAATGAGCTCTGTCGCAAGTGATTCTCCTTTGAATCTCCCGTCGCTGGTGAGTCCAATTGAAGGGGCTCTGATAGAGACTCCAGTAGTTTTTCGTTGGAATTCTGTTCCAAAGGCAACAGGATACAGGGTTGTAGTAACGACTTCTCCAACGAGTGGAGAGATCTCTGAAATAGAACTTACTCCTGACACGACCGTAGCATTTGTGGGGCGTCTGCTCTCGAAAAACCAACGTATGGAATTAGAATCCGGTGCGATTTATTACTGGAAAGTAATTGCCAGCACTCAAAACACAGGTGTAGAAAACACCGTTAGTTCTATTACAAATTTTAAGGTCCGTTGAAAAATATTGACATAGGGGCGTTGCGAGTCATTAAAAGTTTGCATGGTGCTGGTTATTCAGCCCTCTTGGCAGGAGGGTGTGTTCGTGATGTGCTGTTGGGGGTAAAGCCGAAAGATTGGGATATAGCAACCGATGCTTCACCCGAACAAGTTTCCTCAATCTTTCAACGCACGTTGTCGGTAGGAGAAAAGTTTGGTAGCTGTGTCGTGATTTTGTCTCAAGGGTCTTACGATGTTACCAGCTTTCGTAGCGACGGCCCTTATAGGGACAATCGACACCCTGCGTATGTTGAAGTAGCGTCTCCTAGACAAGATGCTCTTCGTCGTGATTTTACCATAAATGGTTTATTTTATGATCCTATTAAAACTGAATTAATAGATTTTGTCGACGGCTGTAAGGATGTGGATGGGCGTACATTACGCTGTATTGGTATCCCAGAAAATAGATTTAATGAAGATCCTTTGAGGTTACTGCGTGCGGTACGGTTCGCTTCAAAATTTACCCTAAATTGGGATTCTGCTACATTGCGAGCTGTCAAAGATTGTGCGCAAGAGATAGTTTGCGTCAGTGCCGAACGCATAGAAGATGAATTAACGTCTATTTTTAGGTTATCCCAGAATTCCCAAGCACTCAAAGTCTTGATGGAAACCGGTTTGATGAATGTTTTGCTTCCGGAAGTAGCGGAACTCAGGGGGGTTGATCAGCCGTTAGAATTTCATCCGGAAGGAGATGTTTGGAATCACACGTTAAAGGTTATGAGTTTATTGCAAAACCCTTCTCCTGAACTGGCATGGGCTGCATTATTGCATGATATAGGGAAAAAGTCGACAAGAAAACGCACAGATCGAATACGTTTTATCGGTCATGATGCAGTTGGGGCAAAAATGGCCGTAAAGATTTGCAAACGACTGCGGATGTCAAATAGTCGTAGAAATCGGATAGTTAATTTGGTTGGTAAACACATGCAATTATTTAATGTTCGGGAGATGAGAGAAAGTACACGGCGCCGATTGTTTCGTCAGAGTTATTTTGACGAGTTGTTAGAACTGCATCGCGTAGATTGTTTGGGTGGTTCGGGTAGGTTAGATATATATGATTTTTGCGCGGATCAATTAGAATCTCTTAGTCAACAAGAGTTACGGCCTGCTCGAATTTTATCAGGTAGCGATCTAATTGAATTGGGTATTCGTCCAGGTCCAGAAATAGGGAGTATCCTTTTGAATATTGAGGATGCTCAACTTGGTGAAAAATTATTTACTCGAACGCAAGCTTTGGAATGGGTCCGCTCAAATTATTCGGATATAATCAACGAATGAAATAGTCTGGATGTAATTAACCGATCCCATTACTTAAAACTTGTATTATCTTATCGTGCGAGGCCGGGGACATAAGATATGTACCAGACCAACCTTCCTCGCGTGCCCACCGGATCTGTTTAGATGCTATTTCGGCTCCAGCCTCCTTTTGATCCTCTATATTATCGTAGCGTGCTATCTTAGAGAGAACGTTGTCTGGGATTACCACACCAGGAACCGCGGCCATTCTTTTTGCATGTTCCAGGCCGTTTAATACGATTACGCCAATTAAAAACGAAGATTGATTTCGAAAGGCCTGAAGTGTTTCTGTTACAGTTTGGTTAAATGTCGGTTGCGTCATAATATAGTCGACGCCGGCGTCTATTTTGCGTTCAAGCTTTTCAAGTTCTTTTTGAATGTCGGCCGCTTCAGGTTCAAACCCACTACCGACAGTGAATTTCGTACGTGGGTTTTTGTGTGTGCCTAGTTTGTGACCTCCAAAATCAATACCCATGTTGAGATTATTTTTTACGTAGTGTATTACGCTCGTTGAATCTAGGTCGAAAACGGCACTTGAACGCGGATAGGTGGGAGACATTTTAGGTGGATCACCGGATATCAACAACACATTATGAACGTCGTTTGCCCACATCCCAATAAGTCTACTTTGTATAGCCAGACTATTTAAATCGCGCATAGTAAAATGAGGAATAAGTTCGATTTGGTCGTTGCTATTCCAATTTAGTCGCCGCCTTATGACTTGAATGAAATCGGTAGGTGCCATTAAAGATATCCCGCGTGATCCATCTGTGAGATCTATGGCATCGGCCAAACCAGAATCAACCAAAGATTTAATGAAGTTTAAGCGCGACTTAATTCCTCCCGTTCCCCGAGATGGTAGTAGTTCGACGCTTACGGCAAATTCATTACTTATTATTTTTTTCGAAAAGGCACCGTTTTTAGACCTAAGACTATCCGAGATTGCTTCTGTTTTTGGATCATGCGGTTTTGTTAGGAAAATTCTTGACGTGTCATTTGCACGTAAATAATTCTGCATCTCATGGATATGTTCAGGGTGAACATCGCAACAACCTCCGACTAGCCTGGTACCTTTAATTACAGCTTGTCGTGCGAATTTACCCATGAACTCAGGATTAACTCCCGTTAGATAACGGTGTCCGATTCGCTTGAAATCCCCTCCATTAGGCATCACAGATAGATGTATTTTATTTTTTATTACGCTGTCAATTTGGTTCGTAGTTTCTAAGAAGGAATTTGCTTCAGAAGGTGAACAGCAGTTGACTCCTACTACACACGCGCCAAGTTTAGCCGTTTCATTAACAAGATGAATGGGATCTTGACTCCAGTCGCCATTGCTTTTTTTTCGAAGAGACATATGCACTATTGCGGGTGGGGGACATTTGATTTGGTTTATTATTTCGAGCACTGTGCGAACATGCTGTAATGAAGTGAATGTTTCTAATAGAATTGCATCTGCCCCGCCGTTTACCAATGCTAAAATCTGGGGAGTATAAACAGTGCGAGCTTCTTCCGGAGATTCATTCACGTTCGGTGTCGGACCTATAGATCCTGCAATAAATACTTTTTGCCCCTTATTATGTTGCGCACCGAAAAGTTGTATAGCATCTTTAGCCCGCAGGACGCCCGCCCGATTGATCTCTTCTAATCGATGAGATTGATTGTGCGTAGAAAGGTGTGCAAGGTTACATGAAAATGTATTTGTCGTTAAGACTTGAGCGCCTGCTTGGAGGTATTCAAGATGTATTCCCGTAACAATTTCCGGGCGATCTATGTTGAAACTTTCGTAGTTGTGGTTGTGTTCAGAAAGGCGCCCAGTTCGCTCAAAGAGTAACGATCCGATTGCTCCGTCACAAAGTAACGTTCCTTCTTGGATGGCTTCGACAAAATTCATAAACAATTAGTTCCGTTGGTAATGCTGAAAAAACCACAAGCTTATTAATATATCAAGATTTCCTGATATATACAATACTGAGTTCAACCTGTGATGTTTATTTAATTTTCCTTTTTTTGTTATGTATTTTCAGATTAGCTTTTTCCTTACGAATATAGACTCAGTGCTCCGTTAGATGTATTCACGTTCTTCTTAATTTTGTTTCCATTTTTGTTTAGTTGCACGCTGTTGTTTAGATTGAAAAGTAGATAGACTTTGATTTTTCTCCGGGAGAGGCGTTGATGGTCGAAAAAATAAGTCGCGTTGGTTTGGCAAAAAAAGAGTCGCGAAGGGAAAGCGTTTTTGCCTCTTTGGATTATGTGAGGAGTGATATAGAGAATAAAATTCGGGACCAGGTTCTTCTAAAACCTAATTTTCTTACAAGTAAGAATCAGTTGGCTTCGACGCATGTTAATAGTATTCGTGGAACAATCGATTTTCTTAAGAGCGTAGAAAATCCACCGGATGAGGTTATAATTGCAGAGGGAGGTAATGAGGCCTATTCGGGAGAGGCCTTTACAAATTTTGGGTATAGGGAGTTGGAAAATGAATTTGGAATTTCGATCCGGCTCGTCGATCTGAATCTAGAAACGAATTGGGTAGAAACTTCCATTATTACGGCTGTGGACGACGGTGAACGGTCCGTTCGTATGCCAAAGGTTGTTTTAGAGTGTCCGTGCACCATCTCCATAGCAGTGGCAAAAACACATGATGTTTGTGTGGTTACGCTTGCTCAAAAAAACCTGATTATGGGAACCTTACATCGAGATGACCGCATATGGATGCATGGTTTCCCTTCCCATGCAGAAAGAATCTTGCCTGATGAAGCTAGAATATTGAACGCGAATTTGATTCGTGTCTCCAAGTATCTTAAGGCAGACATTGGTATTATCGATGGAACTGTCGGATTGCAGGGGAATGGTCCAGGAGGCACGGATATTGTTCCTTTGGGAATTGCAGTTGCGTCGGCAGATGTGTTTTCTTCTGATGCCGTAATTTGTAAAGCCATGGGATTTGAACCTATGGAGATGGGTTTACTGAATTATGCACAATCAGTAGGATTGGGAGTAGCAGACTTGGATAATATTGACGTGATTGGTGTTTCTCTCGAAGAAGTTGCTCGGTCTTTTAAACCCCATGAATCAACGCCCCAACAACTATTATGGCGAGAGCAACGCGCCGAGGAATTTGCGAGAGGATGATTGAAAAGCCCAATATTCTTTGGATTTGTACTGACCAACAACGTTATGACACAATCGGAGCATTAGGTAATAATTATGTGGATACTCCCAATATAGATCAATTGGTTGCGGATGGAGTTGTATTTACGCATGCGTTTTGTCAATCGCCTATATGTACCCCTAGTCGTGCGTCTTTTCTCACTGGAATGTATCCGAGCAGCGTTCATTCTACTAGAAACGGAAATAGTACGTTCCCTGAGAACCAAACGCTTGTTACAAAATATTTAGCAGATGCGGGATATGATTGTGGGCTGATTGGTAAATTGCATTTAGCAAGTGCTTACGGAAGAATAGAGCCTCGTACAGATGACGGGTATAGTTTCTGGGAGTATAGTCATGCGCCCCGTGACGATTGGCCGGAAGGTCATGGTTATGCGGATTGGGTCCGTAAAAAAGGGTTTGTGCTTGGTGATCTTATTAAAAGTCCTGACGGCGTTCCATCTGAGTTGCATCAAACTACGTGGTGTGCCGAGAAAACTATTGAGTTCATTCGGAAACAACGGACCGGACCTTGGATGGCAAGTGTTAATATTTACGATCCACATCCTCCCTTTAATCCACCATCCCGTTATCGTAAAAAATTTGACCCGCAGAAAATGCCCGGTCCGTTATTCAGAGACAGTGATCTCAGTCAACAAACCGCACTGGAAAGGATTGATTTTCAATCAAAGGTAAGGCGTCCTCATGAGTTAGATATTCGTGATCCCCAACATCCCGATCGAGGCCGTTCGGCAGACGGGAAAGAGCTGCAGGCGGCCTATTATGCGATGATAAAATTGATCGATGACCAAGTGGGGAATATCATAGCAGCCTTAGAAAGTGATGGGGTTCGTGATAATACGGTAATTATTTTTACGTCTGACCATGGTGAAATGTTAGGTGATCACGGACTTATTCAAAAGGGATGCAGGTTTTACGAAGGTCTAGTTCGCGTGCCTCTGATTATTTCTTGGCCTGAGAAATTTTTAACGGGGTCCCAAAGCGATGCTTTAGTTGAATTGGTTGACAAAGCCCCGACGATTCTAGATTTGGCAGGGATAGATGTGCCAGATAGAATGCAGGGTCATTCGTTGCTGCCAATGCTATGTGGAGAAAAACCATTAAATAGACACCGGAATCACGTGCGGTGCGAGTACTATGATGCGCTTGATGAGCCTGATAGTAGTTTTGCTACGATGTTTCGTGATGAACGGTATAAGCTTGTTGTTTATCATGGCCATGGTATTGGTGAGCTATATGATCTACAAGAAGATCCAGAAGAATTTGAAAATATGTGGTCTGAGTACGAAGCCCAACCTTTGAAACTTGATTTGCTACGCCGTAGTTTTGACGCTTCTATGTTGGCTTTGGATTGCGGATCTGAACGTGTGGGACCAATGTAGTGCAGGTATTGGGTGCTATTTCCACGAGCCGAGACCGACGGTCGATCTTGAAATGGGCAAATGGTAAGGTCACTTCATGTGAAGACCCTGTGTCAATTGAAGAGCCAATCGAAGTTAGAATAAATGGTGTTCCCATTGCGGTGATTATGCGTACTCCGGGGTCTGATTTTGAATTGGCGGCCGGTTTTATTGTGACGGAGGGTATGATTGATTCGATTGGTCAAATAGGGACTATTTCCTATTGTGACAAAGCTGAGGAACCGAATCGGCAGAACGTTGTGGATGTTTGTTTAAGTGAAGGTGTCGAGATTGATCAACAAAAATTCAAGAGAAATTTTTATGCATCTTCCAGTTGCGGAGTTTGTGGAAAAGCAAGCATAGAGTCGATCAATACGCGTATTGAAAAATTAGGCCTTTCTTTACTTGTAGATGGGGATATTCTTTGCGGTTTGCCTGAGCTAATGCGTTCGGAACAAGCTGTATTTTCAAAGACTGGTTCGCTTCATGCCGCGGCATTATTTGATTGTCATGGCACTCTGCTCAGATTGCGAGAAGATGTTGGTCGCCATAACGCGGTTGACAAGTTAGTTGGTTCATATGCTCTGAAGGGCCAGAATGTTCCGAAGGAAAGCTTAATGTTGGTAAGCGGTCGAACAAGCTTTGAAATAATCCAAAAAGCTGCTTCAGTAGGGATTGAATTTGTTGCAGCGGTATCTGGTCCATCTAGTTTGGCAGTTGATTTAGCAAAGTCACTCAATATGGGGCTTGTTGGATTTTTGAGACCCCCGACTTTCAACATTTACGCGGGTAATGAACGTATTGTTTTATAGCTGATTATCATCGAAGAGATTTATTATTTGTCATTGACTAAAGGAGAAAATTATGGCCAAGGCTAAATCAAGTAAATCACCTAAAATTCATCTGTGTGCTGCTGCTTGGACGCTTACAAATTACCCAACTCAAGAAAAAGAATGGTCGATTAATCGAAAAGTAAAAGCAGCAAAAGATGCTGGTTTTAGTGGGTTTAGCGCTGGGGCCCAACCGGAGATTGCTGAAGCGTGTGCTAAATATGGAATGCAGTTGGTTGGTGGCGTTGACGTGGGATCTACAGCTGAAGCCGACGAAAAAATGCGCCAATTTAAAGTTGCCGGAGCCAAGCACATTAACGTTCAATTGTGCGATCACGATACACCAATTCCAAAAGCTGTTAGTGTTGCTCGTGCCGTGATGACGGCGGGGAAGAAATATAGGGTTAAGCCAGCAATTGAGTGGCATCGTGATACAGTTACTGAAACTCCGGAAAAGGCGCTTGGTTTGGCTGCCCAATATGAGAAAAGGTATGGAGAGAAATTGCGTATGAATTTTGACCATTCTCATCCGGCCATTATTAAACAATTGAGACCAGAGACATTCTGGCCACGCATTGCTGAATTTCGGCCCGACCTTTTATCCTCGAGCGAAATGATCCATTTTCGAACGTTTACGGGTAGTCATTGTCAGACTCCAATAACCTCAGGAAATCGAAAATTAGACAAAGATTTTATTGCATGGCGCGATAATTTTTTGCGCCATGCTCTTGAAACTTGGATTCGTGGTCAACGTCGCCCAACGGAATTGTGGGCAGTAGTTGAGTTAGGTCCGAAGGGGTCGGGCTACGCTCTTGACTGTTTCCCTGATGTTTGGAAAGATGCTATAGTTGCTCGTAGAGAAATTGAGGCTGAGTTCAAGAAAGCCCTAAGGCGTGCAAAAAAATAGATTGGTAAAGTTGGTTTGTAATGGCCCCAAAAAGTATTGTGATTACCAGGCTGACCATCCGCCGTCTATAGGAATGACAGACCCTGTTACGTAGCTACTTTTTAGCGATGCGAGAAATAGGACAGCTGGAGCTAACTCAGTGGGGTCTCCAAAACGTTTCATTGGAGTAAATTGGAGTAGATGACTCGAAGTCTTCTCGTGAGATAGTAGGGATTCGGTCATCTCAGTCGGGAAATATCCTGGGGCAATTGCGTTGACAGTTATGCCATGTTGGGCCCATTCTACCGACAGAGATCGTGTTAGGCCTAATAGGGCATGTTTTGATATGGTGTAAGCCCCGAGTCCATCTATAACTGAGGCCCCGAGGGAATATATGGAAGCTATCTGAATGAAACGTCCATTATTTCCAATGGATAGCATCGGGAAAAGTGCCTTAGCCAACTGCCATTGCGCGGTGACGTTTAGTTCGATGAGTCGGTCAAAGTCGGATCTATTGGTGTTATTTAAAAGTTGTCGGTCGGCGGTTCCTGCATTTGCAACGGCGATGTCACATCCGCCTATGTTATTTACATCGCTAATTACCTGATCTATTCCGGACTCACTGCTCAGATCTGCTACGCAGGCAATAAAATCACCGTCTGTATTAGTTAATTCTTCTCTTAGCACCTCTAATTGTTCTTTTCTGCGTGCCACGCCAATTACTTGTGCTCCTGCGTGCACAAGTGCACGAGAGATTTCAACGCCTAATCCGGACGATGCGCCGGTTACGACTGCTTTGCGACCAGTACATCCAAAGAGGTTTTGAAGGTATTCACCGTTTTTCATAGGAACATGTTCGCTTCCGGTTTATGGTGAGCACTCAGTTATTGCTTCTATTCGAACGGGGCAGACTTTTAATTCGGCTGTATCTGTTATCGGGTCGTATCCTGAACCCGTAAGGATATTTATTGGCACATCGTTAAAACTGAAACTGGCAAAAACCGTTCCCTGAGGAGACCGTGTCGTTTTCTTAACCCTAACATCCACTTGGCCGCGTGCACTAAAAATCCGGCACCAATCACCATCAGTTAGGCCTAGGGATTCGACATCAGCGGGGTGAACTTCGAGCCTCTCTTCATCAAGAAGATATTCGAGGCCTTGGGCTCTGCCAGTTTGTGTTCTCGTGTGGTAGGCTTGTAGTCTCCGACCTGTTGTTAGCCAGATAGGGAAAGATTCACAGGTCGTTTCTGCTGGATCCCTATATCCAACAACTTTAAAGATGCCACGACCATTTTTAAATTCCCCTTGATGCAAGATGGGTGTTCCCGAATGATTGCGATCATGAACGGGCCACTGGTATTTACCTGTTTCTATTCTATCCCAGTCTAGTCCAGCGTATATTGGCGAAAGCCCACAAAGTTCTTCAAATATTTCTTTGGCAGAGTTATATTCAAATCCATCAAAGCCAAGCCTCCGGGCGATTTGTGAAATTATCCACCAGTCAGGTTTTGCTAGGCCTGGAGGATTTACTGCTTGTCGTAAACGTTGTACTCGCCGTTCGGTATTTGTACATACGCCGTCGGTTTCGGCCCATGCAGTAGCGGGGAGGACGACGTCTGCAAGCTCTGCGGTCTCCGTTAGAAAGATGTCGATAACTACTAAATGATCTAAATTTTTTAGTGCTTTTTCACAGTGGGATCGATCAGGATCTGAAACCAAAGTGTTTTCGCCATCAATTAGCATTGCAAAAATACTTTTTCCAGATTCATCGAGTGCGCGGACCTTGGTAATTCCCTTTTCCGCGTCCATTTCTCGACCATATAGTTTTTCAAATTTTTCCTGATTTTCAGGTGTTTCAACAGGTTGGAAGCCGGGATAATTTGAGGGCACGGCACCAGCATCACCAGCCCCTTGAATATTATTCTGGCCACGCATGGGATTAATTCCCACTCCTTCGCGCCCAAGGTTACCCGTCATGAGAGCCAGATTGCACAGGCTTTGGACGTTGTCTACGCCGCAAATATGTTCCGTAATGCCTAGGGTGTAGTAAATAGCGGCTTTTTCTGCACTACCGTACATCAGTGCTGCTTGTTCAATGTCTAAAGCAGGAACGCCGGTAATTTGTTCCGCCCATTCAGGAGTAAATAGACGAATATGGTTTATAAATGCTTCGGATTCGGAAGTTCGAGACTCAATGAACTTATGGTCGATAAGGCCTTCTCGTTCAATAATATGTGCCATACCCAAAAGAAGAGCTACGTCTGACCCGACTCGCAGAGGAAGGTATAATTCGGCGAGTTTTGATAATTCTATGGATCTGGGATCAGCTACGATCATTTTGGCGCCCCGGCTTATTGCTTTTTTTAGCCGAGTTGCAGCGACCGGGTGACATTCCGTCATATTTGTACCTATACAAAAAATCAGATCAGGCTTCTCCATGTCTTTTAATGGATTGGACATGGCTCCCCGACCGATTGTGGCTGCCAGACCGGCAACCGTCGGGGCGTGTCAGGCACGGCTACAGTTGTCTATATAGTGGGTTCCGTATCCTCTTCTGATGAATTTCTGCATGCAATAGTCAGCTTCTGATGGCGTTCGTCCAGAAGCTACACCATAGATAGAGTGTCGACCGTGTATCTGGTTTGCTTTGCGGAACCCGTCTGCAGCCTTATCTAAGGCAGTATCCCAATCGGTTTCGTGCAGTTCACCATCTTCACCTCTTATTAAAGGTGTTTGAAGGCGGTCGGGGTGGTGGACAAAATCGAATGCAAACTGTCCTTTAACGCATAGGGCTCCCTCATTAGCAGGACCATCCATTGCGGGTTGTATCCCAACTAGTTTGTTGCCTTTTGTCAGTAAGTCCACAGAGCACCCGACCCCGCAGTATGGGCAGACAGACCTTGTTTTTTCGATGGGTTGTTTTATCTCGATTGCTCTTAGTGCTTTTTTATCGGAAAGGGCTCCCGTGGGGCATGTTTGTACGCACTGTCCACAGAATGTACAAGAGGAATCTCTTAATTCTGAGTTAAATTCTGTTGTGATCTGCTTTGAGAAACCACGTCCCATTGCAGAAATAGCAAAATCACCCTCTTGTTCGGAACAAACGCGGACACAGCGGTTACAAGAGATACACTGTTCGTAGTCTCGAAGTATGAAAGGGTTTTCGTCAGTTTCATGTAGTTTACCTGATTTCTTGCCTGTAAAACGCCCTGTGCGTGCATGATAACGATCGACCAATGTACTTAACTCTTGCGAGGCAAATCCGCTGAGTGGGTCGACGTCTATTTGTCGGTTTTCGGAGACAACCATCTCCAATAAGACTTTTCGATGTTTATCCAGCACATCTGTACTTGTTTTTACAACCATCCCCGGTTGGGCAGGGGTGGTACAAGATGCTACCGGGCTTCGAACGCCTTCTATTTCAACAACGCACAGGCGGCACGAACCAAATGGTTCAAGACGGGGATCATAGCACAGGGTAGGTATGTCTGTGTGACCCCGCTGTGACAACTCAAAAATTGTCTCGCCTTCATTGAAGGAGACAGTTTGACCATCGAGTTCCAGTGTGGATTGATTCTTCATTATCAAGTCTTTCCGATTCTTGTCAAGTTTCTTTTTCCTTGTCTGCTGTAACCCGGAGATAAGCCTCAATCTGCTCTGGAAAATATTTAAGAAGACTATCGCTAACATTGGGCGCTGCCGTACCCAGGCCACAGGCACTGGTCGACCTCATAACGGCACCCAAATCCTGGACTTCCTCAAGCCAGCTTTTTGGTTCAATACTAACGTTATTTAGTCCTAAGCGCTCGCTTATTCTCTGGGTGCCAATTCGGCAGGGGAAGCATTTCCCGCAGGATTCGTCGGCAAAAAAGTTCATAGCTTCGCGAGCAACTTCAATCATATCACGACGGTCGTCAAAAACCATTATTCCACCTGCTCCTAGGAAGGTGCCTAACGATTGTAGTGCCGGATCATCTAAGGTCACGTTTAGGTCCTCACCTGCAAGAAAGCCACCCGACAGACCTGCCATTGTCACGGCTTGTATTGCCCTGCCCTTGAGGGGGCCACCCGCCCATTCGTTGAGGAGGGTTGGAAGAGACAGACCAATAGGTATTTCGTAGTTGCCCGGATATTGTATATCGCCTGACAGGCTAATAAGCTTAGTTCCGTTGTGTTCACCCAGACCTAGCCCTCGATACCAATCGGGCCCATGGCGAACTATCGGAGCGATTGCGGCTAATGTCTCAACATTATTCACTACGGTTGGCTGTTGATTAAATCCATGTGTAACCGGAAATGGTGGACGGTTTCGCGGATATGGGTGTTTGCCTTCCAAACTGTTAAGTAGCGAACCTTCTTCCCCACAGATATAAGCTCCACCTCCCCGTCGGATATGGACGTCAAACCCTGATCGGCCCAAAAAGCCTGCCTGTCGGGCTTCATTCAAAGCATTCTCGATAGTTTTAGCTGTTTTTGGGTATTCATAGCGTAGGTAAATAAATCCTATTTCAGCTCCTGTCGCGTGGGCTGCGATTGCCATTCCTTCAATAACTGCGTGCACGTCATAATCTAAAAGAGCACGATCTTTGAAGCAGCCCGGTTCGCCCTCATCTGCGTTGCAGACAATAGACTTGGGGTTACCGGAAGCTAGTAATACGGCTTCCCATTTCTTACCTGTTGGAAATCCGGCTCCGCCGCGACCGGCTAACCCACTTTCTTCTACTATTTTGATTAAATCAGTTGGTGACATATCCCAAACCTCTTTGAGAGCATCGTAACCATTTGTGTTTTGATATCCCTCTAAAGTTTTGCGATCCGGATCTCTAATCTTAGAAAACAAACATTCTTCAATTCCTCCAGGATTGGGTAGAGGAACTGGAGAAGGTTGGTCAAGCAGTTGGGCCGAAGGGGAAAGAGTGAAGACATCATCTTTTAAAATTAAAGGGATTGGCGTGTCACACCGCCCAGCACATGGCATTTCGACAGCGTTGTCGAAACGTTTTAATAAATCGCGTGCTCCTCTGAGCGAACAGATTGTGCCAGTACAAATACGAGGAGATTTTTTCCCCGGAAGTTTTCGAGAAAAATGATGGTAAAACGTAACAGTAGAGTATAAATCTGCTAACGGAATACGGAGTCCCTCGGAAATGCTGCGTATAGCTTCATCACTAATATGACCATCTCGATCATGAAAGGCGTGCATCAGGCCTAAAAGGGGAGCTGGCTGATGTTTCCATTGCGCTATTAAATTTAGGTCTTCGTTTTGTCCCATACCTAATAATTGTTGCAAACTTGCTTTTTGGTCAAGTGTTTGATGGTTTTGGTCTTTCGCTATACATTGTTTTGGGATTTGAAAATACGAACTGACCCTATTGGAAAAATACCATGAGTGAGCCAAAGAAGATAGCAGCGATCGTAACTGCCTACTATCCATTCTCACATGCTGATGTTATTCTGACGAAATTTCTTAAGGGATTTCCTACGGACTCTGGACTTGTAGCTCCGCAAGTAGATGTAGCGGCTTTGTTTCTTGATCAGGTTCATAAAAGTGATGTTGGGTTGGGCTTAGCGGAGGAATTTGGAATCTCTCGTTTCGATAGTATTAGATCGGCTCTTTGTTTGGGGGGGGATGAATTGGCCGTTGATGGCGTCTTGATTATCGGGGAGCATGGAGATTATGCTCGGAATGAAAAGGGGCAGCATTTATACCCTCGTAAATATTTTTTTGAACAGGTATGTGGAGTTTTTGCAACAACGGGACGTTCAGTGCCTGTATTTTCTGATAAACATCTGTCCTGGAGTTGGGAACAATCGAAATGGATGTATGATCGTGCTAATGAGTTGAAGGTCCCTTTTATGGCTGGGTCCTCCTTACCTTTGACGTACCGAAAGCCGTGGATAGAGCATTCAATGGAAACACCTATGAGTGAGGCGATCTCCATTGCCTACAGTAATCTTGATTCGTATGGATTTCATGGATTGGAATTGTTGCAATGTATGGTGGAACGCCGCACTGGTGGCGAAACTGGGATTGTAGCTGTTCAGTGTCTTGAGGGAGATGAAGTCTGGAAGGCCCGTGATGAGGGGCGTTGGTCGGGTGACTTGTTTGATGCTGCATTAGATCGAATAGAGCCAAAAGGTGAGGGATCAGCTCAAGAGAACTGTGAGTCAGTGACGGCATTTTTTCTTGAGTACGTTGATGGGTTTTCTGCCACAACGGTTATGTTGAATGGACCAGACGGAGCGCCATCATGGCTGCGTGGATGGGGGTATGCAGCTCGAATTGAGGGTAAAATCCAATCATGTGAATTTTATCTTCAAGGAGATCCGCATCCGCATTTTAGTTTTCTGGGATTGAATGCGCAGCAGTTATTTCTAACTGGAGAAGCCACATATCCGATTGAGAGAACACTCCTTGTAAGTGGAGCACTTGAAGCGTTGCTTGAATCGCGTTATCAGAATAACATACGTTTAGAGACGCCCCATCTGAATATTACATACGAGTCTTATTCTGAATTACCACCTCGTGCTTTATTAGAGCGACCGGAAGGGGTAGCAATAGAGCCATGGCGACCCGAGCTTGCTAAATAAGAGGAAGTGTTGATAGAATTCACTCAAATTATGTTGATTTTTTTTCAAAAGGAGATTTGATATGGATGATGTGCTGATAGTAGGGGACGGTCCCGCCGGCCTAAGTGCCGCTTTATTTCTTTCGAAAAAGGGAATGAACGTTAAGGTGTTTGGTCAGGATGGGACACTAATGCATAAGGCAAACGTTTTGAATTATCTTGGTATTTCTGAGGTTACTGGTAGTGAATTTCAGCGAGTCAGTAGGGAACAGGTGCGTTCATTTGGTGCGAATATAATGGACGTTGAGGTCACGTCTGCTGAAAGAGTGGAAGGGGAGTTTAGAATTACTGACGCAGATGGGACTATTCATGAAGGAGACTATCTGATCTTAGCAACTGGTCCAAGCAATCCTTTGGCCGAAGCATTCGGCATCGACAAAGGTGATGAGGGGATATTATCAGATCGTTATGGTCGGACCACGGTAGAAGGACTTTATGTGGTTGGTTGGAGCACTCGGATGAAAAAAATTCAGGCTATAATTTCTGCTGGCGATGGGGCGTGCGCAGCTCTCGATATTCTTTCACATCGAGCTGGTGAAGATTTACATGATTTTGATGTAATTTAAGATTGACATGTTCGTATTTTTTTCTTTTATCGGCGTAATTTTACCAAGAAACGTTTTTGGCTATTAAAGGCGTCAGGTGAAGATGGTGGGAAGTATTGACTAACACCAGTTCGAAAAAGCACCAGTTAAGCGACTATAAATCTCATTATGCCACGGATGCTGAGGCGATAGTTGATCCAGCACTTTTAAATCCTCACTGGAGAGCTTCTGAGTTTAGGCGCACGGAGTTCTTGGTACGGAAACTTGAGCTTAAACCAGGAGATCATGTCCTTGATGTTGGTTGTGGGTCGGGTTGGTTGTCTCAACAGTGTTTGCAATATGATGTTGATGTTTTTCCTATAGACCTAGGGCTCACCGGTGTGAAAGGTGCGCGTGATAGATATCCGGAAGTTCGTCACTTCCAGGTTGGGGACTTGTATGATTTACCTTTTGCAGATTCTACATTTGATTCGTTGATTTTATCAGAAGTTTTAGAGCATGTTGAGAATGTTTCGATAGCTCTTCAAGAGTCTCGACGAGTGATAAAAGATGGGGGACATGTAATTATTAGTGTTCCATATAGCGAAAATATAATTCAACATCTGTGTATTCATTGTAACAGGCTTACTCCCGGTAATGCTCATTTACATAGCTTTGACTCGGAGTCCTTGGTGAAGATGTGCGCCGAGGTCGGGTTAACTGTGGATAAAATATATTTTATCGGCAATAAATTCCTCGAAACGATAGGATTCCCTCTCTTCAGCATTCGTTGGTCACATCGGGTTTGGAGCGGTGTGGATAAAATAGCCAACCAAATATTGCGAAAGCCTTCTTTCGTCGCTGTGCGAGCGCGTAAGTTTTAAACAGTGATAAGCAGAAACCTACTGCATAGAATCGGATGGGTGTCGATTGGACGTGCTTCATCCACGTTGGCTATTTATGGCGTGTATGCCATGGCTGCGCGAACGTGGGAACGTGATGTATGTGGTGTCTTCAATACTGTCTGGTTATTTAGTAATGCATTAGTACCTATGTTCCTACTTGGTATTCCGATGGCAACCCTTTATTTTTATCCCAAAAGAAAGAACTCCAAGGCGCTGATGATCCAGGCCGGGCTAACGTTACTAGTGTCGGCCTGTTTGATGGCAGTATTTGTTGTCGCGGGTGGTTGGCAGGTCCTCTACGCATCTGATCTTCTTATAGAATATTCACATTTGTTTGAAGGTTTTCTTCTTGCTTTTTTGCCCTATTTGTTCGTACAGGTTGCAGGTGGGGCTGTTGATTCAATGCTGATTGCTCGTGACCGCACAAAGTGGCAAGCAGCGTTAGCTGTATTTGGATCCACCGGATTATTTGGAATTTCGTTGTGGGGATGGTGGAGCCAGGCAAGCCCCGTGCATGTTTTCGGTTTGATGTCTGTAATTGGGGTCTTACGGTTTGTGACAGGTTATTTGATTTTATGGTCTGATTTGGATAGTAGGGAAGTTATTGAATTTAGAGGAGCCGGGGAATTTGTGATGTATACTCGGTCGATAGCCCTCAATGATATAGTAGGGGCTGTATCGCGATCTGTAGATAGGTTTGTGGTGTTAGCGTTGCTGGGGACCTCGACATTTGCTGACTACCACTTCGGTGCTATTGAAATGCCAATAGCGCTTTTGTTGAGTGCAATTGCTTCAGTATTAGTCCCAGAATTCAGTCGACTTTTTGTTGCTGGAGAGTTAGAAAAAATCCGACTTCTTTGGAAAAATATTGTTTCTGCCATGTCCGTTTTCGTTTTGCCGTTATGTTGTTTTTTACTTGTCTTTTGCGACTTAATCATCGCTATATATTTGCCACGGCAATACGTTGCTTCAACATGGGTTTTTGGTGTTTTCTTGCTGATGTTACCCATACGTTGCGCTATATTTAATCCTCTGCTTGTTGGAATAGGAAAGGCAACATGGGCGTTTTGGGGGAGCTTATTGGACCTAACGTTGAACCTATGTTTGAGTTTCTCATTCGTAGAATTGCTCTTGTTGTATTTTCCCGACTGGGCTTTTATCGGCCCTGCCGTTGCTACGGTAATAGCAACATACACCCAAGTCTTTTTTTTATTATTTGCCATTAGTCGCCACCTACGTTGGAAAATCATTGAAATTCTACCGTGGAGAGCTATGTTGCAACGTTTCGTATCAGCCCTAATTGTTGCGTTAACCGCTCGCATAGTCAGCGATTTTTTGTCTAACTCAATTCCATGGTTAACCTTGTTTGGAGGCGTTGCCTCATTTCTTCTAATGTCAGCTGCTATTATACATTTTTTACCCAAAGATCGGGAAGATTTCCGGGCTCTCTTGGATTCAATTAGGACCGGAAGTAGGTCGGCTTGATCGGGAAAATTTATAAATTGCACGCTGAGTTATTGATAGTCTTAATTGGATTGATTTCGTTTCACAATATTTTTGGCAATAGTTTTCATTTTGACGATGGGCACTCAATTGTAGATAACGAAAATCTCCGCAAATTAAGCCATATTCCAGAATTTTTTATTGATCCAGGTAACTTCTCAGCACTCTCAGATGTTGAAATGTACAGGCCGCTATTATTGTGCACTTATGCCTTGAACTATGCGGTGGATGGTTATAATCCTATCGGCTACCATCTTGTGAACCTCGTATTGCACCTATCAAATGCTTTATTGGTCTTACGTTTGGCACGTTATTTGAGGATCCCTAAACAAACTCAGCTTTTGGCTGGAATGTTTTTCGTTTGTCATCCGTTAATGACCGAACCGTTAAACTATGTCAGCAGTCGGTCATCGATCCTGGTTACGTTGTTTGGCTTGATATTTTTGAATGCAATGGTCCAAAAACGTATTGGAACTATGTTAATTGGAAACATGTTGGCTTTGTTTTGTAAAGCTACTGGTATTATTCTTCCGTTTATTGCCATGGCTTGGTATAGAGGAGGGGGGCAATATGTTAATTGCAGAAGGTGGTGGATTTTAAGTGTTCCAGGAATTGCGTATTTGTTAGTGAGTTCCTCTGTTGTAAAGTCTGCCATAGCACAACCTGTCCGTAATTACTGGATTCAAATTTATACTCAGATCAAAGCCTTTGTTTTTTATCTGAAAAAAACAGTTTTCCCTTATTCTTTGAGTATTGAACCCGGCTTTTCTATTTCCAATTATCCTAATGAATGGGTAGTGGTTTGCGCATCGGCCGTACTCATATCACTGTTTTGGATTATTTCCTTTTGTCGGCCACCAAAATATTTTAGGCAAATCACCCAACTTACCGGTTGGTATTTCCTGTTGCTTATCCCGGTGTCGTTTGTTCCGTTGAATATCTTGGTTAACGAACATCGACTTTACATGCCTATGGTTTCTTTTGCTCTCGTATCAGCTATGCTGTTTGGTCAGAGACGTATTCGTCCGTATTCGGGTTGGATATTATGTGTTGTAATGATAGCATTATGTATAGATCGGAATAAAGATTGGCGATCTGAAGTGTCTATTTGGTTGGACGCAGTACAAAAAAGCCCAGACATGCCCCGACCATTAGTTAATTTGGGAAAATCTTTACTTGAGGCAGGTGAAATAGAGCAATCTATAGCAGTGAGTCTTCGCGCGATTAATAAATCCCCAACATCTTCGACAGCTCATTTTAATTTGGGAACTGCCTATTTACACCAGGAGGATTTTAATAAGGCAAAAAATCATTTGGAAAAATCAGTAATATTAAGTGAATCTTTATCCCCTGCCGATAACAATTTAGCTGCCGTATATAGGCATCTAAACGACCCGGAACGGGCGATAATAATATATCGTAGACTTTTAATCGGCGATCCACGTCTTGAATTTCAACATAATATTGCCAAGGCCCACTTAAAGGCAGGGAATCCGGATTCTGCCATTTTTTATTTTAAAGGGACGATCCAAACTGATTCCAATCACAAGGAAGGCTATTTCGGGTTATTTAAGGGATTGTGTCTTCAAAATAAGATAGAGGAAGCTTTTGAACTATTTGAACTAATAGCTTCTAAATGGCCTAATGATTACGAATTGTTGAACAGGTTTTTAATTACCCTAGATCAAATGGATTGGGGGCATCGGGCGATTGAAGTTGTAGCGGTTTCTGGTTACGATCGGATGTCTTTGTATCGTGTGATTGGTGGAGCAGCTCTTTCAGACAAACGATGGGATGTAGCTTACGATTACTTTGAGCTTGCTTTAAATTCTGGGGGTAAGAGAGATCCCGTTTTGTTAAATTACTCGGGTGTTGCCCTTTTAGGTATGCGGGAGTCCGTCGCTGCCCTACGTCAGTTTCGTAAAGCTGTTCAGATTGACAAAGAATTTGCTGAGGCATATGCAAATATTGGGCGTGTTCTATTGAGGCATAGAAAATTCAATGACGCTTTAGCAGCGACCCAGCATGCTCTGCGAATTGAGCCTATGTCGTCTGATTATTGGGCTCTTAAGGGGAGGATTTTTGAAAGATTGGACAAACCAAAGAGGGCAGCGAACTGTTATGAAAAGGCTACAAACATAGATAGTACTAACGTTAACTATAGATCGGCTCTCGCCCGATTAAATGAAATTCCCAAATAAAAAAAATTAAATCCAGATATTTATTTGTGGTTTTGTTTTCCGGAAAGTTAGAAATATTTCGGAGACAACTTTACGTAGAGGATAAAATACTACGGACTAGTGATTCCCATTCTTCAGGCAGGTTGTCCTGACAAACAGGTTGATTAGCACGTTTGTACCAGTATTCTGCGTTCGAGAGATCGCCTTCAACTCGGTGGAGGTAGGCATGGACCCAGGCTCCTTCAGGGTCAGGAATTTGTTGGGCAATAGAATGGGCTTTTTCCCAGTTATCTTTGGCATTATACCAAAGCGCAAGTAATGATCCGCTTAGTTCGTCTGGAGCACTCTCTTCTTTGATTGAAGCAGAAAATGAGTCGAAGGTCATTTAGATTTCTCCGTGTATATCTACAACAGTTAAAATGTTAAAATAGTCTAAACGTTAAGTTGGTAAAATTACTCTTCTAATGCAATTAGCTATTGCTTGCAAAAATAGTAACTTACACTTAATTTCGCTCGAGCAATTTATACCTTAGGAAGAGTGAAAGAGAGCTCAATATGGCACGTAAGCCGGTAGGTGTTGGAATTATAGGTTTGGGTACCGTGGGTGGCGGTGTGGTAAAGCTGCTCCAAGACATGCCGATTTCGCTGCAACGGCGAAAGAATGCGGTGTTTTCCTTAGAGAAAATCGCCATACGTGAAAAGTCAAAGAATCGTATGGTCAGTGTTGACCAAAAGATTTTGACAGAAGATGTAACCGAACTGTTAGATCATCCGAATATCGATATGGTAGTAGAATTGACTGGTGCGCCTTCTGCTTATGATTGGGTGCGAGGAGCTCTTGAACGAGGGAAAAATGTAGTAACGGCTAACAAGGCGCTTTTGGCCGAACACGGTGAGGAACTTTATAAACTTGCCGTAGACAGTGGAGCAGATTTAATGTTTGAAGCCAGTGTTGCTGGTGGAATACCGGTTGTAAAGTGTCTGCGAAATGGATTAGTTGCTAATCGGATAGAATCTCTGTATGGAATTTTGAATGGTACCACAAACTATATACTTACGCGCATGAGCCGTGGTGAGGGGACATTTGCAGAAATTTTAGCAGATGCTCAAGAAATAGGCTATGCAGAGCCCGATCCAACAATGGACGTCAGTGGTCGTGATGCTGCACAGAAATTGGCAATTTTAAGCCGTATCGCCTTTTGCTCGCAAGCTGTTGGAGCTGAAGTGTTTTGCGAGGGTATTGAGCACTTGGAGCCGATTGATATTAGCTATGCTACTGAATTGGGATACGTAATCAAGCTCTTGGCTATCTCCAAACGTGTTCAAAGTGGTGTAGAAATGCGTGTTCATCCGGCAATGGTGCCTGCTGATTCTCTCCTCGGTAACATTAATAATGAATTCAATGCTGTCGAGGTTGTTGGATCTTCCGTCGGCAATCAAGTGTTTTATGGAAAAGGAGCTGGCCAGATGCCGACAGCCAGTGCCGTGGTAGCCGATATGGTTGAACTGGCCGAACGAAAAGCCGACGGAGCAAGTCCTTTTATAACAGATATGCTTATTGGTGAAGAAGGATTGCCGATGGCAAATTTAGATACAATGGAAATACGCTACTTTTTGCGTATGCAGGCCATTGATAAGCCTGGAGTATTAGAACAGATTGCAAACTTGCTGTCGGCGAGGAACATTAGTATTGCGTCGGTTTTGCAGAAAGAGCGTGATGTCGATGGCGGTTATGTTCCGCTAATTATTGTTACACATGAAGCTCGAGAAATGGCAATGCGGCAATCGGTTGAAGAGATAAATAATCTCTCTGTTGTACATGGGGAGGTTCGAGTAATTCGCATAGAGGAACTTCAGTGAAATATGTTGTTTTGGTTCCGGATGGTGCTGCTGATTATCCTTTAGATGATCTGGAGGGTAGGACCCCGCTGGAAGCTGCAAGGACTCCTAATTTAGACCAATTGGCTTTAGAAGGTAATGTTGGTCTCGTTAACATGATACCTCCAGAGCGCCACCCGGGAAGTGACGTAGGAAATCTAGAAATATTCGGATTTGACAGCCGGAAATATTATACGGGTCGAGCGCCGCTGGAAGCCGCAAGCATGGGAGTTAAATTGAGACCGGATGACGTCGCATTTCGTTTAAACACCATAACTCGTGATGCAGACACTTTAGTGGATTATAGTGCTGGACACATTTCTACCGAGGAATCTCATCAACTTATGCAAGAATTGATGGGACAATTAGAAGAAGCAAGATATTGTATTTACCCCGGAATAGGTTATCGGCATTTACTCGTGATGGATGGCGGCCCCGACCATTTAATAACCGTACCTCCTCACGATATTATGGGTAGTTTTATAAAGGAACACCTCCCAACTGGACAGGGTAGTCAGCAAGTTTGTCAAATAATGTATGATGCGGAACAGATTTTGGCTAAATCGCCAATCAACATAAATAGGATCGCAAGAGGTGAACTTCCTGCTAACGCGATCTGGCTTTGGGGATCGGGCCGAGCTCTAAGTCTACCTTCCCTTAAGGAAAAATATGGATTTTGTGGTGCGGTAATTTCTGCCGTTGATTTGGTGCGTGGTATTGGAAGATGCGCTGGGTTAAGAATAGTCAATGTTCCAGGAGCAACTGGTTACTTAGACACGAATTACAAAGGTAAGGCCGAGTATGCTCTTCGGGTACTTCAAGATGAAAATTTTGTTTATCTACATGTTGAAGCACCGGACGAAGCTGGTCATAATGGGGATATTGAGGAGAAAATAAAGGCGATAGAAGAAATTGATGCTCAGGTGGTAGGGCCTCTCCTAAATGGGTTGGCGGATCTCGGACCTTGTAGACTTCTTGTTACTCCAGACCACCCAACGCCGATAAAGCTTCGAACTCATAGTAGAGATCCTGTTCCCTTTTTGTTTTGGGGACACGGTTTTGAACCTGATCATGTTAAATGCTATAGTGAGAAATCAGCCTTAATGGGTGGCCGATTGGTAAAACACGGTTACAATCTAATGGAATATTTGCGAGGTAATAGCTCGCTTCAGTAGATAGGAGAGTTGCGGCAGATGGTTGATTATAATGTTGCAGTGATGGGTGCCACTGGTGCTGTCGGAGAAGTTTTGCTGGAAATATTGGCCCAGCGCTCATTTCCTGTTGGTGAATTGCGGTTATTGGCGTCTGAGAAATCTGCGGGCAAGAGTTTAAAATTTGCTGGTAGTGAAATAGCGGTTCAGGAATTAAAAGAAAACTCGTTCGAGGATATTGACATTGTTTTGGCTTCCGCTGGTGGGGTGCTTAGCAAAAAGTTCAATCCTTATGCGGTTGCTGCTGGTGCTGTTGTGGTGGACAATACTTCAGCCTATAGGATGGATCCAGAGGTACCTCTTGTGGTGCCAGAAATTAATCCGCAGGATTTATCCTGGCATAAGGGTATTATCGCAAATCCTAATTGTTCGACTATAATTATGGATGTTGTTGTTTGGCCATTATATAAACGTTGTCAAATAAAAAGAATTGTTGCATCAACCTATCAGGCAGTGAGTGGCGCAGGTGCCAGGGCTATGGAAGAATTAGACCAACAAACACGCCAATTGTTAGCGGGAGAAGCGATTAATCCGAAGGAACTCCCTCACCAAATTGCTTTTAATCTATTCTCTCATAATTCCGATATTGGTGATGATGGATATTGCGAAGAAGAGACAAAGATGATTCGTGAAACAAAAAAAATGTTTCACGATGAAGAGATATTGATTTCTGCGACGACCATACGTGTGCCAGTGATGAGAGCTCATTCAGAATCTATTAATTTGGAGTTTGTCAAACCGTTTTCTTCGGAAGAAGCTTACGACGTCCTTTCGGATGCTCCGGGAGTGCAGATAGTCGATGACGCTTCCAAGAGCCATTTCCCGATGCCGATTGAGGCTTCCGGAATCGATGATGTGTTGGTGGGACGTATTCGACAGGATGTTTCCCAGCCAGGCGGAACCGGATTGGATCTTTGGGTCAGCGGAGATCAGCTTCGAAAGGGGGCAGCCTTGAATGCTGTTCAGATCGCCGAATGCTTGATTGCTGAGGGTTTAATAAATGGTAGTTAAGTTCTTTTAACACTGTCATGTAGTTAGCCCGAACTGAATCGGGTTTACAGGGCGAAATACTTTTTTGATCATGAAAAAAAAGATTTTGTTATTCTCTATGACGTTTCCTCCCATGGTTATCGGAACCGCCAACTACGCTATGGCGTTAGCTGAAGGATTACATGATCGGGATTTCGATGTTGTTGTATTGGCTCCTGGCGCCCCGTCAGTTTCCGAATATGACTCAGATTTTCCTTTCGGTATTAAACGTGTCTATTATCCTTCTTTTGTTCCTCTGAAGTACATCGTAGCACGTAAGGCTTTGAAAGAAATGGTTGTCAGTCTAAACCCAGATTGTGTGTGGGCCACCAATGGTATGGCTGCCCGTGTTGCCGGATTGGTTCGGTTTTGGGATAAGACACCTTTGATTTGTACGATGCATGGTAGTGATGTTACCGTAAGACTCCAGTCTCGTATTGAGTCTATTCCTCAGGCTCGTGCATATCGTCAGGCTTCTGCGGTCGGGTCCGTTAGCGAATATATTCTAAGGAGGGCGCATGAGAGTAATGTGTATCCCGCCAAGACATTTATTCATTCACCTAGGGTCGATTCATCCAATTTTACAATTCATCGGTACGATCAGGAACGTTTTTATTCGTCCTATCCGCAATTGCGTGGAAAGACTATTGTTCTTTCTGTGGCTAGGTTGGTTACGCAAAAACGGATTCACCATTCCTTGTCTGCTTTCTCTAGTTTGGCAAGCGAATTCCCTGACATCTATTACCTGATTGTGGGCGACGGTAATCAGCGTTTACAATTAGAGGATCAGGCCCGTCGTTTCGGGTGTGTCGACCGAGTCATTTTTACTGGAGCACAAGACCCCAGTTCAGAAAGTCTGCTGGACTGCTATAGTGCTGCAAAAATCTTCTTTTTGCCCAGTGTCAGGGAAGGTATGGGAGCAGTGTTTTGTGAAGCTGGAGGTATGGGGTTACCGGTTTTGGCTGTAAAGGATGGCGGGGTTCCAGAGATTGTTAAAGATGGCGTAACGGGTCTTTTAGCTCAAAGAGATGACGTTGAAGATATGACGTGTAAGTTGAGATTATTGCTAAATAACGAGCAAGAGAGTAAAAGAATGGGTGCGGCTGGAAGAAAGAGAGTAGAGCAATTATTTAGTCGGGAAGTATTTAATCAAAGAGCAACAAATATCTTACAGCAGATTTTGGGAAACTGTTAAATCTGCCTCACTGCGTACGTCAGGCTAAAAATACCAGTTATCTCTTTTGAGTATTTAAGAGCGACCATTTACACAGACATGATTGATAAAACGGGCATACAAATCAACACCTTGCTTAAGTTGCCCGATGTCAATCCACTCGTCCACAGTATGGGCTTGAGAGATGTCTCCTGGTCCGATTACGACTAAATCCTTCATTTTTTTTACAAAAGCCATTCCATCAGTCCCGTATGGTACAGTTCGAGCTTTTCTTTTTCCAGTGATACGTAGCGCAGTTTTTACCAAAGTTGAGGAAGGTTGCGTATACACTGGATCTCCAACATGTCGCACTTCACATTTTAAACCATTTTTCTTTGCACTTGCTATTGTTTCTTTAATTAATGGCTCAACGTCAACACCGGGCATTGGACGATAGTTGATTGTACAAATTGAAATTTTGGGAGAAATATTTGTTGCTATATTGTGATCGTTGATCCCTATGCTCCATTCGGAATGTGGAGGATCGAATTCAAGATTTCGATATTGTTTTCTTTTAATCACTCGATCATAGATCTTATTCATGTCCTGTAAGAAAGGTATCATCCGTATATTTGCATTTGTGCCTCTGAGTGTGCTGGTATGAGCAGCCCGTCCTTTAGATGTTACGATGATTGAAAGTGATCCTTTATGGGCGTAGACGACGTTTAGCCGGGTCGGTTCACAAATAATACCATAGCCCTTACTGGCTTCAGCAAATAATTTCGATTTCTCTGTTACCATTCTCGCCCCAACTGCTTGTATTTCCTCGTCAGCGGTAACGACAATGTACAAAGGTTTTTTGAGGTCAGATCCCTTGAATTGAGCGGCAGCACAAATCGTAGCCGCCAGCGGCCCTTTCATGTCGCAGGAACCACGACCATAAAGACGGCCATCTTTGTTTGTTGGTTTGTATTGATAGGGCAACGCTGGGACTACATCATTGTGGCTCATGAGCGTTAAGCCCCCAATGCCGGTACCCATCTTCGCAACAATTGATAATTTATTTATCCCATTTTTATCTTTGTATGGAATACGCTCAACTTTGAATTTCAGTTGTGTCAACCACTGAATAATACACTCTGTGACTTCAATATTACTGGTCTGGCTTTCAGACGGATATTCTACCATTCTTCGTGTAAGTTGAACTACATCGTATTTCATTTATGTCACCTTGTACGATCCGTGTGTTGACAGAATTAATTTGCAGAACTTACCGACTTAATTTGTGCGTGGCAAGTTAATCACCTTGTATTCAAAATGTATTTCGAAATCTATTGTTTTTATAGTTACATCCATCGGACATATAAATAAACTGTTATATGGGAATTTCAGATCCTCACCTCGTAAAAAGACTTTCCGAATATAGGTTGCAACTAGTAAAGGATCTCAGTAAGTGAAACGAGTCCGAACGAATTTTATAGGTTTTTTATGAAATTGATGTTAGTCTAAGGAACTTTTATTGGAAATCATTTATAGATAGAACGAAGGTGTGATATGGATTCGAAGGCGTTAAAAATAGGAGCACATAGGGGCGCGATGTGTTACGCTCCAGAGAATACCGTAGCTGCGTTTGAAATTGCAATTAAACAGGATTGTTACAGGATAGAATTTGATGTTAGACGGACTGCTGATGGTCATTTAGTAGTTATGCACGATGACGCCGTTGACCGGACGACTGATGGAAGTGGGCTGGTCTCTGAAATGAACCTTTCCGAATTGAAAAAGCTTCGCAGTGGGACAGAATCGGTTCCTACTCTTAGAGAGTCATTGGACTTTATGGCTGGGAAAGCTAGGATGTTGATAGAACAGAAGGAGACAGGACTAACTGAACAAATTATTCGGGAAGTTCAATCGGCTCAAGTGGAAAACGAATGTACTCTAGTGAGTTTTCACGAAGAGGCTCTAGTTGAGGCACGTCAGATAAACTCAAAAATAGACAGGGGCTTTTTTATAATAAGACCAGGGATTTACAATATTGAAGAAATCTGTGAGCGTGTAGATCCTAAGCTCTTTATCGTTTGGCCGGCCGCTGTGCAACGTGAATATATTGAGAAAGCTGTTGTTAATGGTATTACTGTTCGCTGTGGCTTCAAGGATGATCAAACAATAGAGCAATTGCGAGAGCATTTTCAAGTTTTAGTAGAAATGGGCGTAACGGAATTTTCATGCGGACGTCCCGATTGGATAAAACAATTAATAAAAGAAAATAATTCGGTAGATTATGAGTGATTACCACTGTATACAGGTTTTACCATACCGTTTCAGATAGGAATTTGCCTTTGAAAAATGCTTGCACCCTATGAAGCCCCTATAAGCAGATAGGGGTGAAGGATGGGCAGATTCCAGAACTAAGTGATCGAAGTCTTTTATTAAGTCAGCTTTCGATTTTGCGTGTTGGCCCCAAAGTAAGAAAACTAGGTTATTGTGATACTTGCTTAATTTTTTTACGACTTGGTCTGTTAAGGTTTGCCAGCCAATATTTCTATGAGATCCTGGTTCACCATGTGTTACTGTTAGCGTGGAGTTCAACAACAAGACGCCTTGAATTGCCCATCGTGTTAGGTCTGTTTCAGGCTTTGATGTATGACCTAAGTCGTTAGATACCTCTTGAAATATATTTCGCAGCGTTGGGGGTGTCTTCATACCATTGGGTACAGAAAAAGCAAGTCCGTGAGCTAAGTTTGGACTGTGATATGGATCTTGGCCAATCAATACAATTTTAACGGCCTGGAATGGGGTTAGTTCAAAGGCGGAAAACACATTTTTTCTGGACGGATATATAATCTGTTTGTGTCGTAATTGGTCAACTCGTTTTGTTAATTGATCGAGGTGATCGGCAGACATTAGCGGTATTTTTTGTTTCCAACTTTCCAATGTCATTTTTTCGCTATCCCTTAAAGTTCTGAGTTATTATAGACTCGATTGTTAATTGAGGACAAAAAAATCTACCATGCCCTAGACTTTTCGTTCTATTCCTATACCATGGGCAGTTAGGTCGAGGTTGGGTTTGGTTTGTCATTTCATTATACTACAGATTACTAAGTTTACAATGTAACTGTAATATAATGGGAATGCTTTTAATATGGAAAAAATCAACTCTCAACTATGGGATCAGTTTGATCGCGATGGTTATTTACCGTTAGGTCGGGTTTGTGGCTCAAGAGAAGTTGAAGAATTAGGCAATCGTATTAATGACATTATGCTGGGTAAAGCAGACGTTGACTATGATAATATGATGATGCAGTTAGACTGTTCTAATGGCCACGGAACTGATCCTGGACCGCAGACTACTGGTTTTAAAGGTGCTACATTGGCATATCGAAAAATTCAAGATCTTGAGTATGATGAGGTTTTTTTGCGTTATATGCAGAAAGGTTTATTTCAT
>JAYYVF010000023.1:0-40942 GCA_036343635.1 Candidatus Latescibacterota bacterium | reverse complement strand
TTAAGCCGCCCGGAGGACAAAAAA
Organism: Candidatus Latescibacterota bacterium; assembly: GCA_036343635.1. Taxonomy (GTDB): domain Bacteria; phylum Latescibacterota; class UBA2968; order UBA8231; family UBA8231. The sequence continues at coordinate 40,918 of JAYYVF010000023.1, read as the reverse complement.
AACCCATCCATCAAGATCAAAGTTATTTTCGCATTAATCCACCTGATGAGCTGGTAACAGCATGGATTGCCGTCGATGACGCCACATTGACTAATGGGTGTATGCATTACATTCCCGGATCACATCGTCATGGACTCTTTCCAGTAGAGGAAGATCCAAAAAGACCTGTTCACCACGTTCCAAATATAAATCGAATAAAATTATCTCCATCTATAGCATGCCCTGTCCCGGCTGGATCGGTGATTTTTCATCACGGATGTACGTTACACTTCAGTGAAACAAATCATAGTCCAGATTGGCGACGTGCAATAATTTTCCACTATACCACCAAAAGAGCCACCTCCGAAAATAGTAAGCTCAACGAACAAATCTCTTTAGAATTGTAATAATTTAATTCGTCTAATCCCAAAAATCGTCTTTGACGATCGCTACGCCCATCTTCTGGGCTTTACCTTATCCAATCAAAACGCCAAAATAAAAACTTGACTAAGTCTCAGATAGTGAGAAAACAAATATTCACGTTGAAGAAAAACCACCAAGACATTTCACAAAAGTATTACGCATTATTGGTTGGGATTTTCTTCTAAAAGTTATTTTATAAAGAAATCGAGGAAAAATCATCCAGCTAAAAGCAGGGTAAATAAGAGCAAAACCCAAACCACTTCTAAAAAGTGCCAGTAATGAGCGCAAGAATAAACAGATTTAAGATGCTTTGTGCCTAACCGGCCCCGGCGGCTTTGCCACGCCAAACGTGTTATTGGTATCAGCCCTCCAACAACATGTAAGGCATGAAGTAAAATCAACGCAAAACTAATTCCATATGTTCCGGCCTGGTTATCCTTTACATATTCAAAATGTATACTCATCATTTCTAGTAATGCAGGTATTTGAATCAAAACGAATGCCCAGGCCGCAGCCCACATTCTCCAAAGCCAAAGATCCAGAGCAACAAAATCTTCCTGACCAGCAGCTTTCGTACAACGAAAAACGAACAAAGCCGCAACCATCAACACGCCCGAAGACAACCACAAAGATTGTGGCAAATAGAGTGGCGCCATACTGTTAGCCGCAGGACTAAAAAAACGGTAAAGAAGAAAGCACCCTATTCCGACAGCAAAAAATATCCCTAATGCTATGAGAAAAATAAGCATTCCCAAATTACGATTACTTTCTGAATCGGCCCCTCCCCATGAAGCTATAACGGGATCTCTCTGTGAAGTATTTTGGTTCATCTTAAGCTATATCTTTCTACCTGCAAGGGATATTTTTAGATAGTTATTGCGAATAGCATATCAAAAATATATAAATGGCATATTACACAAAAAAATTACATCGCAGTCGGACCCCAATCTCCATCGTAACCTGTATAACCCTCTAAATAGTTCTTATATCTCGGGCCTAACCTTTTGATCAGAGCCTTTGCGGTTGTCGGCATTTTCCATGGAGCTACCATCTTATCTTCTTTGGAACGAAACCCAAACCCACAAGAGTATCTTCTTTCATGAGTTGCCATATTCGCATGAAATGTTAGAGCCGCAAAGCAAATCAGATCCCCTGGATCAGCTTCTACAGCGATACAACCAGGGACATCCATCCAATTGCAAGACACATCCTCTTCCGCTTCAACTCGACGGAATCCCGAACCTTCGGCGGTAAATTGGTAGCCTTCCGGACCTGGCCAATCTATATAATGAGATTTTTCAATCACGGCAATACCACTTCGATCAGGGTGACTTCCGTTTAAATAGAACCAGCAACCGCTTGGAATCGAAAGACGATTCAAGATATCATTTGCCGTTTTTGGATGTTTGATATGTCCGCGATGATCCTTATGCCAGTTTCCCATTCCTTCACCCGGGCTTCTTAAAATTGCCGCAGATCGATGCAGGCAAAGAGAATCCGTACCATGAATCGATCTTAAAAAATTCAGATAGGGAGAATGATCCAGTAAACGCCAGACAACATCGCTTTCCTCTGCGAACATCATATGATATCTGTTTGACGCATCGGGTAGATTATCCGAAGGATCCAATACCACATCAATTTCGCGTTTCAATTCTTCAATCCAACTCGAAGGCATCATATGTTTAATTACACAATACCCATATTCGTTCATGCAATTTAAGGCCGACTCTACGTCAGATGAATCAAAGTAGATGTTATAATCTGGTTTAAACAATGTCACCTATCTACGACCTCTCTGTAACTTCCAGAAGATGGTAACCAAACTCGGTCTTAACTGGTCCCAATACAGTATTGAGTTCTCCACTAAAAACAACTTCATCAAATTCTTTTACCATCATTCCTGGACTAAATTCTCCCAGATTACCACCTTCACTACCAGAAGGACAACTAGAGTGATTGCGAGCAACTTCTCCAAAATCAGCTCCTCCTTCAATCTCCTGTTTTAATTCTAGACAAATCTCTTCACTATCCACAAGAATGTGACGGGCACGAGCATTAGCCATTTATTATTCCTTCCTTATCTGTTTAACTCTCTATAAAATAAGCACTCAAGATTTATGTTTTTAGAAGACATCTTAACTCAATTGGTATATACGAACGGCATTTTCATTTAGAATTGCCCGTTGTTCGGTTTCCTTATAGTCTTGAATAATCTCTCGTAAAGAATTTATCCAAGCACCTAGCGTAGCACCCATATTACAAACAGGCCAATCCCCACCAACAATGACTCGATCATAACCGAAGCTCGAAATACAATGACGAACCGTGGGAGCAAGTAAATCCGTATTCCATCCATTAGGGGCACGAGCAATTATTCCCGACAATTTACATACGACATTTTTACATTGTCCGAGTGCAGACATGTCATCAAGCCATTGCTGCCGACTGTGCGCAAAGGGCTCGTTTTCGTCCGGTTCACTCAGTTCAGAAACGATTTGGGGATCCGCATTCCCACAATGGTCAAGAATAAATAAAGTGTCTGGACAACTTAGAACCATATCAAGAGCATCATCAAGTTCACTTGGCCTCATACACAGATCAAAGCTCTTACCAGCTTCACCAAGACAACGCATGCCATTAAGAAATGATTCCTGCAAACAAAATGAACGTGGCATCTCTGGAACATGAAGGACCTGACGTACACCCTTCACATACGGATTATCGCGATAAGATTTAACAATGTCTATAAATCTCTCTTCCACCGGACTACCACTTACTACTGCCGCTACCATAGGGTTATCATCTCTAGTACAAAAATCACTAACATAATCAACTTCTTTACTTCGTTGTGAAGGTTCTACATCAACCTCCATATAAACCGTTTTATTTATACCGCATCCTTCAGACGCGGTGAGATAATCAGCCATATGATGAGACTTATTAAGTATTTCAACACCTGCTAACCATGGTAGTGAAAACTCTCTTAAATCCCACATATGCTGGTGGGTATCAACGATCGGTATCATCATTTTTCCTTAATATAGGAGGTTGCTATAAATCACTCACGTCCAATTTACTCGATAATACGGCTTAAGTTGCTCCATAATTCGGTCCAATTCAAATAAATCTTCTGCGTCTAAATCCAACGATCCCGGCGAACGCCTCTTGTTGGTCAAAAATACCCCGCGACGAACCAAAATCTCTTTAATAACGGAGTGACCTAGCAGCAAGATTAGGTTAATTTGTGGTAGTAAAACATTGAATAACTCGCGCGCTTTGGCTTCGTCTCCTAATTGAAAAGCATCCCAAATTTGAACATGTATATCGACTCCTTCAACAGCTGGCATAAAACCCGTTGCCCCTCTTCGTAATTCGGAAATCATCCACCTACCATGTCCACCTCCGAAAATACCTAGACATCCTTCGCCAACACTTTTAACAACGGAACTAATTTGATGGGCACTTGGCATTTGCTCTTCTTTCAAATAGGAAATATGCTCGATATTTTCAAACATCTCACACATGGTTTTTGTTGTAAGTCCACCAGAGGTATGCTGCAAAAATACCGGTTGGCAAGCTACCTCGGCGATTGCTGAATAGTAGTCTCGAACTTCATCTTCCGTGGGAGCCGCCAAATAAGGCGGAAGAGCCACCACCGCATCTGCTCCTGCTCGAACCGCTCCATTTGTACATTCAACAGCAATCGCTTTGCTTGGACCAGCAACTCCGGCAACTACTGGTAATCGCCCATCTGCTGCATCAACGAGCACAGACGTCATATCCTCGCGTTCCCGTTCACTAAGATATTGAAATTCACTTCCCAATACTGGAAAGACTAAACCATGCGCACCAGCTTCAACACAGAACTCAACCTGTCTTTTCATGCTCTCTTTATCCAGCTCACCATCTTCGTTTAACGGGGTTTGTAAGACTGGGAAAATACCTCGCATAACATCTGACATTTTACCTCTCCATTATTATTGATTCAACTCAGAAAGTGCGTACATTGCGAATAAGGGTATCGTCCCATCTGTGGGCCTGTAGATAACGAATGGCAGTTTGCGTGGCACTTCTTGTTTGAATTCTCAACAGGCCCTCTATCGAAAAACCATCTACATATCCACATTTGTCACCCAATAACGATTCTAATATCTCTTCCATCCCTTTCACATTAGGGCCCAAGCGAAGTAGCGCCATCGCAGCATTGACTCTTACCTGATCAGCACTACTCCATGAACGACGCTCTAAATCAGGCCATTCCTCTAAAGCTTTACCGTAAACAGCGGTGATACTTAGTAATAAACTCGAAGCGGATTCACCCCATTGACCGATTGCATCTAAAGCGGTCCTAATCACTCGATCGTCATCACCGGCTAGAATTTCAGCAATTTTTCCTATCACATCTGGTTTGTTAGCAATCGATCCAAGCTCTCCGAGAGCAAACAGGGCATTTATCCTCACCCATTCATCAGTATGAGACAGCAGATCACACAGTGGACCAACAGCTTCTTCACCCATAGCACCAAGAGCATACGCTGCGTCTTCCATAACAACTGCTCCTTCATTCCATCCATCATTTGATCCTATTATTCTTTCGATCAAAGGGTCTATAGCCGATGATCCTAACGTCGCGAGTACGTAAATAGCATTTTGTCGTATTGACTCATGTTTGTCTAAACATTTGACCAGCTCCGGAATCGCAGCCTCTCCCGACGGCCCCACCAATGCTAATCTATTTAATGCAGACATTTGCTCTGCAATCGACCCATTACTTTCCAGTAAACTAATGCTATCACTACAATCATGAGTGGTGATTTCTAATTGGACAGTAACTGATTTACCACGCAACCAATCCCAATTCCGTCGCCAAAGAGCGTTGGCTTCATAAATACTTTCATTTTTTTCCGGACACTCCCATTCTTTCGACGCATTATTCCAACTCGGAATTTTAGGCTCAGATACACGAGCAAATACGAACTTAACCATGTGACGACATCTCGAACCAACATTAAGAGATCCGCCATGTGCAACGTCAAAATGGACAAGAACACACGTTCCAGCATTCCCACCAAACTGCCTGCCTCGTGAATGATCTTCTTCGCTAATACCACGAGCGTATTGGGTCCCCGGTATTAATTGAGTTGGTCCCAGCGTCTCGGGCGTATCTTGAGGATAATACAAAATCATGGCATAACGAGAATAGTGGTGCCGTGGCCTGGACAATGGGCTATGTGAGTCCTGGTGCCACCCAATGAATGACGTGGATCCATCACCGATTTCAGGACCCCTTTCTGTCATTTTCCCAGGCAAATTGCTATGACAAAACCTATGTGGATGAACTACATAATCCAATCCTAGTACACTACTTAAAGCTCCACGAATTTCTGGCGATTCAAGAACTTGGTTCATTTCCGGTACCCGAGGAAGAATATTGTTACCAGGGTTATAATCTTCATCAAGCATCCACTGCAACTTCTGGTCTATCGAAGCATGAATTTCATCCGACAAATTAGGTTTCAACACCAAATAACCATTGCATATATACTCACGCATTTGCTCGTCATTCAAGAGATAATCGACTTGCATTTTCTTAATTCTCCCTAATCTTCCCTACGTCGATATACTAATGGATTAAGCTCGTCATTACTCAATACGTCCCCAACAGATAGCGTTTCAACATAACTATCTGGTAAAACATTTTTTTGACCATTAAAATTCGAGCCATCCGGCATAAAGGCACATGTCATAGCTCGCCGCCTATTGGGAGTCATGTTTGCGCCGGCTCCGTGCGCTGTTAAGCCGTTATGAAAAGAGCAATCTCCCGCACGCATCGGTCCAGGTAAAGGTTTCCGCTTAATCCAATCGGGATATACTCCAAACAGATCGGCCATTTCTTGCGTAATGCCAGAATTTTCAAAAGAAGCTTCCTTATGTGTTCCTGGAAGAAAATAAAGGCAACCATTACTAAGTGTCGCATCGTCAAGAGCTATCCAAATAGAAATCGCATTAGATGACGAAAATGACCAGTAAGGATTATCTAGATGCCAAGCCGTCGGATTTGCCCACGGCTCCTTTATCAGAGCCTGATCATGCCATACACGTATCCCGTCAATCCCTGCCAATTCAGCCGCTAATTTTCCGATTCTTTCGTCTAAGATTAAATCTCGCATTCCCGCATGATCCATCCACAAGTTTATACGCTGCGTGAAAACACGGTCGTAAAACGAGTCGCCGCTCCGCATAGTTCCATCTGCAAGTTTACGGTCTTGTCTTTGTTCAACAGCATCCTCGACATTTTTCCGCCACAGAGCAAGCTCATCACCATCCAAAAAATTTTCTATTACTAAAACACCATCGCGTCGATATTCGTCTATTTGATCAGAACTTATTTCTGTAAACATAGCCACTGTCCATTTTATTTTTTTAAAGTTTAGATACTCAATCTTATATAACAGGTAAATCAAAGACATCTCCGGTATCATCAACCCAGGTTGCTAATCGTTCATGCAAGCGCGTACGCTGACGACTGTGGCGAGAGTTGAAAACCAGATTCACTAATTCATATGGATCGGAATCTAGATCAAACATCATCCAAGGCTGACCTTCCAATACGACATATTTCCATCGATCACGTGTCACAACCCCACGCCAAGGACGGTCGATGCTATCGGCATGCCCCGTTGGGATAACTAATTGTAAAAATGCCGAATCAGGTTCGGTTACCTTGTTTGAGGTACCTAAGCGGTAATGAGAATAATCTGTTCCCGGCATCCAATCTGGAACTTCTATTCCACATAAACCAAGAGATGTCGGAGCGATATCAACGTGATTTATCGGCGCATCTACTCGATTTCCTGCTTTCATTTCGTAACGACGCCCGCCTCCAAGTATACAGGGAACTCGAATAGCTTCTTCCCAGGGAGCCGTTTTAAGAAATTGGCCATGAGAACCATGCATATCACCATGGTCAGAAAAGAAAATGATGTGTGTATTATCGTAGATTTCCAACCTACGTAATACCTCAACGATTCTTCCAACGTTCCAATCTAAGTTTTCTATCATTGCATAATAACCTGCCAATTCTCTTCTGGCACGAGCTCTTATATGTTCAACGTCTGGCACATTCGGACGTAATCTTATTTGGGCAGGAGAATAACGTCTCATAAAATTTGAGGGAGAAACATAAGGGTTATGTGGAGGTTGAACGCTCAACACGGAAAAAAATGGTTTTTCTTTTGCTGCTGTAGATTCAATACGGTCTACAAATAAATCTGTCAGAGCGTCTGTTTCGTAACCTTTTAATCGATAGCAATCAATTTTTTCGTCATGTACATGCCCATGGATCCAGGTGTCGTATTGCGAATTATTATTTTCATAACCCATCCAGCTATCAAATCCTCCACGCCGTTCTCGAGGTATTTCATGGAAGACCGCACGTCCTTCACGTTCCTGAAAGCCATCTAAGTGCCATTTCCCAAAATAAGAAGTATCGTATCCAGATCCACGGAAAGGCTGAGCTACAGTAAGCAATTCGGGAGGTAATTGCACCTGGTGCCCAGGAACAGACCTGTGTGGATAACGCCCAGATAACAAAGATCCTCGATATGGACAGCATAACGGACAACCAGAAACGGCATTTTCAAAAGTAATACCGTCGACAGCCAAAGAATCAATATTTGGTGTAATAACATTTTCATCACCCATAGTCCCAAGAGCCTGGGCACGGTGCTGGTCTCCAAATATCCAAATTATATTCGGTCGCTCATCCATCTTTTGTCCTTATTAAAAGACTCCACCTATTTAATCGTTGATACAAAACGCAACAAAAACAATATACGCCTAATGGAGGTCGGTTCAAACTATTTACCGAAGTGATTGACACACAATAAGGATAGACTAACTTAGCTTACAATTGCACTAACACAGGATTCCTTATGCGGGCCGTAATAGGCTTAATTGGTTTTACAACTCTGTTTCTTGGTAGTCTTTATTGGTGGGTTTCAGCAGACTCACCTCTGCGAATCTCTAGCATCATAGATGAAGAGCTAAGTCTCTTTCCCTCAGATGCAATCGCAACCACATTCATTTTTGTTGCTGATGATTGTCCTATTTCCAACAGATATTCTCCTGAGATCCAAAGATTGGCCAAGCTATACACCTCGTTGGGAATAAATTTTCATTTAGTATACGTTAAGCCAGATATTACACAGAAAGAAATTGAAAAACACACAGAAAGGTTTTTTTCTAATATATCTTCCGTTTTACATGATCCATATCATGACCTAGTGCATTTATCCGAGGCTAGCGTGACACCACAAGCTGCAATATTTGATAACAAACAAAATCTTGTTTATAGCGGACGAATAAATGACCGTTACATTGATTTTGGTAAACAACGCCCTAAAGCTCAAAAAGCTGACTTAGAAGATGCGCTTCGGTCTTTATTATCAAACAAATTTCCAAACCCAAAGAGAACAACCGCTGTTGGTTGCTATATTAGAGACCTCCGAAGATGAAATTTTTAATTTCTCTTCAATTTAGTGTGACCCTTTTAATAGGCTGCACCCAAGAAACCAACCATCACCCCACATTCACACGAGACGTAGCTCCAATTATTTACGCCAATTGCACTCCATGTCATCGTCCAAATGGCGCTGGACCGTTTCCACTCATTTCTTACGAAGACGTTGCAGATCGCGCTCACCAAATTGCTCAGGTTACTTCTAGTCGTTACATGCCACCGTGGCAACCCTCCATAGGATATTCTGCATTTGTGGGAGAACGACTACTCACGGAAGATGAGATAATAACCCTTAAAAAATGGGCGCAAGCACAAACACCCAGAGGTGATGGAGACGAACTACCAATACCGCCAACATTTGCCGATCAATGGCAATTAGGAACACCCGATCTGATTGTTAAAATGAATACTCCATACACATTACCAGCTGAAGGTTACGATCAATTTCGAAACTTTGTAATTCCTATACCTACAATATCTATTCGCTATATCGAAGCCGTAGACTTCTACTCTGAAAATTCCCAAGTTATTCACCACGCCGTTTTAATGTTTGACAGAAGCGGGAAAGCACGGGAACATGACCTACAAGACCCAGCGATCGGTTTTGACGGCATGGTCTTTGGAGAAGCTCAAGGCCCTGATGGACATTTTTTAGGTTGGACTCCTGGCAAACAAGCAATTCGCACCCCCAAATTTGCCTGGAAATTAAAACCCAAAACAGATTTGGTAGCTCAATTACATATGCTCCCTTCCGGCCGTCCCGAACCGGTTGAAGTAGAAGTAGGATTTTATTTTGCTGAAACTCCCCCGACTATCACACCTACTTTGCTTAGACTAGGGCGTAAAGACATTAATATATCAGCTGGTGACAACAACTATTCCCTAAGAGATACATTTTTTCTTCCTGTAGACATAGAGATTGCAAGTATTTATCCTCATGCACATTATCTGGCTACTAAGATGCAAGTCTATGCTACATCCAATGATGGAGAAAAAATTTGGTTGCTACATATAGACCCATGGGATTTTAATTGGCAAGATGATTATCGCTATAAAGAACCTGTTAGAATCAAAGCAGGTTCACGAATTTTTATGGAGTATACCTACGACAATTCTTCTGAGAATCCGTTTAACTTCAACATCCCACCCAGACAAATTTTTTACGGGCTACAATCCCGAGATGAGATGGGAGACCTAACCTTACAGGTATTAACCAAGAATGAGAGTGACAGATTAAAACTGAAAAGACATTATGCAGAAAAATGGATTAAACAAGAAATTTCCGGTTACCAAATGCTCACCAAAACAAACCCCGGAAACTCCGAATATCAACACACACTGGCAATGCTATATATGCAAACCCGACAGTTCAAAAAAGCAACTTCACATTTTTTGCACAGCATTAATACAAAACCGGATTACTCTGAGGCTAGAGTTAATTTTGCTATCCTTTTAATGAGAAACGGAGATTCTGAAAAAGCCCGAGAACAACTGATCTTGGCATTAAAAAATAACCCTGATTACGCGGATGCACATTTTAATTTAGGACTGATGCTACACAATAGCGGTAAGAAAATGGAGGCGAAACACCATTTTGAAGAGGCTGCTCTGCTAAGACCGGAGATGGAACAAGCCATAAAGCGACAAATAGCTCGATTAAGATAGGAAACTTCATAGAAATAAGTATTTCCTACCATTTCATATTCATAGCTAAACGAGGCTTGTTGCTATTGTTTATACTCCCAGAATGCACACATAGCGGATGGTATAGTAGTGCGTCTCCTGCCTTTGGTGTCAATTCAACATATTCTCCAATATCTATTTTACCCAAATCTTCATTTAACTTCCAAATCATCTCATAATAATCCGGATTACTACGGCTAAGAGCTTCCACCTTTTTGTGGGACTCTGGCCAAACAATTGTTCCACCGCCATGAGGACATACATCATTGAGGTATGTCATAGAAGCTATGCGAAACGCTTGAGGAAACGTCTTATGACCGTGCTCTTTGATCGCGTGGTCCAAATGAGGGCCATGAGGAGCCCATTCTTCCTCGGATGGAAACGTGTTAATTGCAAATCCAACAGCCGGCGGATCAAAATTCGACCTTTCTAGATCACCTTGGCTTAATTGCCAAGCAGCATTCAATAATTCCTCCGTATATACTTTTATTAAATTTTCATCGGGATAAACAGCACTACCTGAAAAAGAACCAGGCCAATCCTCTGGCTTTAAGACACTTAGGCCCATACAACCCCACATCGCTTGTTCAGCTCGTATGATCAAGTCATGCGGAATCAAGCCAGGTACAAGAAGATATCCGTTTTCTAAATAGAACGTAATCTGCGAAATTGTTAAAATAAAATTATTCACATCCCATTCTATCCTTTGTTACTCCGTTATAATCTATCGTTACCCTAAAATAAAAATTGTGTTCCGTGTATGCCCGGTGAGGTAATCAATACAGATCCATAATCCCTTGCAAAGAACTTCACCCACTATAAACCCCAAAAATAAATACTGAGTCCGTAAATAAAACCCAGGTCCCCCATAGCGCATCACAATCCTTTTGATCAACCATGCAATAAAGATGCAAAACCATATCTTATTCATCATATGATTGCCCGCTACAGCAAAACCTATGGGATGGAGTGGCCACCAAAGTAGATATTGACGCGCCCACGTTAATAAAACCATAACGGCCCCACCAAAAGCAAAAAATCCCAACTCTACCCAAGCCATACCAGAAGGTTCCAAATTACGTAATGCCGTGCTGTAAACGACATTCGGACCTCCGATGAAAAACCAGCCTACAAGATTGACGCCACCATGACGATAAGCCATTTGCAAAACCATCCAGCAGGATCCGATAGCACCCACGATCACAGACCAGTAGGCCCCCATTAATATCATTTTCCGACTTCGCTGATCCATATTCTCAATAATTTTCAATCCGTTTGCCATCAGCGCCAAAATAAAAATGCGAATATCTGCAGCCCAGATATAGGCTAGCGACAAATTAAAAACACTTCCCTTACCGATTAGTGTTGTCCCTAGTCCCTGCATGATAAGATCCGGCGCAATCATAGGCGAACGAACTGCAGCTAAACCAGCCTCGGCAACCACACGGCTGATTCCCACAAAAATTACTAAAGCCACAACAATAAATAGTACCGCAACCCAAAATTTTGTCCCCATCAACCACAACCAACCTACCATCACAACTTGTCCCACAAGAAAACTGAAAACTGCGAAGCGATAAGACCCTACCTCATCTTTATCTGATATGCCTCCCGAAAAACCAAAAGCTTTTCTAAAGACCCCGCCTATATGCTCTCTACCAACCCACAATCCAAGCAAGACCATAGTGATCAATGCGCCACCCCCCTGATAGGCCAAATAGGGCTGATCCGCTATACCATAAACAAACGTTTGCTTAGATCGCATACCAGTTATCAATAACAGTTCGGACTGGATTTTTGATACAAGTTGAAAAAACCAAAGACCTGCGGCAATATGAGTGTTTATCAAATAAGAAAAACCTACAATCGAGAAAAACAGGCTCAGTTGCAAATTTTGATTTCCGACAAACGGGACCATCCATGTCATTGGTACAACTGGAAAAGCTGGATCATAGCTATGTAAAGCTTTCAGAGATCCAACGATTAAAGGAAGTGAGGCTCCTATCCACATTATTCTATTCTTCAAAAATGTGTTTAATAGCTTATTCTCTGATTCGCCGCGAACCATAGCTATGCCAACCTGGGTTAACGGAAAAGCCAGACGTTCACGCTCTACCCATTGCCGCCGCAATATTATTGCAGCAGAGATCATGGTCACGTAAAGAGCACAAAGGAAAATTGCCCACCAAAAGAGAGGCTCCAACCAAATTTGCCAAGGAATTTGAGCCTCAGCACCTAGCCCCTCAAAAAAAGGAGCATTATCTTGCCCATCATTAACCAAAATCATTTGTTTAGGAATTAGCGGACCTAATAATTGCTGCCATTTGTTCTCAGGGGTCGCGTAATATACAAGAGAGGATATAATAGGCAACAATTGTTGACTCATCCCCATCGAGCAAAGAGCGGAAACAATTAGCAACATCACGTAAACCAGAACCAAATCTGAACGATTCAAAGCTAAAGAACTTCCCCTTATTGTTGCAAATATGTTTATGATGGTAGAAATCAACAGAAAGTTTGCTAACCACCACCCAGGCTTAGCTATATCAATTGGGTTATAAGAATACATGACGGCGAATAGCAATGCCGTAATTGTTGCAATTATGACTGCACGATTTAAGGTAGTTGAGGACCATTTAAACAAGGTATTTAACAAAGCTATAAGAACTAAGAATAAAAAAATAGCACCAGGCGTATTAAAATCCCAAGCCATGTGAGTAGCATGCATCGCTGTATTTGCATAGGGAGCACCTATAGCGAGGAAAAAACTTAAAAATGTTCCCGTCCAGAGACCTCGCCAAGTTATCTGAATTCCCTTCACCCAAGATCGGCCGTCGCTCCGACCAGATAAGTATTCATCGTAATGCTTTGGAATTGAACGATTCAGAATATTACCTTCATAATCAGTGCGCCACAGATCCATCGGCGTGAAAATGTCCGCTAATTTTAACCTTTTGCTGTGGGAAATCCCCTAAAACCTCTTCATTAATTTCTATTCCAATTCCTGGACGGTCTGTCAATATACGATAACCTTTTTCAATGGGCATCTGTTCATCAACAATTTGCTCTAAGTATGAAGGCAGGAAGTTAGATTCCATGTGGGTATAGTTAGGTATTACTGCGGCAAAATGAGCAAAAGCAGAATTATTTACTGCACTACCCATCAGATGAGGAAACACACCCACGAAGGCGGCTTCTGCAACAGATGCGATTTTTTTTGCTTGGGTGAATCCACCGGCTAAAGATATATCCGGCCGAATCAAGCTTACGAGCCTTCCGTCAATTAATTCCTTAAACTGCTGCAAGCTATAGAAACGCTCCCCAGTAGCAATGGGTAGCCGTACATTGGGAGTCATGATTTTTAGAGCTTCAACACTTTCAGGGGCTAACGGGTCTTCATAATATAAAATTCGAAAAGGCTCCAATTCTCGGGCAAGTGTAATGGCTTCTTCAATTCGAAGGTTACGATGTATCTCTAAACCGAGATCGATTTGATAACCAATAGCTTCCCGAACTACCGCCACCATCCTAACAGCCTCATCTATAATCTGACTTGCGCATTTATCTTCAAAACCCTCAAAAAAAGGGGTCATACGCAAAGAGGTATAGCCGCGCCCAACATGTTTTGTAGCGTCCTCCACTCTACCATCTTCAGTATTACCGGTAACATTCTCAAAAACCTTGATTTTATCCCGCGTTTTCCCCCCAAGTAGTTGATACACTGGCATGCCAACCGATTTACCCATTATATCCCAAAGTGCTACATCAATGGCACTCAATGCAGCACCAATGACAGCACCGGCAAAATGTGTCTGGCGGGAAACGACCTGATAGTGATGCTCTATGCGCAAGGGATTCTTGCCTTTAAAATATTCTGCCAATTCATCTATAGCTGCTTTGACCATTCCGTGATGTGCCCAAAGGCCCGCTTCTCCATTCCCTACTATACCTTGGTCCGTGTACACACGAACAAGGAGATAGCGATCTACGCAAAAGCTACGTATTTCAGATATTTTCATTCGGATCCTCTCGTTAATATAAAGGCATCAAATATCTGGCCTCAGGAATACCACTTGTTTCAAATTCTTTACTAATCCACCGTGCCTTAGAAGGTAAGCCCGGATTCCGATATGCGTATACAACAGTCCATCGAGTTTCACTCACTTTTTGACGAGGGGTAACAGCATGAGCGGCATGCGTCCACATAAGTACAACCGTTCCAGCCGGCGCCGAAACCTCCTCAATTAGTAAACAAGCTCCAGTTTCTGGATGCCTTTTACCTGCCAACCAGCCATCCTCAAGTTCGGCATCAGATTCAGCTACGATTTTTGGATCTCTAAACAAATGGCTGCCAGAGACTATTTTTAGACCTCCATCGCCAATCTCAAAACCGTTGACATAGAAAAAAATACGCAAGAAACCAAGCTTACAATCTTTCTCTCCATATTCATGACTATGCCATTGGACACCACCGTTTCCCGGCAATCTATTTAAACTTACGCAGTGATCAAATCGAAACGGTTCACCTAAAACAGCAGAAACCAATTCCAACATCTCAGGATGTGCGATTAGTGAGGCTAAATACGAATCAAATTCCGCTGCAAAATGATTAGGAGGACGCTCCGATTCATCAGGAAGCATACCCTGAATCACCTCCAACGACTTTGTTAACTTTTCTATGGCAGACTTTACAAGAATACCAGGCAATATTATATGCCCATGCATATCAAGCACCTTTTGGTTTGCCAGATTCCATTCGTACGGTTTGAATAGTTCATTCATCGCAAAAACCTATTTTAAATTTAAGACAGGCGACAATCTAAATTCGAGATTCCTGTTAAGCAAGTAGGACCTCTAACAAGGTTTAAAGATAAATTGGACAGATGTGTTAAAGAAAGTTATAATGTCTTGCAAAAATGAGAAATAATGAAATTATCTTTATACGACCTACGTTTTTTCAAAGAAAACGGCTATCTTATTAAACGTAATGTGCTTGACGAAGTATTAATGGCCAAAGCACGTGAACGTCTTTGGCATTTTCTGCCCAAAGGTAGATCTCCTAAAAAACCAGATAGTCTTGTTGGTCCGTTTAACCAAGGAGAAGAAGACCGTTCACGTCCAAACGAGATTTACAAATTCCGCATCAACTATAGAACAATTGGGCACGAACCTTGGATGATCCGACTGTTAGCCAAGGACCCTAAGGTCTGGAGCATGGCCGAACAAATGCTTGGGAAAGGAAATGTTGAAGAACCTGATAGAATACGTGGCATTTATTGTACACTCCCTTTCGGCAACCATCCCAAACCGCCACTAACATGCCACGTTGACGGTCATCCCTTCCACTTAGGAGTTGTTGGTTATATCGACGACGTTGCGCCCACAGGTGGCAGTTTTACCGTTTGGCCAGGGAGTCATAAAAAATTCTATCACGCTTTCACGTCCCAGTATAAACATGACCGAAACGAAGAATATTCCCTTATCTGTGAATATTACAATGGTCACCAGCCAGTCGATTGCTTTGGAGAAGCCGGAGATATTGTATTTTGGCACCACCGTTTGGCTCATATGGCCAGCCCGAACAACACATGTAATGTAAGACAAGCCGTATTATACGATTTTAAGAAGACAGATATAAACAAGGCTGTATTAGACCCACCAAAAGAGGATATGTGGCAAGACTGGTCATCGGAATTTCGTAACGCTTGATCTCTTTAAAAGGATCAAAAATCTTAGATTCATTACTCAATTATAGGGCGTGGATGTTTAACTAGATCCATCAAATAATCGCAATAAGGATTTCCAGGAGCACTTTCAGCAATCTTCAGTAGTTCGTTATCGTTTATATAACCCTTTTGGTATGCTATCTCTTCTACGCACCCCACTTTGAGACCCTGGCGATGCTCGATGGTCTGCACAAAATCGCTAGCCTCTAAAAGGCTTTCGTGGGTTCCGGTATCTAACCACGCAAAACCTCTTCCAAGGACTTCAACACTTAGTTTTCCCTTTTGGAGATACACATTATTCATATCCGTAATCTCTAATTCACCTCTGGGAGAGGGCTTTAACGATTTGGCAATTTCAACAGCCTCACCATCGTAAAAATAAAGTCCAATAACGGCATAATTAGATCTAGGATTAACAGGCTTCTCCTCAATACATACTGCCCTGAGGTCAGGACCAAATTCTACTACTCCATAGCGTTCTGGATCCTGAACATAGTAAGCAAAAACGCATCCACCTTCCTGAGTTTTTCCCGCACGCTGAAGCATGCCAGATAAACCATGTCCATAAAGAAAATTATCACCTAAAATTAGAGCACTAGGCTTGTCTCCAACAAAGTCTGCGCCCAGCGTATAGCTTTGAGCAAGACCTTCCGGACGAGGTTGGACGACATACTGTATATCTAAACCCAGCTTTGCCCCATCACCAAATTGCTCTCGATATAGATCAATATGTTCCGGCGAAGAAATAATTAGTATTTCCCTAATATCAGCCAACATCAATACAGATAAGGGATAATATATCATAGGTTTATCGAATACTGGTAGTATTTGCTTCGACAATGAAATAGTCAGAGGATATAACCGCGTTCCTTTACCCCCCGCCAGAATAATACCTTTCATTTGTTGGACCTCTCTATTTACAATTTCCATTTCGCTTTACAATAAATATACCGCAAACAACATTGTTTTTTTACGGTCTGAACTTTTATCTCTCAAGCAAACAAAATGTAATGTCTAAATCCTATACCGAAACAAAAAATTT
This sequence comes from Candidatus Latescibacterota bacterium, assembly GCA_036343635.1. Classification (GTDB taxonomy): domain Bacteria; phylum Latescibacterota; class UBA2968; order UBA8231; family UBA8231. The sequence continues at coordinate 23,541 of JAYYVF010000023.1, read as the reverse complement.
CCTTTTTGCATTTCCAAAAATTTAATCAAAAATTAGATTATAGTTAACAAATATTGTATTTCTTATTATAAAATTAACAGCCGGAACACGAGCAATGAACATTATTTTAGTCGGTTACCGCGCCGCTGGGAAATCAACCATAGGAAACAAATTAGCGTCTGAATTGAGCTTCAACTTCTACGACGTCGACCGCTACATAGAACATCGCATCGCCCCAGCAACTTTAACAGAATTCTATTCTAAGTTCGGCGAAGCAGGATTCCGACCAATAGAAACTGAAGTGGTGATCAACCTATGCAGTCAATCTCAATCCATAATTGCATTTGGAGCCGGATCCCTAATGCGTAGAAAAAATCAACAGGCTGTAAAAGAAAATGCCTTGGTAATCTATATTAAGGTCCCCGCAAAGGAGTTATGGAACCGAATTCAAACGGATCCCAAAAGCTCTCATACCCGACCTAATTTATCGGGAGGAGGTCTCAAAGAAGTCCAAGACATGCTGAAAAATCGTGAGCCTGATTATCTTTCCTGTTCAAACTTGATCGTGAATGGTATGAAGCCGACTGCAGAAATAATCAAACGAATTAAACTATTTTATCAATCTAACCTTCGTACTTAAACGACGGAACCCCGACACAATCCGGTTCAAACCTAATCAATGAACCCGCCAATGGCTGTTCCTCCAACTCACCCTTACTCATTTTCTGTGAAGCCGAAGTTACATACAATTGATCCATTTTTTCCCCTCCAAACGCGCAAGAAGTTACGTTTGTAAACGGCATGGTCATTTCACGTTTTAATGATCCGTCTCGTGGATCATAACATTTTACCGCTGAGCCCCCATATATAGCAATCCATAACAATCCATCGGCATCGATGGCCATACCATCAAAAATCCCGTCACCTTCGTTCCGACATACGATTCGCTCATTTCCAATTTCCCCAGTATCAATATCGTAATCGTAAGCACGAACAGTATTGAGCGGAGAATCGATAAAATACATAGTTGCAGAATCTGAAGTCCACACTATCCCATTTGAAATACTCACCGGCCCCAATTTTTTCGTCACAGTCCCATCAACATCTAAGCAATAAAGTGCACCCTGATCAGCAGCACCATCGAAGGCCATAGTCCCTGCCCAAAGCCGACCAGCTGGATCGCACTTGCCATCATTAAAGCGGTTATTGGTGATTTCTCTTTCCGGATCTATTCCAATCGGAATAATTTTTTCCGATTCCAAATCGATAAAACCAAAACCATTGTGTAAAGCTACAATCAATCCACCTTTTTTACGTAGGACCACTGTCCCCACAGCCTGCAGAGTAGGAACAGTCCGATTCATGCCGGTTTGAGGATTGTACTGATAGACCTCATGTCCTAAAATATCTACCCAATACAAAAGTCTATTATCTTCATCCCAAATTGCACCCTCTCCAACAAGAGCCCTCTTTTCAACCATAACCTCAAATTCAATTGTTTCCAGTTTACAATTCATATTTTCCATTCCCGAGAATGAGATGCTATATGCAAGGTATCAGACAAAATAACCCAACTCATATTCATTTGCATTAAACTTATTTTCTAAAAAATCAGGCATAGTCACATATCCAAGATGGCCTTCAAGACACCTTCCTGGGGATTGTTCAAAGAAGAAAATCGCTCCTCGACATTGTCAAACTGCAAAGAGTGAGTAATCCAGGGTTTTGTATCAATTGCCCCTTCTTCCATCCAACAAATTATTTTTCGAAAATCATCAGATACCGAATTCCGACTACTATGTATACTAATTTCTCTTCTATGAAACTCTGGATTTGGAAATGAAACCCTCTCACGTTGAAATCCAATATATATTAACCTGCCAGCACTAGCTACAAAATCGAAGGAGGATTCCATAGCTCCTAAATGCCCTGTCGCGTCGAATACCGCTGCTGGTAAACCATTGCAATAATCTTTAACTTCGTCTAACGCCGTATCACCAACAAGAACGGTAGAATTAACCTTAAAATTTTGCTGACAAAAATCCAACCGCTGCTGGTTAATATCCATTATGACAACATGAGATCCAGCCAATTGCGCAAAAATCAAGGCACCCAAACCGATGGGACCAGCACCCACAATAAGAACGCTTTCACTCGAATCTAACCTTGCGCGTTGTACAGCATGAGCTCCAATGCTTAACGTCTCAACTAAAGCAAGCTGTTCTAAAGCCAACGTATTTGATTGATGTAATTTTTTTGCTGGTACGACAATCCTTTCACGCATTCCTCCATCCGTATGAACACCCAGTACTTGTAATGATTCGCAACAATTCGTTCTACCCAAATGGCATGGCCTACAACGACCACAATTTAGATACGGTTCGACAGCACAATACATGCCCGGCTCTATATTCTTCACATCGGAAGCCACTTCCAAAACTTCGACTCCGAGTTCATGCCCTAAAATTCGAGGATATTCAAAAAAAGGCTGCCTACCTGCATAAGCATGTATATCCGTACCGCAGATGCCAATCTTTCGCACACGGATTAACGCCTCACCTGACTTTAATTTTTCCGGCTCTGAAGTCTCACAGAGATGAAATTCTCCTGGATTTTTTAGTAATATTGTTTTCATACTCAATAATCTGCTACAGATCCATCGCGTAGACGATGGTCCGGCCATTCGAATTTATACTTTGGATCTTTTCCCACGGCGATAGCTTTCTGCTCATCTATTTCTACACCAAAACCCGGAGCATCAGGTAAAACGACAAACCCTTCCTCATCGATAGACCAAGTTTTGTTTGCAACACCTTCAACCATCTGCGTATCATATCCTTCATGTATTAGAAACAGGGGAATAGTCGCAGCCACATGTAGGCTCGCAGTCAATCCTAGGTAGGACATCGTACAGTGCGGCGCAATCGGTACATGATGGGCTTCACATAGAGCAGCGATTTTTCGCATTTGACTTATACCACCCGTATGTCCCACATCCGGTTGCAAGACATCAATCACCTGTGCCTCAAGCAATTCGCGGACTTCCCATATTGTTCTATCACGTTCACCCGTAGCCAAGGGAACCGAAACAACTTCTCTTATTTTTGCCATCGCTTCTATGTTTCCAGGAACCCAAGCCTCTTCAAGAAAAAGCAAGTCATCTGATTTAAGATACCCTGCAAACTGTTTAACCAACGGCAGAGGCAGCATACTGTGCGCATCGAACATAACTGCCCCATCAACTCCAACAATTTCGCGCGCAGACCTAACTCTCTCAACTAATTCTTGAACATCGGAAGGAGTCCCAGCATGATAACGAGGATACCCCGGACTCACCTTAATGGCTTTGGGACTTGGATATTTCCAAATTTTTTCCCGTACTGGGCCACCGAGTAATCTAAATACAGGGACTCCATAGAGTTTCCCAGTCAAATCCCAAAGAGCCATATCAATAGCAGAAATAGTATGAACCATCAAACCTCCTCCACGTAAATTTCGATGTGCTCGAAATAAACGCTGCCAATGATGTTCTATTCTTGTAGGATTTTCCCCAACAATTAATTCACCCAAAGATTCTCCCAACGAACAAGCAACCCTCGTTTCCATATTATTTATTTCTCCCCATCCCGTAACACCCATATTAGATTCTATCTTGACGTATCCTTTGTTCCCTGCAGGTATTGTCTTTAATGATGTGACTCGAACTTTAGAAGCCTTATCTGATATTTCATTATCCATTATCAGCGTCTTTATCTTTGGAATTGCGCTCTTCATATAATTTACGCATTATGGGATGGTGTCCCAGTCCCTCAGCTCGAAGTTGGGCATAACGCGCTTCATCAACTCCTTCTCTATTGAGAAATCCCCTTATATCGTACGCACCCTCTTCCTCTGGAGGAAGCAACCCTTCTTCTATCATCAATTGTAACGGATAATCCGTCTCACCAAGCGGCAGGCGAATTACCTGATTCCGACGTGCAGATTCTAGAATAGCCATCATTATCTCGACGGTGGCCCGAGCACGTCTTCCGGAGCAACGATGCTCTCTTCCTCCTTCCAACCAATTCACTAATTCTTTGGTCTGTCGTGCATTCGACATGCCACCAATAACATCTATTTCTTCCTTTTCTATTCCAAGATCCTGCTCTTCCCAACCATTTGTATGCTCATTCCACAAGCGAGTCCATGTCTCAGTCGTTTCGATTAAACCCTGTTCACCGCGAAATAAAAAATGCCCGGGTGAAGCATTTTTTGAATCTAAATCAGACTGAAAGTTGAGTTGAATTCCATTTTCCATCTGAATCAATCCCATACAACCATCTTCGATCGGGGTATCCCTTTCAAAACGTTCACTTCTTCTTTCAACTGCTCCCATCACCCATTCTGTATCAGGATCATCCAAAACAAAACGAACGCCATCAATCGCATGCGTTCCACAATTTAGCAACCCTTGCATGACTTTTGAATCAACTCGGACAATATTTCCAATTGCCCCACTCAAAACCAATTCCTTAGCTTTCTCCCATCCAGGTGTGAACCTTCGCTGATGGCTGATTACCAGCTTAGTTCCACTTTTTTCGCATGCTTCAATCATTTGGTCAGCCAGATCTAAACCAACCGCCATGGGCTTTTCACATATAACACCAGCTACACCCGCTTCTGCGGCACAGATTGTCGGTCCTGGATGAAGTAAATGCCATGTGCATACACTAACAATGTCGGGTTTCTCTGAAGCAAATAGCTCTTCAGCAGATTCATACCCAGCCTTAATTCCGTATTCAGAAGAAAATTGGTTTCGCGCGGCCTTCAGAGGGTCAACAACTGCGCAAACATCTATTCCGGCAAGCTTATATCCGCTGACATGATGATGAGCAATATCTCCGCAACCAATTATGGCCGCCGTATATTTTTGTTTCAATTTGACACACTCCTATAGGCGAAAATTACAGAAAGACATGATTAACAAAAGGTTAATGTAGGTAATAATACCAGAGGGAAGCCAATCACAGATCTTGCTTATTTACCACACGTCTAATCACGGCCTCTGCCCATTGTGGGCGTAATCCAAAAACTAATGACAACAACTTTAGTTTCCATGGAATAACCAACTCACGTGGTCTTTTTTTAAGCGACTTGATAATTTCAGCGCTCGCTACCTCTAAACTCACAGATTCGCTACTATGTCTACGCGAAGTAGCACCAATCACATGCCCGTCAGACCCCAAAGCACTCTGTCGAAGATTCGTATCTCGCAACCAATGGGGTAAAACAGTCATTACATCTACGCCACTTCCATGCAATTCAATTCGTAACGAATTACAAAATCCCTGTACTGCATGCTTGGACGCTACATAACCACTATGCAGAGGCACTGGAACCTTTCCCTGGACCGAAGAAATAGCAACAAACAGCCCTCTACTCTCTTTCAAGTATCCGATACTCGAGTACGCACTATGCACAACACCCAAGTAATTTACTTCCATTAGACGAGCAAACACCGAAGGATCTTCCACTTCATCAAATTTAGTCCACATGCTTATACCGGCATTTGCTATAACACAGTCTACACCGCCAAATTGGGTAGCAGCCTGATCCATGATTCGTCGACAATCATCAACTTTTGTAACATCGCCAACCTCTTCAATTACCTCTGCCCCTAGATCTCTACATGTCCTACCGACTTTAGCTAACATCTCACCACGCCGTGCAATAAGAGCGAGCCTACTTCCTTCTTTTGCCAAAGAAGTGGCTAAAGTAGCTCCCAATCCCGAGGAAGCACCCGTCAAAACAATTCGCGAAATAGAATTCATTTAGAATCACCAAATACGCCATTGCCGGTTGCAAACGTGTTTTTAGGATCAAGCGAATTCTTAGTCTTACGAATAATTTCTATACTATTCTCACTCTGAATTTGAGGAAGAAATACCTTCCTCACCTTGCCTATTCCATGATGGTGAGAAAGAGAGCCACCATTATCTAAAATTTCCTGACGTAGAGCATTTTCTATTTCGTGATAAACCTCTGAAGGTCTTTCCTGACCAGCCCCAGAAAAGGCCATGGTGAAGTAAATACATACCCCTGTCTGGTAGGTCTGCGTTACGCGAAACGCTAAATATGGCCTACCCAGGATCTTACGTTCGGAGCATTCCTTTAATAAACGTGAGCTCACGGCAGAAGTGACATCAAGGATGCAATCCCAAGGAGCAGAAGTTTCCATAGTTTCACCTAAAATCTGAAACTGATTAAAAAAATCTCGTATGTATGCAATCCCGAAAGTTAACATATACCCTCGCTCACCTTTTTTTGCTCCACCAGAAATTGCGCCGAATTGTTTCGCCGTAGTAAAAATCACCTTTCTCTGATAGTCAACTTCACTTTTAGTACCTTCCATAGCGATTGTGCACGCAACGCATTTTTTTGGATCGAACCCTTTCACTTTATATAGAAAAAAATCTTGTAATTTCTTTTCGATTTTCTTCCAACCTTTTGACTGCGGGCTTAATGCCTGGCCAAACCTAAATTCGTTATTATTTACCAACCGGATACTAGCTGGCAAAACACCTACTTCTTGACGCAATTTTTTTAGAAATTTTACACCGTTTTCAAAGGAAGGAAACACCAGCGAACCAAATTTTTTCATTTCAGGTAGTCGATGAATCTTTAACATCGCCTTCGTTATTACACCAAAATTCCCCTCGCTTCCAAACAATAGGCCGCGAGGTTGTACGCCTATCGAGTTGCGAGGAGTAAAATAAGATGTCTCAATCGTTCCAGTTGGAGTAATTAGTGTGGCATCCAAAACAATATCCTCAATGTTTCCATATCGGTTTTTTTTCATACCACTGGCATTCGTAGAGATCCATCCACCTAATGTTGAAAACTCCAAGCTATCAGGATCATGACCTGAAGTAAAACCATTTGCACGCAACTCTTGTTCTAAGTCACCACCACAGATTCCAGCCTGCACTTCAGCCAACAAATTTTCTTTATCTATAGATAAAATTTTGTTCATTCTGCACATATCAACAGAAACAATCGTCCTGGCTTCCTCTGCATGGAGTGATAGTGCTCCACTCACATTTGTGCCACCGCCATATGGGATCAGACAAACATTGTATTCAATAGCCAAAGTAATTATTAATCGAACTTGCTCTTCATTTTCCGGATACAATACCAAATCAACTAATCTATCTAAGGATTCGCCGTAAAGAACTCGATAAACCTCGTTCACACTGAGCTGACCATGGCTATGCCGCAAGCGCTCTTCATCGTCCAACCGAATCTGATCTTTTCTGAGTTTTGCGGAAACTTTCGTTTCAAAGTCTTGATTGGTTCGTGCAGACGGCAAGGGGCCATAGGATTTCTCCTGCACTATATCTTTAGGGCGGAACGAAACTCCAATCGCCTCTTCTGCAAATGGTATAAAATACGGCATATCGTAACCACATATTGGATATCGGTCTCCCGTCACGCGCAAAACCGTATCTCCCACAAATTCAAATTTCGTGTCACTATAGCCCCATTTATGATTAAATTTTGCAGAGCCGTCAGAAGATATATTATTTTTGTTTTGCATCGTTTCGTGTCCTTTCAAATTACCTACTTCTTTTGGCAATCTCGCCAAGATACTTCCGCCCAAATTTTTTCCTCGACAAAGCCACACTGGGTGATTTATGTTCCGTTTCTCAAATACATGGGATTCAAGCGAAAAATAACGCATCGTATAGCCACATCGACGTAGGGCACTTGTATTAGCAGTCGCTCCATGAATCAAACGTGCATCGTGTAATGATGATTCATTGGGCTCTAGTCCAAAATAAACTGCCTTTGATTCGTCAATCGCATCAGGTATTACCTGACGACTGAACGTATTCTTTTCGGTATCTATATTTTCATATTCAGAGAAACCATTAAAATGAGACCCTGGAATTACGCGCATACACCCATTTTCTCGGTCAGAACGGTCAATGGCCAACCAAACCGTTAAAATTTGGTCCATACGATCCATTCTACCATTCCAATAAGCCGAATCCTCATGCCAAGGAGTGGCACGCCCAACTTCCGGTTCCTTACAAATAAAATGACTACTCCAAAGACCAATGTTAGGACCAAGGATGGGCTCTATTATATCCAAGACTTCATCAGCTAACAAAAATTCGAATAATTCGGGATATTCAAAATGAGGAACATCTAGCTGATCAGCACGCAGACTTGCTTCTTTTTGGGCCAATATATGTTCAAAAACTTGGCGTAAACGATTGAACTTCTCAACTGAGAATAAGGGCTTTTTGTGGAGCCAATACCCCTGTTTTTGATAAAAGTTAACCGCTTTTGAATCAAGCATAGACATTCTCATATGTATTGTAGTAATCTATGGGGAAAATTAAAGTTTGCCGTCGCAACCTGCAAGCACAAGTAAAAATCATCCTTGAGCAAATTTCATATCGTCAGTTATCTTATCAAGATAAACAGGTATCGGCAGAAGAGCATCTCTATTTCAGACACAATAAACATTATTCCGAATTCCAATTTTAAAGAGGTCTTTATATGGCCAAACATCGTCCAAACATAGTTTTTGTTCTAACAGATGATCAGGGTTATGGTGACTTAGGATGTCATGGCAATACGGTTATTAATACTCCTAATATAGATCACCTTCACCAGAGTAGTATTCGTTTCACTAACTACCATGTCGGCAGTACCTGTGCCCCCACAAGAGCAGGGCTATTGACTGGACACTATTGTACTAGTGCGGGCGTTTGGCACACCATCGGGGGCAGATCATTACTCCGCGAAAACGAATGGACCTTAGCCGATGCATTGAGGGAAAATGGATACATTACCGGTCATTTCGGAAAGTGGCATTTAGGAGACAGTTCCCCTTACCGCCCGCATGAAAGGGGTTTCGATAAAACAGTTTATCATGGCGGAGGTGGGATTGGTAACACCGGCGATGCTTGGGGGAATGATTATTTTGATGACACGTACTTCGAAAATGGCACACCAGCTCCTTTTTCAGGGTATTGTACAGATGTCTTTTTCCGAGAGGGCATGAAATTTATCGAAGAAAATAAAACCGAACCATTTTTTTGTTTTATTGCAACAAATGCCCCGCATGGCCCCTTGAATATTGAACCAAACTATGTCACGCCATATCTGAACTGTACGCCACACGAGGATAGAGCCCGTTTCTATGGGATGATTACTAACATAGATGAGAACGTTGGCCATATGATTCAACATTTAAATAGTTTAAATATCGCCGACGAAACGATCATAATTTTCATGACCGATAACGGAACGGCAAATGGAGTTGAACTCGATGACGAGAATTTTCCGATGGAAAACCAAGGGTCATATAATTACGGTATGAGAGGAAAAAAAGGATCTCCATACGAGGGAGGCCACCGCGTACCTTTTTTCCTCCACTGTCCTCAGCAGAAAATAACCAGAGGTAAGGATATATCTGAGTTAACTTCTTACGTTGATTTTATGCCGACCATTTTAGATCTGTGCAATATAAAAACACCTCATGGAAGAAGTTTCCACGGAAAAAGTTTGCTCCCCTTGATAGAAGATCCCTCCGATCAAAATTGGAGCGATCGAACAACGATCTGCGACACACAGCGTGTAGCGCAGCCTATTAAATGGCGACAGAGTTCTGTAATGCAAGACGCTTGGCGTTTAATTAATGGTAAGGAACTATATAATCTACAATTTGATCCTGGGCAAAAAGAAGATATATCGAACAAATATCCAGATCGAGTAATTTCTCTTCGGAAAGTTTACGAGGAATGGTGGGAACTCATTTCGCCACAGATAGACTATGAAATACCTATTGCTATCGGAAATATAAAAAGACAAACTATAACTACACACGATCTAAGAAATGATACCTGTGACGTTGCGTGGAATCAAGGCCAGGTAAGAGCAGGGCACATCTGTGGTGGATATTGGGAAATAGACATTCGAGAAAATGGTCTTTATAAGATTGAATTACGACGTTGGCCTAAAGAGACCAACTATAAAATGCAGGATGGTATCGAGGGTGATGACAGTAATTGGAGAAAGGACTCGATAAAGACCTCAGATGCATCAATGTACGAGGGAGGCATAGCAATAAATATCAAGTGGGCCCAAATCAAAGTGTCTGGGCAAACAATGTATTCGGAAGTAGACGAGAGCAGTAGAAGCGCAACCTTTGAAATTACTTTGGAAGCCGAACAAACACACTTATTTGCTGCATTTTACGACCAAAAAGAGCGCAGTATAACTCCATATTACGTATATATAGAGTTTGTCGGGGATGAAAAAACTAATTTACTCTCTTCCGAATCTTCTTAGAGCTTTTTACTTGCACTTTCTAATTTACGCCTTCTTAAAAGCTTATTAGCCAAATCCGGCCGATTTAAGCGGTCTAATGTGCTACGAATCCATTTAAAATTTTCCGGCTTATACCAGAAGAAAAACCTATGTTGATCTTTTTTCTCTCGAGAACCACGAGCGGTTGAAACCTTTTTTAGTGAATAAGGATCATAACCTGAATAATAAATAACCGTAGCTACAGTCATAGGCGTTGGCGTAAAATCCTGAACCTGCTCTAACTGAAACCCTTTGTCTTTCGTTCTACAGGCTAAATCAGCCATATCCTCTAAACTGGAACCGGGATGACTTGAAATGAAATATGGAATTAACTGTTGCTTAAGGCCCGCTTGCAAATTAAATCGATCAAATTTTTTCTTAAACGCATCAAAAAAGGAAAATGATGGCTTTCTCATCAATTTCAATACTTTATCAGAAGTATGTTCGGGAGCTATTTTTAATCTTCCAGAAACATGATTTTTCACAAGTTCCTCAATGTATTCATCGCAATGATTTTCTGCATTCTCCTTCTCATCCCCCCTAACCAACATATCATATCGGATACCACTTGAGACAACAGCCTTCTTAACTTCGGGATGTGCGGACGCGCTTCTATAAATATCTAAGAGAGGACCATGGTCCATATCTAAGTTATGACAGATAGTTGGATGTATACAGGATGGACTTACGCAACGATCACATATAGACTGCACTTTTCCTTTCATCTTATACATATTACCAGACGGACCACCCAAATCGCTGATATTACCCTTAAAACCAGGCATACGGGTGACAAAATCTATTTCCCGCATAATTGATTCTTTCGATCTACTTGCAATCATCTTTCCTTGATGAGCAGAAATCGTACAGAAGCTACAACCTCCGAAACAACCACGGTGCATATTGACCGAGAATTTAATCATTTCAAATGCAGGAATTTTTCCACGCTTGGAATATTTTGGATGTGGCTGACGTGTGTATGGTAAATCAAATGAGGCATCAATTTCTGATTCGGTCATTGTTTGACATGGAGGATTCACAACCAATGTTTCGTGACCTATTCCCTGCAACAAACGCTGACCAAATTGTTTATTTGATTCTTGTTCAATAAATTTAAAATTTCTTGCAAAAGCCTTCTTATCTTTTAAGCATACATCGTGAGAAGCTAGTTGAAAATCATTCCATTGTTTATTTTTTGGCAGATTCTCTCCTGATTTGATTATGAAGGCTGTTTGTGAGATAGTACGAAGGGAAGAAAACGGCACTCCCTTTTTTAATAGACGAATTATTTCACGTAAAGGCTGCTCTCCCATACCGTAAACCAATAAATCAGCTCGGCTTTCCGACAAAATAGAGGGCCTCAATTTGTCTGACCAATAATCATAATGAGTCACTCGTCTTAGTGAACCTTCAATACCACCAAGCACAACAGGAATATCCGGATACAATTCCTTCAATATTTTCGAATAAACAGTTGCCGCGTAATCGGGACGAAAACCCGACTCTCCACCTGGTGTATAAGCGTCGGTAGAACGTTTCCGCTTCCCTGCCGTATAATGGTTCACCATTGGGTCCATACAACCAGAGGACACTGCGAAAAACATCTTGGGGGAACCAAGTTTTTTAAAATCACGCAGATCGTCTTGCCAATTAGGTTGAGGAAGAATTGCGACTCTTAATCCCATAGACTCCAATATTCTTCCTATAACCGCATGACCAAAAGCAGGGTGATCTACATATGCATCTCCAGAAACAAGAATAACATCGAGAAGATCCCAACCTCTTTCTTCAACTTCTTTTTTCGTTGTGGGTAACCAATCCATTGTGTTTTTAACCATAATTACTTTTCGTAATGTCTATAGGACTCATAACCATACATAAAAAGCCTTTCCCTTCAACCAATTTATCAATTCAAGTTATTGAATTGGACTGAACAGCCTGAAGCATCGCTTTCAAATATCCAAACTGAAAGGCAAAGGCCTGTTCATGGTGCCCATGAGCCTCATGCGAGGGCGCATGATCTGGCACAACCATATGTGGATAACCAACGTCCCAAAGTGTCTTCATTAAAACATACATATCCATTACGCCTTCATCTGGATATACTTCTTGAAATTTCCCTCGACCTCCGAAAATATTTCGATAATGGAGAAGATGTATTTTTTTCCTTTCTCCAAAATATCGTATAATCTCCGGAACCTCGCTAGCTGGATTCTTGACACTCTCAGCCATACATCCCAAACACAGATTAAGACCGTGATAAGGACTCGGGCATATCTCTATAAAATGTTTAAACCCTTCCATTCCACCGAGCACACGATCAACCCCTTTAAAACCGGGAGGTAGCCATGGATCACAAGGATGACAGGCCATACGAACCTTGTATTTCTCGGCTACAGGTATAACCCGCTCGAGAAAAAAAGTTATTCTATCCCAATTTTGTTCCGCCGTAACAGGATTATCATAACGGTTCGTTTGTGCATCAGCTTTAGCAAGATCAAAAGTCGAGTAGCGCACTCCCCCACGACCGAGCGGCACGCTCTCAGTACGTTGGTTTTCCATTTCACAAAGAAAATATTTCATTGCAGGTATCCCTGCCTCACCTGCGACTTTAATCATCCTACATAACAAATCAATCTCTATTTCACCAGCTTTAAAATCGCCCCGCATGAAGGCAGGTATGGATAAACCATCTTCGCTAATTGACTGTACAGGCAATGCAACCATCTCAAGGTCAACATCAAATTTTGCACATTTATCTTTTTCGCCCATTAGCCAGTCTATATCCCAACCAATATCCCGATCAACAGGCATTGTGTTCAATGCCATATGACTAACACCATGTCGATTCAAAAAATTCAAGTCATCGTCCGAGGTTGTAAACCGCTGCGTACCAATATGTAAGCCTGGAGCATCCAATCCCCAAAGTCCATGCGGATCATCCATACCGTTAGGCTTTTCGTAATTCATAGTTCGACTCCTTAAAAGTTTGGATCATTCAATTTTCCAGATAACAAAACATTATTCTACGATACACGCATTTGTGTTGCAACATGCTAATCATAAATATAGATTTCGGAATCATATTTTAACAATTGGAGCAATCACCATGGAATTCAACGAACGGCTGGCCGCATATAAACACGATGGTTACACCGTTTTCAAAAATGTATTTAGCGATAGCCTTATGGAAAAGTGGAAAGATGTTTACCCTAGCATCGTTGAACGCCAAACCCCTCTGGGTCAAAAAGAACCAACATTATGGTTACGCTCAACGCTGGAATTTGAACCAAAACTTTTCCTCCCTGCCGTGGCTCACCCCTCACTATTGAATTTCGCCGAACGTGTTCTGGGCCCTTTTGTTCAAATGGACAATCTCACCTTTATGGCCTTTCCGTCAGTTTCAAAAGAAGATGCAACAAACAAAGCCTCGGGTTGGCATCGAGATATCTGGGCCTACAAACCAACCCATGGAGAATATGTACCACCCTTAGCATGCAATGCTATAACATACTTACAGGACCTTACAGAAGAATATGGTCCACTACGTGTGTTACCTGGATCTCACCGCAGTTCAATCGCAATTGACCCAGAGCATAGCAATCGCCCACATCCTGAGGAAATAATAGTACCCGTACAAGCCGGTGATGTGGTGTTCACACACTCCGCATTATACCATTCTGGCACCCCAAATTTCTCAGGAAAATCTCGTTTCTTTTTTAGCCTTTACTACAATAAGTCTTGGCTTAAGTGTCGAGACAATCACAATGGACCCGCAGTACAAGCTATATTGGAACAAGCTAGATCTAATGAGGACCGTAGACTCATGCGCCTTTTTGGGGAAGATCCTATGTTGTTCGCTCGCGCCAATAATGGTTTTTCGCGTGACGATGAAATTATGTGGGATGAATGGATCGCTGAAGATCGGCGTGCCCTAATTAATGCCACACCCATCGGATTGGAAGATTGGTTGTAACATAATGATGGTGATTACACTATTTTTAAAAAATGCCCGCTCTTAGTCAATATAAATAACGCTGATTCCGTAAACTATTAATCTCGGGATCTCAAAATAGACCCGATTTCCTATTACCTCGTGATTTAATTCTAATGAGCTCTTCATCTCCGGATAGATCCAATCAACTCGATTTACACTAACATCAGGCCCGATAAATAGATTAACATTTATTGGACCTATAGGGATGGGAGTCTCAATAATCGCCGTCTCATCCTGGAGGTAATTTATCCAATGCACGGAGATAGCGGTCGTTTTCTCCGGCCGCCAAACACGAACCCGAACCGACCATGGCGCATCCGTCTGAAGCCAATAGCCATCACACAATCGATCCAGTGTTTCAATAAATTGTTGTCCCTTGTCATCTTCCGAGAGACGGCTGTATACAGGCATTTCCGGCTCTCCATCTAGAGTAACAATTTTTTTTATTTCAGGCTGCCAATCTGCACTTTCCCAACGATATATCCTGTCAGTAGATTTCTCAAATATAGCATTTGGCGTTTGTATATTACCCTCAACATCCAGTCCTCCAGTAGCTCCAGCCACAACGAGTTTGCCTCCATCATCTACATGTCTTTTAATAGCATCAACTTCAGATTCAGAAAGACGGCGGATATTAGGTAAAATTAACGTTGGAAATTCTCCAGCTCTTTCTGATAGTTGGTCATCAAAAAGTATATCATAAAGTATGTGTGCATCTTCCAACCACTCAGCAATCCGTTTCAACGCATCCAAATAATCTCGCTCACCTTGTCGTTCAGACCTGCGTGGATATACCAAACCAATCTGAGATATTGGACATGCTGGGTAAAATAAAATGTCATATTCGGCCAGGAAGCGTTGAATACGAATTATCGGACCGTAATAATCCTCAGGTGCAGTCCGCTTAGTCTCTTCAAGT
This sequence comes from Candidatus Latescibacterota bacterium, assembly GCA_036343635.1. GTDB lineage: Bacteria > Latescibacterota > UBA2968 > UBA8231 > UBA8231. The sequence continues at coordinate 8,284 of JAYYVF010000023.1, read as the reverse complement.
TCAAGCCGAGGCGGACCAGCATGGTAACAGGGCGAAGCACCGCCATGCGCGGCAGCTTCCGCAGCCCAAACACGCCAACGTCGATAATCGTATTTATTTATTACAAATGGACGTCCTCCTCCCGCGGCATGCATATGCCTGGCATTAATACCCATGTCAGCTAAATAACCTTGGTCAATTGAGCTACCCCAACGATTCGGACCTTGGCTATACCATATATAATCTTCGCCACGACCCCATAGATGAGCTGGAAGAGCAGACCGTTCATCATTAACGCGCATACCGTATTTATGATACCACTGTGCTACTAACAAATCAGGACGAAGAGAGCGTCCATATTCTATAAACACCGAATCAAAAGCTAGCTTCCTGCGAAATGCGGCAGCCTCTTCAAGAACAACCATATAGCGATTTGATAAATTCTCTGGTGCATTGCCAGACGGTTTACGTATATCCACGATGTCTTCGTAAGCTCCATCAAAGAGCTGATCTAAATCCGAATCACAAAAATAACCCTGCATATGTGCACGGATCATATCAGCACAGAAACTACAACCGCAAAATCCTTCATAATTATGCGTCGTATTGAAACCATCAAGTCCTATATCTACACCTTTGCGAACCATCGATTTTAAAATATTCAACCAGTTAGGATTTGACACACAGCCACGGTAACTAAAGTAGGGACGATCCTTTATGTTTTTCCTCAATAGTCGTCCAGAAGCCTCTGTTGACGTCGCATGGATTAAGTTTTCCGTAGGGGGGTCACCAAGTAAATCAGGAGTCCAAATTCGCTCCCATGGATCTCCAAACAAACCGTATCTTGTCAGATGGTCACCGTAATGCAGAGTCGAAGATAATTGACCCACAACTCGTGCCCCTGCTGACTGAATTTTGGGAATGAGATCAGCCGCATATTCGAGGTTCTCCTCTATACCCACCAGCGGCATACCCACCGTAAAGCGATCCACCTGACTATCATCAGCCAAGCTATAAAAATCGGGGCCGAAATTGCCAATTTGCACGACCTGAACCTTACCTCGGATCACATGTTCAACGACCTCTTCAGCCCTAGGCAAAGTCCAATATTCAATTAATCGGTTAAACCAGAATTCTGTTTTCATTCGCTGGTCATTTGCCAATGTGGAGCCATTCCTTTAAGCGACGACTATAAAAATTAGGGATGTATCATTACCTTGTTACGTTCCGACTGCCCCATAACTTCAATTGCCTCATGAATATCAACCAAAGGAAACCGATGACTAATAATCGATTCTGGATCTACCAAACCATTTTCCATAAGGCGAATAGATTTCTGCATTGCATTGGGATTAGTACCAAAACTCGCATCCATTCGACCTTCAAGAAAATGAGTTAAACCACCCTCCAATTCAAAGGTTTCGTCTGTCGTTATACCAAACACATTCCATTTAGTCCCACGACGGCGTAGTCTGGTCATTAATTTGACTGCTTCAATAGGACCTGCAGCTTCAACAATTAGATCCGGTCCCTTGGGCAAAAGTTCAGAAACAGCCCTAACCGGATCATCATTTGATGAATCTACTGCGTGAGTGGCGCCAAGCTGCAAAGCATTATTTCGTGCGTAACTACTCGGATCAATAGCGATCAGCTTTCCCGCTCCCGCTGCTCGCGCAACCATCATACACAACAAGCCAATACCCCCCACTCCAATAACCACCACGTCATCACCAACTTCCATCTGACTGTGTTTAATGAGCCCTTTCCAGGCCCCAGACAATGGCTCCGTAAGTGCCGCCGCATCAAAACCAATCGATTTAGGTTTATGAAACAAACAACTTTCAACGGTCTTCATATACTCAGCAAAAGCTCCCGGCCAAACATCTTCAGGACCATCGCCTCCTGTAGTAAACGCGTACTCGCAATAATGAGTGTCACCGGATTTACAATGACTACACGCACCACAAAATCCAGAAGGTTGGCATATTACCTCATCTCCTATTTTTACATGCCTAACACCTGGACCTATCGAATGGACAATACCCGCAGGCTCATGACCTGGTATAAAAGGGAAAGAGACGTTTCTCCGAATGCCTCTTATAGCCTTGTAGTCAGTAGCGCAAAACCCACAACTTCTTATTCTCACTACAACTTCATCTGTTTTCGGAACAGGCATCTTTACGTCTTTTAGCTCTATCTTGTTAAAATCTTGTAACACGGCTGCCAACATAAGAAAAGTCTCCAGCTATCATTTTTTAGGATGTCGTCAAAATCCGCTATCAAATTATACTATCAAATCTTTACGCCTGTAACCGATTCAATTTTCGAACGTAAATATCCCATTGCGAACGCCATACCCGAATGCCAAGGGGCTTGGCAGGTCATCTGAGGAGCATGGTCCGGAATAATAACACCTTCAAATCCTGCCTCATTTAAGACACGCAAAACGCGCCCGACATCGATATCACCATCGTCAAGAAATGTCTCCACATAATTGGGAACTTGCCCCCGAACATTACGCAAGTGTACGTATGCTATTTTATTCTGAATAGCATATTTTTCAATAGATTGATATAAATCGTCATCCTGCATTTCCGAAAGAGTACCAACACAAAGTTCTAACTGATTTGCAGTACTAGGCACTAAATCGATCAACTGTTGATAAGAATGGTGTCTGTAAATTAATCGTGGCTGCTGTCTTACCATAGCGAGAGGGGGATCATCAGGATGAGCAGCCAGTGTCACGCCACATTTCTCAGCCGTAGGAACAACAAATTTTAGAAAGGTTTCTAGCCGATGCCATAACTGATCTGATGTGATAGTATCTAAAACACCCTCAGCATTAGAATCATAAACCATATTCCAGACCATCCCCTTTGGTAACGGCTGTTGAATGGCTTCATTGACCCCATTCAAACCGACTGCGGCAGCCCCACCTCGAGTGGTTAGCGTCTCACGTCCAGCAACTCCACCAATACTAAAATTATAACCAAACACCTTTATTCCTGCCTCGGCGAAGATTTCTATCTGTTTTTGAGCCTGGAGGAGTTGTTCGTCCCGTTTAGGTCCGTCCAGCAAAATATCATGCCATTGTGCAGGGTCAAAATTTTCCACGCCATAAAAGGACAGATCGTACGATTCTAACTCTCTTCGGATACGCATCAACTCTTCCAACGACCAGACATCAGGATGATCAGCTACTCCCCAACCATCTTTATCCCCTACCGGCTGGTTTACCTTTTTTGCGCCTACTTTACTTTTTTCTCCATAATCACATAGATGTACTATGATGTCTGTCGCGCCACACTGCTTAGCAAAGCGATAATAATCTTCATTGAGCATATTACGATACAAACCGAAACCTAATCGCATACCCCCCCACGGATTAAATGAAACATATTATTTTATTTATCTTCCAACCTGTTTTTTGATTATGAATGAACAAGCAAAATATATCCACTTATAATATTCACGAATGTGGAAAATGTGGACCAAAAATATATTCAGGCATGTCATGTTGAAAACATGCGTTAGCATTTAACCATGGACTCTCGAACACAGATTCTGCACCTATCTGAAAACACAGGGTTTGCGATCGATTAAACCACGATACCTGATGGACCATAGCTACCATATGACGTATTTGCGAAGATCTATTCGGCATGCCGCGATGCCATAAACGGACATCGCGAATCAACACACTCCCCTTTTTTATATTGAGTTGCGTAGGGGGTCTAATATCTCGCTGACGTTCGATACATTCGTAAGTAAGAGGACCCAAAATCAGGTGAGAACCTGGCCAGATCTCGGTGCTGCCTCGATCAATAGTCACCTCAATCGGTGACATATTCACAACGAGAGTGGTTGCAGGATGTGGAGAAGAAAGATCCGACCAAAGCGGGTCAGCATCTCTATGAATTGGCTGTTCTTCGCTTCCAGGACAATTGGTATTACCACTATAAAACGAATTAAAAAGTCCATCACCTAATACTTCATGGGTAACCTTTACCACGTAGGGATTAGCAACTATATCTGGAAACAAAAACGGTGGGTGATGAGGCGGCTTTTGCTGTATGTGACCACGCTTCCAACCCGTTATATCCCTACCTTTTTTCTGACTATCCAACAAGATCTCCGTATCCTCCGTCATCTGCTCCAATATTACGTCTAATGATTCAGAGCTAACAACATTATCCAACACGACATAACCATCCTTTATTACCGAATCAACAGCTTTAGCTAAGGATGAAGAACTCATAGTCAGAGATTCGGAAGAGTCGTCACTATCCATTTTGGATTTCATGGGATAATACGTTCCGTCTTTTCATTTTCGACTTCATTCGCGACCACGTAAAAGACCAGATCTTCTTTATTGCTCGCATTACAAATTCGGTGCCTCGTGCCAGCCGGCTGAACAAAGCAATCACCAGCTATACATTCCTCTTCTCGACCATCGCGGTGAACCTTAGCTTTACCGCTGACAACGATAAATAATTCCCAGGTTGATTCATGTGCATGCACGGGACACGGCTTCTTCCCCGGCGAAACACGTGTGAGTTCAACATCAAATGGATGAGGGGTTTCCATACCATTACCTAAAGCTCGAGAAATATGCTGACGAAAACGTTCATACTTGTTGCCGTCCCACTCCCACTTTTGGTGTTCAACAGGCACCTCTTCGATATTCAACTTCCATTCAGACATTTTATAATATCTCCTTACTTTTGCCGAAAATCGACGTCTTAGCTTAAGCGACTCAGTTCGAATCAAATAATTCATCTGTATGTGAATTATTTCTTAGGGCTCCTTTCTGTCCACCCCCCCTACACATTGTCAGTTTGGAACCATCTAATTGATCAATCACATAGTGAAGAAACCATTCTTCTAATTCTCTACTCATAGATTGCTGACGGTTTCGAAATTCGACGTGGTCAGTTAAATTTATTCTCTCCTGAGGATCGTTTACCAAGTCATAAAGTTCATCGGGGCCATTGGGGTATCTTTGAATATATTTCCATTCGCGAGTACGCAGCATTCTATTAGGTCCATATTCATCACAAATCACCACTGATTCTCGGCTCCCGTCTAAATCACTGCCCTTCAGCAGAGGTGCAAAACTCTTTCCTGGCAGGATCTCATCACTACTCGTATCGAGGTTTAAGTAATCTAACAGAGTCGGCATCACATCATAATGGCTTAGTAGTTCCGAATTCACTTCTCCTCCCTGTGTTACCCCTGGAAGCCTCACTATAAATGGAACCTTTACCGACTCCTCAAACATGTTTAGTGGGTAAGTACCATTCCCTTTACCCATAATCCCATGATGGCCCAAACTGTAACCATTGTCACTCGTGAAAATCACGAGCGTTTCTTCAGCCAAGCCCGTGTTATCCAGATGATCCAATATACGTCCAATCGCTCTATCCATGGCCGTTATTGTCGTATAATATCCTTGAATTGTCTCTCGCCGCTGCTCGGAAGAAGGATCCCAGCCATTCCATGGGTGTACCTTTTCAACGGGCAAAGAAAATTCTTTATCTGCATACATACTCCATATATCAGGCGGTTGTTCCTCCTGACGCCAAGGCGAATGCGGAGCAGTATAATGTACACTCAAACAAAATGGTTGCTTAGCGCATTTTTGCTCTGAGAGAAAGTCAATTGCACGATCAGTAAAAAAATCCGTCACATACTGAGTCTTATGAGTCATTTTAGTATTATTGTCAAAAATCCAATAATCCGTGTAACTATCCCCTCCCAAAGCATGTGAACACCAAAAATCATGACTCTTTTGAGGAACATCGCTTGCTCCTAAATGCCATTTACCCGACAAACCGCAGGTATAACCATTTTGCGCCAAGATGTCAGTGAAGCCCGTTAATCCCTCTAAATACTCAATGCTTTCTTCGGGACCATGCCAGGTTTTCCCAGAACTATCTTCCATATTGCCATGTTTTATCCAATCATGTACCCCATGCTGAGACGGCATCCTACCTGTTAAAAAGGAGGCTCTGGCGGGTGAACAAACTGGACTCGCACAAAAAAAATTTTCAAATCTGATCCCTTCTGCTGCTATCCGATCAAGGTTCGGAGTATGGAGCTCTGGAGTACCCGCACAATGCATTGCCCATGGGCCTTGATCATCCGACATAATTACCAGGATGTTTGGAGTTTTCATATGCTCATCTCTCAATTATCATAACCTCCATCGTAAGATTCTATACTATAATCGCCAAAGTATTTTCCGCTTTTCACTGGATTCCAATCTTTATCTTACATCCAAGAACAGTATCTTCATCATATAGCGTGTAAACAGTAAATGACTGTCTATTTATAACTAGTGGCAACCAGTTTCGGTCCGTTGGCCACATCTCCCCATAAGGAATCTTGCTCACATCGGTCCAGAATGGCTCTGCTTCATCAGAGCTTCGCAAATCGCCCCAATAACTTTCAGAACGAAAAATAGAAACGTCCATAGAATATCCATCAGTACACTGATAACACATACGGCCAACTTGAAACGGTTTAACAGGACAAACGCCCACTTCTTCTCTCGTTTCTCTAACGGCACAATCTACCGGGGTTTCACCGTTTTCAATTCGCCCTCCAGGACCATTTATTTTCCCCGCACCTAAACCACGCTTTTTCCGAATTAACAGTACACTGTTCTCATTAAAAATATACATCAGCGTTCCCTGCTCAACTGGTTGCCAATTGATCCAATCAATACTTGATAAATTTCTATATGACATAATTTTTTATATCAAAAACGCTACGGTATTCTTAATAACTAAGAGTATTAATCTTCGATTCCTCTCTTTTTTATCTGCTCGATGACCTCATCAAGTTCAACCACGTCACCCAAATCTATATCTATATCTAATAGATTAACCTCATGGAGAAGTTCGCAGCGCTCACCTACCGCTTGCCGAGGAACTACAACATTAAACGTATGTGCTGCGTCTCTACATGTAGCATAAACGCAATGACTGGTGCTTACTCCTGTCACTATGAGGGTATCTACACCCATGGTCGTCAATGTGGAAAGTAAATTGGTATCCTTAAAAGCCGATGCATATTTTTTTCGTATAATCCGTTCTTCTTCTTTTCTATCCAGTCTCGGATCTAATTCAAACATCGGAAGATCATCTCTACCAATATTATCAGCACATTTTTGATCATGAGGATTTGGCGGATCGGACGGATCATAATCGTAGGTAGTAAAAATTATTGGAATTCGAGCCTTTCGAGCCACCGTCAATACCCGATAAGTATTTTCAACAACCGTATCGACATTACTTCCCATGGGCGGACGTCCCGGGCGAGTCCACCACAATGCTAAATCAATTACAATCAAAGCAGGTCGCTTTCCAAATCCACTCCGTGTACCCCAACCTATATCCAGGAATCGATTTTTCAATTCTTCCAAATGTGCTTTTAGTGGCCCACGAAGTTCGTCGGGCATACGCAATGCCGGTGACCCGAACGTCGGCGGGGAGTGACTTTTTTTGCTATCCATATGATGCCCTTTGTAAAAATTTGCGTTGATTATCGGTAACTCCTGTAACGTAGCAAAACATACAACATGAAAACATAGTGATTGATTGTACGGAACCGAAATTTATTTGTAGGTAGAGCGATAATTATTTTATGTTTTAAGCTATAGACGAAACGAGAAAAAGATGAGTGATAGACCCAACGTTCTTTTAATACTAACAGATCACTTTCGCGGGGACTGCATCGGCCGACTGGGACATCCTGTAGCAGAAACGCCGCATTTAGATAGTCTCTCACGAGACGGGGCAATTTTCTCCCGGGGTTATACGCCCTGCCCTTCCTGTGTCCCCGCCCGTCGATCATTAATGACTGGGATGACACCTTATTCTGCCGGCATGGTTGGATATCAGGACGGCAAACCATGGCAATATAAACATACGATGGCCGGCGAAATGACAGCGGCAGGATATCAAAGTATCAACATAGGAAAAACACATTTTCACCCCAAACGACTCCATCTCGGTTTTGAGCAACTCATAACTCCGGAGGACTACGAGGAATGGCTGTCCTCTCAGCCCAGCATTGATGTTGAGCGTCTTGGTCATGGGGTGCATGCGAACTCATGGATGGCTCGGCCAAATCACTTACCCGAACACTTAATGGAGGAGACATGGTTTACAAGTAGAGCACGTGATTTTCTTGAAAAACGTGACACTACTCGTCCATTCTTTATGTGCCTCTCGTTTAACGGCCCCCATCCACCTTGGTGCCCTCCAACAACCTATTATGACCAATTTGTCAACCGCGA
>JAYYVF010000022.1:0-8075 GCA_036343635.1 Candidatus Latescibacterota bacterium | reverse complement strand
CCGAGATGATGCGGATTGCCGCTGTCGCTAACGCTCACGGAATTCAGGTTAACCCCCATGTTTGGGGCTCACCAATCATGATCGCCGCTTCATTGCACGTAACTTCTACATTACCACCTTGTCCGACAGCAAGAGCCGTTAAGCCCTATGTACATGAACCCGTTATGGAATTTGACCGAACACCAAGTGCGATTCGCGAAGAATTATGTGCAAAGCCTTTCCACCAGGAGGATAGTTCGATAGCTGTCCCGGACGGACCCGGACTCGGAATAGAAGTGGATGAAGAGGCCGTTAAAGGCATGTCGGAATTGTAACGAAATCTCTGTTATGTCATCCGACTGTTTGAGACTGATAAACTCTAATTGCCTTCGATAAATTCTCTATCTGCGTAAAGACCTCAAAATGAAACGGCTTTGGTTAACCATTTTTTTAGGAGCCATTAAAATATGACGATTAAAATTACAATCATTGGCGCAGGGAGTATTGGTTTCACGCGTCGCTTAATGCGAGATATTCTGTCCGTCCCAGAGCTAATTGATAGCGAATTTTCATTCCACGACATAAACAAAGAAAACTTAGAAATGATCGCTCAGTTGGCACGTCGAGATATACGTGCAAACAAACTTCCTGCTAAACTGTCCACGACTACGAATCGTCTCCAAGCTTTGGAAGGCGCCGATTATGTATTAAATACCACACGGATTGGTGGTCTAGATGCATTTTCTTTAGACGTGGACATACCACTAAAATACGGAGTAGACCAATGCGTCGGCGATACACTCTGTGCCGGTGGAATCATGTATGGGCAAAGAAATATCCCACAAATCCTAGCATTTTGTGACGATATACGTGCCACCGCGGCGTCAGACGTACTTTTTATGAATTATGCCAATCCCATGGCAATGAATACGTGGGCAGCCCTCGAATACGGTCAAATAAACACCGTTGGACTTTGCCATGGCGTACAGGGAGGACATGCACAAATTTGTGAAGTTATAGAATTACTAGTTAATAAAGGCATTAAACCGAACTCAAAGCGCTACAAAAAAATTACTAAAAAAGATGTTGATATCACGGCCTCTGGTATCAACCATCAAACTTGGTATGTTCGCGTCCAATATGAAGGTGAGGATTGGACCGATCGGCTGCTCGAAGCATTTGAACTACACCCCACTTTTAATCAAACAGAAAAAGTACGGATTGACATGCTCCGTAGATTCGGCTTTTACAGCACCGAGTCGAACGGACACCTATCCGAATATGTGCCATGGTACCGAAAGCGAGTAAAAGAAATTCGAAATTGGATCTCGTTGGATACATGGATTCATGGTGAAACCGGCGGATATCTTAGAGTCTGTACCGAGGGACGAAACTGGTTTAAAACAGATTTTCCTAATTGGATGAAAGCCGATCCACCCGTTTTTACTCCAGAGACCCGGTCTGAAGAGCACGGCTCCTGGATCATAGAAGCTTTAGAAACCGGCAGAAACTACCGAGGGCACTTCAACGTACGTAATGATGGAGTAATACCCAATTTACCAGCCGAGGCAATAGTGGAAGTTCCCGGTTACGTTGACAAGAATGGTATTAATATTCCACAGCTAGACGCTTTACCCAGAGGTTGTGCTGCAGTTTGCAATCAATCCATTTCCGTGCAAGGCTTGGCAACGGAAGCAGCTGTTCACGGTGATATAGAATCGCTACGCCAAGCCTTTATGATGGACCCCCTTGTTGGTGCTGTGTGCAATCCTCCAGAAATCTGGCAAATGGTAGACGAAATGCTGATCGTGCAAGCTAAATGGTTGCCCCAATATAAAACAGAAATTCGGCGCGCTAAAAAACGCTTTTCCGGACAGAAACGTTTAGGGTTAAAAAACACACGTGGTGCTGCTCGCCTTAAAACCAAGAGTATTGTCCAAATGCGCAAAACCGCAAAGCTTAATAAACAAGAAAAATAACCCCTACGGCCATGCGTAAGAAGATTGCTGCGATACTCACCACATGTTTCACCCGATCCCATGCCGAAGTAATCCTCCCAAAATTAATAAGAGGATTTCCCACAGACGATGGTATCGTAGATTCACAGTTAAATCTAGTGTCGATCTACCTAGATCAAATCCATGAAGAAGACGTCTGCCTACCATTTGCTCAGAAAAACAATATCCCCATCTATCCAAGCATTGTTAAAGCCCTCACCCTAGGAGGAAAAAAACTGGCTGTAGATGGGGTACTTATCATCGGTGAACACGGTGACTACGCATCTAACGAAAAAGAACAAAAACTTTACCCACGGCGCTTCTTCTTTGAGCAAGTCTGTGGTCTCTTTTCAACGTCGGGTCACTCTGTGCCGGTTTTCAACGACAAACACCTTTCCTACAGTTGGGATCAAGCTAAGTGGATGTATGATCGTGCCCTTGAACTAAAAGTTCCTTTAATGGCCGGCTCGTCTCTACCCGTTGCCTATCGAAATCCCTGGTTAGAATACGAACTGGAAACCCCTATCGAGGAAGCACTATCCATTGCTTATGGAGGTCTTGACGCCTATGGATTTCATGCTTTGGAACTGTTACAGTGTATGATTGAACGTAGAAAAGGCGGAGAAACGGGCATCGCCAGAGTTCAATGCATAGAAGGAGATAAAGTGTGGGAAGCTGAAAGAAAGGGATGGTGGTCTCGAGAATTGGCCACTGCTGCCGAAGAGAATATAGGACCAAAAACACCCGGCCGGATGGAAGACAACTGCGATAATCCCGTCTTATTTCTACTAGAATATGCTGATGGTCTAAGGGCCGCGAGTCTGATGTTAAACGGACACCTGCAAGGTTGGGGTTACGCCGGTAAAAGCAACGGCAAGATACAAGGAATGGAGGTCTTCCTACATGGCGATCCACATCCACACTTCGTTTACATGGGCCTAAACATCCAAGAGATGTTCCTAACCGGAAAACCTCCGTATCCAGTCGAACGCACATTGCTGATTAGCGGCGCGTTGGACGCTCTTATGGAATCACGCTATCATGGAAATGTGCCAATAAAAACTCCACACCTCAACCTATCCTACCGATCATATGAACAAATGCCTATACGTCCCGCTGGGGCCCGTCCTATCGGATCCAGTGCTATACCATGGCGGACAGAAGGGAGATCCGGCTGAGATGATACCTCATGAGGTCCTCATCGTTTTTTACCTTACTTTTGTCGCCTCACTAGCAAAAAATGAATAGTAAGAACCTACAAGCAAATATCTGGAAACTGTACCTGATTCAGGCTTGTCGCTGGTTTTTGCTACTAATGCCCGTCCTAAACCTATTTTACGAAGAAAATGGGCTTTCGTTAGATGAACTGTTTATCGTACAGGCATTCTATTCAATCTGTATCATTATGTCAGAGGTGCCCTCAGGGTATTTTTCCGACCGTCTTGGACGCAAGAACTCAATGCTAATTGGTGTCTTGTCAGGTAGCATAGGATTTTTTATCTATGCAAATGCCTACATTTTGGAACAATTCCTGTTAGCTCAATTCTTTATCGCATTGGGAACAAGTTTCATCTCTGGCTCGGATACGGCATTACTTTACGACACACTACTTTGTCTAAAATGCCAAGACGACTATAAAAAGATGGCTGGACGAATGGCCTCTGTTAGTAGCTTTTCCGAAGGCTTTGCCGGATTGGCAGGCGGCGTTTTAGCACTGATTTCCCTACGAACTCCTTTGTATTGCCAAGCAACACTCATGGTAATTGTCATCCCAATAGTCCTATCATTACGCGAACCACCACGCCCATACAGAAACGAAACCGATGGAAAATGGCAGGCTATTTTAAGTATTATCCACTACGCATTGAGTAAAAACAAAGAAGTAAAGTGGTTGATTGTTTACTCATCATTAGTTAGTACTTCAACGCTGACTATAGTATGGTTAGTTCAACCCTTTTTAAAAACGATAGATTGGCCGTTAGCTCTTTATGGTCCAACCTGGGCAATTCTTCAATTTTCTATAGCGCTATTCGCTCTAAGTGCACATAAAATTGAAGCACGGCTCGGCCGTAAATTTTCACTACTCTCTTTCATTGTCACGTCAGCCGTAGCCTATTTTTTAATTGGAGTCGTCGACAGACCTTGGGCAGGGTTATTTTTCTTCGCCATATATTTTGTTCGTGGCGTAAATGGTCCTATTCTAAATGATTATATAAACCGATGCGTAGAATCAGACATCCGTGCCACCGTATTATCGGTAAAAAACCTTATAGGTCGTTTGATGTTTACAATACTCGGCCCATTGGTGGGTTTAGTTAGCGAACACTACAGTTTATCTGTGGCATTCTTGTTTTGCAGTTGCGTTTTTGCCTTTTTCGGCTTCCTCTCTATTTTTTTTCTCAACCGCAATCAATTATTACTGGGCGTTGATCGTTAACAGCAAAAACCTTAATCTCTAACGCGAATTTTTTTGTGCCCTGTTAACTAATGGACAAAACGTGAATCAATCCGATATTGCCATCATCGGCGGCGGCATCAGTGGATTAGGGCTTGCACATTTCTGTGCTAAAGCTGGACATAATGTCCGCCTTTTTGAACGAGACAGTCAATTAGGGGGTGCACTTCAGACGCACAACACAGACGGATTTTGGTTCGAATTGGGTGGTCATACATGTTACAATTCATATGAAACCTTAATAGAAATACTTCATGATCTGGACCTTTTAAAGTCAGTACAATTACGTAAACGTGAGCCCTTTCGAATCTGGTATAATGGTCAGTTCCGTTCGATTTTTTCACAACTGAACAAAATACAGTTATTACGCTCTTTACCGCGCTTCTTATGGGCACGAAAAGATGGACAGACGGTCAGTACATATTACGGAAATATAGCTGGAAAAAATAACTTTGGACAAGTTTTGTCCAATGTTTTCAACGCTGTATCCTCTCAAACAGCAGATGAGTTTCCTGCCGAAATATTGTTTAAAAAACGTCCTCGTAATAAGACGCTACCTCGAAGTTTCACGCTTACAAATGGCTTACAGTCTATTGCCCCGTCCATAGTCTCACATCAGAAGATCGAATACAAACTTTCGTGCGAAGTAACATCTCTTAGACGCGAAACCGATAGTTATTCAATAAAAACTAAAGACGGGGCCAAATACTTTAGCAAACAATTAGCTCTGGCTACACCCCCTGCTATCGCCACACAATTATTGAAAGAGATTTCTCCCGATCTTTCTAAAAGTTTAGGTCACGTTCGCTTCGTCAATGTAGAATCAATGGCGGTTGTAATCGAATCAAGTAACTTAAAAATAGAGCCAATGGCCGGAGCCATAGCCCGCGATGAAGTATTCTTTTCCATCGTTTCACGTGACGTCATACCCCATGAGCACCTTAGAGGCTTCACATTTCATTTCGCTCCTGATTTACTCAGTCATGAGGAAAAGATTTGCCGCATTGCAAATCTTTTTGACATCTCGCAAACTACCATAAAATCCATTGACGAAGCTAGGCATATACTACCTTGCTTTCGCATGGGGCATTATGAATGGTTAGCTCAAACCGATCAAATGTTGGATCAAACCGACCTATTACTAACGGGAAACTATTTCTCTGGCATGTCAATTGAAGACTGCCTTAGCAGATCAAAAAGCCAGTCGTTCCGCCTGCTTCAAAGTCAAAAATAAAAAGGAGTCGTTTACTATGACGAGTAAACCCTATCTGCCAGCCATACCACTGGATGATGACTATTTAAAAGTTACGGCTATTGAGACTGTACATCCTAAAGATTTTTTCCCCGGCTTACTACTCCTACGTATCCATACAGAAGATGGAATAATAGGTCACGGTGAAACCTATTATTGCGCTGAAGCTGTTCAATCTATGATTCATGATTGGATGGCGAGACGCCTCCTCGGTAATGATGCTTTAGCTATCGAATCACACTGGCGCTTCTTATATGAACGCGCAGCAAACATAGGAGTACGCGGCACAGAACTTAGAGCCATATCTGCGTTGGATCTCGCCCTGTGGGACATCCTGGGGCAAGTCTGTAAAAAACCCATCCACCGATTACTTGGCGGGCCTGTTCGAGATCGCGTTCTGGTATATAACAGTTGCGGCAACCCAAAATATGGACCGAACTATGAGGGGAAACTGGGATGGCCTGGGATGGGCACGGTGGGAGACCCTGGACCATTGGGAGATTCCTGGAAACTTTTCAACGAACCTGTAGCCCTCGCTCAAGAATTAGTAGAGCTTGGCTATAGTGGCCTAAAAGTTTGGCCGTTTGACAATACCGCAGTTCAAAATGGGCCCTCGCGAATACCCTATTCGGAATTGGAAAAAGCCGTTCAACCTCTGCGAGATATTCGCAACAAGGTAGGCATGGATTTAGATATCTTTGTAGATGGTCACGCTCATTTTCAATTACCAGCCGCGTTGCGTATAGCAGAAGCGCTCAGAGAGATCCAACCAATGTGGTTGGAGGACATTCTAAAAATGGACAATATTGACACTCTCGCCGATTTTAGACGGCAAAGTCAGATGCCTATCTCAGCAAGTGAGATGTTACTTACACGTCCGGACTATAATGATGCCCTGTCTAAGCAGGCTATGGATTACGTCATGATTGATCCTACGTGGGTAGGAGGAATCTCTGAAACCGCTCGTATTGCCCACCTCGCACAGACCTACAACATACCGGTTTCAATGCACGATTGCACTGGTCCCTTAACTTTGTTCGCTGGGCTACAAGTCGGCGCAGCTATTCCAAATTGTTTTTATCAAGAGACTGTACGCGCACAGATTGAAACTTTTTACCACGAATTAATAGACACACCCGTGCTTATCAAAAACGGTTACGTTGAAGTACCCAGAGGGCCTGGGCTCGGCGTGAAGGTGAATCCCGATCTGTTCGTTACTAAAAATCCGGGATATCGTATTTCCACTATCTAAAAAAGTAAGGTACTTTTTTATGAGACATAACCCTTATAGTCACGATGATGGTACATGGTTGAGAGGCAGTTTTCATGGACATTGTGTTGAGCATAGTGCCTGCGCTTCTATCCCCTTGGCGGAAAGTGTTACAAATTATGAACGTATCGGCGCCGGTTTTGTTGCTATTACAGACCATGATCATATAACCGACCTACGTGAAGTAGAACAAACTCATCCTAATCTTATACTTCTACAAGGTTTCGAATATAGCTCCCGCGAAAATATGATTTTCGTTGGAAAGGATGTTGGACCACTGTTCGAACTACCTTTAGAGGAAGCCGTAGCAAAAGGTAGTAATTTACTAACTGTTATCGTTCATCCACGCCCGTACGCAGACGGTCGAGATTATTGGACAAAATCAATGATCGAAGATTTAGGTGTTTTACCAAATGGTATTGAGGTATATAACGGCCATTACGGAATACCGACTGCTTTAGCTAAAGGGCGCCAACCTCTTTATGCCGAATTTTGGGATGAACTTCTAACCGCAGGCCATCGTTTGTGGGGCTTCGCAAACGATGACTTCCATGACACGGAAGATTTTGATAATGCATACAACATGGTTCTAGTAAATGAAGTCAGCCAATCTGGTGTAATAAGAGCTGCCAAAACGGGTAGCAGCTATGCTTCCACGGGTCTAAATCTCATATCTGTATCCATCGATGGAAATAAAATTTCTGTTGTGGTAGACTCACCCTGTGATGGCTCATTTATAGGTCCTGGAGGACAAATCCTCAGTTCAGCACAAGGAACAACAAGCTTCAACTACATTGGAAAAGATGAAACCTATATACGCTTTCAAGGCGAGGGAGATACCGGACGTATTTTTTTGCAACCTATGTGGCTACAAAATCTCGAAGAGGGGTAACCTATGTTAAGTAAAGAGCAACATAATGATTTCGAGCAAAACGGTTTTTTGGTCATAGAAAATGTTTTGGATACGGCGGCAGTTAAACATATCCGTCAAACAGCAGAGAAAGATGCTGAAATTAATACAGAGATACAAATCAACAAAAACTTCGAGGGAGAAGGCATCGGCACAAAGCTCGTCTACAGAGAGCAACTTGGGGATGACACTTATTCTGCTTATGTGAGAAG
>JAYYVF010000021.1:0-5020 GCA_036343635.1 Candidatus Latescibacterota bacterium | reverse complement strand
ACATCACCAGAATCCAACGGCACTTCCAACACTTCATACGTAGATCCATCGCGCACGCCGAGTGGGAATGCGCTTAGGTTGAGTTCATCTACGGATTGGTCAGAGGCCTTGTAGAAGTAGGGATAGGGACAGCCGCCGTTGGAAATGCGCATGGTGTTTTTGGTACAGTCTAGCTCGCCCAACGATAGACAGACAAAGGTGCGCGGCTCTAGCACGCGACACAGCCGATGGTTGAGCTTAGGCATGAGTGTCTCTGGTTCAGACGAATAGCTGATCTCGGTGTCGAGTAAGCCGGAAAATACCATCGTGGGGACGGCGGCCTGCATGCCGTGGCCGGTTACGTCGGCCAGCGTGAAAATCCACTTTTTGTCGTCGACGTTAAAATATTGGAAGAAATCGCCTCCTACTTCTGTTGCAGGTCTACAGCGGCCGACGACTTCGTATCCATCTAGCTGCGGGTTTTTCTGCGGCATCAATCGCATCTGCATATCATGTGCGGTCTGAAGTTCTTGCTCCAGTAACTGATTGTGCTGTGATACAATGGCATTGGCTTCTTCGAGCTGCTGCGAACGGGACTGGACGCGCTTGGTCAGCGTGTAGATGGCACCGCCCGTCACGATGAGAAAGACGAGTGCGCCGGCTACGAGCAGTCTGCCGCGCGCTTGTGGTCTGCTTATGTAGGGATTGAGCTGAGCGATGTGAAAGAGTTGCCAGCCAATTTCTGGTAGGGTCTCGCGTATAACGAGCAATTCACCGTGCTCACCTTCCGCTTTAGCGTAGGGTGGTATTTCGGTTTCGTCCTGCATGTACTCTGCATCTATTAAGTACGGATAGGTTGAGTCCAGTGGCTGCGTGGCATTCTCTGCTGAAGAAGAGTCAAAGACCAACTGTTGGGTTGCGACATCAATGATCAGCAGTGTCTCCTCTTTTTTTACATTCCATTGAAGCAGCCAGTGTAGCGTTCGGTCAATCGATAAGAATCCATTGGCCTCTTTGGTCTTACGATCTAAGACAGGATAGATCGAACGTAGAGAATAGGTTCCGTCGACGTGGTGTACGGCATAGGTTCGGTTGGCCTGCAGCATGTTGGCAGACCATGTCGACGTTACCGAAGGGTCTAATATTATACTAGGTTTTGACGGGCCATTGTTCAAAGTGGAAAGTAAATCGTCGCCGTCCGACCGGGCTGCTGTTGCGTTGAAATCAAGGGCGATCAACGGCATTCCAGCACGGTCCATATACATGGCAGCTGAGTATACATCTGGCCCTTGTTTTTCGTGCCAGACTTGTAACTTGTTTTGTAGATCTAAAAGAATCTCTTCACTTGCTCCTGACAGAGCAATTTTGGCAAATGCTTTTTGAACGCTTCGGTTTAAATAGAGAATTTTTGCCGTATTTCTAAATTCCTTTTCGGTTTCTTGGGTCGTTTGAGTTATTGAACTAAGCTTGGACGTGTTTTTTTGAGAGAAAATTTGATCAATTGAATTGAAAACGAATGTATAAAAGAATATGAATAGCATGCCAAATAGCAGGCAAGCAGCAGCAAATATTAGGGGAAAAGAGCGTGTGCTGATGGATTGACTGGGCATATCGATTTCCCTCTTTAAGGTAGCCTGTTTTGGGAGACGATATGCGCAACATTTTCACGCAAGAGTGAAGTGGTTTTTAAAGCGCCTAAGGTACTCAAATAGGCAACTGATTTCCCATCTGGTGAAATCATAGGAATGTAGGCATTTGTATCGGCGAATATAGATGTATCCCCGGTTTTTATCTCTTGTGTATGTAAAGGACCAAAAGGCCAACCCACCTGGTATAGTAACGTATCGTTATTACGAATAAAGATAGGAGTTATGATGTGATCATCTGTTGATATTACTATGTCTTGTTGGTCTTCACTCAGTGAGCGTATTATGCAAACACGGTGCTGTTGATTGGGAAGCCCTGAGGTAAAGCTAATGGTTTCTTCGTCAAGCCATATCGGGTCGAATTCCGATCGATCAGGAATGTTGATACGCATATCTACCTCACCATTGTCTACATCCATAATTACTAACTCAGCTTCTGTTGTTTCGCTAAAGAAAATGATTCTGCTGCTAGATGGAGAGAATACCGGCATCGCTTTTCTACCGGTTGTATTGGTTAATTGGTACGATTCGCCAAATACGACGTCATATATCCAAATATTTTCATGTGTATCATCTCCAGAAACATACGCAACCAACTCTTGATCAGATGATATAGCAAGACTGTGTTTGGTGTCTTGTGATTGTGTTAGAATATCTATTTTACCTTCCGGTAAACTTATGTGGGCAAGTTCGGGAAATCCCTTATGGTCTACGACGGAAAAGATGCCCGAATTGTCCGCTAGCCAAACAGGTAATTTATAAGCTGGATCCCATCTTGGCATAGGAACAGAAGCTAAATACACTGATGTTTTCGAATTGACATCAAGTAGGTGTAATCGACCTACATCCTCTGTAGTATCTTCCATGTCAAATCCATCTATCAAAGCGATTTGACGTGAATCTGGAGACCATGTTCCCCAGTCCCATTCGACGTTTTCAACTTCATCTACTAAGATAGTTTCTTGCTTTGAAGATATGTCGGTTATGTTAACCGATTTTGGCACGTAAGCGTGGCTGTGGTAAAATATTTCCTGGCTGTCAGAAGACCAAGACGGCACCTGGCTATTGAATCCATTTGCTGGGCCAATTTTTACAGATTTTCCGCCTTCTGTTGGTAGAATAAACGTTTTCCACCCTCTCATATTTTTCTGAAAACCGATCCACCTCTTGTCAGGTGACCAAGTCGGGTAACTTGGAGAGGGTATATCACATTCAATTGTGCGTGTCGATTGGGAGTCTATCTCGAAAGACTCTAAATGAGTTTCGTGCGTATATAGAGCCGTTGTTCCATCTCTGGTCAGGTCAACACCGTTGTTTATAGTTTTGTTTGTAAACCGTGATATTTTAACAGCTTTATGAGTATCAATGTTGATTTGGTATAAATTATCGCCGTCCTCGTCTCTGATAACTGCAACAATATGTTCGCTGTCGGGTGTCCAAGATACACGGTTACCCCATGCCATTCCTCTCAGAGTTCCGGTCTTTATTTTTCTAATTGTGCCGCTTTCTAACTCTGCGATATAGATACCACTTTCGTTATCGCGATCCGAGGAAAAGACCAGTTTGGTCATATCCGGCGACCATCGTACTAACACGTCACCAGTGACCATCGAACTGTCTTCTTTGGTAACCTGCCAAACTTTGTCACTTGCAACTTGCCGAATCCAAATCGTGCATTTCCCCCATGTACCTTTTTTGCTAACACTAAAAGCTATTAATGAATCATTGGGACTTATTTCAGGATGATGTAAGTCGTATCCCTCAAGAAGCGTATTTGTTATCGATATCGTTTGTGCATTAGGGTTGTCATTTGCTTGAACCTCAGAGCAGAAGTAGCACGCCAACAGAAGGATACCTATGGCGTATGCTGAGCGAATCCGGGAAGATGTAGTCATGTCTCATGACCTTTTTCAGCAGAGGGATAATAGGATCTTGAAACCAGCTAAAATATACCTTTAGAATCGAAAAAAAGCTCCAAAAAAGGTCTGAATTTTGTTTAAAAGTAAACAAAATTCAGACCTTTTTTCACATTAGGATCGTTTTTAAAACCTATTTTAAAGCTCCTTGAGTGCAAATAACAAATATCTGTATCTATTTTGCATAGCTCGTCCAATGGGAATAGTGAAAAATGGGATTGATTGCATGCCTAATCGCTTTTTCAGTGTGCACAGCCAGTCAAACATGACAAAATCAGCTTCTCACAATCTTAATGCGCTTGAGGTTATGCCAAGTGGTGGGCGGTTGGAAATAAGATGTTACGAAGAAAAAGAATTCATTAACATAGTCTTTGTATATACAGGTATTGGCATGAACGAAGATACCCAGAAAAATATCTTTGCACCTTTCTTTTCTACTAATGACGAGTGGGGAACCGGCTTAGGACTCGCGATTTCTTACCGTATTGTCGCTGACCATAATGGAGAAATTGGAGTATCAAGTAGTGTTGATGAGGGTAGTTGTTTTACCGTACGATTGCCGATAAACGTAGAATTACATAATAATTTGGAAGAGCATGATGGCGCAACAGATATTGATAGTTGAGAATGGTCCTCACTGGGCTCATATGCTTGATGAAGTATCTTCCAGTTTGGGTTATTTGACATGCCAAGTTAGCTTGGCAAGAGACGCAATAAATATGCTCACAAAAACAAAGATATCGCTCATAATAATTAGATATTTAACTGCCAAGTATAATGGGTCACTTATTACTTCGCCAGTTACGTAAAAACAACGTGACAATACCTGTTATCGTTGTCGCAGGATACATTACTCCTGAGGTGGCGGAATTTCTGGTGGATTCGCGTGTTAGCGACATTATGGTTAAGTCTAAATTCAGGGTAAAAAGACTATCAAATGCCATTTCAACAGCTATTAGGAACATTTAGTTCCGAAATATAAATGCGGGTTAGTATAGAGAAAGTAGATGCGATTAAGTCAATAGTTTTGTATCAATAAGATTATTGTTGTTTAACGTTCGAACTCAATCGCATAGGAGGTTTCATGGCTGACGTAGATAATAATGTGGACCTTAGCATCCCGATGCAACCGGACATGGAGGTAATTGCTACTTCGGTTGCTGAGTCCATGGGTGTGTTTATGGGTCTTGAAGAAGACAAGGTTGATGAAGTTAAGATTGCTATAGTTGAAGCATGTATAAATGCTTTTGAACATAGCAAGAGCGAAGAGCGACGTATTGATGTTTCGTTCAGCATAGACGATTCGGGTTTGACTATAAATATCAACGATGGTGGATCCGGTTTTGATATGGACGAGGCAATGGCTAAAATTGCTGAGAAAAGAAGTGAAGGAATCGGTGATCGAGGTTGGGGTTTAACTCTTATTTATGAGTTGATGGATGAAGTATCTATTGCTTCTACACCTAAAGGCACATTAGT
>JAYYVF010000020.1:0-103964 GCA_036343635.1 Candidatus Latescibacterota bacterium | reverse complement strand
GAGCCAAATAAAGATCGTGCCCGTGACATCAATCGTGAGATAGTTCCTCATGTTGAATTCCTTGTAGGGAACCAGGATGATTTTGATGATGCATTGGGATATGAAACGGAGAAAGTTCCGAAGGACGCCTCCTTCGAAGTTTGGTTGGATATATATACACAGATGTTGCGTCAGGTTGCTAACGATTATTCAAACTTGAAATATATAGGGACGCAATTGAGAGGTGCTCTCAGTGCAGATCGAATTAATTGGAGTGCAGTTTTGTATGATGTTGAAAATGACATTGTTCACGAAGCTGCTGTTCGAGAAAATATTGAGATTGCTGATCGTACTGGTGGAGGAGATTCTTTTGCTTCTGGAGTTATTGCAGCATTGTTGAATGGCCACGGTCCTGATGATGCGGTGCAGTGGGGTGCTGCTCATGGAATTCTCGTTCAAAGTACTATTGGTGATACCTCGATGGTTAAACAAGCAGATGTTGAAAGAGAAATTGCTCGTGCCCTCAAAGGTGGAGGAGTCTCGGCTCTTCGCTAAGGAGAATTAATGTGCAGAAAATTATTGATAGGAGTTTAATTTTAATTGTGGGTTTATTGGGCTGTGCTCAGGTACATACCGAACATGAGACAGAGTCCAATTCTAAGGTTGTCGTCGAATTAGTTGATTATCTTGGATGGGACGATTCGATACAAATAAGTAACGGTGACGTTAAAGTAGTCGTTGTACCACAGATTGGGCGAATCATGCATTACGGTTTCGTTAATTCTGAGAATATTCTTTGGTCAGACAAGGAATTCCACGGGCAGACATTGCCGAATGGAGAACCAAATCGCGATGAGGAGGGGGCATTCGCATGGACCAATTTT
Source organism: Candidatus Latescibacterota bacterium (assembly GCA_036343635.1). Classification (GTDB taxonomy): domain Bacteria; phylum Latescibacterota; class UBA2968; order UBA8231; family UBA8231. The sequence continues at coordinate 103,101 of JAYYVF010000020.1, read as the reverse complement.
GGTGGAGATAAAGTCTGGCCCAACGAGCAAAGTGAATTTGAAAAAATAAATGGTTTTTCTTGGCCGCCCGACCCTGCATTTGATGGTGGTACGCATAGCTACAGTCTTTTAGATGATGGAGTACAAATCACAAGTCCGCTGAGTAATTATAATGGGGCACAGAGTATACGAACGATTCGTTTATCAGAAACGGGATCACGTTTAGAAATTGGTCAGAAAGTCACAAAGTTAGCTCTGGCGGCAAATACAGAGTTAGAGCCTTTACGTTATACAATTTGGAATGTTACGCAAATTCGCCAACCTGAACAGACTCTATATCCATTAAATCCTCATAGTCACTTTGTGGCTCGTTATTTTCCATTTACCTGGGAAGAGAGTGCAGCAGCCTCTAATTTTTCGGTTGAAGGAGATATTGGAATTTTTGTTCCTGACTTAGAAAAGCCACAAAAAACCGGTGCCGATTCAGATTTATGGTTAGCTGGGATTGTGGGTGACGTTGCTATGGCAGAGTTTTTTCGTAGGGATGGAACACAACGCTATCCTGATGGTGGGTTGAGTGCTGAAGTATATACATGCCCTGATTATACGGAGCTTGAATTGCTAAGTCCCTGGGTTTATTTGGAAATTGGTGAAACTTTGGAGCATCCGATTGCATGGGAATTAAAACAACTTCCTGCGTCAGCAAATACAACGGAATTGAGGAGAGCTGCAACGTTAGAATGGTTGCAGTCCAAGTAACCAAGATTTTACTATATACATAATCCATAAAATAAAATAACGGCGTTTGGCTTATTGATGCCAAACGCCGTTATTTTATTTTATGGATATTCCCTGGAAAAGAAACTTTTATACGCTATGGACGGCCCAATTGTTTGCAGTCATTGGTTTCCATGCTGTCCAACCCTTTCTGGCCTACTACGTTCAAGAGTTTGATGTAGAAGATTTGGATGAGGCTTTGTTATGGGCAGGCTATCTAGGATCTGTAGCAGGTTTTGCTATGGCAATTTCCTCACCCATATGGGGTGCAGTTGCTGATAGATTTGGGCGAAAATCAATGGTCGTGCGATCAATGGTCGGTGGTGGGATAACGGTTTTTTTTATGGCATATGCCGGAAGTGTTTTCGAATTGCTAATTGCAAGAACCCTACAGGGAGCCTTGGCAGGCACTGTGACTGCTTGCATTACAATGGTTTCCACAACTACTCCCAAATCACATTTGGGATTCGCTATGGGAATGATGCAGGGTGCGTTCCTTTTAGGTGCCGCACTAGGTCCATTAATGGGGGGACCTTTTATTGAAATTTATGGTTATAAAGCATGTTTTATAGCTTCGGGGAGCATGGTTATTTTTGCAGGAATAGCTGTGCAATTTTTGGTTAGTGAAGATTTTCGTAAAATAGAAGCAAAAAATGATATTGGACAAAATTATATAAAAGAGTTCTTTATTGATGGTTGGCGATTATTGGGGCTAAGACCGTTTGTAATCACTTTAGTTATTGTTGTTTTGATTCAATTTGCATACGGAGTTATTATGCCCGTTGTCCCTCTTTTTCTCCAGTATCTGAGCGGAAGGGCTGATATCCTTTCAGAGGCAGGATTTGTTTTTTCACTTATGAGTCTAACCGGTGCAGTTTCCGCAGCAGTTATAGGGAATTGGACGCTGAGAATTGGTCTCAGAAGGCTTTTGTTTTTCGGGCTTATTTCCACAGCCATTTTGTTGGTTCTTCAGGGGAGCGCAACCTCGGTTTTTGTTTTTGCTGTTCTTTATGTGCTTGGTGGGTTTACCACGGGGGCCGTACGTCCTGTAGCAAATACGATTATAACTTATGTAATCTCAGAAACAGACCGAGGAAAGGCTTTTGGCATTCTTACGAGTGCAGGAGCGTTTGGATGGGCGTTGGGACCGTCTGTCGGTGCATTTGTAGGTTCGCAGTTTGGTTTTCAGGTAGCATTCTATGTAACGGCGGCTCTATTTTCATGTGTGGCAGTTTGGGCTTTCTATGCGATGTCCGAACTAAATATTGGAGAGGACAGCGAATAGAGTAAAATTGAGTGGATGGAGCCAATTGTTGAATCCATCCACTCAAAAATTGTTATTTTTTCCTAGCTTTCGAACCTTTTCTTCCAGGGAAAGTTAATTCGGCAACTCCGGATTTGTCGAGGTCACCTAATCCCAAATTTCCCATACGAGCAAATTGATTACGGGACGCTTTGGCCATGGGTAAATTAACCCCCGTTCCCGATGCCATTTTTAAGGCAATCCCAGAATCTTTTGCTGCATGGTCTGCTGAAAAATAGCACTCGTGGTCTCGTATAATCATATCTGTACCATCTGTTTCGAGTACGCGAGAATTTGCTCCCGTCTGTGAAAATACTTCCATCAGAACTTTCAAATCCAATCCTAAGGCTTTTCCTAACCCCAGCCCTTCAGCTAAACCCGCCGTATTAATATTCATAACCATATTTACAAGGGCCTTAACTTGGGCTGCTTTACCCGCAGTTCCGATATAGCGTAGATCAACGCTTAGGGCATCTAGTATAGGTTTTACATTATTAAAAACGCTACGCTTCCCTCCGCACATCAAATAAAGAGTTCCATTTCTGGCTTGATCAATACTCGAGGCCATACAGCCTTCAAGTGTTTTTGCGCCAACAGATTCGGCGCGTCTTTCTATTTCTATATGCGTTGCCGGTGAAATGGTTGCACAATTTATGAAGATTGTCTTTTTTGCATTTACTAGGAGAGAATCTCCTCTACGCTTATAGACATTGAGCATTGATTTATCGTCGGTTACAACGGTAATGACAACATCTGAAGATGCCGTGACTTCTGTTAGATTCTTTGAAGCACTACAACCTATTTCCTTCGCAAGTTTTTTAGCAATATTTTCCCTGGCATCAAATACGGTGCTTACTGTGAAACCTTTTTCTTTAAGATTGCGAGCCATATTGGCTCCCATTCGCCCCGTACCCACGAATCCTATGGAAAGGGGCTTTTTCTTTGCGGCTAAAGCTTTTTTTGCCATGTACATGCCTCCTTGAAAAATGAAAGGTTGTTTTGTTGATGTTTTTGATGGCGGTTAACTTGATTACATTGTTTTAGGTCTTCTATAACCTAAGTCCTCTAATTTAGCCAGACAAGAAGACCTGTTTTTAAGGTCGTGTGAATTAATCTTGAAAAGGTATTCAAATGGGATTTCTTGCGTTGTTAGTTTCCTTTCTCACTGTTTTATTTTTGTGGAGATGGTTTGCGCGCGCTATAGAGGGAAAATCAGATAATGGTTATCCCCTATCAACTGGACGAAAAATCATAGGACCCTCTTCTGGAGCTTATTATGGATTATTTTTAGGTGTTTTGTCTTTTGGGATTATGTTGGTCATGCAATCATTTTATTGTGTAGTGCCTGCGTTAATAGGATTTGGGTATTGTTCAAGGTCAGTGTTTAGAGGAATTTCACAGTTTAGATGTTTTGTACGTAGTGCCTTTGTTGGATGTTGGCTAAACGGTTTATTGTTACTGTTTGCTTATGGCTGGTTTATTGGTATGTGGGATGTTCCAACGGTCATCAAACTACAAAACCTTTTTAAAACGGACATTTAGATAATTTCAAGTAAGCAAAAAGAAACTTCATATGAACTCTCGTAAGCCCTCAAAAATAATGTTTGTTGATGATGAGCATATTCTTTATCGAAGCGGTACACGAAGATCTTTGTGCCCGGCAACTAGATTTGCACATAATCCGATTGTATGGCCAACTCTTCCTTGGGAAGTTGCTATAGGGTGGACGAGCGTATATCACAATCCAGATTTAGGCCAATATCAAATGTGGTATCAGGCATATGCCAACGTTTCAAAAGAATCGGAAACGCCGGACACGCTGGTTTGTTATGCAGAGAGTAGCGATGGGTATGAGTGGAAGAAACCCATGCTCAATTTGTTTGCCTTTGAGGGAGCAGGGGAGACTAATATAGTGATGGTTGGGAGTGGTGGTCATTCGATACGTTATGGTAATTCGGTTGTTATAGATCCTGATGAACCAGACTATAGACGGCGCTATAAGATGGGTTTTTTTGATTTTACTGCTGATTCGTCTGGCGTAGAGCGACCAGGTTTAGCTGTTGCTTTTTCTCACGATGGAATTCATTGGTCAAAATACTCGGAGGGACCGCGTTTGCAGGCTAGTTATTGTGAACATGGCGAAGATGTACCTATTACAGGCGAGTTGGAGAATGTTCTTGATTATAGGGTTCCGCTATCTATGTCGGATGCCGTTGATATTTTTTGGGATCCATTGCGAAAGCTATGGGCATGGTATGGAAAAAGCTGGATTGATGGTCCCGACGGTAGAATGGCATGGAAGCATGGTATGGCTCGAACAGAAAGTAGGAATTTCCTAGATTGGTCTCAGCCGAATCTGTTAATGGTTCCCGAAGATTCAGATCCTGAACATCTCGAATTTCATTCTGCTCCCGTTTTTTATTGCGATGGAATGTATTTCTGTCTTAATCAATTATTGGATCGGTCGACGAGAGGAGGCGTAATTGACATAGAGCTTGCCGTAAGTCATGATGGTATAAACTTTCGTCGTCCTTTTCGGGACCAATTTTTTCTTCCGAGAAATTCTGAGTTGCATGCATTTGATGCTGGGAGCATTCTTACAAATGCTTCACCGGTAATACTTGATAAAGAGATTCGTTTTTATTACGGAGGCTATGATCAAGGTGCTACGGGCTCAGATGATGCCAATCTTGTTAGTGGTGTTGGGATGGCCTCAATACCGAGGGGTCGCTTCGCCGGTATATCTCCAGTCGATGAGAGCAGCCAGACTACATTAAGAGCGCCGTTAAAGAAGATAGGGCAAATAACACTCAAACCGATCAATTTTTCTAATGTTTCTTCATTATCGCTTAATGCCGACACTGGTAAGGGGAATGTCCGAGTCGAGATTATGACTCGGTTTGGAATGAGAATTAGAGGTTTTACTTTAGAGGATGCCGTGCCAATAGTTGGAGATTCGTTAGAGCATTCTATCAAATGGTATGATAAACGCATTGAAGACTTGGACGCAGGAGAATTCATTTTGCGAATTCATATGGATAATGCGACAGTTTTTGGTTTAAATCTTACATATATCTAAACTTTTTAACTAAGATCAAAAGAAGAATCATCGTCCTTTAAATATTTTTTAGATACATGTTTAGTTAACCGGGTTTAGCCTGCGTTTAGTTTAGCAATTAAACAACTAAATAATGAAGGGAAAAAGACAATGGCTTTCGTTATTAATTGGCGTGATGTTCAGCCTAAAATAGCACATTTGAGTGCAGTTCATTGGGGCGGCCTGAGGGAAGTAGATTCGGGGTTTGAAGATGATCCTGATCCGAGAAATAGGCTGAAAGTACTTGGTGGATTTGCCCGACACGCACTTCAAGGAAGAAAAACGTCTGATTTTCACAAACACGAAACGCTGGAACAGGTCTACTATATTTTATCCGGGATGGGTGAGGTGCTCTGTGGTGACAAGCGTTACCCGGTGAGTGGGGGAGATGCAGTATATCTACCTGCCGGCGTTAATCATCAGATGTTTAATGATTCTAATGATGATTGGTTAATACATCACGTTATCAGTCAGTCAGTCGAGGGGCCCGGGGGAGAATTTGCAATTAGTAACTGGCGAAATGTTGAACCATTCACGGAAGGTAATGGAAGTGTAACATGGTTACAGATGGGACGTGCTGAATCTAACTGTGAAGTTGGTATTTTACGGTCTTTGCATGGTATTTCACGGGAGGCAGTACAACCTTTTGGTAAGGTCCAAAACCGTAGCCGTGACGGCGAGGAAATATTGTACATCATTGAGGGCTCGGGGTCCATAGTTGATGGGGATGGCGATCAAAAGATTTCAGAAGGGGATATGATTCATATTCCTCCAGGTTATACGTGTGATATTGAAAATTCGGGCGAAGTTTGGTTGGTTTATCTGGTTATCAGTGGAGAGGAACGGTTGTAATGATAGAACATCAAGGATATGAAAAATTACGTAAAGCACTTTTGAATATGTTTACTTCAATTTCTAACAGTGGAAATAACGTGGCCGAATCTGTATTGGAGGTCGACCGGTTGAGTCGCGAAGCTATTCCTGAAGCTCCTCCTATGCTTCGTCATTATCTTGAGCGGCGTAGTTACCAGAAGGCTTTAGATTTTATTGATGGCCGGGACGAAAGTGAAAAAGCTAAGTGCTAACTTTCTAAAAAAACGGGCTATCGTGGATGTTGTAGGACGCATTCCATACGGCTTTGTTTCGACTTACGGTTGTGTCGCATCTTTATCGGGTTTTCCAGGGAGTGCCCGATTTGTAGGTTGGGTTCTCGGTGGTTTGTCTCAGGATTCACAACTCCCGTGGCACCGTGTTGTTAATTCTAAGGGTAAGATTTCGCCGCGTGCAGATGGTGGATCTCACCGTTTTCAGCAAGAGCTTCTTGAAGCAGAGGGTGTGAAATTTTTGAACGGGAGAATCGATTTATCGATTTATTGTTGGAAAGATGATTTAGAGGAAATTGAATAAACTTGACCGTTCAATCTTAAGATTAGCAATTCCCAGTGTTTTGACTGCCATTTCTGCTCCATTAATGGGGTTGGTAGATACGGCGATGATTGGTCATTTGCCCGAAGTTGCTTCAATGGGAGCCGTTTCTACATCCGGTGTTTTATTTAGTGTGTTGTATTGGAGCGCAGGATTTTTGAGGATGGGAACGACTTCGATTGTTGCTCAGTATTACGGAGCCAATAACCGGAAGGCCTGTGCACACACATTTTTCCGGTCATTATTAATTGCTTCCATCATTGGTATTATTATGTCAGCCCTAGGAGAGACTTGGGCTCCTATGGGTTTTAAAATTGCAGGAGGCAGCTCTGAAGTTCAACGCATTGGACAGGAATATCTCTCGGTTAGGATATTAGAATTGCCTATTGTTTTAATCCTGTTGGCAATGAATGGGTTTTTTCTTGGTACTGCAAACCCTATTGCTCCTTTGTGGATTGCCATAATTGCCAACCTTGTAAATATCTTAGGTGATTATGTGTTAATTTATGGGCATTGGGGTGCTCCTGAATTGGGTGTAATTGGAGCTGGTTGGGCTTCGGTGATTGGTAATGTAACCGCTTTTATTATAGCATCAATTATCGCGTTTCTAAAATATCGACCTTACTGGCGTGAAACGCTGAGTGGGTTCTGGGATCAGAAAGAAGTTCTACTGATAATTCGAACTAATTCGAACCTATTTGGTCGTACGCTTTGTCTTCAATTTGTTCAGTTTTCCACGTTGGCGATGGTGTCTCGGCTGGGAGAGATACCGTTGGCTGCTAACGCAGTGGTCTGGCAATTGTGGGGTCTGAGCAGTTTTGCGGTGGATGGGTTTGCTCATTCGGCAGAAACACTCGTAGGTAATTTGATAGGTGACCGTCGTTACAAAGAAACTCGGATGATGGCGAGCCGCGTCATACGTTGGGGGATTGCCGTGGGGAGCTTGTTCGGTTTTGTATTTTTAGTGTGGCTGGATCTATTAGCCGGCTTGTTTACTGTTCATTCAAAGGTGGCTATCGTCGTGGGGTCGCTTTGGTGGATAGTTGCCCCCATTCAGCCGTTAAATGCTATTGTCTTTGTGCTTGACGGGATTTTTATTGGAGCGAATGATATTAGGTATATGTTTCGTGCAATGTTAATATCGGTATTCATCTTTTTTTCCCCATTAGCAGTTTTGTTTTTTCATTTTCTTGGGTGGGGGATTGAAGGGATTTGGCTTGCATATAGTGGCCTTATGGTTGGGCGTTTGGTGACGCTCTGGCCTCGTTACGCAAAAGACGATTGGATTACGACATTTGACTGAATTATTCTTAGTAAAGAAAAGATGGTCTAGTCTTTAGACGCTGGTTTGCGGTATGATAAATTTTTCAACTAACAAGGAGTATATGTCTTAATGCCATTTATAAATCCAGACGATCTGCCATCGTTCGAATTGTTTCCAGGGATAGTAGGGGCGATTGCTTCGGGTGAAAAGCTTATGCTTTCTTTTTTGGATCTAGATGAGGGGGCTGAAGTTGCAGAGCATAGCCATCCTCATGAGCAGGCTGGTCTGATATTAGAGGGGGCATTATTGTTTCGGATAGGTGAAGAAGAACGTTTATGTAGACCAGGTGCTGGATTTATAATACCACCGAATGTTATTCATTGGGGTAAAATAGAGACGGGGCCTTGTAAAGTCCTAGATATTTTTTCTCCACCACGAGAAGATTACAGACAACGCTATAACGCATATACCGAATCGAGAGTGTTGGAATAATCAATATTTTGAATAGTCTAACAAAAGGAAATCAATTATGCGGGAATTAACTGTAAAAGAGTGTGAAACTGTACTTGTTGTTACGATTACTCCGAGGGATTCTGAGGGTAATTTGGATATTTCGGGTATTCGGGCTAATTGCGAATTTTTATTGAAACGGGGTATACAGTGTATCATGCCAATGTGTGGTACCGGACTGGTTTATGATGCAACGTTGGCCGAATATGAAGAATGTGTAGCTACTGTTGTTGAAACAGTCGGGGATAAAGCTACGGTTGTTCCAGGAATCGGGCCAGGTTTTGGGCATAGTCTTGAGATGGGGCATATTGCACAATCAGTGGGTGTGTCAGGCGTAATGATAATGCCCATCGTTGGGCCCGCTTCTGCTAAAGGTGTTGATATAGGTATGCAACAGATCATCGAACGGGTTAACCTGCCTGTCGTAATATATCAACGGCGTTTGGATATTATGCCTATCAAACAGATTGTCGGGCTTTGTAAACTGGATGGGGTAGTCGGTTTGAAATATGCTGTCGATGATATAGGAACTTTTGATACCATAGTTGAACAGGTAAATTCCAATGCTGCGCTTTTGTGCGGGATGGCTGAAGATCCCGCTCTTGAATACTTAAAGGCGGGGGCAGTTGGTTACAGTTCTGGAATGGCTAATTTTGTACCACAGACAAGTTTAACGATGTTAAATTGTTTTCGATCGGGAGATCTAAATGGGGCAGAGGAAATTCGGTCGACTCTGGTACCTTTCGAGGATTTTCGGGGAGAGAAGCAGGCTCGATATAGTGGGTCAGCCCTGCATTCTGCAATGAATTATGCTGGGCTGGCAGCTGGACCTGTGGTTCCGTTTGCAGAAGAGGTTTCCGACGAAGATATTCCGAGATTACAAGAAATGTTGAGTGAAATATTAAGACTTGAACAAGCGTTTGTAACAGAGAGGATAGGATGAATCAAGAAAAAATACGTGTTGGTTTAATAGGAGTTGGTGGAGTTTGTGATGCTGTTCATTATCCTGGATTTAAACGTATACCGGAAGTGGAGATTGTTGGAATTTGTGAGCCGAACGATCAACTGCGCCGTGCTCGACAGAATGATTGGAAGATTGATAAATCCTTCGCAGATGCGGATGAGTTTTTCGAAAAAGTAAGTCCAGATGCTGTTGCCATAGCCACTCCAAATGTTTTTCATAAAACATTGATAGACAAAGCATTGAAATCAGAATCTCATGTTTTATGTGAGAAGCCATTGGGTATGAATTACCAAGAGACCCAGGAACTTTACGAGACAGCCAAGAGGTCAGGTTTGCGACATATGACCGCGTTTACCTATCGATTTGTACCCGCGCTGAATTTTATTCGGGATTTGGTGCAGAGGGGTGAACTGGGTACCATTCGGCACGCCCGCTTCCAACGGTTACAGGACTGGGGAGAAGAGGGTATTGGTTGGCGTCAATACAAAAATATGGCTGGATCTGGTGAACTTGGAGATATGGGAATTCATAGGATTGATTTTGCGGAGGATTTGTTAGGGCCCATTATGGAGCTTTGTGCCGGAGCAAAACAATTGTTAGAACGCGAAAGAATGCCAGATGGCTCCTCGTGTCGAGCTCAGGACGTTGAGGATTGGGTGTCGTGGATTGCTGAATTCGAAGGGGGAACCACCGGTGTGTTCGAGATGGGAAAGCTTTCAAAGGGGTTTGGTCCGGCTGGCGATCACGATCAAGCCGAATTAAATGGAACTAATGGTTCGGTAGTATATCGGCTTCATTCTCCTCATGAAATCTTATTTGGGCGACGAGGTGAACCCTATGAGGTCTTGCCGGTCCCTGAGGAATTTTTGAAGCGTCCGGGCTCCCCCAGAAATCCATCTGAGGGAGATCCGATTGCTACTTTTCGTTACGATCAGGCATGGGAATTCGTGAGTGCAATTAGGGAAAACCGTGAATGTGTACCTTCTTTTTATCACGGGATGCGAGCTCAAGCCGTGGCCGATGCGATTTTATTAGCTGTTAAAGAACGTCGTTGGGTCCAGATAGAAAGGGTTTCGATATGAGTAAGACGGAATCGTATGTTCGTGATGGTTTTTATATTTCGGAAGATTCTATACTGCCCGAACAGATTACAGAAGATGCCGTAAAAGGGATGGATCTTGTTAGAAAAGGGGAATATGATACTGGACAGGCTCCAAATCCGTCTCCTTGGAGTCCCGGTGACAATCCTAAGGCGTTGTGTAAAATCGAAATGCCTCAGCGGGCCAACAGTGCCATCATGGAACTAATTAAATATCCGAAACTTGGTAACTGGGTCGCAGATGTGGTAGGGGCTTCGTGGATTCAAGTATGGTGGGTCCAGCTGCTGTATAAGCCTCCGACCTCTCTGGATGCTGAAACGGTAAATATTGGGTGGCACCAAGATCGTCAATATTGGGGAGCTTGGGAAGAGAATAGTGAGCTTTTTACGGCTTGGGTGGCTCTTAGCGACGTGTGTTTAGATGCTGGTCCTATGCGATTTATTCAAGGATCACATACGTGGGGAAACTTAGATGCAGGGGATTTTTTTGCGCAAAATTTAGACGGTTTACGTCATACTATTGAAATCCCGAAAGGGGTAGAGTGGCTTGAGAAACCAGCAGTTGTTAGACCGGGTGGTGTAAGTTGTCACAATCTTCATACTTTGCACGGTAGTGGACCAAACACCTCCTCTAATCCTCGAAGAAGTCTTGCTGTGCATTTGCGAACAGAAAAGTCGGCACCGAAGGATGATTTACGCGAAGGACTAACGGAATATATTGACGATCTTTCTGTATGCCCTGTAATTTTTGATGCTTGAGAGACCTTACGTTATAGCGGCGTTAATTTCTTTAGACGAAAAAATATATGTATTGCTACGGCAATAGCACTAAGAACTAAAATCCAGTTTCCATGACGAACGTAAAAAGTTTTATCAGATCGTAAGCCTATCCTTTTGGTGAATACTGCTGTTTCTTCCAATTCAGTTGAATTGATAATCTGACCGGTAGGATCGATTATGCCGGAAATACCAGTATTCGCAGTACGTACTACGCTTCGTCGAGTTTCAATTGCTCTTATTACGCTCATCGCAAAATGTTGCTCAGGTGCGGCAGTTTGTCCAAACCATGCATCATTTGTAGTGTTTATTAGAAAGTTCGCTCCATCTAAGACTAGGCCCCGAGTTATTTCTGGAAAGATAGATTCGTAGCAGATAAAGATTCCAGCCCGTCCAGTTGATTCTGGAACTGAAAGCACATTGTGTTTTAATCCGGGTGTGAATTGTCCGCTTTGGGCTGTTAATTCATCAAGGTAACCGAAAAAAGCAGGGAATGGCAGGTATTCGCCGAATGGCACTAAATGAACTTTATCTGCATATCCATTGGTATCTCCGGCCTTGTCTAACATGAACGCTCTGTTGTAGATTGGGTTAGATTTGTTACCGCTTCCCTGTAAACTGCCTACTAAAAGTGGGATTTGTATTTCTCGAACTAAGTTCCGTATTTTCTTTGAATAGTGTGCATAAGTGCTGTCATTAAAGTAATACGGTAATGCTGTTTCTGGATGTACTATTAGGTCTGGGTTGCTTTCTGCCAATTCTCTTGTTAGGGAGACGTAATGATTGGTTGTCCAGGTGAGTTGGTCTCCATTCCATTTTCGATCTTGAGAAATATTTCCTTGAACAACGCCGACCTTTAGTGATTGTGTGTCCGTTTTTTCGGTGCTCTGGATATTTATTATTAACCAGGCGTGACTAAGAATTATTAAAGAGATAGCTGATAGAATAAAACGCATAGAAATTTGATTATTGATTGCTCGAGCGAGGTAAATGCTAATTGCAACTACTAAGAAGCTTAAGCCATAGATGCCTACGATGGAGGCATTTTGTGCGAAAGCTAAGTTTTGGAACTGGGTATATCCTATTAGGAACCACGGAAAGCCGCTTATCATCCAGCTCTGTACCCATTCCAGAAGTATCCATAACGAGGCTCCAATTACTGGATATATTAATGAATTGCTATAAAGTTCACGATAAAGCCATGCAAAAAAACCAGTATACATGCCAATATAGAGTATGAGGAGACCGTTAGTAAAGATGGCTAAAGACAGAGGTAAGTGGCCATAAAGTTGGAGGGTTTCCGTTATCCAATAGGTGCGTCCAATAGCCGCAACAATGCCTGCTAACCAACCCATTTTCCAACTTGTCCTAGAATCTAATTTAGGGGCAAAATAAGCTAATGGCGTTAGGGCGAGGAAAGCAAGAATACTAAGATTGAATTTTGGAATGCTGAGGCAATATAACAGGCCGGAACTTATAGCAGCAGTAAACCATTTATAGCGAGAAAGGAGGTTGTAAATTTTAAAGGTCAAGGGCTCCTCTGCCATTTTGTTAATGCACTCCTTAGTCTATCCAATGCACTTTCTTCCAATTCAAGTAGCTCTTCGCGAGTTATTCCTATTCTGTATGCGGCTTGTCCAGGGGATTTTTTATACTGATACCTTGATTCAATCACCTTAAATTCGAGGTCACTAAGTTCATTCATCGCTCGATGGACCAACTGTCTTAGTTCCTGTGCCTCAAGACGTTCCTGCGCATTCTCGTCCATGAATAAAGTTATGAAACGCTCATCCAGAGCTGTTTTCTCTAGGGCTGCAGTAGAATCGTTTTCTGTTATTTTTTTTTAGACTGACATAATTTCTCAAACAAGATACTAAACCGAAATTCACTTACCGAAAAATTAGCGCCGAAGTTAAAGCAAAGCAATATTCAATGCCCAGTATCTAATAAGTAAATGAATGGATCTTCATTTGGGTAGAGGGATTTAAGACTATGTGCAGCCTTAATGTTTGTCAGATTTACAGATACAAATCCTTTGTGTTCAGAGGAAATTCTGGCTCCTGTAGATAGCGTGCTCCATTCCTCCCATGTAAAGTGCATTCCTCCAAGAGGTAATATTTGTACCCACATCTGACAGGCTATGACATGTCCTGTTGAATCGGTTTTCCAGAGATAACTGTCGCCGGGAGTTATGCCTCCGCTTCTGTAGGTAACCAGTAGGGAGGGTGAAATATTTGGAATTTTGACAATTTTTCTGATAGTACCTTCGTCACGCAACTTGGCCAAAGGATTTAACCAAAAGGAATCATTTGCCCATATTTCCCATGCTTCATCTATCTTCTCTTTGGCTTCCGAAATAGGCAGAAAATATTTTCCACATTTCACCTTTCCAAGCTTAGTTGATAAATCAATCCAGGATATACAGTCGTTCCAATTAAGGCGTGCCAAATGCCGTTCTCGATCCCATAGATGACTGCGTCTTTCTCGAAACGTCCATTCGATTGCACCAGTGTGTAACCATGCTTCGTAATTTATGTCTTTGAGTATTAGGTCTGTTAGATTCTCGGCCTCTACCCCCTCCTCACCCTCGGGGATTGGTTCGGCTAATACCGACCAAAATAGAAAAAATATGGCAGAAACAATCAGGATTGTAATAGATAACCAACGCATATTTTTTTCTCAAAGTAACTCTATGTCAATTCCGCAGAGCGAAAAAAGTGTTTTGGGTTTTCTGCTGTGTAATGAATCAAACGGGTGGAAGCCAAATTTAGATTCTGGAGCATGGCTAACGGCTTCATGCCAAAAATCATAACTTTTCCCACTTATTGATATGTTGATTTCTGCAGTTTTACTATCGTAGAAAAAAATCTCATCTAAGCGATTAAATAAAATTTTGTACAAGGTATCTGGTAAGTTTGGACGGCAGTCTGTTGGTTTCCATTCAGCAGGCCATATGATACGATTTACTTGAAGATCAAATAAAGTTTGTAACAGTGAGTCAACATTGTTTTCACAATGGAACCACTGTGAATTCGGCCAGACATCTAACATGGTCCAAGGTTTCGTGTCTTTTTCAGGGATGGGATTTTCACCACCCACAAAGAGTGTAAAATGTTGTGGATAATTGAAAAAGGGTTTGTTCGTGGAACGTAGCGACTCATAAAAGGCCGCGGTAAAAGTGAAGAGAGTGCGACTAGCTCCTAAAAGACCCTCATTGGGTTCGAGGTTTATTACCGCGATCCGATCGCGCGAATAATAGTTGGGGCAGAATTTATCAAAGTCGACTTCAATATTTTTTTGGACATCCCTTATCGAAAAATCCATCAAAGAGATCTGTGTACTCGTATGCATTTTATATTTCTGTTTTTTACATCGACATTAAATTGTGAGCTTAACTAAGCCATGGGAACGAATATGTTTTTACATTTGTATAGAATTTCATTGCTTCCACTATACCTTCTTTTACCCCATTGCCTGAATTCTTAATTCCACCAAATGGGGACATTTCAATTCGATAACCAGGTTGTTCCCAAATGTTTACGGTGCCCACGTCGAGTCCTTCAATATACTTAATCGCGCGGTTTATATTATTTGTACAGACACCCGAGGATAGACCGTAAGGCGTGCTATTGGAAATATTGATTACCGAATCGTCGTCATCAGGAACGCGTATGATTGGTATCACTGGCCCAAAGGTTTCTGTTTGAACCAATTCGCAATCTGGCGGGACGAAATCGACAACTATTGGGGGCAACAAGGCACCTTGACGGCCCGGATGGTACAAGATTTTTGCGCCTAATCTTTCTGCTTTTAAAACCCGGTTCTCGAACAATTCTGCTGAATCTGCGTTTATTACGCAACCCAACTGAGTCTCTTTGTCCATCGGATCGCCATAGTTGATTTTTTTAGCCTGTTCCACTATTGATATCACCAAATCATCTGCGATACTCTCTTGAGCTAAAATACGTTTGATTGCCGTACATCTTTGTCCAGAATTGCCCGTAGATCCTGCAACTGCAACGGAGGCCGCTTTAACGAGTTCAGGCTGACTGAGATCGTTTAGTATGATGAATGGGTCGTTACCCCCTAATTCTAAAGCTAACCGTTTGTTACAAGCATTTTGTGCTATTAATTTTCCGACGTCCACACCTCCGGTAAAGGTTACGATGTCGACATTGCCATTGGTAACCATTTCTTTTCCAATTTCATCCGGCCAACCGGTTACAATCTGAAACATTTCGTGGGGAAGGCCGGCTTCGTAAAGAATGTCGGCAAGAGTTATAGCAGTTAGCGGTGTGAGCTCGGTAGGTTTACAAACCAAACAGTTGTTGGTTGCTATTGAAGGAGCAATTTTATGGGCTACCATATTTAGCGGATGGTTGAATGGTGTAATTGCTGAAATGGCACGAACAGGTTCACGTTTTGTGTAGATTTTTCGGCTTTTACCCTGCGGAGTCAAGTCACAGGAAAAAATTTGTCCGTCATCTTGAATTGCCAGTTGTCCTGCGAGAGTGAAAACATCGTAGGAACGATTCGTTTCATAAAGCGAATGTTGTATACAAATTCCTAGTTCAAGTGAGAGCCAATGTGCAATTTCCTCTTGACGTTTTTGAATCAATTCGGCAGTTCGAAATAGGATTTGTTGGCGTTCATAGCGGGTTAATCGAGGTTTGTAGTTGCTAGCAATATCGAAGGCATGTGCAACATGACTTATCTCTGCCGCCGGAACGGTTCCGATTACTCTTTCGGTAAATGGATTGGTAATATCAATTAGGTTTTTCGTCTGGATTTTTTCTCCACCGATGCGCATAGATTCGTGTCGAATATGATCACGAGACATAAGTAATTCCCATTAAAAATAGTGTAAAAAATTAATTGGTTTGTGCTATCTGTGTAGCGTAGTAAAATGCATCGAAATTCCTAAGTTTCGGTGTATTATGAATATCAATCTTGCTATTCATAATAAATGGTACTCTTTGTTCTGATATCCCGCCGTGGCTACGTAGTGGTTCCTTGAGAGCCTCAAGATCATGACGGTCTAATGAAGTCCCGATTGTCACGTTATTTTCGGAAACGATAACAACGTCACCTATGCGGTCTACCGGTAATTCGTATTCATTGCAGGCCTCTTCGCGCGACAGGACCTTCTGAATACCTCCAGTCTTTGACAGTCTGCTGATGACCGAGGGAATATCTGTGTCTTTGGATAGGTAGGCTGTAGCAAATGACCCTAAAGCTCCGTGGTGTACTACATACGGATCCGTAATAGGTAATATAACGCGTGCTTTTTGAATACCCAGCCAGTCATCCAAAAGATCTTGGACATAAATAACAATTGGTCTCCCATCTGAATCATGTTTTGGTTTCATTCCATGATCTGCAGTTATTACAAGCGCTACCCCGATCTCATTTAACTCGCCGATATAATTATCAATCATCGAATAAAATTGTTGGGCCTCAGTTTCGTAGGGGGAAAATTTGTGTTGGATATAGTCCGTTGTTGAGAGATACATAACATTGGGATGCCATTCTTGGGCAAGTTTCACTCCTGCAGCGAGCACAAATTCCGAGAGATCTGCAGAGTAAACGTTGGGAACAGGTTTATTCAGCCATTTACTTGCACTATCAATGCCGTTGCTTGGCAACGTCGTTTTGTCAGCCTGCTCCGAAGAAAAACAGATTGCAGTATGCTGTGCGAAAGAAAGGCCAGCCCCGAGAAGATCGCGAAGCTTATCCTTGGCAGTGATAACAGCGACACGTGCTCCTGCGTCAGAAAATTTCGAAAAAAGAGTCGGGCACCGTAGAAATCGAACGTCGTTCATCATTACTTCATTGTTTGTTTCGGGGTCTAGTAGATAATTACCGCAGATGCCGTGCACTGAAGGGGGACTACCGGTAGCGATTGACATATTGTTTGGATTTGTAAAAGACGGCATAGCGGAATATGCTACCCTTTTTGTACCAGTATCACAGATTTCAGCGAGGTTAGGCATTAGGCCATTGTTAATTGCAACATCAATGTATTCGGGTTCACTTCCGTCCAAACAGATAACGACAGCGCATCTTTTCGGTAAATAATATTTTCGGCCATTAGCTTGAATTGATTTACCAGCCGACATAATATGTCCCTCGATAGTGGTTTAGAAACATTTTTTACTTTGTGTTGGTTGCTAAAGAGTTTTTTGTTGGGGAACCGTCGGGTATGCCCATCTTAATGATTGCAGATTCGACAGCTTGAATCACCCTGCGCATCACAAATTCATCGATTGCGCCAATACACCCGATTCGAAAACTGTCTACATTTGTCAACTTTCCCGGGTAAATTATGAAGCCATTTTCTTTCATATGTTCGTAAAATAAGGTAAAATTAAAGCCTTGATGGCCCGGACACAGAAATGTCACGATTATTGGTGATAACCATTCCGAATCTAAAAGTGTTTTAAAGCCAAGTTGACGCATTCCTGAAACTAAGATATCTCTGTTTTTTTTATATCGATCACCACGGGCTTTTATGCCGCCTTCCTTTTCGTGAATACGAAGGGCTTCTAAGAAGGCAGCAATAACGTGTGTTGGAGGGGTAAAACGCCATTGCCCACTCTTTTGCATAGTTGACCATTGCTCAAAAAGGTCTAAGCTCAGCGATGAACTGTTACCTTTTGATGCACGGATGGTTCTTTTCTTGACAAAAACAAACCCGAAACCTGGCACACCCTCTAAACATTTATTTGCAGAAGATGTAAACGCTTCAAATTCAATCTCAGATGGAGATAGGCTTATTGCTCCGAAAGCTGACATACTGTCAATCAGAAGCTTTTTGCCCATTGAATAAGTGACTTCTGCAATTTCTTCAACAGGGTTTAAAATACCGGAGCTTGTTTCACATTGGACTACAAAAATGTGCGAAATATTAGGATCTATGTCGATAGCCTTTTTAACGTCAATACCTCGAGGCGGTGAATAGTCTCCCTTATCTATAATTTGAAAAGGTCTATTCAAATATTCGAGTATTTGTGCAGCTCTCAATCCATAGGCGCCATTTGCTAGAACCAAGACTTTTTCTTTCGGCGAAACAAGGCTGCTTAGCATAGCTTCTACGGCGTATGTTCCGGATCCTTGAATAGGAATACACTCGTAATCTTCGGTTTTACTATCGAGAATGGCCAGAAGCCGTTTACGCAATTCACTGGTCATCGCGCGGAAATCAGTATCCCAACTGCCCCAATCTCGTAACATCGCTTCTTTTACCTGCCGTGAGGTTGTTAATGGTCCAGGAGTCAGAAGGTATGGTTCAGTTGAATTCATATATTAAAATTTTCTGATAATTGACTGCAGTAGAAGAATTTAGTATGTAAGTTAACCGGCTTATTTTTTTTGTAATTTCGCCTATGTCCATAACATGCACCCTTATGAATCATTTGTTATCGTAGCGGTAGCTATTTAGTTGTTCTGTGAAAATAACATTCATCATGTATATTTTAGCAACAGTGTTGAGATATATTGCACAGGTTTGGTTTAAGTAGAGCATTTGTCAAATGCCTGCCTAAGTGCCTGGATAATATTGCCATCTTTTGGACGGAACTCATGTCCGAGAAAACCTGTATAGCCGGTGGCTGAGATAGCTGAGCAAATAGCTGGATAGTTTAGTTCTTGTTCGTCGTCGAGGTCATATCTACCCGGGTTTCCTGCCGTATGAAAATGGCCGATTTCCTGAATATTTTCCCGAATTGTTCGAATTAGGTCTCCTTCCATGATCTGCATATGATATATGTCGTAAAGTAGTTTAACTCTGGGACTATTTACCTGTTTTATAACTTCCAAACCCCAGGCCGTAGAATCGCACTGATATCCGATGTGGTCTATTTTTGAATTGAGTAACTCCAGATTAAGATTGATCCCATACTTTTCAGCGTAGGGAGCAACACGAATAAGTCCGTTAGCCGTATTTTCAATGGCTTGTGCTTCTGTCATAGCGTCTAGACGGTTTCCGCTAAAACAAATCAACCCAGAGACATCTGATTTAGCGGCTATCTCTATAGACCGACATAATTCTTCTTCAATGCGTTGATGGTTATTATTATTGTTGAGTCCGTCAGTCAATGATTGGTGCCCGATCGTACTTGCTATGGTTAGTCCATGTTCTTTTACATCGGAACACAGAGATTCGAATTGGTCATCCCGGCCCCAAATTTCTATGGCGGTGAAACCAATTTCAGCAATTTCTTTTATGAGTTTTCTCTGGTTAGTTTGTCCAAGAATTGGCAGGCACACTGATTGCTTTATAGTCATCTTTTATCTTTTCTTATTAAGAATTTATCTGATCCCAATCAAAAACGACGCCAATAGATTCTCCTCGGTTTTTCGCTAAATTAGCATAAACATTTGGTGCATTTTCCGGAGAGTGTATTTCTGTAATCAAGTCTTCGACATACATCTGTTTTCTTTTCAAGAATGTGTGAAACAGTTCGATTTGACGTGATGTATCCCATTGCTCTACGTGGGGGGGCATGACTTCGTTATGTGTACCCCGCACGGTAATTTGTCGGGTTAATACGTCAGCGGTAAGGACCTGTTTGCTTGGATGTGGGGAGTCCCCAATAAGAATTAACGTGCCAAATCTTCGAGTCAATTTTAGAGCCATTGGAAATACTGAATAGTGTCCGGTTGCATCAAAAACCACGTCGGCCAAATTGCCATGGGTGTTTTCTTCAACAAATGGAAGTGCGTCCGCGGCGCTTCCGTCAAATATTTCTGTGGCCCCATGATCTTGGGCAACTTTCAGCCTGCTTCCTATTGGATCAATGATCATAATGGTTTCAGCACCCATCAGTTTTACATATTGCGTCAAAAGTTGTCCTAAAGGTCCGGCACCAATAATTAGGACTCTTGCTCCCATTTTAATTTCTGCACGACGTACTCCGGTCTGTGTTATGGTGGCCAGTTTTGACCATATCGCACTCTCATCAGAAACGTTAGGTGGAATTATTACGGGTTGACCTGTAACGGTAGCATATTGACGGTGACTGGTCGAACTAAAGATTCTATCTCCGATTTTATAGTTTTCAACTTGTGTGCCAGTTTCAATTATCTCGCTTACGTTACTGTAGCCTAGATAAAAGGGATATTTTACCCAGCCAGCCCAGTGCGAACCCTCGTCCATGTCACTAGAATAACAAATACATTCGGTTCCGGTACTAATTAGACTTTTTCGAGTTTTTATTATTAGCCCCTCTTTCGGTAGGGGGCCTAAGCTTTCGCGTAGCACCTCTACTTTTTTTTTCGCGATTAAAACAATATTCGCTGAATCCATAGCAAATCTCCTTACTGGTTTCTCAGAAGTATAGATACCTGAGAAGGAAGGAACAAGAATATGAATTATTTATGTTCACGATATGATTCAATTCGACTTTTGTTAAGTAGGATGAATGGTCTGAGTTTATTGCCGTTGTAGTTTAATAAGTCTTGTAATACATATTGACAACAATTTCAAATTCTTGAATTTTTATATATTACGTTTGCGAATCTTTAACTAATCGAAATACTTTTTCTCATGGCTCGTCAATGCGGAATCTGATACACAATGCGGTTGTAGGGCTTGCGGTTAGCTTTGTAGCGCTTAGTCTAGGGGCTGCTTTTGGTATTCTATCTGGTCGCGGGGCTTTTGCTGGTATGCTATCAGCAGGTGTTATCGCAGTGATTACCTCGATGTTGGGCGGAACCAGAGTGCAGTGCTCTGGTCCAACTGCTCCCATGAGCGTCGTTGCTGCGGTGGTCATATCAGTCGCATATGATAAATTATCATCTCAACTACCGTCGGTAAATCCTGAGCATTTTGTTAATGCGGTTTTTTTGATGTCGGGCTTGTTGCTTGTCATAATGGCCATTTTACGTATAGGACGTTTCATTACTGTAGTTCCAAATGTTGTTGTTTCGGGTTTCATGAACGGCATTGCTGTACTCATTTGGATCGCACAAACAAAAAAGCTATTTGGATTAGGCGATAGTGAGCCTTTTTCGGGCTCGATGTATATAAATTCCTTGCTTGTCGTCGCCACCTTGATTTTCCTATCTGCCTATCCACTTTTAGCCCGAAGACTGGCTTATATGCCGCCGGGGACATTAGTTGCTATTGTCGTAGTTAGTTCAGTCACCTGGTTTTTCGACCTCCCGGTTGGAATGGTCAGTCTTTCTGGTGACTTTAGTAATTTTTTATCTTTTTCTGATTTGTTTGAGGCGCATTGGCCTAACCAGTGGTCGATTGCGTTAGTGTTATTAGCATTCCCATATGCCCTTCAACTTGCTTTCTTGTGTTATTTAGATACTCTGCTTACTTCGTTAGTAGTGGATCGTTTGACCGGAGAGAAAACGCGCCAGAACAAGGAAATTGCTGCACAAGGGATTGCAAATGGAACTGTGGCTCTGATGGGTGGAATACCTGGAGCGCAAGCTACGATCCGTTCTGTGCTGGTAGTTAAAGAAGGAGGATCTCAACGTATCGTTGGTTTTTTTGTTGGATTATTTGTACTCATGGAAATGGCATTATTTCAGGATTTGATTTCATTTATTCCGCACGCAGTTTTTGCTGGTATCCTCATAAAGGCAGGTTACGATGTTTGTGACCTATCTACGGTTTATGCTTATATCCGGCGTATTGTTTCTCGATCAGATTTGAACCGTAAAAGTATAATTGTTAGTCATCTGGAAATCCTGCTGGTTGCGGGAACGACCATAGTAACTGTCTTTGTAGATTTAAACGTTGCTGTGGTGATGTTTACGGGGGTTTTTCATTTGGTGAATAAATTCTTGCTGCCGAACGACCCTATACGTGATCTTGCTTGCTTTGAAGAATCCTCTCCCACGTAAGAGACGCCCATCCCCAACTATCATAGGATATTTAGGATTCTGATTTCCAAAAAGGCCCGGTAGCTGTTTTGGACCAGAGAGACTCGAAATTCGCAGGGTCTTTTTCCGCATCCCAGAATTGAGTGATGATTGGATTGGAATACGACGCGGCTCTACCGGGCAGAGAATTTTTGTGTAAACGCTCCTGAAATCGAAGGTTGTCTGTTGATCCGCGTGGTTCGGGGTCGTGTCGTACGTAGCCTGTTGAGCCATCTTCAAATTGTATGCGGATCAAGAAACGACCTTTTTCTACCGGGTTTGATTTACTTAGTTTTTCGAGCTTTGCTCTGTCTAAAGTAACCCCCAAGCCTGGTCCAGTAGGCACAGCTACGCTACCATTGACAACTGGCATTTCTTCTTTAATCACGTCTTCGCTCCATAGGTGGCAGCAATTAACGTGGTCAATCGTGGCCATTTTGAAAACTGCGACTTCATGCGTTAAAAATGCTTGATTGATAGCGCCACCACTCTGTTGATACATGATTGGCATGTTAAGGCGCTCAGCAATTGCGGCATCCTTAATTGCTTTACCAATCGCGGCGTGTCCTGCCATCGTCCCATCGACATAGCGTTTTGTCATGGCTTCCGGGGGGACGTGGTGGCCTATTATCGGTCTGGGGCATTGCTCTCGTAGCATTCTATAGGCATCCTCATCTGTTCCGGGAGCGACGTCCTCGAATCTTCCGGCAATGGAAAATTTACACAGTTCATCCAATATGGGACGCATGGTGTAGTAGTTAGAATTGAAGTTGAAATCGTAATGTATCTTGAAATAGGGCGGAGCAACTTTTTGCATGGCCTCTGTTTGAGCAACTACGTCTTGCATCTCGTCGACATGATACTTAATCCAGTGGTAACCTTTTCGCGCCGCTTGCTTTACCTCCTCCGCCATGGCGGAAGGCTCTTGCGACACAGTCCACGCAGAGACAGGTATCCAGCTACGGACCTGAGGGCCAATCAGTTTCCACGCAGGTAGTCCTAGAGATTTTCCCATTAAATCGTAGCAGGCCATATTAAGAGCTAAATGCTCTTCAGAGTTAATCCAGTCGAATGGAGAAGTACCAATAAATTTTTCGCGCAGGGGATCACTATCTGGGGAAGTTCCAATACTTTCACCGATACCTTCTAATCCATCGTCAGTGGTGAGAACGTATATCGTACGTTTTTGAATGGCTGAGCCGTGATAACGAGCGAGGCTAACTGAATTAAAATCACAATATGGCGGACAGATTTGGTGAACTTCAATAGAAGTTATACGCATGGCTATTTCCCGTTGTAAGGGTGTGGGTGACCCGTATATATTCGCTCGCCGCGCACGAGAATTTTTTCTGGGTCGTCTTTAATTACATTATGAGCATCATGGGCACGGTAGGCTAAAGTCATACTTCGGCGGGAAGTTTGGCTATTATTGACATCAGCACCATGATATAATCGGTCATCGAAAAGAAGAACACCACCCGAGGGCATGGGCACTGGCAGGGCTCTATGGTATAACGGATGCGAATAAAAGTCATCGTTTGTAACAAATTTCATATTGCTAACCGGACGTTGATGACTGCCTGGGACGATGCGTATGCATCCATTTTCTACTGTGGATTCTTCAAGATAGATTAGAGCGGTAAATAGCACTGGATCGTAGGTTTCTTCGCCAGCATGCCAAGGAACGGCGTAGGAGTTTGGAGGTCTGACCATAAGATGATTGTGTTTGTTGGTCAGTAATTCAATATTTGGACCAATTATTCCTTCTAGTGCATTTAGGATTAGAGGGTGTGTGGCCGCTTCTAAATATACGGGGTCTCGGGAAAGTATTTTGGAGAGTCTACGGATATCTTGAGGTGACCTACTCTCTGAGTTTTCCCATATTATTGGTTCCTCCATGGTAGAGACATATTTATCGGTTGTTTCCGTCAAACGTTCTATGAGTTCGTTGGGAAGAATATTGGGTATCCGGTGGTAGCCATTTTGTTTACAATACCAAATGTCTTCGTTTGAAAGATGCATTGCGGATCCTGAATCAATAATAACCAAGAAAAACACCAAAATTTTTACTAGGAGTTCGTTGCAATATATTTAAAGCTTTGAATGATAACAATAGTGTTAGTGTTTATAGCATACAAAAAGCCCCCGAAACCGTGAGGTCTCGAGGGGCTTAATAAGTGGTAGCGGGGGCAGGATTTGAACCTGCGACCTACGGGTTATGAGCCCGTCGAGCTACCAGGCTGCTCCACCCCGCGTCACAAGTACAAAAATAAGGTGCGAAAAATGGTAACGCAAGACCCCCTAACTATTTTCTTCTTCTGGCGGGAGGGGGACTTGTTCAATACGAACTTGTCCAATTCTTTGTTCTTCGACTGAAATAACCGTTAGTATAAGTTGCTCAGTCTGAAATCTTTGGTTTTCGGCAGGTATCTCTCCTAAATGATCGAAAATAAATCCTCCAAGCGTTTCAAATCCTGCATCGCTGGGAAGATTAGTCCCTATTAATTCGTTGAGGTCTTCTATGCTGATTCTTGCATTTGCCTGCAGTATTCTTTCGGGCTCAATCCACTGATACATCAGTTCTTCAATTTCATCGTATTCATCTTGAAGATCTCCAACGATTTCTTCAACAAGATCTTCGGTTGTTACAAGTCCAGATGTGCCGCTATACTCATCCAAAACTATAGCTAATCTTGTTCGGTTGTTACGCATGTCGTTTAGTAGAACATCTATCTTTTTTGTCTCAGGGACGTAATAGGGGGGGTGTAGGAAATCAAATGTCTCCATTAGGCTGTCTTGAGCCATTAATTCGGAGAGAGACATGTTTAGTTGGATGTCGCGACGTTCTACGAGCAAATAGATTAAATCTTTAGCGTATATCAATCCAAGGATTTTGTCTAAAGAGTCGTCGTATATCGGTAGCCTTGAATGGCCACGATCTCGAATGGTATCCAACAGATCCTGAAGCGTAGACGTTTGATCCAGAGCTACAATGTCAACACGAGGGACCATTACCTCACGGACTACGCGATCGTGAAAACCAAAAACACTTTCGATCATGTCACGTTCACTCTCTTCGATGACGCCTGACTCTCCTTCAGATTCTACGATACTTCGCAATTCTTCCTCTTTTTCGGCTCGAAATTCTTCATCGTTATAATCTCCAGATGTAAGTTTGTCGAGGAGAGTGGTGAGAGGACTGAGTAAGCTGTGAAGCGGCACGAATGCCATGGCTATGGGCGCTATACGCGCATCTTCACTTTCTTCTTCAAATCGAAGTCTGAGTGGAGCTGATAAGACAAAGAGCATGGCGAGTATGGTTCCCAAAAAGGCGGTCAGAATGCCGTAGTATTCTGGGTGGCCCTTCGATTCATAAAGTGGTTGTACAACTGAAAACAATGTTAGAGCACACGTAGTGAAACCCAACGCTTCTCCAAGTCTGGCCATTAACCGAAGGCGGTGGCGGGGCTCGTAGATAGACAACATTGCTGTTGCACGACTAATACCGTTCTCCGTTAGTTTTTCTAATGATGCACGCGAAAGAAGAAGAAAAGTTGCCTCATAACTAGAGAGTAAAAATAATTTCAGCAGGGAAATTAGAAATAAAATCGAAGCAATTAATTGCCAAATATACGAGGGAGGTTCCAAAAAGTGGGCTCCTTTCAAGAGATACCACCGACCAGGTGGGGTTTAGTGGTTCGTGGGACTTTCACACAGTTGCAGAATGGATTGTGCTTCTTGTTCCATAAGAATTAATTTTGTTTTGGTCTCATGTTTCCAACCATACAAATGTAGCAGACCATGCAAAAAAAGCCGCCTCAATTCTTCGTTTAGGGTTACCCCCAACTCGACCGCCTGTCGAAAGGCCTGTTCAACTGAGATGTAAATCTCCTTATTGATCACATCGTCAGAAAGCCCGCATGGTAAGCCTAGATCAAAGGATAATACGTCAGTTGTTCCATCTTTTTGACGGAATTGAGAATTTAATGACTGCATATACGTATCATTTATGAAAACAACTTCTACGCTACTGTCAAGTCCATATTTTTTCTCAACTACTTCAAAAATAGATTTGAGAGAGCCTATAAATTCAATAGGCAATGGTTTAACAGTCTCTTCATATGAGATATTTAGAAATGCCAAAACCTAGTTTCCATTAGTGGATAGCCTACGACGCTGGTCCCGCTGTTGCCATGGATATTCGACTCTTCCATGTAGGGTCCCCATTAGAACAGGAATAAAACTTTCTTCGATTTTGTGTAGGTCTTCTAGAGTAAGGGCGCACTCGTTTAGTTCTCCACCGGTAAATTTTTGCTGAATAATTTTTCGTACTAATTGTCTTATGCGGTTAGTCGTTCTTTCGGGGAGAGTTCTGGCAGCTGATTCCACGGAGTCTGCCAGCATTAGAATACCACCTTCTCGGGTTTGTGGGCGAGGCCCATCGTAGCGAAAATCTTCCCTACGAACGCCATCGCTTCCAAGTTCAATAGCTCTATTGTAAAAGTACTCAATAACAGTCGTCCCGTGATGTTGAGGGATAAGATCGCAAATGGCTTTAGGAAGACCGTGTTCCTCTGCTAGCTCTATCCCGTCTTTGACGTGAGAACTGATGATTAGCATACTCATATTCGGTGTTAAATTATCGTGAGGATTACGTCCACCGCTTAATGCTTGATTTTCGCTAAAATATTCCGGTTTGAGCATTTTTCCAATGTCATGATAGTAACAACCTACCCGCGCGAGCAATGCATTGCAGCCAATTCCTTCTGCAGCACTTTCAGAGAGATTAGCCATTATCAAACTGTGGGTATATGTACCGGGAGCACGTACTGCCAGTTCGCGTAGGAGTGGACGATTTAAATCAGACAATTCAAGTAGAGTTATGTCAGTGGTTATATTAAAAATGCTCTCAAATATTGGTAGTAGACCTATTGTTAGTATAGGTGCTGCTATTCCAATAAAGATACCAGGAATTATATTCTGAGTTATAGATTCGAAGGGGACAAATCTTAACATTTCAGTTGCTGCAATGAGCAGTGCGTATGCAATAGGAAGAAAGATCATAGATTTATAAAACTGGTTTCGGTGTCTGACTCGAACTACAGTGAAAACGGCAATAGAAGATGTTAATGCGCATGTTAATGCAACGTAAAAATCTCCAAATAGATTCCCTATAAATAGCGCTAAACCATAAGATAGCATTAGCCCAATTTGTGGAGAGATAAGAATAGTAACGAGCATTGCGGTTAGTGGGGTAGGAACGAGATAAACAGCAAGTTCATTGTTACTTATATAAGATCCGGATCCTGCGGTCATTACAGTCAGTATGGTAATTAATAATAGGCTTGACGTGTTGTTAAAAATCTCTCTTTCACGCGTCGCTAAGTAATAGCCAAATATTAAGACTAGGAAAGCCGAAATGGTGGCTGAAGCTATTAATTGTGTAAAACGTTTAACCGGATTCTCTGCTTCACGTTGGGCAATCAATTGAGCTAAGGCATTCAATGACTCTCTATGCTCGGCAGTAATTTCTGTATTTTTGTCTACGATTAGTTCGTCGGCAGCGTAGACTCGTTTTATACTAGCAACTCCAGACATTGCTGCTGACCTTCTACGTTGAGTCTCTTTGGTTTCGATTTTTACGTTTGAGCGTATGAAGAGACTTAGGAATTCAAGTGTGGCCTCCACAGCATCGTGGTCGGAGATAGTAGTGTAGGGCGCTATGAAAGAAATCATTTCGCCCTGTTTAAGAGATTTTTCACTATAAAGAAGATCTACATCGAATGTGCGTTGGCCCATGCGCACAAATGGAGTAGGCCCCGCTGTTATTTCCTCTTTGGAAGGTAGTATGCCGGTAGTATAAAAATTCGCAATTATTTGATGACAAATAGCTGAATAATCTGTTACATACGGACCGCTGGCGGTTGAAAATAATCTAATAAGCGTGTTGAGAGCATCTGTCGAAAGGGAACCAGTTATTTTAGGTAATGCGCGTTGCAGATGGCGTTGTTTTAATGAGTCCACCATTTGAACTTTTAATGCTGGGATCATTATTTTAAACACTGAATCAATACGCGATAGTTCGTTCTTTCCGATTTTTTCAGACCGGGTAAGGAGAGTCGGGACGCTCTCTTCAACTAAAGCTCGTTCCGTTTCTAATTCGGACGACAACTTTGGCACATTGAATTTAAATGGTGCTCGTATCTCCTCCGAGGAAATACCACCTAATCGAAGATCGGGTATGTTATAAGGTCTTTGATAAGGAGAAAAATAGGTTAGCATTCCGACTGCAAAGACGCCCAAGATCAATTTGATCCCAAGACGGATGTTCATCTGATTTCGATTGTTAAAGTTAGAATGTTTTTTACCATCAGAAGACAGAGTAAATTTTTGAAAAAAGGCCGGAATATTCATGGACTATACTCGGCAGATTTGTCTTGAGGAAGATTTGTATGACGTTCATAGGCTTTGATGATTTTTTGGACTAAGGGATTTCTGACTACATCTTGCTCGGTAAGATGCACAAAACTTAGTCCTGAAATTTGGGTAAGAATTTTTGGGGCTTCGACAAGCCCGGAAGTTTGACTCGTAGCTAAATCAGTTTGTGTTACGTCTCCCGTTACCACAGCTTTGGAATAAGCCCCGAGTCGAGTTAGAAACATTTTCATTTGCTGAGGTGTTGTGTTTTGGGCTTCATCGAGAATGATAAAGGCATCGTTGAGAGTCCGTCCACGCATATAAGCCAGGGGTATTACTTCGATGATTTTCATTGTCTGCAGACGCCCCAATCGCTCGGGCTCTACTAAGTCTTGTAGCGCATCGTATAAAGGACGAAGATACGGATCGACTTTGTCTTCGAATGATCCCGGAAGGAAGCCAAGTTTTTCTCCGGCCTCAACAGCAGGTCGGGCAAGAAGAATACGGGAGATTTGTTTGCTCTTGAGTGCTGCCACAGCCATGGCAACGGCAAGATAGGTTTTTCCCGTACCAGCGGGCCCGATGCCAAAAACGATGTCGTTTTTTTCTATGGCACTAATGTAAGCTTCTTGTCCCTTGGTACGTGGTCTAATCAATCCTTTATAAGTACGAGCACCGACGAGGTTTTCGGGATTTTGAATAGCGCTGTTGGGAGGGAGGGGGGCTTGGCGAATGATTTCGCCGACCTCGGAATATGGAAGGTTTGGTTCTTGTCGGAGACGCTCAATAAGGTGACTTAGCAGATTGTTGGCTTTCTCGATTTCTTTTGGTGGCCCGTTCAAATACAGTGAGTCATTTCTACTAACCAGAGTTATACCAAATTTTTTTTCCAGATAATGAAGGTATTCGTCATGATGTCCTAACAGACTAACGGGATCTATTCCCGAAAAAGAGAGTTTTTCTTTAGTAGATTGCATTATTGAGAAAGGGGTACGCGGGAAAGGGTCCGATCCGATTAAGGATCAAACCCTTTCCTGCGAAAAAGTAACGTTATTTTTCCTATGAGCAATGAAGGATCAGTTGCTCGGAATTTGCAAAACTTGAGCAGGGAAAATTAAATGTGGTTCAACAACCTGCTGTTGATTAGCCTGGTAAATTTTATGCCATTTGCTAGCGTCATTGTAGACCTCGGCTGCAATTTTAAACAGGGTATGTCCACGTTCGACCAAATGCTCATTAGCGGCAACTCCAAATGGTATAGCCAAATTTTGCTTGGGATAAATCAGGTCTGGGTCTTTAATTTCATCTCTATTGGCTCTATAAATTCTGGGCCACATGTATGGGTCGTCGTAAACATTGGATTTTTTCGAGATATTCCAGAGGTTGTCTCCTCTACGTACGCTATAGTCGATCGTGACTGGCTGGTCTATGCGGGACCCAATCTCTCCGAGTAGATTAAAAATATTGGTTATTTTCACAGCTATTTCTGGTAAGGCCGCAATTGGCTGGCTACGTAATATGCTAACCTCGGATTTGATCGCTTCTACCTCTTTGCGCTTCTGGACCAACACCTCTGGAGCAAGAGCACGCAAGCCTTCTAATTGGGAGGTAATGGACTCTAGTCGACGAGAGAAAGCATCTACTTGGCGTTGGGTCGCCCCAACCAATGCCAGTGTCTCACGATTTAGATTGTTAATTGCTTTGTCGAGTGAACTAGCCTGTGCTTCTAACTCTGCAATGCGTGCCTTCAATGAGGTAATCTGAGTTTGTGCTTCAGCCTCACGTTGCACAAGATCGGCCATCTGCGCAGTGTACTCATCACGTGTGATTTTCTTTCCTTGGGCGTTTACTGGACCGACAAGCGACGCCAAGACGCATAGGGCCAGCCCACATAAGAGCAAATTCTTCATAATTGCATTATCTCCTGGATTGGCTAATTATCGAGGTTGAATTTTGTTGCTGCCAACCGATCCTGCAAAGCGCTCTCAGTCGCACTTTTATCGGCTACTTCGGCCTCTTTAGCGACTTTCTTAGCCCGAAGCGCCAGCACTTTTTCCTCGGCTGCTTCAGTACTCCGTTCCTGTGCTTCCAGAGCTGATATTTCACTTGAAGAGACTCCTCCGCATCCGACGACAACGGGCGCGGCAACGAGAGCAAGGCCTGTACTGAATTTCCGAAGACTGTTAATATCAAACTTCATAAAAACCTCCACTGGCGAAAAGATCGCTTTCGCAAATTATCGTGCGCTACACATGTAGGTATAGACAAAACTTAGGTATTGACAAAACTGCAATAGCTCCAAAAATCTAATATAGAGAGTGAGGCATGTCAAGCTATAATAGAAACTTAGCAACAGGCTCAAATCATTGTTGTATTTAGTGCAAGGTGCTTATTCCTAGCTCCTGGAGTTGTTTTTTCTCCGCATCAGATGGAGAATTTTCCATCAGACCTACGGCTTTATTTGTTTTAGGAAACGCAATAACATCTCGGATGGATTCCTCACCTGCTAATAGTGCGACCAACCTATCGAAACCGAACGCTATACCCCCGTGCGGCGGTGCTCCGTACTCGAGAGCTTCTAGCAGGAAGCCAAATTTAGTTTGAGATTCCTCGGGTGAAAGAGCCAATAGTTCAAAAACCTTGCGCTGTAGGCTCTGTTGCGAAATTCTTATGCTTCCGCCTGCTATTTCGTTGCCATTCAAAACAAGATCATATGCTCTGGCCCTTGCTTTAAGCGGTTCAATCGTTAAAAGATCAACATCGGATTCGAGCGGGGCAGTAAAAGGGTGGTGAATGGCTACCATCCTATTTTCCTCTTCATCTTGCTCAAGAAGTGGGAATTCAGTTACCCAGAGGGGTTCCCATCGTTCCTCGGCGGTGGTTAAATCTAAACGCCTGGCTAGTTCTAGCCGAAGGGCGCCTAAGCACCTGGCTACAACTTCAGGTCGATCTGCGACAAACAACAGCAGGTCCCCGGGTTCCGAGTTCATTTCCTCAATCAGGTGTTGTTGAGCATTCTCAGGGAAAAATTTAACAATTGAGGATTCTAGGCCGTTGTCGGTATGTTTGATCCAACTGAGTCCCTTTGCTCCCATTTCTTGGGTAAATGCGATCAAATCGTCTATTTGACTTCTTGATAAGTTATTGCAGGACTTAGCATTAATCCCCTTAACCTCGCCTCCAGTGTCAAGGGTGCTTGTAAATACTTTAAACTCGCAAATCTCTGCAGCTTGTTTTACGTGTTTCAGTTCCAAGTCAAAACGCAAATCAGGCTTATCCGAGCCGAACCGATCCATAGCCTCGGCATGTGTAAGTCGTCGAAAAGGTTTTGGTAATTCAATGTTTTTGAGTTTGCTAAACAGGTTGCGAGTCAATTCCTCAGCTAATTCCATTACGCAATTTTCATTAACGAAAGACATCTCGATGTCAATTTGAGTGAATTCAGGTTGTCTGTCGGCTCTTAGGTCTTCGTCCCGAAAACACTTAACGATTTGGAAATATCGATCATAGCCGGCTACCATCAAAAGTTGTTTATAGGTTTGCGGTGATTGCGGTAACGCAAAAAACTTACCATCGTGAACTCTACTAGGCACCAAATAATCTCTAGCCCCTTCAGGTGTACTCTTTGTGAGAAATGGGGTTTCTATCTCGATAAAGTTTACATTATCAAGATAACTTCGAGTTAATTGGTAGGCGTTGTGGCGTAAATGTAAGTTTCTCTGCATCTGCGGGCGCCGTAGGTCTAAGAATCTGTATCTTAGACGTATTTCCTCGCCGGCATCTGTATCATCTTCAATGGGGAATGGCGGAGTGGGAGAGTCATTGAGTATACGAATCGTATCACAATTGACCTCTATTTCACCTGTTGGTAGGCGTTCGTTTTTCATTCCTTCTGGACGTGATTCTACAACCCCTTGAGCAGCTATTACGTATTCACTTCTTAGTTGATCTGCTGTTGAATGTGCGTTGGCATTATGTTGTGGATTGAAAACAAGCTGGGTTAGACCGTAGCGGTCGCGAAGATCTATAAAAATTACGCCCCCGTGATCTCTACGTTTTGCGACCCATCCCATTAGAAGTACTTTCTGGCCGATTTCCTTCGAATCAAGCTCTCCACAGTGGTGACTCCGTTCCCAGTCACCAAGGAATTCCATTTCTACTGCCATAATTATTTGTGTCCGGTGGTGTATAAAAATATTCGTGAAAATCTGCCGCAGTTAGCCAAAAATAATAACTCAGTATTTGGTTAAGGTCAAGGAAATCAAGTTGTTGGTTGACACCAAAAAAGAGGCCGATATATTTGTTAAACTGTTAGTTTTTCCTAAGAATTTTTAATCTTCCGAAGTAAGTTGACTTGAATATCGGTTTGTACATCCGGCAAAAATTCGAAAGATGGCGAAGGCTTGGCTATGGAACCTGCTGAAGTTGTATATAGGGAGAATGGGCGAGTTTCTATTGTCGAGCAAATTGGGAACACGCCCTTATTGAAAATAGAAGATCCGGATATACCTGATGCCGTCGAAGTATACGCCAAATTGGAATATTTTAATCCAGGTGGTTCGGTAAAAGATCGGCCAGCGAAGCGAATGATTGAAGACGGTGAGCAAGAAGGGTTGTTGGTCAAAGGCAAGACAATTCTTGATTCGACTTCAGGAAACACTGGAATTGCCTATGCGATGATAGGTGCTGCAAAGGGATATCCTGTTAAATTGGCAATGCCGTCAAACGTTAGTCGGGAACGGAAGGCTGTTTTGGCTGCTTACGGTGCTGAAGTAGTCTATACCGATCCAGGTGAACTTTCTGATGGGGCGATAGTAGAGGCTCGCAGACTTTTTGAACTGGATCCTGAGCATTATTTCAAGCCTGATCAATATAACAATCCGTCAAATTGGAAAGCCCACCGTGATACGACAGCTCCAGAAATATGGGAGCAAACTGATGGTCGGGTGACGCATTTTGTTGCGTCTATCGGGACCAGCGGAACTGTAATGGGAACAGGACGAGGATTAAAGGCATTGAATAGCGATATTAAAGTTGTCGCGGTTGAACCCTCCGATCCCTTTCATGGAATCGAGGGGCTAAAACATATGGAAAGTTCAATAGTTCCTGGTATATATGACGAATCTTTTCTGGACTTCAAGGTTCCTGTAGACACTGAAGTAGCTTACGACACTGCGTTGCATTTGCCACAGCGGCACGGTGTTTTGGTTGGACAGTCGTCTGGGGCATCCTATTGGGCTGCAATAGAGGTTGCCCGACAATTGAATGAAGGCGTAGTAGTGACGGTTTTTTGTGATGGTGGAGATAAATACATGAGTACTCCCATGTGGCAAACTGCTTTCGAGTAGGAATTGTTATGTTAAAACAGATGAAGATTTTAACTACTGATTTCAACAAAATTTGTGCTCAATCCCGCGAGGAGTATCTCACGGGTGAATGTTGCGGGCTGTTGACCTGGGTACCGACGAAATCTACGGTAAACGTTCACCTGTGTGTTAATTTACAGAATACGATGCATCGTCGTGACCCTGAAAGGTTTCCACGGACGAACCTTAATGCTTATTTAATCGATCCCGGAGAACAACTTGCCATTATTTCGGAGGCCGAAAAAAATGGAGGTGGATTAGCAGGGTTTTATCATTCACACGTGGATTGTGACGCTTATTTTTCTCAAGAAGATAAAGATCAGGCTTGCGCTTTGTTCGGTGATGAGCCTACGTATCCCGATGCTGTTTATCTCGTTGTATCGGTTTATGGATCCAGATCGAGTAACTCTGAGCCGTCCATACACGGTCACAAATGTTTTGCCTGGGACGGAGATGCTCTTGATTTTATTGAGGTTCCCTTAAAGTTGGTTTGATAATGCATCGGATTTCAGGATCTTGGTTTTATGCCCTGTGCCTGTTTGGCTTGGTGTGCTGCCTTCATTGGCAGGCCCATTCGTATGGTTTTCATTACGACGATTATCACTCGATCGTGCATAACACGGCGTTGCGCGATTTTTGGAATGTACTCTCCCTTTTCACCGACTCTACAACCTTTTCGGTTGACCCCAATCAGGCCATGTATCGGCCAATCCTTCTGGTTAGCTATGTTGCAAATTACGCTCTCTTTGGTGAGGGAGCCGGATCTTTTCACATTTTTAATGTCATTTTACATGCCGTAAATGCAGTTTTAGTTTTTGTTTTGATGCTTCAACTCGGGATATCCAATTGGGGCTCGAGGTCTGTATCGCTTGTGTTTGCGATACATCCCCTTACGACTGAGACCGTTTACTACGTCAGCAGCCGTTCTGAATCCCTGATGGCTCTCGGGGTTTTGTCATCTTTGATTTCCTACCTGATCTGGTCATCCCATAAAAGGAATTGGTGGTATTTAATTTCACTAGCCGGAGGCACCTTTGCCGTGCTTAGCAAGTCTGTGGGGGTTGTATTCTTACCCCTTATTTTTCTCGTTGAGGTCTATAGGTCTGGGTTGAATGTTGCTTCAGCAAAATTCAAATATTTCGCAGGCTATTTACTTATCGTCGCTATTTATTTGTTTCAGATTTGGGCGTCTATAAGTATCGCTGTTGGACAGCCTGTCAGATCCTTAACTACACAGGTTCTTACCCAAATTAAAGTTTGGGTGTATTACCTTTTTCTTTTAGTCTCCCCATACAAGCTTAGCGTAGAGCATTTCTTCTTAGAAGGAAAATCGGTGGAAGAACTGGTTGTAATCCTGTCTTTAACTTTTTTGACGTCAATTGCGTGTGTGGTGATTTTTATCGGTAGGCGTATTGTCAAATTGGGCCTATGTTGGTCTATAATTTCGTTAGTTCCCGCCTCTTTGGTACCCTTAATTGTGATTTTGAATGAACACCGTCTTT
Organism: Candidatus Latescibacterota bacterium; assembly: GCA_036343635.1. Lineage (GTDB taxonomy): Bacteria > Latescibacterota > UBA2968 > UBA8231 > UBA8231. The sequence goes on along the minus strand of JAYYVF010000020.1, from coordinate 67,743 downwards.
ATTTGTCAATCGTCGGGATGGGAATAGTTACTGTCGCAATTTGGCAGAATTTCTATTTTCAGAAACGAAAATTGGCCGTTGCCACATTTACTTTATATTCTATTGGTTTTCTATCTATATCTTGTCAGCAGGGGACTGTTTGGAAAAATGAGGAATCCCTTTGGCGAAACGCAGTTCAAATTTCGCCAAAAAGCTTGAAGACGCAGTTACGATGGGCGGATTCATTAGCAAAACGTGAAGATTACGTGGAGGCAGAGCAAGCTTACCTCCGTGCTTTGTTGTTGCGTCCTGGTCATCCTGCTGCTGGTAATAATTTGGGGCAACTCTATGTTGAAATTGGTGAGTTTGAAAAAGCAGAGGAAGCGTTTCGCACGGTTATAGACCACGATCCTAAAATTTTGCAGGCTCGTTTGAATTTGGCTCAGCTGTTTCTTATAAGAGGTCAATGGATCGATGCGGAGGAACATTACAAGGAAGCATTGCATTTGGGCGATTCTTCAGGAGTTTCAGAGAAAAAACTCGGCCAAATTGCACTTAAATACCGATCGGATCCGACAAGTGCCATCGATTTTTTTGCGAGGGCGCTTCAAAAAAATCCGGATGTAGCTGCCTGGATTGGTTACGGTGTTTCCCTTCGTGCTATAGGACGATTTGAACAAAGTGAGGCTTCGTATAAAGAAGCAATAAAGCTGTCTCCTGAAGCGGGAGAAGCCTGGTACAACTTGGGGAATTTATATCGCGACTCGGGACGGGCAGATTTAGCGGCAGTCGCTTATAAAAAAGTGGTAAACGGATCTAATGGTGACCTTATAGAGCTCGCGCGCGAAGAGCTCGCGCGGTTAAATGATATCGGCCGATAAGACTGGGTCTTTTAAATAAAATTTGGAGAAAATGATGGCGATAAAAGTGAATATTCCTACTCCGTTGCGTAAATTGACAAATGGAGAGTCGGAGGTGTTGGTTGACGCGACCCAGGTGGGTGAATTGATAGATAGCCTCGATTCTGAATTTAGTGGTATTGCAGGCAAACTCTTAGACGAAAATGGTGAAATACGACGCTACGTAAACATTTTCGTGAATGATGAGGACATCCGCTTTTTGGATGGTAAATCGACTTCACTAAAGGACGAGGATGAAGTGTCTATTGTTCCTGCAATTGCAGGCGGTAGCGTTTGATTCTGCTGTGTTAGATTCTGGAGAAAGGGTTAGCCTTGGATTAACGCGGGTAAGTAAAAAATGAAAAAAGCTAATAGTGTTTTAGATTTGATAGGAGCGACGCCGATTGTCAGGCTGCAGAAGGTAGTTGCTCAATCGTCCGCCATGGTATGGGGAAAGTGGGAAGCGGCAAATCCAGGGGGAAGTGTCAAGGATCGTATTGCGTTGTCAATGATCGAAGCTGCTGAAAAACAAGGTGATTTGAAGCCGGGTGGGACGATATTGGAGCCGACGAGCGGGAACACGGGGATCGGTTTGGCGATGGTTGCTGCCTATAAGGGCTACAAACTAATAGTGACTATGTTTGATACGGCGAGCATAGAAAGGCGGCTTCAAATGCAGGCCTACGGCGCTGAAGTCATACTCACGCCGGCAGTCGATGGTATGCGCGGAGCTATTAAAAAGGCACTTGAGTTGAAACGTTCAAATCCTGAGTATTTTTTACCGCAACAGTTTGTAAATATGGCAAATCCGGAGGCTCATCGTTTAGCGACCGCTAGAGAGATTTTAGAGCAAATAGATGGCCCAATTGATGTTTTTGTTGCTGGAGTGGGAACCGGGGGTACTGTGACGGGTGTAGGAGAAATCCTAAAACAGGCGTATCCCCAAATGGAAATCGTTGCAATCGAACCAGTTGGTTCGCCAGTGCTTTCCGGTGGTGAGCCTGGTTTCAGCTACATTGAGGGCATTGGTGCTGGTTTTGTGCCAGAAGTACTTAATCGGAGTGTAATTGATCGCATCAGCGTGATTGAAGATGATTGTGCTTACGAAATGGCCAGGCGTCTGGCTCGAGAAGAAGGTCTATTAGTGGGGGTTTCGGCGGGGGCCAATGCACACGAAGCGGTCAAAATAGCCAATGAACTCGGTCCAGGGCACACAGTGGTTACCATCTTATGCGATAGCGGCCTTCGTTATTTGACGACGAGAGTTTTTGAATAGGATTCTAAGATTTTGAACCGTAAGAAAACCGCCGGGAGACTAAAGAGGCGGTTTTCTTTTGTAAATGAGTATTAAAATCGTTTAATCTATAGCGTTTACCATTCGCGCTAATCGCGATTTATAGCGAGCACCTGTGTTCCGATGGATTCTTCCTTTTCTCACGGTACTGTCAACGACCGAAAGTGCGTTATTTAGTGCTGCGACTGCGCTATCCTTGTCTTCGGCAGACCGGACGTTTTTGATGGCGGTGCGCATGCGTGACAATGCGGCTTTATTACGGTCACGTGCCTTTAAAGAGGTACGTAAACGCTTTTTCGACGATATGAGTTTCGGCAATCTTGCTCTCCTTTAACTCGGGAACGGGCAATTTATTCCACCCCCTGGACGAACAAGGGGTGAGACTCTCTAATTTCTGTAAACACCTGTTTTTACTATAGCAACCGCTTTATCTCAAGTAGCGCAATGAGTAGTGGCACGCCACTTGCTGACCTGTTCTCGACAAGTAAGTCCTAAAACCGTTAGCCTCGCGGGTTTGCACCCCCCCACTAGCAAACCAGTGGGTGCTCACAACAAAAAACCAGGACGCAACTTTGTCTGATAGCGGAAAGGAGAGTCGGCCCCCGAATTTATAGGAGGGTCGGCTCCACGCCGCTACACACGAGCGGCCTTCAAATATAAGGCCTTACTTCTCATACGCAAGTATATCGGCAACTGGGCAGGGGGAGCTCACAAATAAATGCTGACTTGTGTAGGCAAACCCACTCTGATTATAGGTGAGCAATCTATTATGACCCAGGATAAATATGACCGAGACCGGTGATTTTGAAAAAATGATGAAGTTTGGTTTATGAATGCCGATACATTGACGTAAGTCTTGGTGGGTGGCTCGCAAGAGATACACCCGACACGAGATTGATTTAAGGTGGACTGCAGAGGATCCGTGGGGGCGGGGAGTCTGGAGGCCATGTGTCAGGTTATGGGTTGTTGACTGATAGGGAAATCCGTCGGCTGCTCTAAAATTTTCCGCTTTCAGTAAAAATAGTTGTGTCCATGGAAGGAGTTTTAACAGATGATACAAAAGCGTAATACGTTTTGCGTGCTGTTGTTAATTCTCACGCTTGGGGTGGCCCGTACAGTTACGGCTCAGCCTATTTTTGAGAACCAGACCCCTAAGGGATTTTCGCGGTCTGATAGCACGGCACAAACTAATTTTGAGACGGAATCGACTGTCTCAGTGCTTGTTGATTTAAATCAGCCGGCGACAGCTAATTACCCAGTAATCGGTAACTTCCAGAAGCTGGAAAGAGCCGAGGCCTATTTTTCGGCAGGTGATGAAGCTCAGCATATGGCTCACGCTGTTGCAGTTGACGATGCTGGCGTGATCCACCGTGCCTGGGTGCAGCGTCGAGGCTACGCATCCAACGGAAATAAGATTTATACCACAGGTGCTTACGGCGTTGTATATGCCAAAAGCTTTGATGGTGGTAGATCCTTTAGTGACACTATCTCGGTGTCGGGTGCACTCCAATTTGATACGATAACCACAAACACCGCAATGGGTAGTGGTTTTTCGACGGTTGATTTGGTTGTGGACAGCCGAGGGAATCCGCGTGTTGTTTACGCAATGGATTGGTCCGCAGACGGTGTTACGGCTGGGCCAAAGGCTAATGCTGGTACGGCGGAGCGTGCACTTCGTGGACGCTCAACCACTGGTACGGCAGCAGCAGATCCCAACCAGGGGACCCGAGTTTTTAAAGGAATATTCTTTAATTACTCGAACGACGGTGGTAGCTCCTGGCTCCCGAACAATAGCGCAGTAGCTATCAGTGATACGGTGCAGGGTTTGCAGGCTGCTAACGGCACGAACCATGCCTATCATCTCGTCAGCTCATTGCCTGGTCAGAACTCTCAAGTCGCGTTCCCTCGGATGGCTATCACTTCGACGGACGATATCTTTATTACGTATCAGCGCGGTTTTGGCGGTTTGCTTGATAACGGTGTTGCTAATACAAACGCCGGTGACCCTGATATCATGCTTGCTAAAATGGATGCTGACAGTTTGAAATTAGGTCAGGCCAGTCAAGTATTGGTTGGTTCAAAGAATACCTCGAATAGTTTAGGTGGTATCCGTATTGATCCGGATAATACAGTCGGGATCGCTCCTGACATTTTTGTCGGTGACGATGATATTATTCACATCGTATACTGGAATCCAGTAAATGGCACTGAAAAAATTTATCACAAATCCGCTCCTGCAGAGGACTGGGCTGATGCACAGAATGCCTGGGCACAGGATAGTGCTGGTGGTGAAGTTGGTACGTTCGAAGCGTCCGTAGGAACTTCTACGGCATTATCAAGTGGTGGAGTTTCGAATTATATCGATGGTGCCATGCACTTGTTTCCATCGTTGGTGGTGGATCGCGAGCAAACACCGGATAAGGTTTACGTATTCTGGAAGTATACGGATACGCCCGGTCTTGACGAGAACATCCAGTATGCCACGAAGACCTACGACGGTGTTGTCGGACCGAGTGGTGGTTGGACGGCAGCGGTAAATGTCTTTCCAACAGGGGAAGGCGTGGCTTACAAAACCACTACCGGTGCGGGACTTTTCGTTGATGATTCCATTTACGAGATTGAGAATCACTGGATGTTCGTTGACCGTATTTCTGCCGTTGCAGATGGTAAAATTCCCGGTGTTCGAGGCGACATCCACATCGCTTTCTCCGGCGGTTCGTCTGCGGGTAATAGAACTAAGACATCATGGAACTATTTCGGTAATAGCTTGTATTATTCTCGTTTCAACGGATCCGAGTGGGAACTTCCGTCTGTAGTTGCGACGAATGGAAACGGTACCGGCGACGGTATCCTTGCAGCCCACATGGCTTTGATCGGTCCGGATATGGCACTCATCCCTGGATCAGATGACCTCGTTATGACCTTTGTAGGTGGTCAAGGTGAGGCCACCGGTACAGCCGGTTATAGCGGTTATGGTGCACAGGGTTTTCACAACCTCCACGCCCGCTGTGGGAGCGGTGCTGGTGCTTGTTTGGACATCAAGCCAGTTCCGTATTTCAAGGTGATCGGCCGTTCATCGACATTTGAGGACATCTCTGAGCCTGTCGGTGCATACCAATACATATTGACCTACGATCCGGTTCTTCCGCAAGCAACATCGACGATGAATCTTATCCCGATATCAGTTGCGGATCCTTCGGATGGTTTGGGTATTGGAGCCAGCGTGCCAGCCTCTTCGAAAGCTCCTGGTGGGTTTTTGACAGGACAATGGCAACGGGCCTCGATGACAACGCTGGGTGTTACGTCACTTGCAGCTTCTGACGACACTGGAATTTATAAGGGTGCGAAGAGCGCCCAGGATGCACAGAATGACATTGGTGTATTCCAGGGTCTTAGTGACGATGACGGATCAGATGGCCTGGGCGAATGGGGTGATCCCGAGGACAAAGCAGGCTTGTTGGTCAAGCTTAATGTTCTAGGATCGGATTCAGTCGTTCCGGACGCTGGTACAGCCTTTGGTAATGTTGTCATTATAACGGCTAGCACAAGTGCTCGTCTGCCCTCTGAAAACGATAACCCAGCAGGTGTACGTGCAAGAGACGGTAAGAGGTCGCAGAGTATTTCTGTTGCCCAAGGTACCACGACGGGCGTAGGAGTAGGTGCCACCTTTTATGGCGGTGTTAACACTATGGTGGATGCTGCTGGTGCCGGTGTAACCGGTCACTCGTTACACCCGGTTGTCGTTACCGATGCTACTGCCGCAGCGTACGAACGCAGTAATGCGCATGGAACCTACTTTATAATGGGTCCCCGGATTGACATCGTTGCTTCAAATGACGAACCGTATGTATCCGTTGTCACTCCGGATGCCACGACTGCGTCGAGTAGTTTTGCCAACGATTCGTACGGCATCCAGTATAGGTTGTATGATGTCGACAATGATTTTGGTACGGGCTCGACCGATTTGAAAGCAGCGTTTTATGTTTATCCTGACAATGGACTTTCATCGGTCAAAGATATTGAGACCTTTGCTACGTTGGTTGTTGATGAAAATGACGATGTCGGCACAGATGCTAGTGCTCCCGCTACGGGCGACTTTAGCGAGGGTGCGTCGGAAAGTGCCAACCTCATTTATACATGGGACGATCCGGGCAATGCTTACCAGGTAGCTTATGGTTATGCAGCAATTACTAAGATGCTGGATGGAATGTATTACGTCTATCTGGTAGCAGATGACGGTACGAACAAACCGGTATATTCGGTGAGTGATGGACCGTTGCGCATACGTCATATTCCGATCGTTCGTCAGGTGGCTCCAGTAGCCTCCGATACGGTTGATACGGGAGAATACAGCAATAAAGACAAGGCGAATCCATATAGCGTCAAGTTTACTGCTGATGACTACGACGATAATGCACAGGTAAAACTCTTCTTTGCTCAAGTAGATTATCTTGGTGCCGGTGATGTCGAACTGACGGGTGAGTTCCCGGATCTAGACATCAATTTGGTTGGTGCCACAGAAATTCAGGGTTCGGATGAGTTGCGCACTGACAACGACAATGCGTATGACTTTAATGTCGTAATGCAGGGATCGGATCAGGATTCTGTAATCAACCAAGGTAACTACTATCTGTATGCAGTGGCTGCCGACGATGATTCGTTTGCTGTGAAGGCTTCCAGTACGCCGTTGTCTGTTCGTCATTCGCCGGCGTTCGAGTTTACTGCGCCGTTAACTGGTGTAACACAGGTAATTGACCCGTCGCAGCAGGATCGTTTTACGGTTCAGTGGCAGCGGGGTCGTTCGGATCAAGATCTGGATGGTAATGCCTTCATATCGCTTTATTATACGGGTGTGGATCCAGGCGTTGCGAATTACTCAGGTTCAGACTCCACAGCTCTGTTAGCCTCTACGGGGGGATCCGCCGAATTGATCGTCGGAAACCTTCGCGAAGATGGTGAAGGTGCCGAGGATCAGTATGTCTGGGACCTTGGTAATCCGTTAGGTGCTTTGCCAAAGATGTTTTTGCCGAAGCCAGATGGCGGTGCCGATACCGGTGAAACAGGCGACCACACCAAGTATCAGTTTGGCGCTACGGTGGATACGGCATTCATCTATGCCGTGTTGCATGATACGCTTGGAAACACGCGTGTTCAGGCCGGTGGTGCAATTCTGTTGCGCGGTGGCGATGACGGAACATTTCAGCCAACACCCAAAGTTGTCATGAAGACGCCGCCAGCTGGTGGTCAGACTATTGTAAACGGCGATATTGTCCGTTTGGAATGGGATTCTTTCTTGATGGACGATGGAACAGGTACTGACGATGCTTATTTACGCTTATATGCAGCACCTAAGGGTAAATATGCGACGCTTACCGCGTTGGAGTCGAATGCCCTGGGACGTGCTGGTGGCAACGAAGATGTTTTCGTAGTCAACCACATGACAGGTAGCGTGTCTGGTGACAACGATACGGAAGAAGCATATGATGATAAGATGTCGGAACTCAGAGAGAGCAGCGAGAGTTTCTACCTCTGGGATACTAAAACACCGTCGTTTGATATCAAAGGTACACCGACGGAGTTTGACATCTTCATCGCAGCAAGTTTAGATAGCCGTTTCGGAACTCCGGTCTATGCAACGACTACTACTTCGCGCACTAGTGTATTTATCGACTCGGTTGCTTCGGGTATGGGATCACAGGCCCAAAAGGCTGTGCTCTCTAAAGCTCCCGGATCGCTTCGTGTCGAAGGTGCCGATCCAATCTACAGTATCGAACTTGGTCCGGGTACTATGACGGCCAGTTCGGGTGATACGTTAATAATGGCTGTGATGGTGAATTCGCAAGGTAGTTCCATTGACCTCATGTCTATGCACTTAGACGTGCCGAGGGAATACTTCGACGTCGTCGACACGGATCCAGATACAGAAGGCTTACAAGCTTTTCAAGATCTGGATGGCGCTTTCAAGACTCCAAGCACGATCGCTCAGAACGATACGACTCAAGGTACCGATGAGATGCTTCATCTGAACTTTGTAGAGTCTATTCTCTCGGGTGAGGTGATTGGAAACGCTACCAAGGACAGCTCTCAGATGGCAGCGGGTCTTGGCCTCGTCGTGAAACGTTTCAGTGGTGGAGCACCGTTTACATCATTACTGAAATGGTCTTCCGAGGATGGTCGTCGCACGGCATTCCGTCGTGGAAAAACCGAGTTGGCTGCTCCGGCACGTGAAGGGTTTGTAACCTTGACGCCTCGTGGTCGCATTATAGCGACTGCACCGCTGGAAGGTCGCACAGACTATTCCTCACCGCTGGATGCGCACCTGCGCATCATCGGCTCGACTCAAGACATTAAGGATGCCAGTTATTTGGCAGCTAATGATGTCGACGTTGATTCAACGGCGGCTTTGGATGATTCAGTGCAGGTCGTTAGCAATTCGTTTGGTACCTTTACGTTGACTGAGATTCCACCTGGAATCTACGAGTTGACGGTTAAGGCCCCGGGTTATGTTTCGGGACGTACCGACACGTTGGTTGTTTTCAATGGTGCGACATTAGTGCCGGATCCAACGTATAGTTCCGATATTCTCGGTAATCTCTCGCCACAGACGCCATTAGGCTACTTGCGTGGTGGGGATGCTACCGGCGACAACCAGGTTGACATTTCTGATGCAAACCTGGTATACAGCCTCTGGAACGAGACGCCAGGAGATGCCGGCTTTGTTGCTGACGCCGACGTAAATGCGGATGGTGTGATCAACTCGCTGGATCTAGGCTTTGTAACCACAAACTTCGGTAACGACGGCTGGGGTGCGCCGCCGGTCTTCAAGGCTACAGGTGAAGACAGCGATAACGCAACGGCCAAAGTTGAAGTTGTCGGAGTTGAGGAAGTCGAATCCTGGTGGTCAGGACGCGTATTTGAAGTCACCGCCAAGGCGACTGGTATGAGCGACGTTATGGCCTACGAACTGGTCTTGGGTTACGATCCGGACCGGGTCAAGGTATTGCCTGGTGCTGCGGTAGTAGAAGGGGACGTCTTCGCGAATAATTCGCGCGGATCACTCTTCTTCAGTCGCAATGAACCAGGCCGTGTCGAGGTCGCGTCGGGTCGTGTCGGACGTGAATGGTCGGCTCGTGGTGATGCTGAATTGGTTACTGTGCGTTTCATGACGCTGACAGAAGATCCGGGACAGATCGAAGTCCTGGGCGGTCAGTTTGTTAACAGTGCCTATCAGGCTAATACCATGCGGGTTGAGAAGGCGCGGGCGCTACCTAAGGTAGCCGCTCTGCACCAGAACTTCCCGAACCCCTTCAATCCATCAACGGAGATTCGCTTTGATATCCCGACTGCTCGGGAAGTTCAATTGCGAGTCTTCAACCAGCTTGGACAAACGGTCCGCACGTTGGTTGATTCAAGGATGAAGGCCGGTACTTACCGAATTAAGTGGGACGGTAAGACCGAAGCTGGAAACAGTATCTCCTCTGGAGTTTACTTTTACAGCTTGGAAGCGGGAGACTTCTCGCAAATCCGTAAGATGACCTTGGTCAAATAAGACCTCGGAAATCGCAAGACAAAAAGTGCCGCAGGAGGAAACTCCTGTGGCACTTTTGTGCGTACCCTCACGGGAAAAATATGCCTACGAGATACGTTATTTAGTTATAATTTTCACCCTAAATGGGGACAAAATTACTGTAAACGAACGCCTGAAACAATGTTTTGGGTAGTTTAGAGAAAAAGGCCCGACTGTAAAACCTACGCGTTAGACGGATTTTTCCTGTAAGGTAGGCATATATTTTGCGGTTATTGTGATTATGCAAGAATTAGAAAGAACAAAAGACAGGGTAATGCACTTGTTTTGGTTCTCGTTGGTAATGTTTTTGGCGATGTGGACTGAATTAAGTGCTCAATCCATACAGTTACGCGAAAGAAATACCGGTAGTCGCGATATTTCTGTCCGGGTCGGGGACGTGGTAACCGTGGATATCTACGCCGATCTGTCTAGCTACAAAGCTTCAGGCGTTTCCGTTTTTATTACGATACCCGATAGCGTATTTCAGGTAATTGATCAGCGGCCTACGGTTGGAGTAAATGAAGGTCAGCCAGGTGTTCAGCCGTTTATTCCCGGTCCACTTTTTGCCGGTGCAGGGGAACAGATTAATGATCTAATTCCCGAAACAGAAACTATGGCCAGCACCTTTGTCGGTCAGCAGATGAATTATGCCGTTGTTGTTGGAGGTGCCGGGGATCGAGCGCGCAATGGAACGGGGCTTATAGGTTCCTTTCAGTTAGCCTGTGTTTTGCCGGTGGATTATGGTCAATTGAATATAAATGACAACGCCTTGCTGGAGACCAGGCTGGTTTTATTTGATGGTATCTCGGAGCAGCGTTTTCTTACAGTTCAGGGTATGACCATATCGGTGTCTGGACTTGAACTTTTTGATGTACCTGATGTGATATTGCTTCCCGGCAGGTCAGACAGCACTCAAATAGGTCGTTTGTCTCGATATGTCAAAAGTGCTAGGCCGAGTGTCGACGTCGACTCGATCAAATGGTCTGTTATGCCGGAATCGTTGGACAGTCTGCAGATTAGAATTGATTCATTGACTAGTCGGGTTACCGTAATACCCCATCCAGAATGGTCGGGCAGGCAGAGGGTTTATTGGACGGCTACCGAGCCGGAAGGCTCTGTTTCTTCCGGACAACCGTTATTAGTAGTTCAAGACCCTTCGGAAATTGTTGTTAATTACCCACCAGAATTTTCTTTTGAGCGAGATGTGCAAGGCGTACGAAGAGATACTATTCGCATTGAAGAAGATCTTTACTCTTACGTTGGTGATAGTGACCCTAAGCCTAGTCAGGCTTTTATTGCCTATGATTTAGATACGCTTGCCACGGATAGGGATGAGGACCAATTACGAATGGTTGCGCTCGGATTTTCGGTCGGCCTAAGCAATCCCAATGTTATTGGCTCTGTTTCCTCAGGGACCAACGAATTATTAATATGGTCGCTAAAAGATTTTGAAGGAACGGATTCGTTAAAGGTCTTGGCTAACGACGGTTTTCGTGGTGGTGTCGATACTCTCGTGGTTGTTGTCGAGGTCGGTAATCTTAACGATGCCCCAAGTTTTTTACTGGATGGCGACGAACGCACATCTCGTATGCGGAAAAATGGCAGTATTGATTATTTTTTTGATGAGATTGTAGAGGATATTGATTCGCCCTTTGAAAATTTGTCGTTTAGTTGGATTGACGATGCAAATACCAATTTTGGTGTAGATACGACTCGAACCGATGGCCGTCTTGAAATCAATGTATCTGCCGCGGCGGACTACATAGGTGAGGGGCGTGTCACATTTATTGCACAGGATGACGAGGGCGCTCAGGGCACGACGGTATTATTTTTGAGTGCTTCTGATGTTTTGCCTCCGACTGTTTTGGTTGAAGACCTGCGTATTGAGTTGACCCCCGGAGGCCCTATATACACCGAAAACCTAGACGATTTTGTAGAGGATCCCGATGATGAAAAGTCAGAGTTGGTTTGGACGGTGCCGGAGGGATCGTTGTTCGAAATTTCAATTGATGAAAATCGTATTCTTAGTGCCTCGGCGGCAGGTGGGGTAGAAGGCTTTGAAGAAGTTTTATTGAGTGTTGAGGACGAAAGCGGTGAGGGAGATCAACTAAAGCTCGTGATTTATGCGTCGTTAGGTGGACCTAAAGTCGCAGGAATACCTGACTTCATTATGGATCGTGGGGATGTCCTGCAGGTTGATTTAGACGAATACGTGTTCGACCCGAATGACAGTAACGACGATCTTTTTTGGGAGATTGAAAACAGGGCATCTCTTTCTTATGTAGAAGTTGAAATTGATGGACCGACTCACATTGCAACCATCAATATACCTGATACTGCTGAATATGAAAGCGATCCAGTTGTATTCAAGGTTACAGATCCTGTTGGAAATTTTGATGTTGACTCTTTGACGGTTTTGATTCGTCCCGGTGGCGGTCAAGTCGCTGAGAGTTTTACGGTTGGCCCTTTACCAACGGGCTTTCAGGTTTACGTGAATCAACGTCCAGAATTGTTTGATTTGGACGATTATGTGAATGCTCCGTCAGGATTTGATGTCAGTCTACTTGATTGGACGGTGGCGGTCTTAGGTGGAGACAGCTCTGTGCCACGGATTATTGATGGGAACATTGTTTCCGTCTTTGGTTTTGATTCCGGTGTTGATACTTTGCTGTTTACGGCCCAGGATACTCTTGGGCGCGTTCAAACGGCTACGGCTACAATCAGTGTTATTGGAGAATCAGAGATACTCGAATTGCGAGATATTCCTGATATACAATTTATTGCTGGTCAAGTGTACAAAAGTCAAGAATTAAGCGATTATGTAGTGGATAGAGAGACTCATTTGGATTCGATGATCCAGTGGAGCGTAACGGCATTAAGTAATTCTGATCTCATCGTTCGGGTAACTAGTGACCAAGAGATTCAGGCAATTGCAGACGATACTTTGGAAGTTCAAGTTTTGGTCAAAGCTCGAAATTCAGTTACCGGGGTAGAAGGTCAGGATACGATTCGTGTAGTTGCTTTAGACCAGTCTTTTGCATATCGAGAGTTAGGCACTATCCCGCCAGTGGTGGTTGGGGCAGGACGTATAGACAGTAGTACCGTGCTCAACGATTATATCCCTGCTGAATTTGTAGGTGTAGGAGGCTTGTTGCCCAGTATCTACTGGACTGTATCAGGCCAAAATGTCACGCAGCCTGTAATTAATCCAGATGCGCCACACCGTTTGGCGATACAATCAATAGGCGGACGTATTGGCGTAGATACTTTACGGGTAACTGCAAATATAAATGGTGGGTTTAGAGCTACCGGCATTCTGGCGGCTACGATTGTAGAGCCTATTGATGATTCCACGCTTGAATTAGAAGTGGTGCCGAATCCCATTGCCCCAAGTTTTCTGGATGTTTTTGTGGTGGCGCGTCGGCCGCTGGCCGGGACGCCCAATGTTATTCGAACGTTTGGGACTATTGATAGCACGGTAGCGATTAAGCAGCTTGAAGCAGACGAAGATGGAAAAGGTGTACTGATTTGGTCGGGTGGCGCACAACTCCCAACGGATGTTACGGGGACAGTTAGTTTTGAAGCGCAAGCGTTCACGGAAGCAGGTACTAACGTTGGAGCCACTGCGTCTATTGAAATGGGCACAGTAGCTGCAGGTAAGCGTCTTACTTTGGTTCACGGTTATGCAGAAGTTCAACTTCCTGTTGGAGCTGTTAAGCCGGGTGTCGTGGTAGCTATGCAGGGTAGGTCTGTTCCAAAGTCTGAGAGAGCTAAGATGACGTCAAATGATGGGTTGGAATTAAAATATCACGTAGACCTTTATCCATTGGGTTTAGGCCTCTCTCGACCAGGAGTTTTTAAATGGAATGGATCTTCAGGAAACGGTGAGGCTATCTATCGCCGAAGTGGTTCCGAATGGGAATTCCTTGGAGCCATTGATGAACCTCTTGAATTTAGTCGCATAGGACGTTTTTCCATTTTACTTGACCGTATTCCACCCACTATTCAAGGTGATGAGAAACCTAATTTCGTAGAAGGAACGTGGCCAATTGAAATCTCAGATTCTGGAAGCGGAATAGATGATATATCGTGGTTTGTCAACGGGAAATTATACCCGGCGGAATGGAATAACGGGTATTTGACGTGGCGTCCAATTTTGTACGACCAATTTGAGGCTGATTCGATAACGTTGCGCGTCCGCGATAGAGTTGGGAATGTTTTAAATTGGCCCATTGCGAAAGCAGCGATGTTACCTACCAAGAGCCGATTAGGTATGAATTATCCCAATCCTTTTAATCCTGAGACTGTAATCCCTTTTATTTTATCAGATAATGCGGGATTCGTAAATCTAGTGATATACAATTCTACGGGGCAATTGGTACGGGAGTTGCTAAGTGAGGATAGAATTAATGCCGGTTTATATCAGCAAATCTGGGATGGGTTGGATCAATCGGGAAGACGGGTTGCTTCAGGCATCTACATAGCCGAACTGCGGACATTCGAGGGGATTTTGGTTCGGCGAATGGCATTGTTAAAATAGTGAGGAAATGATGGTAACCAAAACTACAGCAATGATTTATATCTCAATAATTATGATGGCCTGTGGAGGCGGTAGTGGTATCGGCCCCAATGAAATTTTTGAACAAGAGGCCCAATTGCGGGATCGTTTGCCAACGGATTGGACGCACTACCACCGTGGCGAATACGCAAGTGCAGTGGAATTTTTTACAGAGACTTTGGAAAATGCTTCCACGTTTGATGGGTCAGAATCTGTCTTAAACGAGATTAAATCAGAGGCGCACAACGGGATTGGTTGGGCCTTTTTCCGTTTGCAGGATTTAGAAGCTGCCTCTTCTGCATTTCAGCAGTCAACAAAGCTAAACAGACGCAATCAGGATGCCTGGGCTGGTCACGCCGGAGTCGCGCTCGCACGTGGTAATTATAATGAAGCCGCTCAATTTGCTCTACAAAATTTGTCTGTGAATACAGACTATAATTCCGGTCTTCGTGTCGATGGGCAGGATAGGGCTTTGGGCCATGATAATTTTGATACTCGGCATGTTCGTTTAATTCTTGCAGAGTCATATTTTCAGTTGGGACGTTATAGTGCTCAAGATCGTCCCGACCCCAGTAATGCAGCTGCGCAACTAAGATTGATCAAGGGTGATTACACCTTTGTTGATGCAGGCCAACTACTCAATGAAATAGGTAAAATGTCGTTGGAATTGACGGGATTACCAGGGCAAATTTAGAATGTCGAAATGGATGGTCTTTTTTTCAGTCTGCATCGTGTTTACAACGGCACCGTGTTTTGGTCAAAATTGGTCTGTGATTCGCCGTCCGGCCAATTCTGCATTGATACCGCCTTTGGGGCAAGGATTAGACTATGTATCAAGTGCAGAGCCGCTGGGGAAAGGTCGTTTTCGTGTCAGAATGCACAATAGGAGCGATGCAGTTACGGTTCCTGATGTAGGTAAGGGGACCATTTTTAGTGGACATTATGGGTTAGCTTATGGATTAGGAAATGCCTTGGAAGTAGGTCTTGGCCTCCCATTTTTAATGGATTCTATTGATGGATTAAATCGGTACGGAACAGGTGATCCGGTAATTTCTATTAAGGTCTCTCGACCTAAAAGGATTCCGAACGGAGTATACGTTGGTAGTAAGGTCTTAATTGGTTTGCCATTGGGTTACACTGGAGAACATGCTCTGGACCAATTTAATGGGACACGGTCGTTTAGCAGCGGGGCATTTGATATCGGAGTTCAATTGTTAGGGGATTTACACTTTGATTATATGTCGATCTACGTAAATGGGGGGTACTACAAATCGGGAAATCCCGACGTTTTAACGTTAATAGGATACGGTATAGGTACCGAATTCTGGAGGAGCAACCGTTGGCTTTCTATGAATATTGAATATCAGTCTCACGTGGCTTTTGCTGCACGTAGCGAAGCTCAGGCATTATTTAAAGCCGGTTTGAGATTTACTCCTCTTCCCGGGGTTGAGGTTGAACTGAGTCGGCAAATAGGGATATTGGATCATCCCTTGCCTTCATCGAGCTCATTTGGATTACGTTTGCACGGGATAGTCCCAGGCGGAAGACGTTTGATCTCTAGGCAAAATGATTATAGCCCTGGAGCCAAGGTCAACGGTAATTTTGAACACGTAGACTTTACTAGGATAGCCTTTGTAGATTTTGATGGATTTGAGGAGTTTAACGCTGGAGCTCGTTTGGTAGAAAAGATTCGCGGGTCTCTTGAGATGTTTGACAACATCAACATGGTTGACATTAAACGTTATGAGGATGTTCCACATAAAGGTTATCTTTCACCTCAAAAGGCTCTTGAATTAGCGAGAAAATTAGATGTTGATATTATTGTTACGGGGCTTGTGGATCATTATGAGATCAAACGTTTTGGAGGTGCAAGAATACCATTTTTGTTTTCTCTACCCGAAACAGAGATTCGGATGGGGATGCGGTTTAGAGTTATTGAGATAGATGAGGCTGGAATAGAGACACATTCCCAAACCCATGCAGTACAGGGGGTGCGGAGTGAGAAGTTGGGTATGAGATTTATTCCTTATGAGAGTCGGAATATTACGAAGAATGCAACTGCTACGCAGATGAACAATCTACAAGACGCAGTCCTTGATGATCTGGTTGGAAGTATGTTAGCCGCAATGGTTGAAAAGTCAAAGTGGTTGTCACCTGAGTTATCGCAATGATTAATCGAACAAATACAACTCTTCTCGTGATTATTTTAGGGGTGGGTCTCAATTTAGGATGTGCTCTTTCTGTCTCTCCAACAGGATCAGAAGACCGTGCAGTGACGCTGGAAATGGCGGCTTATCCCAACCGAATATCAGCTGAGGATAGCACGGCCACTGCGGAAATATGGGCTACCGTTCGCATGGGAGGAACGCCAATAGCAGATAGTGTTCAGGTTGTATTTGCTACAACGGTCGGTTCTATATCTGAAACAGGGATAACGCGGGATGGATTAGTTGTTGCTACGTTGACGGGTCCCGGGGATGGAAAGCCTCAACGTGCCGAAGTGGTTGCTCAGGCATTAACTGTTAGAGACACAATTGAGGTCGATTTCATTTTGTCGGATTAGCTAAGCTTGACATAAGTGTTAGAAAAACCATATCTTTACAACAACCCCATGTTAACCGTAAGTCTTAGATGAAATCGGATTTTGTCTTTTATTGCGTCGGTTAAATCCCCCATACACTATTTTAAATTATGTATCTGATTAATCTTTCTCCAGCTTAATTGGGCTATATTTATGACTACGTCACAAGGGCTATCTAATGGGTGAATCTCGTGTTGATTTTAGTGTCATAATTCCTGCATATAACGAGGGGCAGGTTATCGGGCCAGTGATTCAGCGATTGGTACGACATTTAGGTGGTTTGGGTCGGACATACGAAGTTTTGGTTGTTTCTGATGGATCTACCGACGAAACTAACCACGTTGTCGAAGAGTTTGGTGTGCCGGTGAGGTTGATTGAATTGCCATACAACATGGGAAATGGTGCTGCAGTAAAAACGGGCATTCGTCGGGCGTTGGGTGACATATTAATTTGTATGGATGCTGATGGGCAACATGCTCCTGAAGATGTTGAACGGTTTTTGGAAGATTGTGAAAGCTTTGACATGGTCGTAGGAGCTCGCAACAAAGGCTCGCAGGCAGGCATCCACAGAGGGATAGCTAACAGTGTATACAATTTCTTTGCAAGTTATGTCACAGGACGCCGAATAGAAGATCTCACTTCAGGTTTTCGTGCTATGAGAACGAGCGTTGCGAGGCGATTTGTTGGATTATTGCCCAACGGCTTCTCATATCCCACCACAATCACCTTGTGTATGCTTAGGGCTGGTTATAGCGTAAAATATATACCCATAAATACGGAGAAACGTGTAGGAAAAAGTAAAATACGCATCTTTTCGGATGGGCCTAAATTCCTATTGGTAATTATGAAGATTTGCATGCTGTTTTCTCCTCTCAGAATATTTTTACCTGTGAGTATGTTTTTGTTTTTGATGGGAATTGTTTATTACGGATATACCTTTTTTGTTGAACACAGATTTACCAATATGTCCATGCTACTTTTTTCTACGTCTGTGATCGTTTTCATGATGGGCTTGATTGCCGAACAGGGAGCTCAGATACGTTCGGAGCGTGCCGAACAGGACGTCTGATGCGGATTATGTTTTTTGGTAGTTATGTTATAAACGAAGCTTATCCGGTTAATCGAGTGTTACTTAAGGGGATTCGCTCTGCAGGTATTGAGGTCGTAGAATGTAGAGTGGATTTGTGGGAGGGATTTCTTCATGAGATGTTGGGAAAGGGGTTGGTTAAAAAAGTCATTTTTTTATGTCAAGCGTTTTATCTTTATCCTCAGTTACTATGGCGTTATTTGCGGAGTACTTCTCCTGATGTAATTGTTGTGGGCTATCCGGGCTATATCGACATCATATTAGCTCGATTGCTTAACATGTTTTCAAAACGTCTCTTAGTTTTGGTTTCCTTTATCTCCCTATATGATACCGTAATTGTCGATCGTGGTTCGTTCAAGTCAAATAGTTTACGATCACGGCTCTTGTTTACTCTAGACCGACTAGCATTTGGTAGCGCGGATTGGGTCCTTGTTGATACGGAACAACTCGCAATATACTATGCCGATCTATTTAATCTTCCGCCAAAACGATTCCAAAAAAGCCTTGTTGGCAATGTGTTTGATGGAATCACGTCTAAACGAACGCAACATTCCAAGAACATGTTTCGTGTTTTGTTTTTTGGCACTTACGTACCGCTTCATGGTGCACACTATATTGTGGATGCCGCAATTGAACTGAGAAACCGACCGGTCGAATTCGTTTTGATTGGGAATGGTCAGGAGTTTGATGAGGTACGCACAAAGACGGAAGTCTCAAATTTGGATAATATTACATTTTTTAATACATGGTATAGCATAAAACAGTTGACCCAGGCTATGGCTGATGCGGATGTGTGCCTAGGGGTTTTTGGTACGACGCCCAAGGCATCTCGTGTCATTCCTTATAAAATTTTTGGTGCTCTATCTCTCGGTAGGCCAATTATTACTCGTGATTCACCGGCAATACGTGAATTGCTTGTTGATGGAGAATCAGTGCTGCTATGTCCTCCAGGCGACGGAAGTGCATTGGCTAAATGCATCGAACGATTTCGTAATGATAGGGAACTTTGTTTTCGTATCGGAGAAGAAGGAAAAAAATGTTACGAGCGGGAGGCTAGTAACGAGGCAATTGGAAGAACATTTGTGCGTAACCTCGCAGGAGTTGACCTGTAATGAATTCGGGAAAAACTCATTGGGGGGAAAGTGAAATCCGTGGCCCCGTACACCTATTTCGCGAGCGCCTAATGTTACGCTTGTTTTGTCCTATGATTTCTAATGGTCGAATACTTGATGCTGGATGCGGAAGCGGAAGTTTGGCTTTTGATCTTTCGAGGTTGGGTTACAAGGTTAATATGGTTGAATATTCCCCAGAATTTGTTAACTCCGTCTCGACGCGTCTTAAGCTGGATAACGAAAATAATTGTCCACAAATCCAACGTGCCTCGATTACGAGTCTACCTTTTGCAGATGCAAGTTTTGATGGGGTCGTGTGTGGTGAGGTTCTTGAGCACGTGTTACCTGAAGATGGAGGGGACGTAGCTGCGGTTGAGCAATTTGCCCGTGTATTACGCCCAGGAGGAGTACTCGTGGCAAGTGTTCCGTTAAATCCAGGACTTTGGGATATCTCTGATGACTGGGCGCTGCACGTAAAACGTTACGTTCGAGGGGACTTTGTAAATCTTTTTTCGGAAAGAGGTTTTAAAGTGATTTCGGTACGCGTGTGGGGCTTTCCGTTAGGTAGATTGTACCATCGCTATGTTTTTAAGCCTTGGCTTAATCGGGTTCGGAGACAGACCGTAGCTGAGCGTGAGAGCCGATGTGATACTCGTATAGGCCGTAGTAGGTTGTTGATCAATGGAGTCGCATACCTTTTTCGACTCGATCAGTTATTTTCTCGGTTTCCCTGGGGAAGAGGTCTTGTTATCGTCGCTCGGCGTGTTGTGAAAGACAGGAGGTAGCGAGTTTTGGTCGGAATTGCTGTAGTTGGGGCTGGTTATTGGGGACCTAACCTAATCCGTAATTTTTCTTCCTTAGGGCACTTGGAAGGTATTGTTGATCAGGATGAAAAAAGGTTGGCAAAATTGCGCAATCAATACCCAGGGGTCGCTTGTTACACCCGGATGGAAGATGTTCTAGAATGCCAATCTGTGCAGGGAGTGGCGTTAGCTACCCCAGCATCTTCACATTATTCGTTGGCTAAAAAGGTTATTAGTGGAGGGAAATCAGTTTTTGTTGAGAAACCATTAGCCCAGACCACGGATGAATGTCGAGATTTAATTTCATTGTCGAAAAAACATAATGCAGTATTAATGGTGGGACACACTTTTGAATACAATTCGGCAGTCCATTATGTTGAGGAATGTATAAATAGGCGGGAATTGGGTCAGATTTACTATATCTATTCTCAACGGTTAAATCTAGGTGTTGTTAGAAGTGACATTAACGCTCTGTGGAACCTCGCGCCTCATGATATATCTATAGTCTTGCGGTGGTTAAAGCAACGGCCTTTGAGTGTTGACGCTAGGGGGTTTACTTATTTGCAGGATGGGATTGAAGACGTGGTATATCTAAATATGGAATTCGCTGATGGCGTTTCTGTTCACATTCATGTAAGTTGGCTTGATCCAAGTAAAGTTCGTCGAATAACGTTGGTTGGCAGTGAAAAAATGATCGTTTACGATGATGCTAGTAGTGATTCTAAAATCATGCTTTACGATAAGGGGATTGATAGGTTCAGGTTGGATGGATCTTTAGGTGCTTTTGATACCTTTGCCCAATTTCAGCTTATTCAACGGGCGGGTGATGTTGTTATTCCAAGAATAGAATACAGTGAACCTTTGAGGGCTGAATGTAAGCATTTCGTAGAATGTATAACTGAAAATAAGCAACCTACCACTGATGGTGATAATGGATTGCGTGTTGTAGAAGTGCTTGAGGCAGCGAGTCGTTCGCTTGCCCTAGGTGGTGAAAGAATAGAATTATCCTAATCGGGAGACAATTTTCTTGTACAAGGATTTTCGAATTTCGTTAGTAATTCCTGCTCACAATGAGGAAAGATTGATACGACCGACTTTAGAGTCTGTGCCCGTTATTATCGATCGTGTTTATGTTGTCGATGATGGTAGTCAGGATCGTACTAAAGAAGTTGTTCTTGAATATGCACGTAGTGATGAACGCGTGCAGTTAATTAGTCACGAAACGAATCAGGGGGTTGGTTCTGCAATTATAACTGGTTACAAGCAGTCGAGTTCCGACAATTTTGATGTTACTGTCGTAGTGGGTGGGGACAACCAAATGCCATTGGAAATGGTAGACAAATTAATCGAACCCGTTGTAAATGGGGAAGTAGATTACACTAAGGGCAATAGGTTCTTGATGCCTCAACGCGGTTTAGATGGCATGCCGTGGACGCGTTTTATTGGCAATTCTTTGATTTCTATTACTACGAAAATGGCATCTGGATATTACAAGATTTACGATGTTGTTGACGGTTATACAGCAATCAGTAAGCGAGCGATTGACATGATTGACTGGGGAAAAGCCTGGAAGGGATATGGTTACCCTATGGATTTTTTGGTGAGATTGAACGCGTATGGATTAAAGGTCAAAGATGTTCCGCGACGTGCAATTTACTTAGAGGGAGAAAGACAATCTCAAATAAAGGGATTTAATTATGCCTTAAAGGTTACCCCTATGCTTGTGAGGGGATTCTTCTGGCGACTGTTAAGTAAATACCTAGTTCGAGATTTCCATCCTTTGTTTTTTTTCTTTGTCCTGGGCCTAAGCCTTATGCCAGCAGGTGTTGTTTTGGGCGGTTGGTTGATTTACAAGCAGATCGTTGGGGTGGGTGTATCTGGTCCTGAGTCAGTATTGTGTGCACTCACCATAATAATGGGAATCCAATTTTTGTTATTCGCTATGCTATATGATATGCAGGAGAGTGAATGAGCAATTTAAATTTGCTTGTAATTACCACAGGATTTCCGCGATTCAACGGCGATTTGTTCGGTACATTTATCTATGAACAGGTTACAGCATTGTGTGATCGAAAGGTGATAGTACAGGTTGTTGCACCACATGAAGCTGGTTTATCCAGAGTGGAAAAAATGGGCGAGATCAATATCAGGCGGTTTCGATATTTGTGGCCAGAAAAATGGCAGTGTGTGGCCTATGGTGGTGGGATTCCTACTAATATTCGTACGAGTTGGTGTACCCGAATTCAGTTGCCGGTATTTATTTTGGGTTTTGTATGGGGGGTCTTCAAACAAAGGTATGGTATTCAGGTGGTCCATTGTCATTGGACGGTATCTGGTTTGATTGCTAGTTGGGTTTTTGGCAAGCAGGTTCCCATTGTACTAAGTGTGCGGGGTAGTGATATTAAATTGTTTAATAATTTTTTCTCACGCTTTTTCAATAGACATATAATTTCTCGGATGGAATGTGTGGTAGCTGTAAGCGATGATTTGGCAAATTCATTGAAAAAAATTGGCGTGCAAAAAGAAAGAATCAAAGTCATTCCCAATGGGGTCTCAGCTCGTTTTCAGCCAGGGGACCGTGCTCTAAGTCGGCGGGAGCAGAACCTACCCGAGGAAGGTTTTATCATATTGTTTGTGGGATTGTTTGTTCATGTGAAGGGATTGGATGTTCTTGTGGACGCACTGTCAAATTGGCAAAAAGACATCGATTGGAAATGTGTTCTCGTTGGAGAAGGCCCAGAAAAAAACAATATAGTAGACCAGATACAGAATTATGGATTAGAGAGACAGTTTGTCTTTGCAGGTAGTCAGGCCGTAGATCGTATCCCGGTGTGGATGCAAGCTGCAGATTTGCTTGTTCTGCCGAGTCGGTCCGAGGGACGCCCAAATGTTTGTATAGAGGCGCAGGCTTGTGGAATACCTGTTGTTGCTACCCGTGTTGGGGGAACCGCAGAAGTTGTTATAGATGGAAAGACTGGTGTCTTAGTCGACCCGGAAGATAGTGATGCTTTGGAAGCGGCCCTAACCTCAATGAAATATGATGAAAACCTTAGGTTGAAAATGGGACAAACAGCACGCACACACGTAAAGGAACAAGGGCTTACCTGGGAGGAAAATGCAAGTAAGTTGCATGAATTATATAAAAAACTATTGGTGCGAAAGGCCTGAACTATGTGCGGTATAGTAGGGCAATTACGTACCGATGGAGCCCCGACGGATTCCTCACTAGTTCGATCTATGTGTGCTGCTCTGCGGCATCGTGGACCTGATGAAGAAGGGTTTCTCTTTCAAGGTGCTTTGGGTCTTGGAATGAGTCGGCTTCGGGTGTTAGACCTTGAAGGTGGACGACAACCTATGGGAAATGAGGATGGTTCCGTACAGGTTGTGTTCAATGGAGAAATTTATAATCACCAAGCCTTAAGACGAAAATTAATTGCTCGGGGACATCAATTAACTACGCGATCTGATACTGAGGTGATTGCTCATCTTTACGAAGACGAGGGGCTGGGGTGTTTTTCTTTTTTGGAAGGAATGTTTGCTATAGCTATTTGGGATGCGCGTCAAGAGGAACTTATTTTGGCAAGGGATCGGTTGGGGAAAAAACCTCTTTTTTACGCGCAAACTTCTCATGGATTCAGTTTTTCTTCTGAATTGACCTCTTTGCTTTGTGACACGTCTATTGATAGATCCATCAATTACAAGGCCATAGACGAGTATTTAAGTTACCTATTCGTGCCGCATCCTCTGTCCATATATGCCAATGTAACAAAGATGCCACCCGCTACCTGGATCGTAATAGACGAAAAATCATTATTCCGTACGGGTTCATTTTGGAATGTTCAGTTAAGAAGCGCAAATGAATCTTACAGCACTGAAGATGCTACTGAAGAGTTGGATGTATTGCTAAGATCTGCTGTAAACAAACGTCTTGAGGCGGATGTGCCCATTGGTGCTTTTCTTAGTGGGGGGTTGGATTCGAGTCTCATTGTAGCAGTCATGAGAAGCCTTGGGCATGAGGAACTACGAACGTTTTCAGTAGGCTTTAAGGAATCCAAATTTAATGAATTGAGTCATGCTGCTACAATTGCTAGGATATTTGAAACGAAGCACGAAGAGCAAGTAGTCGATTATGATGTTGAAGGTCTTATTCCTAAGTTACTCCATTTTTTTGGAGAGCCTTTTGCTGATTCTTCTGCTATTCCCACCTATCATTTAGCGGAAGTAACTCAGAACAACGTTACTGTTGCCTTGAGTGGAGATGGGGGAGATGAAATTTTTGGTGGTTACCGACGTTACAGTGGTCGTCTTTTGACTGATTTTTACAATCGAATTCCTCGATGGGCTGGTCCAGGAGTAGCCGAATGGTTGTTACAGCGCTTTCGGGAACCCGAAGGTTATTATGGGACCAATTGGAGAAAAGCAGGTAGGCGTTTTTTTGAATACGCCTCGGCTGTACGCGAAAATCCTCGGACGAGTTGGGGTTTTTTTTTACCCAAAAAGAGAAAGATGCCTTTTATACGAATTTTTTTTCGGAGATGCTGCAACGCGGTAGCAGTGATTCAAGCTACGATATATACTGGCAATCTGCACAAGATGCTGGCGATCAAATGCTTCTTGCAATTGATCGCCAGACGTATTTGACAGATGATATTTTAACCAAAGTTGATAGAATGAGTATGGCTCATTCTTTGGAAGTACGTTCTCCATTTTTGGATCATACTTTAGTTGAATTTATGGCGAAAGTTCCTAGACATGAAAAATTCACGTTATTTGATAGGAAGCGGTTGCTGAAAAACGTGGCAAGACGGTATCTTCCTGAAGAAATTGTGAATCGTCCTAAGAAGGGATTCTCGATCCCCTTAGGTGAATGGTTGCGTGGTCCTCTACGGCCATGGCTTGAGGAGGTGCTACTTTCTAGTGTAGCTCGCAAAAGAGATTTATTTTGCTATGGAGGTCTACGCAACATGATTGATGATCATGTAATGATGCGACGTGATTATAGTCAACAGTTATGGGCTCTGTTAATGCTGGAATCATGGTTTCTAAAGAATGAGAAGAGTTTGTAGAATGGTAGTGGCAACTCCATTAAGATTGATAGGAATTATCTTTTTTTTGTACTTAGTTTGGCAGGCCGATTTTCATTCGATTTACAGTAAATGGGAAAGAATTACCTGGATTTATATATTTCCCTTGCCGCTTTTAAGCGGACTGATGTTAACTTTAAGGGCATTGCGTTGGAGGTTACTGTTGAATGTTCAGGGTGTCTATCTTTCTCCTCAGACGACTTGGATTGCGTATGCGATAGGTGTTTTTTGCGGAATAGTTACTCCGGGTCGTTTAGGTGATTTGGCCAAGGCATTCTATGTGCGTGAACGGACAGGCTTTGATTGGCCACGCTCACTGTCCAGTGCTGTGGTAGATCGGGCCCTGGATATAGGTTTCATGGGATTAGCAACTTTATGGGCGATTTTCTATTTGGAGTTTCCAAATACAGTCATTTCTCTTATCTCTTCCACTAGTTTTTTGTTTGTGATTGGCCTGATATTTGCTCTTTTCATTATTATAATAGTGTTTATGAAAGTATTTAGTGATTCAGGAAACAATTGGTTTTTAGTATTGAATCATTTGAAGATAGGTTTGGCTGAAGCTAAGGGGATGTTAAGTGTGGCTGGACCAAATTGTGTGATACTGACTTTTTTAGCATACGGGCTATATTTTCTACTTACAATTTTGCTTGCTAAGTCGATTTCTATGCCTCTTTTGGCAGGCCAGGTTGTTGCAGCGATTATTTTGGTCGGTATAGCATCTTATCTGCCTATCTCGATAGCAGGCTTGGGAACGCGGGAGGCCATGTTACTATTAGTAATGAATCAACTTCAAATTGAGAATAGTCTTGAAGTGACGTTGATCTTCTCGAGTCTATTTTTTGTTTTCTGCTTTGTTGTTCCTGGATCAATTGGGTTTATTTGCTTTTGGAGGCAACCTATGTCGTTTACAGATTTTCGGAATGAAATACAAGGGGAAATACATGGGCGATCATAAAGTAGACGATGAAATTATACTTTCCGTTGTACTTGCGGCCTTCAACGAAGAGGCATGCATTGAAGAGGAGTTAAGTATTGTTTGCGACGGTCTCGATAATGCAAAGGTCAATTATGAAGTCATTGTCGTAGACGATGGATCTACTGATGATACGGCACGGTTGGTAAGAGCTTTTGATCACCCGCGGGTTTCTTTGTTTCAGCATAAATCTAATCAAGGATCCGGTGCTGCTCGAAAGACAGGGACTCTAGCGGCAAAAGGTCAATATGTTATGTGGTCAGACGTTGATTTGACATATCCCAATGGCCGGATGGCTGAACTGTTAAATCATCTTTGTGCCCGCGAGGTAGACCAGGTTGTCGGTGCCCGGGATAGTGAACGTGGCACAATGAAACTGTTGAGGGTTCCAGCAAAATTTGCTATCAGAAAATTAGCCTGTTTTTTGACTTCGTCGGTCATTCCAGATCTCAACTCCGGTATGCGTGTATTTCGTCGTGATATAGGGTTACTTTATATTGATCTCCTGCCGAAAGGTTTTTCCTGTGTAACAACGATCACATTGGCCTTTTTGTGTAACGGACATAGCGTTGAATATGTCCCAATACGTTACGCTAAACGTGCTGGAAAATCCAAATTTCATCCGATAAAAGATACATATCGTTACATCACTCAGGTTGCGCGGATGGTAACCTATTTTGAACCATTGAAAGTTTTTCTTCCAATTAGTTTGGGTATGTTTGGTTTGGGCGTTGTTGCTGCAATTGTAAACCTTTGGCGGACCGGTAGTATGCAAGAAATGGATTTAGTTATTGTTATAGGCGGATTTTTTGTTGGAGTTTTAGGGTTAATCGCCGATCTGTTTGTTAAATATCAGCGTAAATTAGAGAGGCTTATCTCATCGCTACCAGAAAATGGCAACGAGAGGCAGAACTTGCCCTCGAATTCGTTCCGCGAATATTAAGCCAGCAGGACCGTGATCCTGATTCACCGACATATGGAAGTTTTGATCGAAATCACTGGCATTTTAAGATTCGCGATTTCTCATCGGCGGTGCTGCAGCAGAGTGTGTTGTCACTTGCTTTGCTGTATGTTACACGCTTACCCCAAAGTCCATATCAAAATAATGAACGAATTCGTGATTGGGCTAAGGCCGGTCTTCGTTTTTGGATGCAGATTCAACATACAAATGGATCATTTGATGAGTATTATCCTTGGGAACATGGTTATATTCCTACGTCTTTTTCTCTCTTTTCCGCAACCGAGACGTGCCGGCTTCTAGGTATTGAAGATTCAGAGATTCAGGATGCCTGTCTCAAGGCCGGACGTTATTTAGCTGATCATCACGAAGACGAAGCTCTTAACCAGGAAGCCGCCAGTATCCCGGGCCTCTTTAATTTGTATTTACTCACGGGCGAAGGCTGGGCTTGCAAAGCTGCGCGGGCAAAATTTGAACGTATAGCTAAACGGCAAAGTCCGGATGGTTATTTCGCTGAATATGGGGGAGCCGATATAGGATATTTAAGTACTACGTTGGACTTTCTTTTAGAGTATCGTCGCCTAAGTGGTGACCAAGATGTCGATTCTGTTGCCGACCGAATAGTTGATTTTTCAAGTTATTTTATTCATCAAGATGGTAGCGTTGGTGGAATTTACGGATCCCGAAACACTGAGTATTTTTTATTGAGTCCTTTATGTTTAATGGCTAAAAATTCGACCAAAGCTGCGGCAATTTTAGAGCGTCTGCGTTTGGGACCCAGAGGTGTTCGGGCATATTATCGATCGTTTGATGATCGCTATCTATGTCATAACATGCTCCATTCACTATTGCGAGCGGTTAAGTACGCTCCTTCGGAAGTCTCTCAAGATTTTATTTTACCCTGTGACGCGGAACATGAACAATATTTTGAAGATGCTGGTTTGCTAAGTATTAATCGTAAAGGATCTCACTTACTTTGTGGACTAGGTAAAGGGGGATGTCTCCGTTTATTTAATAAAGGCGGTGAAGTTTTTTCTGATTTTGGTTACCGCATTATTGATAGACGCTCTTTGGTGTCAGCCACCTGTTGGCAACGAAGTGATTCTCTCCGGGGATCTGTGCCCGGGTCCTATCGTATAGAAACGGATTTTACCGTGGTTAAATCTCATGTGGCAACTCCGCTTAAACACATGGTTTTACGGGTGCTTGCGAAATTAATTGGATCGCGCTTAATCCCTTTTTTAAAAAAACGCTTAATCTTTGTAGAGCGTTGTGGCCCAGGTCGTTTGGCCAGACAAATAGACATCTTGGATGACGGTTTTCGTGTTACCGATCAACTGGATTTGACGGCCGATGTAAAGAAGCTTTATCGTGCGGATAAGTTTTCGTTGCGTCACGTTGCTTCCTCAAAATATTTTTCCTTAAATGAATTAAAACAGTGCGAAGATATAGATTGGAATGGATCGGATAGTGTTAGGTTTGAGCGTTTTGTTAAGTGGGAATATTCAGGAGAATCTGATTCTTTTGATGTTATGGATTCGAATATTTCATGAAAAAGAGCGTCGGTTTTAAAGTGCTAAAGGAACATGTTATAGATATGGATCTTTTTCACGTTACGGGCGAATTATTTCAACGAGCTCGTAGTAGTGGGAAGTTTCAGACTCGTTCAACAAAACGCAAAGGGTTCAGTGATGTAGAATTTGATTATCAAACAGAGAGGAAAAAAGCTAGTGGCAAGTAGCAAAGTTGCTTTTGTGCACGTTGAACAGTATATGGAATCTGTGTTTGAGGCAGTGTCACGTGCGATGAATTTGGTCGAATGGGATTCAGATTTAATACCCAATTCGATCTTTTTAAAGGTGAATTTATTGAGTCGTGAAGTGATGCCTGGCCAATGTACCTCTCCGTGGGTTTTTGAAGGGGTTTTGCGCGAAATTAGAGCAAAATTTCCGAATGCTAAAATCAGTTATGGTGATTGTGAAGTGGCTACAAGCCGTCAGGTTGATGATGCAGTAGAAAGTTGGGGGTTTACGGAGATCGGTGATCGATTTGATGCGAAATTTATCAATCTATCCATGGCCCCGGCTCAAACAATTAATGTAGGGCCGATTTTTGGGGCCTTGGCCATGCCGAAAGTGCTTTTGGACGTGGAAGCCCTTATTACTATGCCTGTTATCAAAACGCATTGCATAACCCCTTTTACAGGGGCGTTAAAAAACCAATGGGGGTTATTGCCAAGAGGTCGCTTCAAATTCCATCCAGTAGTTCATGAAGCTATAGCTGAAGTTAATTCGTTTTTTGCTCAACAGCTGAAGTTAGGAGTTGCAGATGCCACAGTAGCTATGGAAGGGCCCGGTCCTAGAGTAGGGATTCCAAAGGTTTGTGACCGTATAATCGCGTCTCGTGATTTAGTAGCATTGGACTCTTTGGTTGGGGATTATATGGGGTTCAATGTGTCTGAAATAAGATTCATTCAAGAAGCTGAAAAAAATGGATTAGGGCACTCAAAGTTTATTGCTGTAGGTGATTCTTATGCGCCTAATTCTTTTGAAAAAGGACGAGGCCAAGAGTATGTCATTTACCGTTGGCGTGATCGGATTTCAAATACGCCTGTGTTGCGAGAATTTCTTCAGCAAGAGTGGTTTTTCAAACCATTGGGTTGGATTGCAGCTTTTCATGCTCGTCATAACTGGTACAGAAAGGTCGGACGTAAACGAGCATTAAACATCTGTAAAAAAACTGGTTATGGAGAGCAATTCGCTCAATTGTTAGAGCGTTGTTAAGATGAAAATTAATCCGTTACGTTTCTCATTAACTACGCGTTTCAAAGAGCGACATATTTTTCAAATGCTGAATATAAAAAGCGGAGAGCGGATTTTGGATGTTGGCTGCGGGATCGGTTACCTCTGCGGGCTTGCTAAAATTCGGGGGGCCAATATTGTTGGGATTGATATGAGCACTGAAGCATTGAGATATTCTCAGTCTACATTACAGGGCTCGTTTGTTTGCGCAGGAGCAGGCACACTCCCTTTTAGTGACAATCAATTCGACAAAATTATTTTTGCTGATGTTATCGAACATGTACCGGATGATAATCTGGCTCTGCAAGAAATTGTTAGAGTGGCAAAACCGACAGCCTCGGTTGTAGTTTCTACTCCTGAATTAGAAAGCCTTTTCACGAAGACCCGTTTAAAGACATTTCTTCATGACGATGACGACCAATATCAAAAGAATTACAGAGAAGGTTATACGACTAATTCACTCTGTGAACTCATGAAACAAAATTCAATTGATATCCAAAGAGTCGCATATTCGAATTTTTTTCTTAGTGAAATTCTTCTGGGGATTACTAAACTGGCATATGCTTCCCAACGTCAACAATATAATTCGCAGTCAGATCTTGTTATTATTTCTGACTCCTGGATGTTTTGGATATATAAAACGATAATTTTCCCGTGTTTTCTTGGTCTCGGATTGTTGGAAGATCTTGTATGTCGACGTTGGGTAAAAGGCCATTGTTTGATCGTTTCTGGAAAGGTATTGAAATAAAATATGTCTAAAGCGGAAAATGATAGTGTGTACAAAAATGGGCTTATCTTTTTGTTAAAGTTCGTGCTTGTTATCTGGGCAATTTCAATAATGGGTTATTTTTATTATAGTCGAGGGTATGTAGAGTTATTTCGTCAATTGGGAGCATTAATCATTGGTTGAATTTCTTTATATGTTTGTCCTCCTAGTTTGTAGCGCTGGGATAGGAAGAGTTGCATTGGGCCGGACAGGTGTATGTATAGTATCCCGTGCTGAGGAACTAGTTTTTTCTTTAGGACTAGGCCTCGGTATACTTTCAATAATTCTTTTTATTTTGGGTCAGTTCTATCTTTACTATGCGAGCGTTTTTTATGCTTTGATACTAATTGGAGGTTTGGTTGGTCACAAAGAGTTAGTAGGTTTTGCCGGGAGAGTTCAAGGGTGTTTAGGGCAAATCAAATTAAATTTAAAGAGTTATTTATTTTGGCTTGCAGTGTTGGTGTTAATAGGATTATTTTTCAATGCAATTCGAAGTTTAGTGCCCGCATACGGTGCCGTGGATCCGCTTGCATACCACTTAGCTCTGCCCAGTATATATTTACAGAAACATTACCTGAGTTTTGAGCAAACTCTCACGGGAGCTTTATATCCGGATAATATAGGACTTCTTTATCTGCTCTGTATAGGGTTACGTGATTCCTCTTTGGCGCAGGTAATGCATTTCACCTTTAGTGTCATGACAGTTTTTGCAATATGGTGTTTTTGTAGAAACTTATTTGTAAGTCGTGTTGGAATTTGGGCTAGTGTAATATTTGTTTTTACTCCGGTTATAATGTTTTTTTCGCCGTTGGCCTATATAGATATAGGGGTTGGTTTTTTTCAATTTATGGCCCTTTGGGCATGGATTAAATGGCGGGATGACCAGGAAAGCAGCACTCTGTTGCTCTGTGGAATATTTACCGGATTTGCCATGGGAAGCAAACATACGGCTATCCCACTGGCTCTGTGTATTGGAGTGGCTAATCTATGGATTTCTTATCGAAAACATCGGGTTTTCAAAGGTATTGCCGTAGACGTGATGACTTATGCAACACCAGCCATTTTACTGGTTTTACCTTGGTATATTCGAGCCTATTCCGAAGCGGGTAATCCTATTTGGCCAGTAGCAAATGGTCTTTTTGGTGGACTTGATTATGGAGGTGGGTTCAGCATTAATGTTTTAATAGGTGTAAGCGAATACGGTTCAGGTTTTGGCACAGTCAAATTGGTTCCTCGGCTTATTGAATGGGGTGAAGTTTTGGTTTCTTCTCTCTGGAAATGGTCTTGGGACGGAACATTAGGTTGGCAGAGAGCTATAGGCATACATTACGTGGCTCTTTTGCCCGGGATTTGTTTCTTTTTGCGGGATAAAAAAATTAGATTCATTGCTGGCGTTGCCTTATTTTATTATTGCCTGTCTGTTTTAGTCGTAGATGGGAACCCTCGATATAACATAGCTTTCTTTGCTCTTCTTTCCATTTTAGTTGGGTTTGTAGCTGACCAATGGGGACATCTTTCGTCACGCTTACTAGCGACATTGTTCCGTTTAGTTTTTGCAGTTTCCTTGATCGGCAGTGCTGCACAATCTTTTGCTTTGGCTTATCCAGCATTTCAGTATGCGCAGTCGGCTATGAACAAAGATCAGTTTTTGTTGGAAAATGAGGGTAATTACGAAGCGTTTCGTTACGTAAACCAAAACTTGCCAGTGGATGCGAAAATACTATTACAGGGTATCGTTAAAGGCTTCTATTGTAAGCGGGATTACTTATGGGACCATCCGCACCAGAAAGTGATTAGTTATGAGGATTATTCTACCCCAGAGCTTTTAATTAAACGGATGAAAGACCTGGGTATAAGTCATGTCGTTCGGATGATACGTATACCGCCAAGCAGAAAACATGCATATCCACAGTATTTTGCAGATGAATTTCATGAATCATTTAGAATGAAGCATCTCAAATTATTGCATCGAGATAGATCTTACGTTGTGTTTGAAGTAGTGTATTCTAAATGATTGCCAGAAGTAAGCAAGTTAAATTGTACATGATTGCCGGATGTTTCCCTCCATTTGGAAGAGGGAATGCTATTACGAATATGTGTGTTGCTAATGGTCTTTCAGAATTATTTGATGTTAGTGTGGTGTGTATGCAACGTAAGGATGGCGGGGTGATATCATACCAGGATGATCAAAGCTTGGTCGAAGGGTTGAATGCAAACATAACGGTCAATCGGGTAAGGGCGCCTAATTGGTTTGGAATAAATACGTTTTTTTATCTCCTAGGTATCTTGCCCTGTTATTTTCTTAATTGGGCCTACTGTGTGATAAAGCAACGTCGTAGAGTTTTTGGTAAGCCTGGCATAATATTCGCGGTGTATCCAATTTTTTCTGATTTAGTCATTGGATATGTAATAAGTCGAAGTTATGGTTGGCCTCTTTTAGTTGATTTTAGAGATGATTTTTCTGGCGTTATGTCTAGAAAATGGCGTTGTGTGTTTCGTCCGCTATACAATTATTTAGAGCGAAAAATTGTCAATAAAGCATCTCACATTACAGTAACAACTGAAGGTTTGAAAAATGACATTATAGGACGATACGGTTTGATGGAAGAAAAGATCTCTGTGGTGTACAACATAGTGCCGACCTGTATTAAGAAGGATGTTAACAAGTATTCAGTTGAAATTAAGAGCCGCCCTTTACTCGTAATGTACGCTGGGGCTATGTCGGCGGTTCAAAAGCCTGAGATTTTGTTACATGCTCAGAAATATTTGTGTGAAACTGAGTCAAATTGGACAAGCCGTATTCAAATCGAATTGTTCGGCCCGGAAAACGCGTACTTTCGTATGAAAGTAAGGCCACGTTTAATAAGTAGTTGTTCATACAATGGTTTTGTTCCACAAAATGTAGTTGCTGATAGATTGCGTAGCGCGGACATTGGATTTTTGTCTCTTAGTGATTCGACCTATTCTTACGCTACCCCTACCAAGTTGTTTGATTATATCGAAACAGGTGTACCGGTTGTAGCGTCTCTTCCACGAGGAGCCTCACGAGATATTATTGAGAAATACAAAATTGGTTTAGTCGCTGATGTGGGGGATGTCGAAGGCTTAGCTATGCAGATAAAACGCATGGTGGAGGATGATTTGTTGCGGTCAGAGTGTCGCAAGAATATGGGAGAAATTCAAGACGTTTTTTCTACAAAATCCCAAATAGATCGATGGAAGGATATTCTTATAGGCCTAAAAGGTGAAAACTGAAGTTTAATGCCCCTCTGAAATTATACCCAGAAGAATATTATTTATAAATGGATACGGATTCAAGAGAAAAAGCTTCTGAAAAAATTAGCATAAAAAATTTAAGTTATGCTACGAGCCTAGGTGCATTGGCGGGATCTCCATGGTTGTTTCAAGTCTCTTATTCTCGCGGATATGATTATTTTTTATGGCTCTATAATGCGCAAATTTTATTAGATAATTTATTGCGTGGTTGCTGGCCAAATTGGACTTCGTTATCCGCAGCGGGTCATCCATTGTTTAAGATGGGTGGTCTAACAGATGCACTGATTTTTTCTGCGTTCGTCGGGTCGTTAGGTTACGATTTGGGCCCGAGGCTTTACGTTTTTATGATTTATTGTGTTAGTGCTGTCGGTATTTATTCTATGGTACGCTTATGGGATGTTACTCACTATTCTGCTTTGGTTGCTGTGGCTGCCTATGTATTCTCCTGGTTCTTGACGTATACGGTGGATTACACTACCTATCTCAGTAATTTTTTGTTATATGCTTTAATGCCATGGGGAGCGCTGTGTTTTGTCATAGCTCTTCGTAGGCAATCTTTTGGTTTTTTGTTATTAAGTTCACTGCTTCTTTTCTTCGCAATAGGGGCCAATGCGCAAGTTAGTATTAGAGTAGCATTATTCACTGTGGCCGCCGGCCTAATCGACCGAGGCCATAAAGGATGTCACAATATTAAATTTTTTTCCTATACGATATCCTATTTATTGATGGCAGCATCTTTAGCAGCATTTATCATTGTACCTGCTATAGACCTAAAATTTGAAGTTGTACAATTGGCAAGTTATAGAACGAATACTTGGGTGTCTCCTTGGGAGATGCTCTTCGGACTACCAACCTTAGGCCTCTATTTGATAGGACGGAAGCTAGGATTTTCAATTGATGTTGATCCGAAATTCCTGGCGTCAGTAGTACATTCTGATTATGTAGGATTTACTGTGTTAATTTTAGCCGCGTTTGGAATTTGGTACTGGCGCAAAGATGCGGTAGTGCGACGTATTCTATGCGTTCTTTCTATAAGTTTAGCGATCTATTGGTGCGTGGTCCCTTTTCTTCCCAATGCTGCCTGGATAGGAAGCACTCATAATTGGGCAGTATTACATACATTTTGGTTTTCGTTCTTAGTTGCATTTGGTGTTGAATATTTTATTCAAATGAAGATACGTTATAAGAGATCTAAAATATTTTCTGCTTTATGTATAGGCTTCATATTAGTGGAATTAGGAGGTGCACGTATTCTTCTAAGTCATTTTGCTTTGAAACATGAATCACCTTACCGCTTGCCTGAGGTTGGTATTTGGGAAAAACTAGTCGATAAGATCGGTCCTTACGAGCGTTGGTTTACTTTCGATTTAGATCATACTCATTATTTGTACCCGATAATGACCGCAAATAAACCGATAGCGAACATAATCGAACTACGTTCAAGGAAAGTAGCGTACGATTCATTTTTGAATCACCAAATAGAATCCATTCGGCGTTTAGATCCTACGTATAAACCTAGTGAGTCCCTGGCTTTGTTGAATGCTCGTTTTATTGATTTACCTATCAAAACATTTTCTTATAGAAGTGACGAAAAGGATTACCTCGCTGGAATTAATTTACTATCGCAGGATCCGGGGCTTGAATGTGTATTAAAACGACCATGGCACCCTTTAGATGAGATGTATGATGCCTCTCAACCGGGAAGGCATATAGATAGATTATTTGATATCCAAAAAAGAAATGATTATACACAGGTCGTGTTTAGAAACAAAAAATCTTTTTGGGGTTTTATTTCAAATCACACAATTGCTATTGTTGGCGACCGGTTAGAATGTGAGAGACTGTTCGAGCGTATTACTCATTTCCAAGATTTTAAAGCCGAAAGAATCTTGTATTTATTGCTTACAAAAGAAGAGTATCTATCATTAGAAACAGAAGTGCTAAGTAGTATTGACGCAATTATACCACTGGTCAACGGGATAAATTCTTCTTCGCCCCGAATAGCTACTTTGGAAGATGTTATTGGTATTTACCAAACAAATAGTCATGAAATGCAAAATAAGATCTCTGTAGAAAGAATTTACAGTGGAGATGAAGCTACTGCTGTTCGAATTGGTAAGAGAGAAAATGACAGATTTCTATTTTTGTCCCAGCAGCATTTTTCTCATTGGTTTGCCTTCCCTGAAGATTCAAGCAAACCCCTGCCAGTTTTTACCGCTGGGGCTGGTTTAACTGCAATATGGGTTTCTTCAGACACAAATGTTTTTGAATATGGTTATATGGTTCCGAGAAATGAAAGGTTAGCTAGAGCATGGTCGATGCTTACAATACTTTTTTGTTTTGTATTTGCAATTGTATCTCGGCTACGCTCTAGGTCAGAGAGTGAAATTGAAACAAAAAAAACAACATAATTCCTCAATGATCTTGTTTTTGTTACCAGAAATGAGTGATTCAGGCAATATTTTAGATCTGGTAATCTTTTTAGTTCAGTGAGTACGTGCGAAAATCAACATACTTTTATTATATTGGATTGACAGAGTTTCGGTATTTCCCTGTTCAGATTGATGTGGCGTTTTGGTATGCTGGTATATGTGAATATAATAATCTGATTATTAATTATTCTAGTGTTGGTGTTGGCTTCCCCCGGCCGACGGCGAGGTGAAATTTTCAAAGCTAAACGTGGGCTAATGAGAATTATATGTAATTCTTAATTAGCATGTTAGTGCTCACTATTGAGAACTAGGTGATTCCATCAAAACTATTTTTCTGACGGTTGAGAAAATTCATTTTATTGCAGAGCAGGCTGACGTTTGAGGTCCTTAGTGGTATTTGCCGCCGATCCCCTGAGAAAGTATATAGAAAAGGGAGAATTGAAGGAACGTTACTGGAATCCCCATGAATTTTTTTCTGAGATTCATGTAATTTCTTTCTGTGATGATGATGTCGATGGAGAGGAGGTTAGAAAACTAGTTGGGGAGGCTAATATTTTTGTACACACAGTAGGGAAGCCAGGAATATTAAATTTCCCATTATGCTGTTATCGATCAAAAATAATAGTTGAAAAGATAAAACCAGATTTAATAAGAGGGCAGGGTTTATGGCATGCTGGTAGTATTGCAAGCTTTTGTGGTCATTCATTGTCTATCCCTACCGTTGTGTCAGTTCATACTAATCGAGATATGCAGCGAAAATTATACCCATCTATTAGGCTTAGATTGGTTCAACTTTTGGAATATTATACTCTTCGACGAGCTGATGTTCTGTTAGCTGTTAGCAATTATCTACGTGACCATATTAGAAAAAGAGGTGGAAAGTTGGTGTACACCTCATATAATCGCGTTTACAGTGACCAATTTAATCATTGTAGAGATTATCATATACCTGACCGTCGTCCGAAACTATTAACGGTTATGCGCTTGGATCATCCCAAAGATCCATTTACGTTGATCAAATCAATCGAGTCAATTGATGTAGAATTGATGATTGTTGGCCAGGGAGAATTTAAGGGAGAATTAGTTAAGTTAGTCGAAGAATTAAAAATTGCCGACAGAGTGCATTTTATTGACACGATTCCAAATCATAAGATACATCACGCATACTCTGAGGCAGATATTTTTCTCATGGCTACCCACTTTGAGGGTTTTTGTATACCTGTCCTAGAGGCCATGGCATCAGGTATGCCTATCGTGACATGCCCTACTAATCCTATACCTGAATTAGTAAAGGATACTGGGTTGATAGTTCAACAAGACTCCAATTCGTTTAAACAGAATATCGTTCGATTAATAGAAGATGAGGAGTTACGCACGTGCTTAGGTACGATGGCGCAGAAAAGAGCAAAAAAATTAGATGGGTCTGTTATGGAAAAGAGAGAAGTCGATCTATTTAAAACGTTAATGCGTGGCAACGAGGATGAGATACGCAATCTATGTGAAAACGATATGGGAGCTTTTAGCATTTAAGGAATAACGAGTTATGTTAAGTAAAATATTAGAATGAAAAATATGATTGATCGAAAAAATGTAGATAGTATACCTCTCGTGGCGTCTTGCCTGCTGTTTGCTTTGGTAATCTCTGTATACAGTTTTGGAATCAACGGGCCTTTTCAATATGATGATATTCATTCCATAAAAGACAATCCGAATATTCGAAAAATCTCAAACATCCCTATTTTTTTTCAACGCGCAGACATGTTTACAATTGATGAACGCTCATCAATGTTTAGGCCCTTAGTGCTCGTTACCTACGCGCTAAATTATTATATTGATGGTTTAAGAGTCAACGGATACCACTGGCTCAATATCTGTATACACTCTATGAATAGTGTTTTGCTCTTGTCGCTTGGTCGCAGAATTGGTTTGGGCCTACCCGCGGCTATATTTTCGGCATTTTTCTTTGCGTTTCATCCGGTTAATAGCGAAGCGATCAATTATATAAGTAGCCGCTCCGAATCTCTTTGTGCTTTTTATATGTTGTGCGCGTTACTTTTCTATCTGGTCTTAAGATCACGAGCCTCATTTAGTTTGGCTTTGTATATTGCTTCAGTAATATGTTTTGGACTATCGTTACTATGTAAGTCTGTTGGATTAATGTTAATTCCGGTTCTTTTATTCTATGAATGGACGTTTTTTGTCCGTCAAGGAGTGAGGTCTTCTTGTAAATTATTAGTGCCATTTTACGCTGTGGGAATCTGCTATGTTTTCAAAGTACGGTCGATGCTTGAAACTTCGCTTTTTACTGCACCAGTTCGTAGTATAGACGTACAACTTACTACACAATTAAAGGCCATGATACAGTATATAGAATGGCTTTTTTTCCCCTGGCCTCTATCCGTTGAACCTGGATTTACTTTGGGAACGAGTTTCACTCTATATTTATTGTGTGTTGTTATGTTAATCTCCTTGACTCGGCTTTGGTGGACAAGCAATTCGATCACACATTTTTGTTTTGGATGGGCTTTATTCTCGATTCTCCCAACGATTGTAGTCCCCTTAAATGTTCTTGTTAACGAACACCGACTGTATGTAGTAACAATGGCTTTTTCTATAGCATTATTTAGTATTTTGCAGCAAACTCAAAGAAAAATATCGCGAAAACTGTTTGTCAGTGGAATCATAATGATGATAATTTTCGCTTGTTTAGATGTTACGCGAACAAAGGAATGGGCAGATCCAAGGACCCTTTGGCAGTCTGCGCAACAAGAGGGACCGCAAATGCCACGACCGTATATATTTCTCGGAGATATAAATCGTCATGAGGGACATCATGAACTCGCGATAAAAAATTATGCTCGGGCACTTGTGGTTCAAAAAAACATTCTAAGTGGTGGCGACCTGTTTTCCATTTATTCGGGAATAGGTGGAGCTAATCTTGCACAGGGGGAATGGTCTCAGGCTGAACAGTCGTACCTCGCTGCTTTACAGGTTGACCCAAAATCTGAATCTACACAATTGGCACTCGATGGTATATATGCATTCCGTACAAATGTTCAACGCAATCAGGCAAAAGATCTCCTCCGTGAGGGGTTAATAGCCTTGGTTTCTGGTCAAGTAGAAACTGCGATCAACCTGTTAAAAAAGTCTGTGACTATCATGCCTGATGCCCGTAATCTACAGGCTCTTGCTAAGGCTTATGAACGAGTTGAACAATGGGAAGAGGCGGATATGGTTTACCAGAGAATGAGAATATACGAAAATGAATATTCAACAAATGGCAATGCGCCTGAGAAATCATTTTAATAAAAAAAACGTATAGAGAATAATAGTGTATAAAATGGATACCATATCAACTCGATCCTTAATGGTGTTGTATTTCTTTGTCTCTATTTTTATTTATGCCAATACTCTAAACAATCCATTTCATTTTGATGATTTTCACTCCATTGTTGAGAACCCGCATCTGCGAGCCCTAAACAACATACCTGTGTTTTTTGTTGATACACAGACGTTTTCGGTAGAACAAGGTGGTAAAATGTTCAGGCCCCTATTGCTTGTTTCATATGCAATAAATTTTGCCATTCACGGATCTGAAGTTTGGGGATACAGAATTTTTAATATTCTTTTACATTTTTCATGTGTTGTGGGATTATTCCACCTTGCGGTCAAAATGGGCGCCGGCAAAAGGATGGCTAGTTTAATGGGTTGGTTGCTTCTTATTAACCCGTTAGTGGCTGAACCAATCAATTATATTAGCAGTCGATCCGATTTGTTTGTTAGTTCATTTATAATTTGGTCTATTAGCAGTCTATTATTACGGGACAGTCGCTACGCTTTAGGTATTATACTGTTTGCTTTTGGTTTCCTTGTTAAATCTATGGCTATAGTGATGCCACCGTTGCTCCTTCTATGTGAGCGTAGCGCAAATGTGTGGAATTATATAATCCGAAAAAGATTTTTGACGATTTCACTGTCAGTAGTAGTGTTACTTTATCTGTTAATCATTTATGAAAATTCTTTTTTGGGAGAATCTGTCGATAAAATACCACGTGGATTAGTTGAACAGATATTCACGCATCTAAAGGCTCAAGTTTATATGGCTTGGCTTTGTGTTATGCCAGTTCATCTTACTGTAGATCACCCTTTTAATCCAGCTAGCAAGGAAATAACGGAAGCTATTTTTCTGTCAATTTTGTTGATTGGATCGATCAGTATTTTTGCAATTCGTGCCCATAGTCATTGGTTAAGTGTAGGGTGGATCTGGCAAATTATTGCACTTTTACCGTACGCATTTATACCGCTAAATTTGATTGTTACCGAGAGGCGCATGTATCTAGCTGTTGTTGGCTTTAGTATTACAATGTCGTGGGTATTTACCAGATGGAAAAATAGAAACAGTAGAGCTTCATACGGTTTTTATGGTCTATTAATTCTGTGGATTGGAATATCACTCAGTCGCTCCAATGTTTGGGCTAACGACATTTCACTATGGAGCGAAGCGGTTAACTACAATCCAAAGAACCCAAGAGCTTTGATCAACCTAGGTTTGGCCTATGAACGTGATGGGTCTTACAGTGCAGCGCAGAAGCATATTCTGGAGGGGTTATCGTTAGATCCAAAAATTGCTAATGGTTGGTTGCACTTAGGTAATCTTCAATTTAAAGACGGAAAATATTCAGACGCCGAAGACTCCTATCTTCGGGCACTTTCTGTGCAGCCTGGACTGGCAGGGGGTTATTATAATATCGGCAACATATTGTTAGGACGGGGTGAGATCGTAACGGCTGAAGAATTTTATATACGTGCTTTAGAGATCAATCCATATTTGGCATTAGCCCACAATAATCTTGGCCAGATTCATGAGAGTCGTGGTAATAGTGTAGAAGCATTACGTTCTTATGACAGAGCCATTGGTGGTAATCCTGAACTGCCACAACCACATTATAATCGAGCTGTTTTACTTGAAAAAATGGGAGATTACAATAGTGCTTTAAGTGAATACTCTCGAGCCTATAAACTAATGAATGCGCTGAAGAATTTGGATGAGATTAATCAGTCTCGTCCATTCATAAAGAAAGCGTTGGAGGGAATGAATCGATTGCGTGGTTCTGTACCTTAACGAAAATAAAGGATAAGATAATGTGTGGTATTGCAGGCGTAATACACAATGACCCAAGAAGATCTATAGATTTAGATATCTTAAATGAGATGACTGATATAATGAGATATCGCGGCCCTGATGACCGCGGAGTGTGGATTGGGAACGGTACAGGACTAGGTCATAGGAGACTCAGTATTATTGATATCAACGGTGGGAAACAACCTATGACGACGCGTGATTCAGAATGTTGGATCACCTACAATGGTGAAATATATAATTATATAGAGTTGCGTCGTGAATTAGAACAATCTGGTATAAACGCTGAAACGCGTTCGGACACCGAAGTTTTGTTGCAAATCTGCCGACATCAAGGCGTGGATGGTCTTGGAAAACTTAATGGAATGTTTGCCTTTGCTCTATGGGACGAAAACAAACGGACTCTTTTTGCTGCCAGAGACAGGATGGGGATAAAACCTTTCTATTATGTTGACCTTGGCTACGGTTTGGCTTTTGCTTCCGAAATAAAATCTTTGTTAGCACATCCAGACGTAAATCCTATATTGGATGAGCATGCTCTTCAGGATTACATTGACTTGCAATACTGTTTAGATGACAAGACCTTGTTCAAAGGGATAAAACGACT
Organism: Candidatus Latescibacterota bacterium; assembly: GCA_036343635.1. Classification (GTDB taxonomy): domain Bacteria; phylum Latescibacterota; class UBA2968; order UBA8231; family UBA8231. The sequence goes on along the minus strand of JAYYVF010000020.1, from coordinate 25,823 downwards.
GTTGCCGGGTTCCTATCTCCTTTGGAAGGACGAAAAATTTGAAACCTTTTCATACTGGGATTTGAAATTTGGTGAAGAAAATACGAATGAAAAGAGTCCTGAGTTACTAAATGAATTAATCACAGACGCGGTGCGGCTTAGGTTACGTAGCGATGTCCCCGTCGGGAGTCATTTAAGTGGAGGATTGGATTCGAGTGCGATCTCATGCGTTGCTGCGGATTTGTTAGATTCGCCTTTAAAGGTTTTTACGGGTGGATTCGATACGGCACAGCGGTACGATGAGTCAAAATATGCTAAAATTGTTGCTGGACACGTCGGTGCTGAATATTACCAAATTTTTCCTAACGCGTTAGATCTAGAGCAGACCTTCGATGATATGGTTTTTCATCTAGACGAACCGGTAGCCGGTGCGGCGGTTTTCCCTCAATATTTCCTTTCAAAATTAGCAGCCAAACATGTGAAAGTGGTTTTAGGTGGGCAGGGTGGTGATGAGTTGTTTTGCGGTTACACGCGTTATCTAATTGGTTATTTGGAACAATGCCTACAAAATTCCATATATGGAAATGCACCTTTAGTTGGTGATTGGACACTGGCTGATATCGAACCACATTTGTCGTATTTAGGTGGATTTGAACCAACAATGCAAAAACTATTTGGTAGTAATATGTTTGCTGATGCTTCAGACCGCTACTACCGTCTGTTGCAACGTTCTGAGGACATGGATGGAATATTGAAAACGCGTGATTTACTAGATCCCAAATATTCTACTATTGAAATATTTCGATCTGAGTTCAACAAGCCAGATAGTAACGATCTAATAGATCGAATGATGTATATCGACCTAAAAAACCATTTGCAATCACTTCTACATTTAGAAGACCGAACCAGTATGGCTGCGTCATTAGAATCGAGATTACCCTTACTTGATTACCGAATCGTAGAGTTTGCTATAGCTCAATCTCCAGAATCAAGGTTTTCTGGGGGAAAGCCAAAAAATCTTCTACGGCAAGCTGTCTCGGATTATGTCCCTCCTGCAATCTTAAATCGTAAGGATAAAATGGGATTTCCTGTTCCCATTTTTGAGTGGTTTTCTGGCGAATTAAAACCGTTTGTTGAAGACATCCTTTTAGGTGACGAGACGAGAAGCCGAGGCTTTTTTGATATGACTCAGGTAGAACAAAGTATCCGTAGTGAAAAGCCTTTTGGACGGACTGTCTGGGGGCTTTTATCTCTTGAGCTCTGGTTTAGACGTTTTTTCGATGCTCGTTAGGAACCAATTTTGGAGATCAATTTTTGCTGTCATATCTATATCTGCAGCAGTGATTGTAACGCACAACTCGGCTATTAACGGTGGTTTCCATTTTGACGATGACCACTCTATAGTTGAAAACCCTCACATACGCTCAATAGAAAACATCCCTAGTTTCTTTATGGATCCTTCAATGTTTTCTCGTAATGAGGGTAGTGCAATGTATCGACCCTTATTACTTACAACATATGCACTTAATTTTTCATGGGGAGGATATCGACCTGAAAGTTATTTGATAGTTAACTTCGTGTTGCATATCCTCGTATGTATTCTCTCGTTTTTTTTTCACCGTTCGGTAGGAATTCAATTTGTACCTAGTTTTGTCGCATCTATACTATTTGCGGTACATCCGTTGGTTGTTGAACCCATAAATTACGTCAGTGCTCGCTCCACTTCTTTAGCTCTTTTTTTCGCTCTTATTTCAGTAATTCTATATGTCCGATCTGGAGTGTTGTCCGGAGTCGGTTCGTTTGTAAACTACGCACTTGCTCTTTGCGCCAAAAGTAGTGTAATAATGCTCCCACTTCTATTAGTCTTAATTGATATAAGCGACAATAGTAAATGGATACATGCTAGATGGCGAAGGCTAACGGGGCATTTGTTTGTGGGGGTTATTTATCTTTTTGTCACCCACAATATTATTTATGAAGCCGTTTTGGATTCTCCTGTTAGATCTTTATTAGAGCAGGTCTGTACCCAGCTAAAGGCTACGATCTATTATTTACATCTCGCCATCGGTATGCAGGAGCAGAGTGTAGATCATGCTTTTAACACCGGCCACTTGGGTGATTGGTCAGTAATATTTAGCGGGTTATTGATTGTATCTATTCTGTTAATTTCTATTCGTTGGATCTCCGCCAAATCTATCGTGTGCTTTTGGTATTTCTCCTGGATTGTATTGTGGTTGCTTCCAACCTTAGTCGTTCCATTGAATATGTTAGTCAATGAACGTCGATTGTATGAGCCTCTTATTGCTCTTTGCGTAGGTTTTTCAATTTTACTTTGGCGACTTAATAAGACAAAACGGGTTTTATTTTTGGCATTTTTATTTGCCATATTAATTATTTCTTCCGCAAAAAGAACGGAAATATGGAAAAATGAGAGCACGCTGTGGAAAGATGCTATGATCAAAGCTCCAAATCTTGTTCGCCCGTATTTGCGTTTGGGTATGTCGGCACGGAAAGAAGGGGATTTAGATATAGCTCTAGAATATTATCGAGATGCGTTAAATCTCGATCCTTACAATGCCGCTGCCTTGAATAATTTAGCTACTATTCACCGTATGGAAGGTCGAATTGGAGAGGCTGAGGACGCTCTTAGGTTGTCGCTTTTGATTCGGCCAAAATATACTGAAGCATTAATCAACTTAGGTTCATTACTTAGCGAGAACGGTCGTTATGAAGAGGCCGAAAGATTTTTGTCGAGTGCCGAAAATCTGTCGCCTAGGCGATACAAATTGCAAAATAATTTGGGGACTCATTATTTGAGAATTGGTAAATACAAAAAAGCTGAACGAGCGTTGAGAAATGCCTTAAGTTTGAGTGGGGGGTCTGCTCGTATATTATATAATTTAGGAGGAGCATTAGAAGGGCAGGGCAGGTTCAAGGATGCAGTAATTGCCTATCAGAAAGCCTCGGACATAGACTCTTTGTATGCCCCTCCATATGCCAAACTTGGCCAGTTGTTTGAAAGGTTGGGCGAGTTAGAAAATGCTCGTATGAAATACCGAACGTTTTTGTCTATTTGGACAGGTACCGAAAATGCTCGTATTGATGTGAAAAATCGACTGAGAATTTTGCTGGGACGGTCTGATCGATGAAAAAGTATGAACGAGTATTGCATGGTATCCCGGCATGGAGCAAGATAATGTGTTTGCTCTTTGTGACCTGTATTGTTTATGCGAATTCGCTTCATAATCCATTCCATTATGATGATTTCCATTCCATCGTTGACAATCCACAACTTCGTTCTTGGGAAAATATCCCAATATTTTTTACAAATCCCCTAGCATTCTCCGTTTATCCGGAAAACGCTATGTATAGACCTTTTCTCCTCGTTACGTTTTGTCTAAATCATTTGATTAATGGATATGATCCGTTCGGTTATCACGTAGTTAATTTAGCTCTTCATTTGGGTTGTATCTTGTTTTTGTGGGGATTGGGTAGACAGTATCTAGGTAGGACAGAAGGGGTTTGGGTCGCTGTTATTTTTTTCGCTGTTCATCCCATTAACAGTGAGAGTATTAATTACATAAGTAGCCGGTCTGAAATTCTATCAGGATTTTTCTTTCTATTTTCTCTTTGGTGCTACGGCCATGCATCTTTTTCACGTGGTCTCCGTATATTATTTGTCTGTACTGGATACTGTATGGCTCTCCTGAGCAAATCAATTGCTATCTCTCTTCCTGTTGTTGTTATTGCGATTGATTTGTTCATGAAACGTAGCATTCTCACCGAAAAAGGGCTTAAGTTTGCCTTAGGAGTTATTGCGGCGATTTATATTTTTGGTGTTCGTAATTGGATCGTGCGTGCAACAGTAGCTGAGCCGGTGAGAAGTTTTGCTGAACAATTTTGGACACAGACTAAAGCACTTGTTTTTTACATTAAAATGATCATCTGGCCTAGTGGTCAAAATGTAGATCACCAATTTCTTATCTCCGATAGTCTTTTTGACCCTATATCTTTTTCAGCCTTTTTATTTCTTGTCTCAGTGGGTATTTGGTTGTTTTACTACCGTTACTCAATCGCATTCCTTTTTTTGTGCGCGGTTTGTTTTCTCCTTGTGTTAGGTCCTTCTATTGTTGTACCACTGAACGTCCTAGTGAATGAGCATCGTTTGTATTTACCTATCGTGTTTTTTTCTCTTGGTTTAGGCTATAGCTGGAATAGGTACATAAATGGGTTTTGTGAAAATTCAACCGTCATGCATTCGCTGGCATTAATTGCTTTCATTGCCTTAGCTGTTACTACAGTAAATAGGAATTCCGTCTGGAATACCTCGCTTTCTCTTTGGGAGGATTCTGCGCACAAAGCCCCTTTAATGGCAAGACCGTATATTTTTTTTGGTGAAGCCTTAGAAGCTAATGGAGATTATCGTAGAGCTCTTAGGGCCTATGATCATGCGTTAACCCGTGATCCTAACCATTATCCACTTTACTCTCGGATGGCCAAGCTGTTTCAAAATATGGGTGATTATAATCGTTCGCGGGAGATATTCGAGATGGGGCTTCGATTGTCTCCGAAATCGGGAGATTTGTGGTCTGATTATGCCGAGGTTCTGCGTGAACAGGGACGGTGGGATGATGTGCTGCATGCATATCTAAAGGCTTTAGAGCTTTTACCGACTGATGATGCATTACATAATAATCTAGGTAACACCTATCAGATGTTAAATCGACCCAATGAGGCTATTATTCATCATAAAATAGCGTTGAGAATAGATTCGGTCGATGCCCGATCGTGGGTGAATTTAGGAAATGCTTATATGATGAAATCGGTGAATGATTCTTCGTTAATGGCCTTCAATAAAGCAGTTAAAGTAAACGAAAGTTACGCGGGTGCTTGGTTGAGTTTGGGGAATTGTCTCGAAACCTTGGGTAGAAAGCGAGAGGCTTTAAAAGCATATTTTCGTGCTATGTATTTAGACCCCGGTGTTGAAGACTTCGTTGAGAGAAGAGAAAAGGATCTTAACAAAGGTATGATAGATGAATAGTGCTCACTATTCTATACCAATTATTTGTTTTTTACTATATGTGAATGCATTTGATGGAGGGTTTCGGTACGATGATATACACTCCATTGTCGACAACCAGCATTTACGTTCCCTCAATAACGTGTTAGCTTTTTTTTTAGATCCTGATTTATTTTCGCAGGATTCTGCAAAGAGTATGTATCGTCCAGTTCTTTTGGTATCCTATGCAATAAATTATTATTTTAGTGGCTACGAAAGTTGGAGTTATCACTTAGTAAATATATTATTGCATGCCGCGTGTGCTCTTTGTGTGTTTTTTTTGGGAAAAAGAATTATAGGTGGCCCTGGCGCTGGTTGGATAGCTACAATTTGCTTTATATGTCATCCAGTTGGCACAGAGGTAGTTAATTATATTAGTAGTAGGTCAGAATCTCTTGCCGCATTTTTCTATCTTTTATGTATAGTTTTTTCTACGCGAACTTCCCGAGGAAAAGCTTTTGGTCAGTACGCAAGTTACGTCGTCGGACTGTTAAGCAAGTCTATTGCAATTACCGCGCCGATTACAATATTCTTGCTTGATTATTCTACAAAAAATAAAAGAAATAGTAGACACTACCTATTTTTCGGTCTTCTGGCCATCGGTTATCTTGGTTTGATATATGGGAATCGCTTCTTATTGGATTCCTTGGCTGACCCAGTAAGATCACCTATTGCCCAATTTTTTACTCAATTGAAGGCTCCAGCATATTATCTCTATTTGGCTTTTGTGCCAGTAAAATTGAGTATACATCATCCGTTTATAGTCTCCCATACATACATGGACTGGACTGTTATTCTCTCAATCTTTTTTGTGGGATCGCTCGTTTTCTTGGCCTGGACAGGGCGCCAAACGATTGGTGGATGGGCGATGGCTTGGATGGGCATTTCGTTGATGCCTACTTTTATTATGCCATTAAATATGTTGGTTAATGAGAGACGTTTATATCTTCCTTTAGTTGCTATGTCATTGTCTCTTTCATGGATGATCAGTAGATACAAACGCCTTCGAATATTTGGCGTTGTTACTGTTATTATCTGGAGTGGACTTACAATGCATCGGACATCCAATTGGGGGAATGAAATCGCATTGTGGAAAGCTGCGGAAAAGTTGGCACCTAATGAACACAATGTTCAAAATAACCTTGGTAAATCATTACAGAAACATGGATACTTAAGTGAAGCAATGGCGGCTTATGAGCGTGCACAGGCCTTAGATCCCTCTAAAGGTGAGGCAGCAAACAATATTGCGACCTTACATCATCAGGCAGGTGAACGTATGTTGTCTTCCGCTGATAATGATTCGGGGCGGGCATTATTGATTATAGCCAAACATTGGTATCATCAAGCCAGAGTTGCGTCTCCAAGCTCTACCGCGATTCTGGCTAATTTGGCTTCTGCACACATACTCCTAGGTGAATTAGATTCTTCGTACCAATATTTCGAAGAGTGTTTACAAATAAATGCTCAGAGTGCGGCAATTTGGAATAATTATGGACAGGCACTATATGATGGTAACGAATTATTTCGTGCTCAAAAGGCATTTAAGCGAGCAATAGCTCTTGACGCAACACTTGTAGAACCGATAAACAATTTAGCAAATGTTGCACAAGATTTTGGAAAAACAACTGAGTCGGAGAAATGGTACAAGACTGCTTTGATTCGTGCTACCGGAAAGAACCGAGAATCGATTGTGGTAAACCTAGTCTCGTTATTGATAAAAACGAAAAGATTTACTGAATCTCGGAAAATTGTTTATGATGAAATAAACTCTGGAGGATCAGTAGTTAAGTTATATTCAGAGCTAGCTAAAATTGAAATTGCTGCTGGAAATTTTAGACGAGCTGAATTGGCCTATGACGAAGCGTTATTGACCAGTCCGGATTCATTTGAACTTTATATTAAACGTGCCGAAATCCGTCTAAGACTTCATGAACCAGATCGAGCAATAGGTGATTTCCTTTTTGCTCTCACATTAGATAATACATCTGCTCGAGCATTTTATGGATTGGGCGATGCATATAGGAAAACTGGAAATAATGTTGATGCAGCTGGCGCTTTTAAGCAATTTCTTGTTTTGTGGCCACCGGATGCGCAGAGGTCCATTGCTGTTCGTAAATGGCTTTTAGATATAGGAGAATTGAATTGAAGTTGCGGACTGCATTAGCAGTTGGGGCGTTGTCTCTATTCATTTTCCTGGTCTATCAAAATTCTCTAAATGGAAGATTTCACTACGATGATTATCATTCAATATTGTATAATCCGCATATTCGAAATATAGATTCTATTCCAGATTATTTTGCTGATCCTTTGTTATTTTCTGTTGATGCTGATAAGGCAATGTATCGGCCGATGTTACTTGTTTCGTATGCCCTTAATTACGCTTTTGGCGGGTATGATCCTAAAGGATACTTAGCAGTCAATACAGCAATACATATTGTAGCAACTATTCTAGTTTTTTTATTAGCTCTTAGACTTATTTGTAACTACGAGGCTGCTTTAGTGGCGGCATTTTGCTTTGGGCTTCATCCCTTGTCCTCTGAGCCTGTTAATTATATCAGTAGCCGGTCCGAAAGCCTGGCCGTTATGTTTTGCCTGGCTTCGATGTACGCTTTTATTTCCGCCAAATCGTACAAAGGGCATTTCTTCTCTTGTGTACTCTTCTGTTTTGCTTTGATGGTAAAATCTGTAGCTTGTGTTTTACCATTCATTTTAATCATTTTTGATTTCATCTGGAAAAAGAAGCGCATAAATTGGTATGTACATGGGCCATATTGGATGGTTTTAGGTGTATATCTATGTACTATTCTAACAAACGGATTCTTACTAAAATCGGTATCGGGATCTCCGCGTGGGGTTTTTGAACAGGCCTTTACGCAGGTTAAGGCGTTGGTTTATTATTTGTATTTGATGGTAATGCCAGTTTCACTGAATGTTGAACATCAATTTTTTGTCTCTAAGAGCCTACTTGAATTTGAAGTTCTTGTCTGTGGATTGTTCCTAATCAGTCTGGGGTTGATATTATTTGCTGTTGTTACCCGACGAATATTTTTTTGGATGATATTCGGTCTAACGTTTCTTCTTCCGACGTTGATTGTTCCTTTGAATGTTTTGGTAAATGAACATCGATTGTATATGTCACTTGTTGCCTTTTCGATGTCGGTTGCTTATCTACTAAAATCAAGATTTCGGCACCGGACGTTATTTGTGATTGCTGGCTTAGTTTTCTGTGGTTTAGTAGTTCAAAGAAATAGTTTGTGGGAAACTGAGGAAATACTTTGGAATGACTCGAGGATGAAAAGTCCCAGAATGGTGAGGCCCTGGGTGTTTTGGGGGATAGCTTTGGGAAAAAACGGGAATGTGATCTCAGCCGAGGCCGCATACAGCGCGGCCTTAAAAATCGACCCAGATCATAAGACTGCTCGCACAAATATAGCTGCAATTTATTTGGAGCGTGTAAACAAGGAGAAAGACACTTCGAAAGATTGGTTGGGCCTTTCCAAAATACAATTAGAGAATGTTCTTAGTCGAGATCCTAATTATCGAGAAGCTCTTCAAAACATGGGGTCTATGTATTTTCTTAACGGTAATTGGGCGATGGCGGATTCTTTTTTTACTCTGTGCGCTGTTAAACATCCTAACTATGCTGATTGTGCCTACAATATTGCCCTAACATCAACAAATCGTGGAGAGTATCAGCGTGCTAAACGTTGGATACAGCGTGGTATTGAGCTGGAATCTAATGAAGAAAGCTGGTCCTTATTAGGAAGGATTCAGGTTAAATTGGATGCCCTAGAGGAAGCAGTAGTAGCGTATCGTCGAGCGCTGTCTTATAGTGGGCCAAATATTAACTATATGTACAATTTAGCTGAGATACTTCTCGTTTATGGTCAAAGGGCAATTGATGCTGGCAGTCTAAATATTGGCTCAAATAGATGGACGGAAGCTAAACATCTTTTAGAAGATATTATATCCTTGAAGCCAGATCATTCTGGAGCGAGGGTCAGACTGATTCAATTGGCTGAATTATCTCAATGATTTTTTCATATGAACTAATATTTAAAAGCCGTACCAAATCAGTGTGTATTTTCTTACTGGTGATATTCGGTCTTTACTTTAATAGTATGGAAAATTCTTTTCAATATGATGATAAACATTCTATTGTAGAAAATCCTCACATCCGTAGCTTTGGAAATGTGCCAATGTTTTGGTTACACCCTGAGTTTTTTTCTCGTGATGCTGAAAACGCTATGTATCGCCCAATGGTATTGTCAAGCTTAGCCCTTAATTATGCAATTAGCGGGTACGACGTAGGATCATATCATTTACTGAACATATTTACACACTCGATTTGTTGCTATCTTGTGTTTTCACTTCTTGTACTGATAGGTGGAGACAGGAGAGTGTCTTTTGTCTGTGCGCTATTTCTTGCAATCCATCCACTATGCAGTCAGTCAGTGAATTACATAAGTAGTAGATCCGAATTATTTGCAGCGCTAGGATCGGTTGGGGCACTTTGGGCATACGTGCGTTACGATATTTATCGCGTAACAATTTGGTCAGTTATTTCGATAATTTTTTATATGTTTGCTCTTTTTAGTAAATCGATTGCAATCGTATTTCCCCTGTGGATTATCGCTTACGACATCCACGCTGATAGAAGTTTGTCATTGAAACGTTATTTTCCCTACTTACTTTTTTCTGTTGTGTATTTAATTTTCACGAAATCTTTGTTGATACGTGCGATTTATAATGAACCAGTTCGTGAACTGACCGTACAACTGGCTACTCAATGTAAGGCTTTAGCTTACTACATATATTTGATATTTTTCCCTGTCCGTCAAAGTATAGATCACGCTTTTTTTGAGTCGACATATTTTGATTTAACGGTTCTGTTAGGAACCCTGTTTTTTGTATCATTATTATCACTTTTATGTCTTAGGAAGTACTATCTTATCGGTGTAGTGATCGCAATTTCGTCTCTAATTCCAACATTTATTGTTCCATTAAATGTATTAATTAATGAGAATCGATTGTATTTGCCCTTAGTTGGTTTAAGTATTTTGATCTCTATGTTTTGCACTCACAAAAGGACCTTCTTTCGTAAGGAGGCGATTGTTGTCTTGGCAATATGTTTTGTGTTATGTACTTCCCAAAGGAATATAGTTTGGTCAGATGAATTCAGCCTATGGAACGATGCCAACATGAAAAACCCTTTTTCATTTAGATCAAGTATCTATTTGGGACATCAATTGCGTGACGTTAAAGACTTTGATGGGGCTTTGAATCGTTTTGAAAGAGCCCTTGAATTAGAGCCAGGTAGTTCAATCGCTCGGGCCGGATTAGCTTTAACTCTTCAGCAGAGTGGGGCATTTGAAGGTGCTTTGGAAGAGTATAAAAAAGCCTTAATTGAGAGCCCTGAAATGAACGATTTGAATTACAATATTGGTCTGGTATTACAACTTATGTCTCGAAATGAAGAGTCATTGGGATATTACAGAAAGGTTGATGTTGAGAGTCCTCATTTCTCACTGTCACTTAACAATTCTGGCACGCTTTACGAAAAGATGGATATGCCAGATAGCGCTCTTCATTATTATATGCGCGGTGTTAAGCTCGGTAGTTTAGATGCCCGAAAAAATATAGAAAGACTCAATAAAAAAATTGTATACCAGATAGAAAATGCATTAGGATCAAATAAATGGATCCATGCTGAATATTTAAGTCGAAGCTTGATAGATTTATTTGGGACCCATCAATCAGCTCAGTTTTATCTTGTGATTAGCTTGTTTGAACAAAATCGGTACGGCGAAAGCTTGACTAACAATAGATCCTTAATTGCCCATTTCCCTAATTTTATTCAAGGCCATTTGCAGTATGCAAATGTTTTGGAAACTGTGCAGGATTTTCCTGAAGCGATTCGTGTTTATTCAAATCTACTGGAAATGCCTCTAAAAACTGAATTCCGTAATATAGTTGTAGGAAGATTAAACCGGATTAATGACCGAGACAATTAATGAGATCAATTCTATTAATTTTTGTAGTGGGAAGTATAGTCTATTCAAACTCTCTTCATAATGGATTTCACTATGACGACGTCCACTCCATAGTTGAAAATTTTCATATTCGTGATGTTAATAAATGGGGTTCATACTTTTTAAGTACTGATTCCTTTTCTGTTGACAAAGACAAGAGTATGTACCGTCCGATTTTGTTACTGACGTATGGGCTAAATTATGCCAGCGGAAATTATGATGTGATTGGATATCACATTGTCAATATTTTAATTCATATTTGTAATGCTATTTTAATTCGGACCATTGTTGTGGGACTAGGTTACTCTATATCTGGTGGACTTTTGGCCGGACTACTATTTGTAGTACATCCGTTAACCAGTGAACCGGTCAATTACATAAGTAGTAGATCAGATAGTTTGGCGGCGATGTTTTATCTTGGTGCCTTTTTGTTCTATATAAAATGGTGTATACAAGATAGAAAGCGATATTTGATTGGATTTCTTTGGTGCTTTGGTCTTTCACTTCTAACTAAATCTTCCGCAATATCTCTTGTATTAGTGATTCCCGTTTACGATTATGCGTATAATTGTCATTTTGAGTATCGGGTTTGGTGGGATAAAATTTGGAAACGTTATAGTGGTATGGTTGCGATTGTGTGCCTCTATATATGCGTATTGATCATTACCGGTTTTCTAAATGCATCATTTAAGGATCCTGTTAGAGGGACAGTTGATCAATTTTTAACACAAGTAAAAGCTTTAATTTTTTACTTAAAATTAGCCTTTTTTCCTATTGGGCTTAATGTTGATCACGATTTTTTGACAGGAACAACAGATCAATCAGCATTTTGGTTGTCGTTATGTGTTCTCTTGAGTATTGCAATCGTTGTTGTAATTGCGAATCGTTTTAGGGTTAAAGCATTATTATTTTTTCCTTGCTGGGCAATGATATCATTGTTGCCGGTAACCATAATGCCACTGAATATATTAGTTAATGAGAGGAGGATTTACTTAGCTACTGCAGCGCTATGCGCAAGCATCGGAGTTTTGGCTTTTTCCTCCAAGTACAAGTCTAAATCACTGGTAGTTAGCGCTACCTTAATTTTGACATTTGCTGGACACACGTTTCAGAGAAATGAAATATGGTTCGATGAATTTAGCCTTTGGAAGGACTCGATTAATAAAGCACCATTAGGTGTTAGGTCTTATTTGTACTTAGGAAATGCATATAAAGATCTTGCCCTTAGTCTTTCACCTAAAGATCCCGAAAGAGGGACACATTGGATAGGTGCACGAGAAAATTACGAATTGGCAATCGAAAATGCTGGGGGGACTGGACCATTGGCACTGCGGGCCTTAAATAATTTGGGTGCTGTTTGTTTCTCAATTAGCGACTACGTTGGAGCGGAGCGCGCATATCGATCATCTATAGAATTAGATCCATATTTTGTAGATGGACTAGTAAATTTGGGAACTATTTACCACAATAAGGGGCGTTCCACTAACATTGAAGAGGAAAAGATAAAAAATATCCAGACATCTGTAGATTACTATCAAAAAGCAATTAATCTATCTGCGAATAATTCTACCGCCTGGACAAACATAGGATTAGCTTTTAGTGATCTGGGACGTTTACCGGAAGCAAAAGAAGCGTATGACCGTGCATTATTTTTAAATCCCAAAAATCCTAGGTTATGGTCTAATATGGGTGGTTATTATCTCCTTCGTGGGAACATGCAATGGGATATTTCAAGAGATTCTACGATGGGAAATTACCAGAAAGCGGCTGAGTTTCTTCGTAGGTCTTTAGAAATTGATCCGCATCATATGCCAACTGAATTAACGCTTAAATCAGTGAATAAGGCGCTTTCAGAATGGAAACGTTGAAGCGCATCCCGTGGCCTGCATTTACGATTTTATTTTTAGTAGTAGCTAGTCACTTGAATAGTCTACCGGGATCCTTCCACTATGATGACAACCACTCTATCGTAGCCAATGAACATATATTTAGTAACGAGATTTGGAAGCGATTGTGGTATGATTACAGCGTTTTTTCCACCGAAACGAATAAGGGGATGTATCGTCCTCTTGTTGTTTTTAGCTATGCATTAACCATTTTTTTTGCAGGGTTGAATTCATTCGCTTTTATCCTAACTAATGTTATCGTACATGCTTGTGTCTCATTAACCATATTGACGTTAGTTAGACATTTATATTTTTCCGGATATTTAGCGTGGTTGAGTTCGGCCGTTTTTGCACTTCATCCTATAAATACCCAAGTAAATAATTATATCAGTAGTCGCTCAGAATCTATGGCTGCCTTGGGGGTACTGCTAAGCCTTTTGTGCTTCAATAGATCTTACATATTCTTTGGAATTATTTCCTATTTGGGTGGTTTGGCAAGTAAATCCCAAGCCTTAATCGCTCTTCCTTTTTATCTTCTACTTTTGGGCAAAGAATTTTTAAAAAAGCACGTCCTCGCCGTGGCTCTGATAATTACTGTTACGATCGCTTATGTTCTCTTTTTAATTTTTAGTGGATTTTTGCCGGCATCCCTCTCACAAGAAGTTCGTGAATATCATGTACAACTTTTTACGCAACTGAAAGCCATAGTATACTACCTGCTGCTATTTATAACTCCCTTCAATTTATCTATAGAGCACGCGTTTGTTGAGAGTAGGTCGTTTTTACAATCTCCCACTCTTTTAGCGTTTTTATTTTTAATTAGTTCACTGGTATTTTTGTTTAAAAATCGATCAATTTTTGTGATAGGTAGTAGTTTCTTCTTGATTTCGATGATTATAACCTTTGTAATACCACTTAATGTCGTTATTAACGAACACAGATTGTATCTGGGGTGTGGTGGACTGGCTCTTTGTATGGCCGGAGCATTAGAGAGAAGTCGTTACAAAAAATATCTCAGCGTTATTTATATCGTATGTTTATTTTCGCTATCTTGGCAACGTAATTCTGTTTGGAAGGACGATTTTAGTCTTTGGCAAGATGCCGTTGGTAAAGCACCAGCGTCTTTTCGTGCTCAAAGTAATTGGGGATTGGCTCTATTCAGTGAAGGACATGTTGATGAAGCGGTAGCTTCTTTGCGGCTAGCATTAGAGATTAACCCAAAATATGCGCGTACTTGGAATAATTTAGGATTAGCTTTATCGGCACAGGGTAAAATCAATGAAGCGCATAATGCATTTGAGCATGCCATAGATCTTAATCCTGACATGATTGGATTTTATGCTAACTGGGGTCAATTGTTTATTCGGGAAGGTCGATATGGTGAGGCGATCGCTGTTCTGAATGAAGCGTTGTCTATTGATTCTATTTCATCTAAGATACATGTTAACCTAGGTGTGGCGCATCAACAGGCTGGTAGGGCAGAATTGGCTGTTAAGCATTATCAAACGGCACTGCTTACCAGTGAACTGGCCGCTGAAGTCCTTAATAATTTAGGCTTGGCCCAACAGGATTTAGGGCGTATAGAAAAAGCTGAAAAATCATTTCTTCGAGCTATTAAACTTCGTCCCTATGACGTTCTTCCCCAGATTAATCTAAGAGTACTAAGAGGACGAAAATCTGGGAAAAACACGTTAGAGATCTATGAGGAAATCTCTAAAACCTATTGGAACTCCGTAGAAGTTTGGCGAATTTTAGCTGTCGAATGGACAAGAATTGCTGAATATTCTAAGGCGCTTTATGCCTATACTCGGGTCTTAGAGATAGATGCGGGCGATGAGACAGCCATTGCTAAAAAGGCATATTTGAAATCCTTAATTATTGATAGTTCCGATTGACAGAAATCCGGTTCACTACGAACTTAAAAGATATCTTATCCTCATTATTTACAAAGGTTTTGAGCGTTCTTTATAATGGAAGCTGCTAGAATAAGAAATTTTTCAATTATTGCTCACATAGACCATGGTAAATCGACGCTGGCCGACCGCCTTCTAGAACAAACCGCAACTCTTACACAAAAGCAAATGCAGGAACAGGTCCTTGATAATATGGATCTCGAACGTGAGCGCGGTATAACTATTAAGGCACATGCAGTACGAATGAATTACAAAGCCTTGGACGGGAAGATCTATCAATTTAATCTGATAGATACGCCGGGTCATGTTGATTTTTCTTATGAGGTTTCGAGAAGTTTGGCGGCTTGTGAGGGAGCTATCCTTGTGGTTGATGCCACCCAAGGAGTTGAGGCTCAAACTGTCAGTAATTTGTTGTTAGCGATGAATAATGACTTAGTAATAATTCCAGTTTTAAATAAGATTGACATGCCAAGTGCTCAGGTCGACTCAGTTACTAATCAGATACTAGATCTATTGGGTGGCGATAAAGATGAAATACTATCTATTAGTGCAAAATCGGGTATAGGAATCGAAAATCTACTCGAAGCGATTGTTAAACGTGTGCCTCCCCCCAAAGATGGTCAAAATAACCCGCTCAGAGCTTTGATCTTTGATTCACTTTACGATCAGTACCGTGGAGTAATTTGCTTTGTTCGCGTTGTTGATGGGGTCTTACGAAAAGGGCACAAAGTTCGTTTCCATTCAACTGGAGTGGTCTACGAGTTGGAAGAAGTTGGAACTCTGGTCCTTAATAGAGTTGCAACTCCGGAATTGAGTGCAGGGGAAGTGGGCTACCTGACGGCAAACATAAAACAACTCGACGAAGCAGGAGTTGGTGACACAGTTGTTGATGAACGATGTGGCGAGATAGAGCCTCTTCCTGGATATCAGCCACTAAAAGCGATGGTTTTTAGTGGTCTTTATCCCATTAATCCAGAAGATTACGAAGATCTTCGTGATGCTCTGGAACGCCTTAAACTTAACGATGCTGCATTCTCTTATGAACCAGAGACGTCTCCAGCTCTGGGGTTTGGGTTTCGATGTGGATTTTTAGGGCTTTTACACATGGAGATCATACAGGAACGCCTTGATCGAGAATACAATGTAGAAATAATTACTACCCTCCCTAATGTTCGTTATGAAGTTGAGAAGCGTGACGGAGAGATTATAGAAGTAGAAAATCCGTCAGCTCTTCCTCCAACTGCCGAGATAGTTGAAGTACGTGAACCTATTTTATCAGTGCAGGTTTTAGTGCCCAGTGAATATATTGGCGCAGTCATGAAAATTTGTAATGAAAGACGAGGGGTTTATAGTAATACTGAATATTTAGACGGCAGCCGCGCAATCATTAGTTTTGAAATGCCTCTTTCAGAGATTGTAATAGATTTTTATGACAAATTGAAATCATCTACGCGTGGCTATGCCTCTTTTGATTATGAACAGAAAGAGATGCGGGTAGGTCCCTTATCTAAACTAGATATTCTTATAAATGGAGAGCCACTGGATGCGCTATCTGCTATCATCCATCGGGACAACGCCCTTCGTTGGGGACGGAGGTTATGCGAAAAACTTAAGGATTTAATTCCTCGGCAGATGTTTGAGGTGGTAATTCAAGGTGCGATTGGTAGTAAAATTATATCCAGAGAGGTTGTGAGACCATTTCGAAAAAATGTAATTGCTAAGTGTTACGGCGGTGATGTTACAAGAAAACGCAAATTGTTAGAAAAACAGAAAGAAGGAAAAAAGAGGGCCAAACAGTTTGGCCGGGTTGAAATTCCGCAAGAAGCGTTTCTTGCTGCTCTTAGGATGGATGACTGAGTAATGGCCAGGGCTACTCCAACGAAAAAACCTAAGGCCGAAAAAAGAGGCAAGTATAGCAACAGAAATAGAAGGTATAAAAGGCTAAAGACTTATATATTTTCCCTTATTTGTATTTTTGTTATATCTACGATGATATTCGCTAAGAGCTATCGAGTACCCTCAAGGTCGATGGAAGACACTCTTATCCATGGAGATTATCTAGTATTGGAAACATTTACTCCAACGATCCAAAAGATTTTAATTGATTTTAATATTAGTTTTGGCTTACCTAAGGTTGGTGAACTGGTAGTTTTTGTATCTCCAGAAGATCATGGGCTCGATTTAAAGAAAAAATATGTCAAACGTTGTTTGGCTGGCCCCGGTCAAGTAGTCGAAATTGTAGCAAAAATACCATATGTGGACGGCGTACGTGCTCAGGATCCGTTCCTATCCAAGTATATTGATTCGAATATTCTTAGTCTGGATGAGGGCTCGAGAGATAATTTGGATGCTTTTGAAGTTCCGAATGGGAGTGTTTTTGTATTGGGAGATAATCGAGATAATAGTCGTGATAGTCGACATTGGGGAACGGTTCCTTTTGAGTCTATTATTGGTTATCCGATCTTTATTTATGGTTCCTTATCACCAGAAAAATCAACAGGGGCCTCTTTATTTGACTCGATTATTTCCTGGCCTAGTCGTGTACGTTGGTCGCGAATTTTATCGAGAATACCATAGAGATGGTTAAATCTCTCTACGTACATATCCCATTTTGTCGTCAGATTTGCCCATATTGTGCTTTTGCTTCTGTGCGCGATAAATTTGACAGTCATGATAGATATGTTTCTGCAGTATGTAGGGAAGTGGTTTCTTCTTTACACTTAAATTCTTGTGATCGCTTAGAGTCGATTTTTTTTGGCGGTGGAACCCCTACGCAATTAGAGCCTGTTTACTTAGGAAGAATACTTTCAACCGTTGATGACGTTTGTGGCATCGCGACTAATGCAGAAATTACAATCGAAGCAAACCCAGGAAGCATTGAAAGTCAGAAACTTGAAGCGCTTCTTGAAATAGGTTTCAATCGTATGAGTATTGGAGTCCAATCGTTTGATGCCAAAACGTTAACAAAATTAGGTCGCGTCCATTCTGTGGAAGATGCCATTGAGGCATTTCAACTTGCTCGTGAATGTGGATTTGAAAATATTAATATTGATTTAATGTTTAGTATTCCAGATGTACCTGAACAGACTTGGCAGGATAGTATTCGTAAGGGAATAGATTTAAATCCCGATCACATATCCGCATATGGCCTCATTTTCGAAGAGGGTACGCCATTTGCATTATTGCGCGATTCAGGTCGTATGCTTGAAGTTGACGAAGATCTTGATGCCTATCAATATGAATGGATTCGAAGAGAAGTTACCAACGCCGGATATATACATTATGAGGTTTCAAACTTTTCAAAGCCTGGTCGGTCTTGTAGTCATAATTCAGCTTATTGGAGTGACGAACCGTATATAGGCGTTGGTCTTTCATCCCATAGTTATTCCTATCCAAAAAGATGGTGGAATACTAGTGATTTAAAATCCTATATGGAACGGCTCGAGAGCGGATCGAATGCAGTCGAAGGTGAGGAGGTGCTGTCCAGCCGAACCGCTTTGAGAGATCGGTTCTGGTTGGGATTGCGTACCCATCGAGGAGTAAGGTTAACAGCGCACGAAGAATTATTACTTTCGAATAACCTTCGTTTTAAAGATATTCAATATTCAGGACGTTGGGGTATTGAGAATGGCTTCCTGATGATTTCTCCTGATTTTTTTGTCTTAGCTGATTCACTTGCTGTTGAGGCTACTGAAATTATAGAATATGATTTGTTCTGATGTAAATATGAAAAAATATAGTTCTTTGAGGAGGATAAAATTTGTCTTTCGGTAGAAGGTGTATGCGGATCTATCTTCTTTTGACCTGGTGTTGTACGGTTGTTTATGCCCAAAGTTCGAATAGTGCAAATACGTCGGAACTGAGAGAAGGTTTACAGGGAACTGAAAATAGAACTGAAAATAGAACTGTAAATAGGGAAGATACTGGTTCGCTTGTGGGTTGGGAAGTGTATCGTGACTTAATGGCCTCGGGAAAGTATGAAGTTGGTCCTGGCGACGAATTTCTTGTCTTTATTACAGGCATGGAAGAGCCATTGCAGTCCGTTGTTTTGGCTGAAGGTGGCATTTTTATTCCTAATGTTGGTACTATCAATGTTGCTGGAATGTCGTTATCTCGTGCCCGTCAAACTATACAGGATCGTTTTTCAAGAATAGTAAAAGTTGGTGAGTTAACTATCCAGTTGATGAAAATCCGAAAATTTCCAGTATCGGTTCTTGGCCTTGTAAATAGCCCCGGGGTTTATGAAGCTACTGGAACGCAGCGCGTTAGTCAGGTGTTGGAACTCGCGGGAGGGCTTAAAGAAGACGCTACGAGCCGAAATATTTACGTCGTAAAGACTCGCTATCTAAATAGTGAAGAGCGAACGTATTTGAGAAATTCTCACACAACCGAGCAATTGTTTAGCAAATTAACAAGGTCTTCCTTACGTCGCGTAGATTTAATTATGTATGATGCCACGGGAGATTCGTACTATGACCCTTACCTAAGTGATGGTGATATTGTATTCGTTTCCAAATATATGGGAAACGTGGGTAGCTTGGGAGCATTCAAACGTCCGGGGTTTTATGAATTTGCGGAGGGGGATAGTGTCGGTCATTTAATTCGTTTGTCTTTAGGTTTGCTCCCGAGAAGTGATTTAGATAGAGTCATGCTTTATAGATACGATAAGTCTAATGTCGAGAGAACTGTGATCCCGGTAGATTTGCGGGGTATCTTGGCTGGTGAGCCAAATGCGGATATCGAATTGCAATTGGATGACTGGTTGGTTTTGCGTGAACTTACTGATTACCATACGGCACGTGAGGTCTTTATTTCAGGACAGGTATCTCAACCCGGTTATTATGTGGTTGATAAATCAGGTCTTCGATTACAGGAATTAGTTGAACTTGCTGGTGGATTTACTCCAATGGCCTCATTGGCTGAAGCTCGAATTGTTAGAAAAAAGGCAATAGATGCTCTTGGCGATGCGGCATTAACTGATTTAGAATTTGAGAGAATCCGTACTATACCTGTATCAGAGAGGACGGAAGACGAAAACCAGTATTTTATAATGAAATCACGCGAGCGGTTTGGTCAAATGTCCGTTGATTGGGTTGAACTTTTTGAAGATGGGAATTTGGCACATGATATAGAGCTCCTACCCGGTGATGCGGTCCATATTCCGCGTATGTTAAAGATGGTTCACGTTAGTGGTGCTATCTCACAGCCTGGCGTTGTTCCGTTTGTAGAGGGTTATGAAGTTTCAAATTACGTGGAACGCGCAGGGGGAGTGAATTGGAAGGCTTCTAAGGAAATTAGGCTTGTGAAAGGTCGCACGGGTGAAGTGAAGCGGGTAAGAGATGGTGTGAAAGTACAGCCTGGAGATAGGATTTGGGTGAAAGAACGACCTGATCGAAATTATTGGAATATTTTCACGGATATTATGGACGTGGTAGGGCAGGTATCGACGATTATTCTACTATATGCATCTCTTACGTCGGGATAAGAATGGAAACAAAAGATAGAAATCTTTTAGAATATTTCCTCGTGATTGTAAAATGGCGCCGTCTGATTTATTGGCCTCTTATAATCATTTTCGTTTTGTCTACAATTACGGTTTTTATCTTGCCGGAAAGGTGGAAAGCTGATACCACGCTCATACCGGTGGAGGCTGATAGTAATTCTTTGGAATTAAATATGTTGATGGGGGCAAATATCCCAGGAGGACTCACAGGCCTCCTGGGACAGGCGACTCCGGGTGAGCGTTTGATTACCCTGTTGAAAAGCCGCAGAGTACTAGGTGCAATTGTAGATGAATACAATCTATTAGCAGATTATGGTGTTGATAGCCGTGAATTAGCTATTGAATTATTGCGGGATAATATTGAAAGTGAATTAACGCGAGATGGAGCACTTGTAATTTCTGTAGAGGCATCATCGGCTATAGGTGCATCGCATATGGCTGATGCCTTGGGACGAGAATTGGATAGGGTGAATAGGGAAAACCAACAGATTCAGGCAGGTGAATTGGTCGATTTTTTAAAAGAAAGAATGCAATCCGTACAGCAGGGAATTGAAAAAAAAGTTTTGGTAATACAACGCTTCCAACAAGAAAAGGGCATTGTAGATGTTTCTGCACAGACAACTGCTTTATTCGAATTGACTCAGCGCTTAGTTCAGGAACTTGCTTTGCTCGAAGTTAAATTAGGGGTTGCCTCTCGTCGGCTACATCCAGACCATGAGGAAAGTCAGCTTCTTCAAATGGAGATTGATGAACTTAGAGCGCAACTTTTTGAGGTTGTTGGGTCAGGTGGTCAAAATAAAAGTACGACGTATGCAGCAATGGGGCCATCAATTCGGGAGTGGCCAAATCTGGCCTTGGAGTATGGTCAATTAGTTCTGGAATTAAAAGTTGATGAACAGGTCTTAGCTTTTTTGGCTGCCCAATTGGAAGATGCAAAGCTTAGCAAAGCACAGGATATACCTACGCTGAACGTATTAGATCCGGCTATTATCCCGGAAATACGTAGTTCGCCGAACCGAACGTTAATATTGATTATTTCTGTAGTGTTAACTCTATGCCTATCGGTTATCGCAACATTTGTTATTGAAGTTATTTCCAGGCTTTCTGAAAATAACATGGAAAATCTCAGGGCAATACGCAATGAGTTAAAGCGTTAGAAAGATAAATTTAAAAGCATAATTTCTGGATACTTTTATTATATTGCCGATAACTAACATAGGGGCGAAAATTACCTATGAAATTTAAAAGCAATCATAAAATCCCGGAGTATGTAACTACTGGAAATGAACTTCCTCGAAACCAAAGCGAGAGGCTCGCGTGGATTAAAAAGCGGGTAGAAGATGGCTATTATGAGTCAGAGAAGGTTCGGATGGCTGTCGCGGATGCTTTTATAGAGCCGTCTACTGTTCGCAGGGCAGGAGGGGCGCAATAGTTTCTTCTGTATAGGTTCTTATTATAGCCCGCTTATTATAGATACCTTTCGTAATAGGGTCGTAGAATTTAAATCACACCTATATGATTTTTTTATCGAAGAAAACGATTCCGAATTAAAATAAGATTGTATAAAAGTACAATGTTGGCTCGAACTTTATCTACGGTGTTTTCTTTTTTGCCCTTTTTTAAAAAACTTATAGTTTTCCCCCTCAAAATAAAATACGGTATGTTATTGCACAATGTAGCACTAACAGTAAATATTACAGGAAATCAGTGAGTAATAGGTAGTAAAAGTGTGTAACCAACGCCAATAGGCCGTAGTAAATATTTTCACATTATAATTCGCCAGTTGGCATCGGGTAAGAGTTAGAGGGGTGCTACGGGTAGGGTTTTACGCGAAAGAAGTAGGGAGACTCCTGTATTTAAGAGCCTCCCTAAAGATAGTGGGGGGAGCAGGATTCGAACCTACGAAGTCGAAGACAACAGATTTACAGCTTTTAAAGCGCCGACGTGCAACACGGAGATAGTAATTTATAGTTACCTTGCATGTTATAGTTGTTAACGAGTCGCTCCAAATCTTCATCCAATCTCACAAAAAAATCGTTGCCTGACGGCAATTAAATTTCATGTATAGACCTTGAGTAGTTTGTTCTGCGCATGTGATATTATTTAGACAAGTAGTAACTGTAGATATCTGATTCAATATCACATTATTATACTGAGGTTTTTTATGAGAAATTATATTTTTCTTTTCCTCGTTTTATCCTTCTGTAATACTAATATTTGTTTCGCTACAAACTTGACAGATGAAGTTCAACTGAAAAACGGTGAGATGCTAATCGGCGAAGTTATCGGACAAAATGAGGATGGAGCACTGCTACTGCAGGGAGGAGATGTCATAGAAGCGCATCGAGTAAAAGAACTTGTTTTGAGGCTACATGAGGATAAAGATATTGTTACATATTGCGACATGGTAAATGATGATGGCGATTTAAATATATACCTCAAAGATAGTAGGCAGCACAGAGGGCGGATCATCAAAAAGTATGAAGAGCGCGTAAAGACAAATAGGACAGAATTGGCCTTGGGCCCCTCAGAGATCATCGAAAAATATGTATGGCGCTTAAAGCTTGATACTGAATACTCAGGATTAGTTGTTGTCAATCCTAATGATTTGTTAAAAGGTCGCAAAAAAGAAGTAATAGTATCTTCAAAGTCAAAATACCGAGTTAAATATTTTGACGTGCATATGAAAGATGGAAAGGTCTTCAAGAGAAAAATAATTAAACAAAATACGGCCGGGGACATATTGAGTGGGAAAGAAGGATCTCTTGGTGGTGTGAGAAAAGCTTTTTATGATACCGTTATTAAATTTACAGAAATTAAAAAAATCCTTCCGCACGCAAAACCCATAAAGGATACCAGCTCATTCCGGTGGGACGTGGTACATCTTAAAAATGGTGATAGTATAAGAGGACATGACCTTGAAGTAATTCTTGAGAAGCCATTGAAAATTCAAATGACAAAGGACAGCAAAGAGTTGGTTTCTTATCGTTTTGATGAAGTGAAACATGTTTTTACAAATGTCGACGGGAGTCGTCCGTCAAAATTAAGAAGATCTTTGTTTTGGCTTTTTCTCGTCATAATAATTGCTGCGTCCGGGTTAGATGATTCAAGTGATGATTATGAGGGACCAGAAGAATTAGAGGGTATTTTAAAAATGTTCCCCGTCAATTATTGAATCCAAAGAGGATACCCGGCTATTTCCTTAGGATATTGTCCATCCTAAAAATGGTAATAGAATAAGGGGGAATGGCTCTGAAGTTATTCTTGAGAATACATTGAGAATTGAAATGACGAAGGACGGCAAGGAGTTGGTTTCTTTGTGATGCCCTTTTACTGCACAAAATAGCAAGACACCAATTAAGACACCAAATCAGTGAGCAAAAGTATGTAAAAGTGCGTAACCACCGTAAGGGGTTGTAATAATTTTTCACACATTATTATTTTCCATTTGGCATCAGTTAGGAATTAGGATGTTGCTGAGGGTAGGGTTTTAGCCTAAAAAAGTAGGGAGACTCTTGTATTTAAGAGCCTCCCTAAAGATGGTGGGGGGAGCAGGATTCGAACCTACGAAGTCGAAGACAACAGATTTACAGTCTGCCCCGTTTGACCGCTTCGGTATCCCCCCAATATTCCAGAGAATAATTGCTACCGGTGATTATACCTCCGCGGTCAAGCTTTCAAGTTGCTTATTGCGTGAAGGATGACGCAATTTACTCAAAGCTCGTTCTTTAAGTTGCCTGATACGCTCCCGCGTGAGGCTCATCATATCACCGATTTCTTCTAACGTCAAGGCTTCGTTACCATCAAGGCCGAAGTAAAGACGTATGATGCGTAATTCGCGCTCATCGAGGGAATTAAGGGCATTTTCTAGCTGAACCCGAGCCGATTCTCTTAGGATGTCGGCATCGGGTGATTCGAGAGACTGATCAGGGAGCGTGTTCATTAAACTGCGCTCATCATCATCTGTAAATGATTCATCCAAAGAGGTAACGGAGCGAGCACTCAATATTGTTTCCAAGACCTCTTCGGCTGGTACTTCTAACTCTTTTGCTATCTCTTCTATGTCCGGATCACCTTCCCTGTCTTGTCCAAGTTTTCTTGAAGCTTTAGATATGTCTTTAAGAAGACTGACTTTATTTAGGGGAAGTCTTACGGTTCGGACATGCTCAGCAAGAGTTTGTAGAATCGATTGACGAATCCACCAAACGGCATACGAAATGAATTTGTAACCTTTGGTTCCATCAAATCGATCCGCTGCCGTAATAAGACCTAAATTTCCTGCACTAATTAAATCAGAAAGTGATAAACCGCGATTCTGATACTTTTTGGCAACGTCAACAACGAAACGTAGATTTGACCGAATCATTTCGTCGCGTGCCCGATCGTCCCCGTTTTTTATTTGTTCAGCCAGTTCAACTTCACGTTCTCGGCTGAGGGGAGTAGACTCAGCAATATCATCGAAGTAGAGACGTAAGGTGCTCTCTTCGTCATGCAGATTCTGCATATAATTCCTCGCAAATTGAGATTTATGATATTAAGGGGTAAACAGAAGAATAGTACAATAGTTTTCTGTTTTGGTCAACAGATATTTATACAAAGCATTAACTTTAATTTAACAGCCCAATTCCTAATCTTTTTCTCTCCATACGGTAAAATCTTTTTTTCCAGTATATATAGACAAAAGTAGTTTTCTTCAAGTAATTTTACAACAGATCTATACACATAATTAATATTACTTATCTTATTAATAGGGAGTAATTTATAGACCTAATCTAATCTATTAATATAACTTTATATGGTATTCTTTGCTTTTAGAAATTTTAATACTTCATTACGTCTCGACCCAATTCACAGAACCAAAATTTGGGTATGGCTGTGGTTATATAAAATTAGTTGCCGATGCTGTTGTATATTATATATCGCCTAAATTACCGGGGTCTTGAAAAGATATTTTACTTGGACGGTTTTACACTATTCTACTTGTTTGTAGTCTCCCAGGTTTTCCCACTCAGGCCTACTTCTACCATTTACGTCCCATAAAATCCGGCCGGCACGCAACGTCATTTCGCAATCTAAGTTTTGGGTACCGGTAAGTTTAGCTCCTCCTGAATCTACGAATCCAAAATTGCCTTCATTCAATTTTAGTACTGTTACGTCCGCTTCCGCTCCAATACTCATATGGCCAAGGCTAGGCCGCTGTATAACTTCGGCTGGGCGTTGAGTTGATCGATAAATCACTTCATTTATTGGCATACCCATAGCTAGGAACTTTGACATTGTTGTGGGCATTGTTGCATTTGGACGCATACGGCTGCTTTTGTGGAGATCTGTACTGATCGTATCCGGTGGGAAACCTTGCTCCATCGCTCGAACAGCTATGCGAAACCAAAAAGATCCCCCACCATGTCCGGTGTCAAAGATAATTCCCCTAGAACGAGCTTCTTTTACATA